>NZ_JBFUBP010000006.1:0-316042 GCF_056405675.1 Polaromonas sp. P1_F4 | reverse complement strand
GATGTCATATCCTTGAGACTGGAAACGACAGCTATCGGTTCAAAAACAGCTCTGCAAAGACTCAGCCCAAAAAGGAGAAGATCAAGAACTTATCCACATCGTGAGCACCTTCTGCTCACAAAGAGTGTGGGTCAAGATTCGATGGAAAACTCGGGTCAGACTTCAGTGCAATTCAACACACTCACCTTCAGCGATGCTAGCCGGTCAATCATTACAACGCTAATCACTAACGATCCCATCGTACCGTTGCGTAGCTCCTATGCGGCAATTGCTAGGTCTTGCGTCCAATGGGTAAAAGTCGGATCGGCCAAGCTGACCCCGTCTTGAGACCGACTGAGTTCAACAGTGATTAGTTTGTCACCAGAAAATGCCGGGCTAAGCTCTAACGACAAGTATTCAAAGAGTGGTCGATCATGTACCGCAATAATTACCTGACGACCGAGGTCTTTTGAAAGGGTTCGAAGCAACGCCGCGAACTGCGATATGTGGACTTCATCCATTGATTGAACTGGATCATCAAGAATCAGCCACGGAAGTTGAGGTTTGACTGACAGATGTAAGGCCAGGAACAATGTGAGCGCGGCGGTATTTAGGTTTCCAGCGCTCAACATTGCGCCTGGAGCGCCCGCGGCGCCGCCGTCGCGGTGCACGGTCTCCAGTTGGGCAGAAATAAAATCCCCCACATTTTTTGGCAGGCAAAAAGCGGGAACAAAAGGCTCTGTCGGTGCGAGACGAACAAAGAGGTCACGCCATATTTTGTTCAGTGCGCTGTTGAAAACGCTACCGACAGTGGTCATCCTCGTTTCAGCTGCGGCCTTCGACAGAGTTCTAGCAACTTGCCTGAGTTCATCTCCTCTCTGCAAGGATGCAGTCGCAGATAGCATCGCGTCTTCACTCACACTAATTGATTTCTTCAATTCCTCGAGTGTTGCTCTATGTTTTTCGATCCGAATAAAACCCTCAACAGCTAGTGCTAGGTTTGTCTTTTTGTTTGTCAGTTCTTCAAGATCACTCTTCAGCTTTTCATCCAAGGTCTCCACAAGCTCACGAACGTTTTCAGATTCTTTCGGAATTGGCAGTCCAATTTCCGCGCAAATTCGACTAACTTCTTCTCGTGCATCCGAGGCATACTGATCTTGAGATCGCCGCTCAGATAGGCGAGTCCTAGCCTCTGTCGCGTTCCGCATTAGCTGGACACCCTCAATGGCGTGCAGCTTCATATCTTCAAGTCGCCGCCGATGCTCTTGATAGCGGTTCAGCCTGATCTCCAAGAGCGACTTCGACTCCGCCGGCAACTGTTTGGCCAGCGCAGCATCGCGCGCGCGCTCGTCGTTACTTAACGCAGTAACGGCAGACAGTCGAGCCTTTGTTAGCTCATGCAATCGTCCGGCTTGTTCAGCCAACATCCCTACGCTGGATGAAACATGTGTTGCCAGCGAAACTGTGGATACTTCAGAAAAATCCCGGCCGCATACGGGGCAGTTTTCATCGTGCAAGTGAGGAATTATTTCTGCTAGCGCCCTGCTGAGTGCCTGGGCATCAATCGCGACTGAGGCGATCTGTTCATCTGCGATCGCTATACGCGCTTGATTTTGTTCGATAGCAACGGCATAGGCTTCAAGCTCCAACTGCAGCGACTGATTTTCTGAAAGCTGAGTACTAGAGCGCTCAATTTCCCTGCGCAAACGTTCAACACCAGCCTCATATGCCTGCATCGGATCAGATGAAGCCGCCGAAGGCAATTCAGGAAAGTCAGCCTGGAGCAGCTGCAGCAGCGAATCTAAATCCTTACCCTGCTCGTTCCACCACTTGTCCAACGCTCCGATTGCTGAGCGTTGGTTTTCTTCTTCGAGCAATTTTTGATTCTCGTCGGCGGCGCCACCGGTTGCGGCCTGAGCCAATCTACTTTTCAGACTCAGCACAACGTGCCTTAGCCCGGCCACTGCGATCAAGCGATTTTCGATATCTGCGTCCGACAGCCGGTTTCTGCTCCCCGAAAGAAAGTCATCTATCGGTATATCTGGTTCTCCGAAAAGATCACTAAGCGTACGAACCAATTCTATTTTTCTTATGCCAAATTCAACTTCTAGTTCTTTCAATTCAACCTTAGCCGTCCTGACATCACGCTCGGCAGTCTCTTTGCTAAGCTCCACCTCCGAGTACTCTGGGATCACTTTTCTGAAATTCCTGACATCGTTTGCAGAGTGCAGGCCTTCAACGAGTACATCGAGATAATCGAGGCCAAGCAAGTCCTTAACAAATCTTGTTAAAGGAGAATCTCCGCTAGGCTTCGCGCTTTGATAGATTTCAAGCAGGCGTCCAAGTGTCGACTGCGCAAGATAGCAGCGTTCCCCGTAGAAACGCGCCAACTCGGAATCAAGCACGGGGTTACCAGACAGAACTCCATCACGAATTGTTATTTCAGAGGTCGAATGATTGGCGTTACCCAATCCCGAAATAGCAAGCTTGAGACCCGCCGCATCGAGTCCTCTATGAACCAGGTGAGACTTATACGAGGGATCAGCTCTGCGTGACGCTGCAATCTCACCCGTTAAAGCCATCTCAATGGCGGAAAGCAAACTGGTTTTCCCTGCCCCATTTGCACCATGCAACAGAATCACAGGCGCATCCAACGGCACCGTGATTGTTCCTCGCAAACTCCTAAAATTTGTAGCGGTAATGCTCTCGAGGTAGGCGCTCATTCTTTCTCCTCAGAGACCTTGATTGCAGATACAACCGATGCGCGTAGAGCGTCGCGTACTGCTTCGACCCCGCCGCGCGATGCATCAATCCATGCACTGACATCAGGCGTTACAGCTCCAAATTTTCTTCGAACTTCCTCTAAGGGGTCAGCGGCAATTTCTGAAGTATTGGGAATTATTAAGGGCATTAACACTGCTAAAGCATCATGTATCTCAGTCAATCCCGGCTCTCCAATAGGAGTTCCCACAGCCAGCACGCGACTCACTCTGGAAAGGGCGTCCGCCGTTCCAGGAAGTAGCGAAGGGCCCACCAACACAACTGTGAGAGGTCTCCTAGAGGATGCCAAATCTAGAGCACGCGCAAGCCCTTCAATTTTCTGACGAATACGAGGGCTCTTTTCCATCAAAGTATCGACGACCACAATCAGATCATTTGAGCGGTCTGACCCTAAAAGAGTAGCCGCGAACTCAAAAGGGACAGAGGAGACCAAAATCGGGGATGGCTTCTCCTTATAACCGCACGCGGTAAGGACGTTCACAACTTTTTGAACTGGGCCCTCTGAGATCATATAAAGCATTCCTCACGGAAACGTGTTTGCACTGTCGCGAAGTCAGGTGATTCGAAGAATATCTCCGAAATCTCTACGTGTCTAAGCCCGACTCTTCCAGTACGGCCGGGAGCGGCACGAGGACTGCGTGTCATTGGCTTGACGGATTTTTGGCTATGTAGAACGATCGCATCAGCATCTGAGGAATTCACAATTCCATTAATTTCGAGTTGCACGCTTGCTTCCCTAGTCGCGGAAAAGAACACCCGCATTTCACCAGCCGCCGTTTCAACACTCAGCACGCCGCCTTTCGGATTAGCGATGTCAGCAGCGTGAATTGACCAGCGGCCATCGGAGGCGCCGAGTCCCAGTAAGCCAAGTGCGGAGGCCATCTCTCGCATGCCAATAATGTTCAGATTTGGATCGTTAACGATTTGCTCGATCGATTGGATCGAAATGGGACGATAGGAATCGGTCGCCCCTCCAGCCGCTCTCGACCCAGTCTGAAACAACGAAGCACAGTGACCGTTAGCTTGCAACAATATTTGAACAAAGGCGAAACGATCACCATCGTCAGCATCTGCAAGTTGATTTCTTAAGAATAGCAACCCATTTTTTAGCTGATTTCTGTCGGCATCTGTTGTGCCAGCAGATAGAACCAGACGAGAATATTCACAAAGCTTCGCGCAGATTACGTGAAGAACAAGAGCCGTCAAAGCAGGCTTAGCGAAGGCTCGAAATAGTGCACCAGCTTCGATGTCTAACCGATTTGCCTCATATTCAGCCGAGTAGACAACGCGCAAAATATTGCGTTGACTTGCCCCCAACACGTCCTCCGCAAACACGTGGGCGGGGGGATCACATGGCCAGCCCCAGTTTCGAAGATTATCTCCATCTGCGAATATCTGTTGAATGTTTCCGTCTTGAGCGGACATCCCAAGCATGAGCGTTCGCTTAGTGGCAGCCAAAGAGACCAGCTCATGCCGCATCAGTTTGTGGTCAGCACTGTTATGCCAATTCGTAATCCTCGACAGACTACCGATAAGCAGCCCACGGTACCTGACCTCATCTTTTCCGGCACTGACGGCGCAACCGTGAAATTTCAGCAAGCGCGTCAAGAGATGTGCCTTCTGCAGATCGTCCGCATGTACGCACACCTGCATCAAGCTGTCAGGCACCTGCGCAATCTCCCCAAGAGCCGCCTCAATCAACCCGTCCCAGTTCGCACTTACAATTTCGGGCAAAACACCTTCTCGGACAAGCATGGCCAAACATAAATGCTCACAATCCGGCTCCGCAACACCTGGCGCGAAAGTATTAGGTACATCCACTACTTCCCAAAGTAAGTAGTCTGCGGGTTTTCCATCGACTCGAATATCCAGCAACTTTGAATAGGCCCCGCTTAGGTTGCGGATTACGGTATTGATCGGGGGCCAGCTCGCGATTGGCTGAGCTAAGTCAATAGACGCTAGGTCGGCAGGTGAAAGAGCGGCAAAATCTAAAGCTTCGCTTATTGCTTTTTTATACGGATCATTAGGATTTGCGATGTCCAGAATATGAGCTTGCAGGTGCGAAAGTACACGGCCGACAACTTTTCCAACGTCCTCCACCCTATTCCGCGAGATGCCGGCTCCCACCCAAAAAGCGTACCGACGTTCGGCAACGCCTCGAGCTAGCGCCGAGAGTGGCCCATCAAGTAAAGCGAGTGCCTCTCGAATGGTGATATCCATTGCAGTTGCCAACGCTTTTACCTCTATAAGTTAGTGCTTAGTCTGTTATTGAAAAAATAGACTCAATCAGTTTCCAGAGCAGAGAGCTGTGGAACATACACGCGCTTCAGCGGCAAAAGCCCTTTGTACTTGGAATCGAGCTCTTCATAATGTTCGAGAATAAGTTCCACCAAAGCTTGACCATCGATTAGTCGCAAATTTGTCTTGCTCTTACCGAACTGAATAGCTTGAGTAGTAAACGTCCCCAGCGTTACGAAAAGCCCGAATTCAGTCGGACCAACCTTTCCATACAGCTGCGAGATTATGGGGTCACCAACTGATCCAACCGAACTCTTGACTTGAACTTTAATAATCGGCGGTTCAAATCCAAGCTCGTCTTTGTGTGCCACGATATCAACCCCACCGTCAACTCCGGGTGGGGAAATGCGGGTACGGTAGCCCATTTTTTCGAGGAGGTGACCGACAAAATCGGCAAAGGGATGCCCTTTAGTTTCCTGCGCAAGTACCTTCAATACGTAATCACTCGTGCTTTCCGTGACGTTGTTAGTTACTTCAACAACAGTCTCGTCATGCACAGCGGGCATAGGCAAAGAAGAGTTCTTATCAGAGAGCGCATTGAAGAATTCTTCAGCATACGTTTTCACCGTGAAAAGCGTGAGAGCTGATCCGATTTCATAAAGAGCACCTTGAGAGAAATGCGCTCGTGGAATTTCCTTGATCCAAGTCACCGAGCGTTGATTTGGGTAGTGCTTAGCTTTCCTCGGCGAAAATTTGTAGTCGCCTGTTATGCGCCCTATATGCACCGTTCTGGTTCTTTTTGAAGGAAACAGGACGAAATCGCCCTCCTGCATTTCATGAACGAACCGATACAGCTGGCCCGCTGAACCAGGAATTGACCCAGCTTTCGCGAGAGGACGCATCGCAGCGTAGTGAAGTTTAAAAGCCTCTCGATTTGCGTCGAGTTTGCTGAGATCGCCTAACTCATGCCAGCCTAAGGCGATGACATTCTGTTCAAAAAAAAGCGACTCCGCATCTCCAGTTTTCCCAGCGCGCACCCCCCATAGAATTTTATCGATGCTCATGTCAGCCCCCTCCATAATTCTGCCTTCAAGCCGGCAGCAATTTTGTTATGTACGAATCTGCGTCAGCCCTGGGACCCAACGCCAACGCCCAAAGCTACCTAGATGATGTTTCCAAATTCCATAACTCAGGATCTGGTCTTGACTCAACTTGGTTATCACATATATTCAGAGCAATTACATGTCAATATTCACAAGCCTGTACGGGAATACTCTTGTTTGGAGTCGAGTTCTCATTGACATCCTATCCTAGGAGCGTGCGCCATTGATTCGCAAACTGTAGCTTATTTGTCGACGTCGCTGAAGACTGAACAGCCGCTCTGCTGCTTTCGCTGCGCGGCCCACGGGAGACTGTTGAGGAGGCGCTTTGTCATTAGTAGGTTACTTGCCTTGAACCACCCAGTCGTTGACCACAGCTATGGTGGACCGGCCCGCGTACGGCCAGATTAGTCGATGCTATTGAGCACGCGCTGCACCGAGTCCAGCGTATGACATTGCAGGCCGCTCTTTCGAACAAGGGGTCGCAGTGAGGCTGATGCAGAGAGGAAATCTTTAACCTCATAAGCGCCAGCTTCAAGATTGGCGCTTCCGACGCGTGGGGAGAATCTATTCTCCCAACCATCGCTTGGCTCAGGCCACTGTCGCAGTACAAATATTCCATCACAGTTTCTGTACATGATCCAATCCGAGCCATTCTTTAGTGGATAGACCATTACCGGCGAGCCAACGCCTGGTTGTAGATTCAATTTTTTGTCTACTAGAACGCTCCATTCCCTTTGGGAAGTTCGAGGCTGGTTACCACGCCAATCGAGACTGGCGTACCGCGTAATGAATGAATTCGCGGACTGGCGATCCTTCAGGAGTTCCGGCGTGGGTGCCTGGCAGGAATAGAGCAGATGCTCGGTGCCGTCCGCTAAACCCGAGGAGCGCCGATGCTCTTGTACGCGTGCTTGAACGGGAAATTGACGACCATCAGAGAGTTCAGCTAGCCCGCCACTCGCAACCTCATCGAGCGGCCTTATCGCGCGCAGGGTTACCCCCTTCAGGCCTTGCACTGGGATGCCCACACCGTCGGCAAGCAGATGCTCCAACAACAATCGGGAGAAAAGATTGAGTGCACCAACAAGGCATTCAGGACGTTCCTGGTCAGATTCATGCGCAAAATGCCACTCGTTGACCTGGCCCTTTTTGGCAACCAGAGGGCTACGGCACGAGGGACAGAAACAGCCGCAATTGATACCACCAGGTACCTCATCGACGAACTGAATCGTATCGTTTGCACTAAGGGCGATGGTCAGCCGGGACATGCTATTTAACTCACATGGTGAAGAAATTTCTTCGCTGAGATGAGAGCGACTCTAGACAAGACAGATCACAAAAGTTTTGGCGTGGAGTTTGTCTTTAATGCATTCGCTTTGGTTGCACCAATCCAGTCAGTCAGCATCGCCAGGTCATGACCCCAGAATATAGCCAAGCCTCGAGTCTGCGCGTCTGTCAAGTTGTGAAGTTTGTAAACGCCGCCGAGAACAGCGGCCGGAACCACTTGGAGCTTCCCAAAGTCTGAACGCCATACTTCAGCTTTGATAGCGGCATCATTGTTTAACCTCTTAACTGAATTGGTTGATGAGTTGGAGACTTTGCATTCGATGGCCATCACCCGCCGATCCCAAAGCCCGACTAAAACATCAGCCTTACGCTTCCCAAGTTCGCTTTCAGCACAGAACTCTCCAGGCGCCGGAGCGTCACTAAGTACAAAAACCTTTCGGCTTCCAACTTGTTTGAAGCCTAAGTCCAGTAGCGCAGCATGTACGGCTTTTTCCTGCTCCCGTTTGCCTTCGCTCCGGCGATTTGTTTCAAGTCGTCGTGCCGCGATCAGCGATGCGGAGCCGATCACTGCAGCCAGTCTTTCGGCTTCTGTCGGTTCACGTCCCTCCACCACCCAGGGAAACCGACGCCGGTCTAGCCCGCTTAGCACGACTTGCCGAATTCGGCTCACCATTTCTGGCTCCCGCTCTAAGCGCTGCTTAGTAAGTACCGCTTCAGCAACAACGCGCAGGTCATCGTCAGAAATAGGCGGGCCGGCCAGATATCTAAATGCTTCACACAACTTGGGTGTGGTTAGTACGCCTAGTAGCGTATCTCCTAAGTTTGTTAGGTCTACCGTGGACTCTAGAAGCTCCTCGAAAACTCCCTGATATTCATCAAAATGAGCGAGGTATTGCTCAAGCGGTTCCTCCATTCGCCGGCGACGGAATATCTCAATTGCCTGAAGCCGTTTCTCTTCAAGTTGTTCTTGGGTCCATATGGGAGGCTGGCTCATCCGCCCAATTCTGCCAGTAAGTTGGGAGCCGGCACAAAAAGTCGCTCCATCTCTCCGGGCTCAAACTTCGTCAGGCCGCCTGCATAGGTTCGGCCATCCAAAACGCTAATGCCTGTGCAAAGAAAATCCACCAGTCCTCGCATCTGGTTTTCGGACAAAGCGTCGCGAGGGTACAGGCCATGAGCGATGTTGATGTGCCTCGCTTGCGCAACATTCCGCACAAATGTCGGTGCGCTACGGGCCATATAGGTGGCCAGGATCGGTGCTGGTGCACGCATGCCCACTGACCACCAGGCACGGCGATTTCTCGCTACATAGCCCTCATGCGCTCCGCGCAGACGAGCGGCAGTCAGAAATCGATTGACGCCATCCAATTCGTCCGGATTGAGCTCACTAAGATCGTCGGGCAGAGCTACCACTGATCGCAAAGTTGATGCATCTGCCAGCACGCGTCCTGCCGCGATAAGTTCGCGGGCTTTCGTGATACTGCGAAGCTTATAGCGATCAGGCACGCCGCTTGCATCCGAGTTCGCAATAAAGACACCGTTCGCCCCAGTAACAGTCCCGCGGTGAACCCGGCACAACTCGCCAAGCTCAACGAAACCCTCGGGGCAACCGCGGTCCGCATGAGTCAAACGGGACCAGCGGGATTCCAGTTCAAGGCGCTCTCGGCGCACGGGTTTGCCGCCGCTCAGGTCAACCAAATCCTTCATTCGCTTAACCCGCCGCAGACGCACTGAGGTGGGCTTGGCTCCAATTTGGAATGTTGTGATTGCCGCAGTGGTCGCCGCATCTGGAAATGGAGATGCAGTTGGCTCGACGATCACGATGCCCTTTCCTCCCAACGGCCCCAGAAACAAATCTCGTAGAAGTTGTCCGTAGTTAACGTCTAGCCATTCTGCGGCTGTGATGAATGCACCACTATCCCCAGGCGTAGCACGCAACACGGTGGCAAGAAAGAAGTACAAATGCAGTCCAGCTAGCTGGCTGGCCTTAAGCTTGTATTTGGCAGCGTTTTCTACAAGCCATTGCTTCCACTCCACGTCAATTAGATGGTGGCGAACATAAGGCGGATTGCCGATAAAAAGTGTGCGACCGTTGAACTGCTCGCTAGGCGCGCGATAGTCCAATAGCTCGATTCGGGAGCGAGAAGCAAAACCGCTAGCCGCTAAGTTAGCTCGCGCCATAAGTGCAGCAAGAGGGTCTACTTCCAAACCAAGCAAGTGTGCTTTTTTAAAGTTACGCCCCGCCGCACATAAAAACCTGGCTGAGCCTACCCCTGGATCGACCACTCGATCGGGCACACTCTGTTCTTTGGCCCAAGCCATCATGGCATTCACTATGCCTTCTGGGGTGTAAGTCGCACCGCATTCACGTCTTACCTCAGCGCTGCGTAACGTAGAAAAAGCCGAGCCCAAAGGATCTGCACCGTCGCGAATCTCTGAACGCAAGACTAGAGCCATCTTCCGGTCAAGAGGAGTGGTTTTTCCAATGAGCTTAATTTCGGCAGGTGAAATACCGGCCACCTCCTCCGCGCCCAGTGCGATTGCAGCGGAAACCAGCGAGGCTTCGGAAAGCAATTGATAGGTCATAGTGGACTCATGGGGATAGTAGATTGACGGGGCTTTGTGCGCGTGAGTTTTAGAGCTGCCGCCCTGTCCGGCCTGGCAGACCTAATGCGTCCAGGTTCGTAGTCATCAGACTCGACCGCGAAATTGGTGATTCCTACACTGCGCAAGAAAGTGGCCAAATTTGTGAGGTTAGAGAACAAGCGAACACCGCCTCGGGCGTTCCCGAGAGTTCGATCAGCGTTCCCGCAGCGAACTGCAACAGTGAATCCCCCAACTCGTCCTATTGCCGCAGTCGAAGCGATGGAATCGCTAGCTGCAAGCTCGCGCAGAGTGTTTTCCTTGATCGTCCCCGAGGTCATTAGTTGAATCCAGAAAGTGAGCTTGGCCAAAATCATAGTCAATTATCGTTTTCCGGACAACACTTAACGTTAAATGCGTTGGCTTTCGCATGCGATCATCTCAGAGAATTATACTGTATGTAAATACAGCTTCTTTGTTGAAAATCGCCAAAAATGATAAAAACAGCTGGATTTTCTGTTTTTATAGTACTTTTGTGCTATATTATCATTTAAATCTGCCATTTGTCTCCAACGGACTGCAAGCGGCCGGCGAGCGCTTGAAACCGATCGCACCTCGACTTCCAGCGATTAGTCCAATCCCCCTTAATCGACTCATGACCAACTACCAAAGTGGGGGCGCAGCCCTGCTCCACCCAAAACGCGTATTGCCATTTGATATGGCGCCACATCCATGCAACTTGGCGTTCTGCAAAGCGATGACCTCGACCTTAATCAAAGCCTTAGGTGTGAGTCTGAGCCAGGTTGCCAGCGGCAAAGAGTTTCAGTCGATTGCCCTTGAAATTCGGCAATTTTTTGCGGACCATTTCGGCTCGAGTGAGCTGCCTTCAATGCAGCCGCACCACCACCACGAGACGCCGGACGTGACACCGGAGCAGTTCACTGTGCGGCTGGTGATGCTGAACTTGCCCTCCCCCAACGTTCCGTGCGCCGTAGCACGGAATCTGGACTGGCTATGCCTGGCGCTGCATCTGTCCAGCATCGAGAAGAAAATCTTGCTCTGGTCATACTGCGGTCATCGCAGCACTCCATCTGTCTTGCCGGGGATTCTCAACAAAATCCCCTGTTGCGACGCGCAGCAGGTATGGCATGCGCTCGGGCTGTTCTTCAATGAGCCGGCGGATGCCGTCGCACAGACCTTAGCCGAACCCTGTCGCTTGCACGGGATGGGTCTAGTTGACTTGTCGCATCGGGGCAATGTGTTCTCTCTCAACCGCTACCTGACGCCAACACCGACTTTGAAGGATGCGCTAGAGATTCCGCATCGTTCTATCGATGGTTTGCTCAGCCGCTGCTTGGAACCGGAAGCCAGCTTGCTGTTTGATCCCGAGAGCGAGATGCCACCAGACATCGCTCATGCGATGTTCCCCGAACCGGTCGCGCTGGCCTATGAAACGGCCATGGCCAAGCAGCCGCTCAAAGCCGCGCACATTGCGGCGCTGATTAGCTGGTTTAGCCAGTATCGGATCACGGAAGAGAGCTGTACCCCGCTCGAAGGGTTTCTGGACTACTTTTCGGTTCAGCTTGCGGTTCGCCGCTGCTTCATTAAGAACAGCCGGAACAAGCTGCCGGTGACACCGCTTGCCATTCTGCAGGCGGTTTATGCGGTAGCCGAGTAGCGAAGAGCTACATCCCCGCAGCGACTCGCTGCAGCTATCCCCACAACAAATGACTGTGCGGTATCCGAGACCTTATGACGGAGGCCGGCGCACGTCCATCCACTTTTACCAAAAGGTCTCACCATGAACGACGAAAACAAACCGCCGGAAGCAACTCGACCACCAACAGCAGTCATTATTTTCACGAACGCGGCACGGTTTCAGCTCGGCAAAGTCCTTGCCACACCCGGCGCGCTGGACCTTCTACAGCAGACCGGCTTCAGCGCCGCCGCACTTCTGAACCTCCATGTTCATGGGGATTGGGGCGATTGCGGTCCAAAAGACGCCGCCGAAAACGAACTTGCGGTGGCCCGCCAGCGACAGCTGATCAGTGTCTATCGACTGGTGGACGACGCCAAGCTCGCGGCCACGCCACGACTCAAGCGTATCGATCTACCCACGATTTGGATCATCAGCTCCGCCGACAGATTGAGCACAGTCATCCTGCGACCCCAAGACTACTAACGCCGTCGGTCCGACCGATCCAACTAACGACCTGGAATAACAGTCATGGATTACCGATTTCAACGAACGTATGCGGCGCTTCAAAGCGGCCATAACGTGACGGTACAGCTCAAGCGTGAGGATCCTGTGCCGGTGTTCTTTCAGCAAGGCGACATTGACGGCGCGTGCGGACTTTATGTATTTGCTATGGTGCTCGCCATCTTCGGATTGGCCAAAGCGTCTGCTTTAGAAGAGATGCCCCGACGAAAGTATGGCGTTCCGGCCGAAGTATGGGCTTCATTCCAGCACACGTTTTTCACCGGCGTGTATCACGATGAGTATGTTCAGATCATTCGTTCGCTAGGCTTGCCGTTGACCGTGGCGCTGCAATGTGGTGACACCGGCAACATAGACCGGTTTGCGGTGGAGTGCTTGATGCGCGGCGAACTGACAGCGCTTGCGTTTTCCAGCACCAAGAACCAGCACACCAAGCATTGGGCACTGGCCATCGGCATGGAAGGCCGCGTTGCTGGCAATGAAACTGCGCCGGACACCCTTCTGCTTCTGGACCCATCCGCCCCGGGCCCGGTCTTTTCGACATTCAATGCGCGATTGAGGCTTCCACTGGCCGGCCATAGAAGCCGGGGAAGGACGGTCAATCCGCTGAGACGGTCCGCAGTCGCCGGCAAGCCGGTTCAATGGCTGTATGACTCGCCGGCGTGGACTGCCGAGCCGGTACGTTTGTTGGCAGCGGTGCGGTTCCGGCTGACAAGCAGACGTTAAGAAATTGTTGGTGGGCCTGGTAGACGCTCAAGCGCCTTACGCACGGCCGCTCGTTCCAGTTTATTGGCGCGGTAGTACTGAAATAGCACTGTTGCGACCTCATCTTCCGGCGCATAAAAGAACGCCGCCGATACGCGGAGCACTTTGGCCAGGTTCTGCGCCGTCAAGTAGTCCGGCTTGTGCACGCCCAACTCGTAGCGGTTAATCCGCGTGCTGGCGACGAACTCATCAATACCGGCTTCAATTCCGAGCTGTTTTTGAGACAGCTTAGCCGCCAGTCGAGCTTGTTTGAGCCGAGCGCCCCATTGCTTATCCGCGTCAGACATCCGTAGTTCTTTGAAAACTACGAGCTTCGTAACTTTTGTATGATTCAGATACTACGAATTACGTAGCTTTTTCTGATGGAGACACCTTCCCGCCGTCATCCAGCCAGTAACAACCGAGGAGACATCATGAAGCGCCTGCTAATCGTTTTCGCACTTTTTTCAGCGGCGGCAAGCGCTGCACCACTCGACACGCTCAGCGCCGGCCAGACAGGGCGTATCGAATTCAACTCGATCACTCCACCCGACCGCTGGCAATTCGTGCGCAAGAACATGACAAACACAAAGCCCGTCGTCGTCTACGGTGACCTGATCATGCCGAGCCAGGTGAATGGCAAAGTCCCCGCCGTCATCATCAGTCCAGGCAGCGGCGGCGTCTCGGCCAAACTCTACGACGTCTGGGGCAAGTCGCTGAATGATGCCGGCATAGCTGTCTTCATCGTGGACTCATTCAAACCACGTGAGATAGCAGGTACCACGAACAATCAAGGTCTTCTCGATGTGTCGGCAAATGTCGCCGATGCTCTGAACGCGCTGAAATTACTGGCTACACACCCACAGATCGATGCACAGCGCATCTTCAGCATGGGCGGTTCACGTGGTGGCTCGGTGGCGTTTGAAACACACTGGGATATGGTGCGCAAGGCCGTGATCGATACGGACTTAAAGTTTGCCGGCAACATACCGCTTTACCAGGGCAACTGCAGCACGCGGTTCCGCTATGACCGGGGCGACACGAACAAAGCACCGATCTTGGCTCTTCTGGGCGGTGCCGACAACGGAACCATTGCATCCGCATGCGTGGACTATTACACCGAGCTGAAGGCCGGCGGAACGAACATCCGGTGGAAAGTCTATCCTGGGGCTCATCACGGTTTTGACGGTACCGGCCGCTACGAATGGTTGCCTCAAGGCGTCCATGCCAACAACTGCACGATTGAAGTGCACATGATTAATCGCCAAGGCGCCGGTCTGGGCGAAGCACGGAACTACAAAACTGGCGAACCGATCAACGGGTTTGCCGAATGGTCGAAACAACAAAGAGAATGCAACAGCCGTGGCTATGCCGTAGAGGGCAACACGGCAGCGCGAACTGACGCCATCAAAGAAGTCATCGCCTTTGTGAAAGCATCTGAAGAACAATCAGACAAAACGACATCCTCTAAATGAATGCAATTTTAAATCGACGCCATAGAGTCAGATCGACTATCAAAGCCCCATCATCAATTAATCGCTGAAATTCTTCCAGCAAGATGTGGAAGTACGAACACTTAGCGTCTGCACTTAAACGTGGTCAAGGAGCCTCATTCGCGGCCATTTCTTCGACACTGGCGATAACGTCTTGAATCACAACAGCGATATCCTTGTAGTCAGCCTTAAAGAACTCGCGACTTGGATTAATCCTGTGCGGGGCCAAGCGCTCATGGATGAGCTTTTCGGCAAGCATGCAATCGGGGGTGGCCCATTCCTGCACGGTTAAAAAGTGATCTGGTGAACTAGTGCTTCGCGACAACTCTTTGCTGCGGATATCGGTTGTTCTTGTGGTCAAACCAATCTTGAATATGTCTTTCTCGTGGGCGGCAGATCTCATCACATAGATGTACCCAGCTCGGAGTCCATCGAAGTCGTGAGCCGAAGCGCTCTCAACCGTTGTTGGACTGGCCGGTCGTTCTTCGACCCACGAGAGTGTCTGCGTAACCCATGTTCTACCGTAGATTGATTGGCCGTACTTATCTAATCCTTGAGTATCAATTGGCAGTTTCTTCCAGTAGCCTCGAGTTTCAACTTTAAAGTCGGGTGCCGTGAAGGATGTTCTATCCGGTGACCTAGCTGTTGGCCTCTTAAGGGTGTACACGTTCCGAAATTGCAGCCAATGTTTTGGGTGAACTCTGTCGACCACTTTTTTGTTGGCAAGTTTTGATCGAAATTCTTTGAATTCGGTCGGGTGCCTTTGAATTGTTATGTCATCCTCATGAGCGCTAAAAAAAAGGGGAAGACTAAGAAACGTTTTTCCAAGTTCGAAAAGCGTCTGGTACTTCTCCAAGGCAGCGCGTGATTTGACATATGCTTCCTTGGCGCCCTTCATAAACTCGTCGCCGTTCTCCTCGAAGTAAGTTGACACATCATCTGTATGAATACTATAGGATGCTCCCATGTCAGCCATGACATAACGGACGTCAACTGTTCGTTGATTTCCGTCCAACCGCATCAACACAACGGTCTTCCATAAGTCATCAGCATCTGACAGTGGTTCGGCTCGAATTTCCCTGGATTCCGCTACCTTTATGTGGGAGCGATGTGGTGCGACACGGGCACCAAGCCACGCCTCCTTTGCCTTCTCTGTTTCAAGAGTTAAATTCGCTTTTTTCCCGGCCAGAATCAGCAAACTTACTTCGTGACCGAATCGGACCATCGAAACCGATCCGATGCCGAACTCTGTTGAGTCCTCTGCTGAAAAGCATAATTCCGACACTCGATCAAAGGATGTGTAGGAATAGATTTGGCCTTCGACTAGGTGCTCGGCGAGTTTTAATTCGACGCCTTCTGTCTCGCCGCAGGTCACCCAGTCAATGAAGTGCTGAAATGAAAATAGATGGTCCTTCTCATCCCTGATTTCAAAAGTTGCGGTGCGAGGAAGAAATTTATTAAATGCCTCCACCACATTGAATGAGGAGGGCATATCCCTTAAGGAACCTTTAAAAACACGACCGTTGTACTCCAAGTTGAATTCTCTCAACTGTGAGTCCGCGCGCAGGCCGGCACCATTCACACTTTGCACTTGAACCAAGGCCGTAGCAACCTTCCAAGTTTCATCAATTGCTTTGTGAAATTTTGGATTATTTTGGTGAGTCGCCGCCCATGCCTCCAGCTTCTTTCGAGCGGCTGTCCCTTTCATTGGGACAGTCCAAAAACCGATTTCGGCAAATCTATCCGCGTGAGGGTCTGAGGTCATGGACGAGTTGTGTACGGTAGAAAAAACCTAGCACATAAGGGCATCGGATATCGACAACAGAACAAGCTACCCCGTGCCACCATAAATGGAACTTCGTCATCTAGAAAGGCGATGTCCTACCTTTTTTGAGACCTGGAATTGAAGTCAAGACGGTTTTGAGCGATGCTTGTAGTCCATCATGGTGCAAATACATGCAACGGCATCGACTCGAATTCTGGCAATAAACTGGCAACAGAAAAGATTTGAAAATACTTGCTACTTATTTAATAGCAATAAACTCATCTCCGGAGCCAATAAAATGGTAGGGCGTGAGTGACTTGAACACTCGACCAAAGGATTATGAGTCCTCTGCTCTAACCAACTGAGCTAACGCCCCACTCAAGAGATCGATTGTAAGGGCCTACTTGCTGTGGCTCAGCGCGGTGCTCACCAGCTTGGAGGTGATGTCGACAATCTGGATCATTTTTTCGTAGGGCATACGCATGGGCCCTATCACGCCCAGGGTTCCCACGACCTGTCCGTCGACTTCATAAGGGGCCGTCACCACAGACAGTTCCTGATACGGAATCACCTGACTTTCGCCGCCGATGTAAATCCGGACTCCCTCGGCGCGGCTCGAAACATCGAGGAGCCGCATAAGTTGCGCCTTTTGCTCGAAGAGATCAAAGAGCTTGCGCAGGTTACCCATGTCACCGGAAAAGTCGCTGACGGCCAGCAGATTGCGTTCGCCGGAAATAACCACCTCGTCGCGCGACTCGATGGCCTCCGAGCTGACCTTGACCGCCGCCTGCATCAACGTGGCGATTTCACCGCGAAGGGCTTCCACCTCGTTCTTCAGGCGCTCTCGTACCTCTTCGATCGCCATGCCAGCGTAATGCGAATTGAGGAAATTGGCCGCCTCGACCAGTTGGGACTGCGTGTAGTCCGCTTCGGTGAAGATGACCCGGTTTTGCACATCGCCGTCGGGCGAGACGATGATCACCAGAAAACGTTTTTCGGACAGGCGCAGAAACTCAATATGGCGAAATACCGACGTCCGGCGTGGCGCCATGACGACGCCCACGAATTGCGACAGGCTCGACAGCATGTGTGCCGCATTGCTGAGCACTTTTTGAGGCTGATCAGGTGCCAGCCGCGGCGCACCGATATGGCCCGACGACGACAAGGAGTCGCGCTGGGTGGTCAACATCGTGTCGACAAAGAGCCGGTAACCCCGCGCTGTGGGAATGCGCCCTGCCGAGGTGTGCGGGCTGACAATCAGGCCAAGCTCCTCCAGGTCGCTCATCACATTGCGTATGGTGGCCGGAGACAGTTCAAGGCCGGAAGCTTTTGAGAGCGTACGCGAACCCACCGGCTGTCCATCGGCAATGTAGCGTTCAACCAGTGCTTTCAGCAGCAATCGGGCACGATCATCAAGCATGGTGCCATTCTACGAAGCTTCGGTTGCCATGTTGTGATGTAATTTGCCGATGAAGTCGCAATTTCGCCATGTCGCATTGATCGGCAAGTACCACGCACAGGGTTCCCGGTCAGCACTGGAGGAGATCGCGCACTTCCTGGGCACCCAGGGTTGCGAGGTGGCGATCGAACAGGACACCGCCAGCAACACCGGCCTGACCCGGTTCCCGACCCTTGACGCAGCTGGCATAGGTGCCCAGTGCGACCTCGCCCTCGTCGTGGGAGGCGACGGCACCATGCTGGGCATAGGCCGGCTACTGGCCCAATTCGGCATCCCCCTGGTGGGTATCAACCAGGGCAGGCTGGGGTTCATCACTGACATCGCCTTTGAGGACTACCAGAACACACTCATCCCCATGTTGGGTGGCGAGTATGAAGAAGATCGACGCTGGATGATGCAGGCAGAGGTCGTGCGTGACGGCAGGTGCGTCTTCAGCGCCACCGCCATGAACGACGTTGTGGTGAACCGCGGAGCGACCGCCGGCATGGTGGAACTCCGTGTGGAGGTGGATGGCCGCTTTGTAGCAAACCAGCGCGCAGATGGCCTGATCATCGCCTCGCCGACCGGCTCCACGGCCTATGCCCTTTCAGCGGGCGGGCCCTTGCTGCACCCATCGATTGCCGGCTGGGTGTTGGCGCCGATTGCACCGCATACCTTGTCCAACAGGCCCATTGTGCTGTCGGACTCGGGCGAAATTACCATTGAAATCGTCTCTGGCCGCGACGCCAGCGCCAACTTCGACATGCAGTCGCTGGCAAGTCTGTTGCATGGCGACCGCATCACCGTCAGGCGCTCCGAACACCAAATGCGTTTCCTGCACCCCAAAGGCTGGAGCTATTTCGACACGCTCCGGAGAAAGCTGCACTGGAACGAAGGCGTGGCCTGACCGGCCAGGATTCAAGTTATGAGCCTCAAAACCATATCGCTTCGCGACTTCGTCATCGTCCACAAGCTTGAGCTGGATTTGTCCGGCGGCTTCTCGGTGCTCACCGGTGAAACCGGTGCGGGCAAATCGATCCTGATTGATGCACTGCAGCTTGCTTTGGGCGCCCGAGCCGATGCCGGCGTGGTTCGCGAAGGCGCCGCACGCTGCGAAATCAGCGCAGAGTTTGACAGCCCCTCCGGCCTGGCCCCCTGGCTGGAACAAGCCGGCTTCGACAGCAGCGAAACCCTGCTGCTCAGGCGCACGATAGACGCGCAAGGTAAAAGCCGCGCCTGGATCAATGGCAGCGCGGCAACAGCCACCCAGCTCAAGGACATCGCCGACCAGCTGGTGGACATCCACGGCCAGCATGCGTGGCAAAGTCTGACCCGCCCCGACGCGGTACGCGGCTTGCTCGACTCCTATGCGGAAGTATCTACCGGCGAGTTGTCACGCCTCTGGCAACAATGGCGGCTCGCCCAGAAAACATTGAATGACGCACGCGAAGCACAAGACAGCCTGCAGCGCGAACGCGAACGGCTGGCGTGGCAAATCGGCGAACTCGACAAGCTGGCACCCGGGGCCGCCGAATGGGACGAGCTGAATGCCCAGCATGGGCGGTTGTCCAACGCGCAGGCTCTGCGCGATGCCGTACAGGCCGCCGTCGACGTATTGCAGGAGTCCGACGAGAACGCCACTGCACTCCTGGGACGGGCCATTGCATCGTTGCAAGGCCAGGAACACATCGAACCCGAGTTCAAGAGCATCCTCGAAGTGTTAAATGGCGCTCTGGCCCAAATGGAAGATGCGGTGCATTCGCTCAACGGCTATGCACGGCATGCCGAGCTGGAACCCCAACGGCTGGCCGAACTCGACGAACGTCTTTCGCTGTGGGTCAGCCTGGCGCGGCGCTACAAACGCACTCCAGCCGAACTGCCTGAATTGCTGGCCTCCTGGCGGGCCGAGTTGCACAAGCTCGACGAAGCCACCGATCTGGTTCAATTGGAAAAAAACGAAAACCAGGCACGGTCAGCCTACCTGGATGAAGCCGGCCAGGTGTCGAAGGCGCGCGGCAAAGCTGCCCCAAAACTCGCCAAAGCCATTACCCAGGCCATGCAGGGCCTCGGCATGCAGGGCGGAAAATTCGACGTGGCGCTTAACAAACTTGAGCAACCAGCCCAGCACGGGCTGGAGCAAGCCGAGTTCCTGGTAGCGGGCCATGCCGGCAGCACGCCCCGCCCCGTGGGCAAGGTCGCTTCCGGCGGCGAGTTGTCGCGCATCGCGCTGGCCATCGCCGTCACCACCAGCCAGTTGGGGCAGGCACAAACGCTCATATTTGACGAGGTTGATTCTGGCGTGGGGGGAGCCGTGGCCGAAACCGTCGGGCGGCTGATGAAACAACTGGGTAAAGACCGGCAAGTTATGGCCGTCACCCACCTGCCCCAGGTAGCAGCCTGTGCCGACCAGCACCTTGTCGTTGCCAAGCGAGCCGAAAACGGCACCACCCTCAGTACCGTAGACCATGTGAATGGGGAACAGCGCGTGGCTGAAATCGCCCGCATGCTCGGCGGCGAGCGGCTTTCCGGTACTACGTTGGCCCATGCCAAGGAAATGCTGGGGCAGTGATGGCAGCACTGGAAATGGTTCTTATCACCGGTATGTCGGGCTCCGGAAAATCGGTTGCCCTGCATGCGCTGGAAGACGCCGGTTATTACTGCGTGGACAACCTTCCGCCGGAATTGCTGACGCCCTTCGTCGCACTGGAGCAGCAGCACGGCGCCCAAAAAGTTGCCATTGCCATGGACGTGCGAAGCGCAGTCTCGCTTCCCCTGGTGCCCCAGCAGCTGCGGCAGTTGCGCGCTTCCGGCGTAGCAGTGCAATCCCTCTTCCTGGATGCCAACACCGAGACCCTGGTGCGCCGCTTTTCCGAAACACGCAGGCTTCACCCTCTGTCGCGCATCGACGCCTCCGACCAGCACCGGGCGTTGGTAGACGCCATAGAGCTGGAGCGGGAGTTGCTGGGTGAGATGCGCGAGCAGGCCCACGTGCTCGACACCAGCATGATCCGCTCATCCCAGCTGCAAGGCTATGTGAAGTCGCTGATCTCCGCTCCCAGCACCCAGCTCACGCTGGTGTTCGAGTCCTTTGCCTTCAAGCGCGGCGTGCCGCTGGACGCGGATTACGTGTTTGACGTTCGCATGCTGCCCAACCCTCACTATGAGTCGGGCCTGCGCCACCTGACCGGGCTTGATGAGGCCGTGGCAAGCTATCTCAAGACCCATACGGAAGTGGGTGACATGTTCCGTCATATCGAGCAATTTCTCAGTCATTGGCTGCATGCGCTGGTACGTGACCACCGAAGTTATGTGACCGTGGCCATCGGCTGCACCGGGGGCCAACACCGATCCGTCTACCTTGTCGAGGAATTGGCCGCAGCTTTCGGCCAGCAATGGCGAACGCTGAAGCGGCACCGCGAGCTTGATGCCACTTGACCCCAAACAAAGCTGGCGCGGGGGCTTCATCCCCCGGGCACCGCGGTCAGCGGCCTAGGCGTCCCGTTCCAGCAGTTTGCGTATAGGCGCGGGCAGCCCCAGTGCAGGCCATTCGGCGGGGCCGAACCACGCACCGGGCCGTTCATCCGAAACCAGAGACCTGGGCATGGTTTGCCCGGCCCGAAAACCTGCGATCCACGGCGACAGGTGCAAGTCCTTGTGTGTCAGCACGTGGACAAAACCTGGCAGTGGATCGAGCCTTTCCCGCAAGGAAGCCGGCAAATCCGCAGCCAATGCCTCATCACTCTCAAAAACCGGCAGGCAGTAAAGCCCACCCCAGATTCCCCGGCTGGGGCGCTTTTCAAGCCAGACCGAACCATCCGGCTTCTGCGCCCACAACAGACTCAGCGCCTGCGCACTGCGCTTGAGCTTTCTTGTCTTCACGGGATACTTGCCGGGATCGCCGGCGGCAAAACCGCGGCACAGGTTTTGTACCGGGCATAACAGGCACTGGGGCTGGCGGCCCACGCAAATCGTGGCGCCCAGATCCATCAGTCCCTGCGTATAGCGCGGCATGGTTTCGGGCAGGTCCTGCTCAGGCAGCAGCTCTGCAGCCGTGTCCCATAGCGCACGCTCATTGGCACTTTGGGCCAGATCGGCGGAAAAACCCAGCACCCGCGTGAGCACCCGTTTGACGTTGCCATCCAGAATGGCAACACGTTCACCAAAACAAAACGAGGCGATGGCCGCGGCGGTTGAACGGCCTATGCCTGGCAGGGTCTGGAGCTGCTCGGCCGTCTCTGGGAATTGCCCGGCATGCAATGCCACGACATCCTGAGCGCAGCGGTGCAGATTGCGCGCACGGCTGTAATATCCCAGCCCGCTCCATAGCCCCAGCACATCGTCTTCGGAAGCCGCAGCCAACTCCTTCACCGTCGGGAAGCGCGAAAGGAATCGCGCGTAATAATCCAGAACCGTTGCGACCTGAGTCTGCTGCAACATGATTTCAGACAGCCACACGCGGTAAGGATCACGTGTGTTCTGCCATGGAAGGCTGTTGCGTCCGTGCGAAGCCTGCCAGCGCACAATTTCCCCGGAAAATCCGGGCAACTGGCATGAGGCCGTTTGCTTCACTGCAACCGCTTTCCGCCCCGAAGGGGTCTTGGTGGGTCGCGACCGCGTCAACGCTCAGGCAGCCTCGGGCACCGCGGCATTTTCCGCAGTAGCGGCACCATCCGGCGTCCTGGCCTGCGCCGAAGAGCCCATCAGATGGGAAGTCAGCTCCGTGAGCTTGTTGTCCAGCTCATCGAGTACGCGCTCCTGGATATCGATTTCAGCGATCCGTTCATCCAGACCAGACGCCGCTTGCTGGATGCGCTCGATAGCTTCAAGCCTGCGGCCGAAATTGCGCCGCCGCTCGCGCAACTGCGCATCAAGCTGCGATGCCGCTGACTTGTTCCAGAGCTCCACTTCGCCAAGGGCGGATTCGTAGACCACCCGCAGGCGCGTGGCGAGGGCACGTACCAGCCGCTCGGAAAATTCCGGCTGGGAAAGTTTCAGAACATTGCCCACACCAAGATATTGCAAATGGCTGCGCTCAATTTGCTCCAGGTCGTGTTCATAGCGGATCAGCTCCGGCTCTTTTGGCGCCTGCAGCGAAAAACTGAACTCGGCATTGAGCTGGCGAAAGGAGGCAGTCAACATGGACTGGATTTCACTGCTCATGATCTGCGACTTCTGCAGTCCCTCGCGAAGGCGGGAAAAAGTCTGGCCATAAGCCTTCTTGACACCCAGCTTGATGCCCGGCTGCTTTAGCGCATGCGTCAGCTCGGCCAGTTCAGCCTTGAGCGTCGGAGTGCTGAGCAGATTGAATACGTCACGGAGCAATTTGAGGTGGACAGAACGTACCGCGTGAATTTTCGAGCCGCTGGTGTCGAACTCAGCCTGCTCCTGCTCGATGCGGCTGCGCATGTGCTTGATGACCGAGACGTTCTTTCCTCTCAGGCCACGCAACTCAATCATCTGTTCGGCCAGATCGCGCCGGCGGATGTGCATGGCCCGCCCCGCTTCGGTCCGGAGTTCGCTGATACCACCCGACACCGCTGTGCGCAGGATTTTTTGGCGCTGCCCCATCACGCCCTGCCCCAGCGCCAGCTCGAGGGCAGGCAGGTGGCTGGCCTCCAGCAAGGCTTTGTCTCGCGTGACCTTGGCCACCAGCCCTTTTTGGGCCGATACGGGAATGACCTGGGATTCAGGCAGGCCCAGGATTTCGGCAGATGTTGCACGCTGCTTGTCGATCTGCGCCTGTACTTGTTCGGGCGTGCTTAACGCGTCCCAAAGGGTGTCGATCTTGTTGAGCACCACCAGGCGTGCATCGGTGCCATCACCGTCGGTGATCAAATGCTCGCGCCAGATGGCCAGGTCGGACTTGGTGACACCGGTATCGGCCGCCAGGATGAACACCACAGCATGGGCCTGGGGGATCAGGCTCACCGTCAATTCGGGTTCTGCGCCGATGGCATTAAGCCCCGGCGTATCCAGGATGACCAGGCCCTGTTTGAGAAGCGGATGCGCGATATTGATCAGCGCGTGGCGCCACTTGGGCACCTCTATCAGGCCGTCAGCGCCTACACGCGGGTTGTCTTCCGGGCTGCTGTCATGCCAGAAACCAAGAGAGCGGGCTTCGTCCTGGGTGACATGGCGGACTTCGGCCACTTTTTCGAGCGCCTGCGCCAGTTGCGCCGGGTCATTCACGTCGAGGTCGATCCGTGTCCATTTTTCAGGTACCGCGCGCCACTCCATGAGGGCTTGCTTCTGCAGGCGCGTTTCGATGGGAAGCAGGCGCAGGCAGGGGGGCACATCCGCGTCGTAGCCCAGCTCGGTCGGGCACATGGTGGTACGGCCAGCGCTTGCCGGCATGATGCGGCGGCCATAACCGGCAAAAAAGATTGCATTGATCAGCTCGGACTTGCCGCGCGAGAATTCGGCCACAAAGGCGACCATGACCTTGTCGGAACGTACCTGTGACTCGAGCCGCTGCAGGCGCTCCTCAACCGCTGCATCCAGCAGGTCATGGTCCTTCATCCACTCTGCAAGCAGTTTCAGGCGTAATGCAAATTCGCGCCGCCACGTGCCGTGCTGGTCAAATTGTTCGTTAAAAGACATCGGTCTACCGTAAAGTGTGTCGGTCAATATAGCATCGCCAACCCGAAAGAACCATTGGCGCGTCTACGGACTCAAGGTTTCTGGCAATTCGGACAGTAAAAAGTGGACCTTTGCCCTTGCCTGAGGGTCTTCACCGGTGAGCTACACACCCGGCAGGGCAAGCCAGCGCGGTCATAAACCATGGCTTCGAGCTGGAAATAGCCCGATTCACCCTGCGCATTCGAGAAGTCCCTCAGGGTGCTCCCCCCCTTTGTAACAGCTTGGGCCAGTACCTGGCGGATCGCCCCATGGAGCAGGGCCGCGCGGGGCTTGCTGATCCGGTTTGCCCGGGTGGTCGGCCGGATTCCGGCCAGGAACAGGGCTTCCGACGCATAAATATTGCCGACACCGACCACGGCCTCACCGCCCAGCAATACCTGCTTGATCGCCGTTTGCCGCAGTTTTAGCGCCTGGTGAAAGCTTTCCGCGTCAAAAGCGTCAGTCAGCGGCTCAACGCCGAGCCGGCCAAGCAGCTTTTGGGCGGCAGGCGCACCTTCATCGCTGGCATACACCACAGCCCCGAACCGGCGCGGGTCGTTCAAACGTAAAGTGCCCTGGCTGGTGGCCATTTCAAAGTGGTCGTGCTTGCCCAAGGAGGGGAAACCGTCGCCAAAAGCCACACTGCCGGACATTCCGAGGTGGATCAGCAGCAGCCCGTTGCTCAGGTCCACCAAAAGGTATTTGCCGCGGCGGCGAACCGCCAGCACCTTCTGGCCGGCAAGCTTGTGCGGCGCGCAGCCCAGCGGCCAGCGCAGGGGCTTGCCCATCTGGACGCGCTCAATGACGGCGCCGGCGATACGGTCCGCAAAGCTCAACCGGGTGACTTCAACTTCTGGCAGCTCAGGCATGGTTTTGTAAATAAGGGTGCGGCTGCATGGCGCAAGAAGACAGCGGTGGGCCAGCCGAAGATTCAGGGCCGCGGCGTAAAGCGGCAGCGCAGCCGGGAAGCTTCAATTATCATGGTTCGATGAAGAAAAAAATTGGCCTTGCCATCAGCGGCCTGTGGCTGGCTGTTCCCCTGGTCCTGGCGCAGACCGAAGAACCGCTCCTGGCTGCGCCCTCAACGCTTGTCGAGGCCAAAGCCGCACAGGAAGCGACTCCATCATCGCAGCTGGATAGCGCCCTTTTTTACCAGCTGCTGGTGGGTGAAATGACCCTGCAGGAGGGCGAGCCCGCCGCAGGATTTGCGCTCATGCTGGACGCCGCCCGCAAAACCGGCGATGCGCAGCTCTACCAGCGCGCCACGGACATCGCACTGCAGTCGCGCTCTGGCGATGCCGCACTGCAGGCAGCCCAGGCCTGGAAGGCAGAGCAGCCCGCCTCGCGCGAGGCAAACCGTTATGTCCTGCAGATTCTGGTGGCATTGAACCGGATTGCCGACACGACCGAACCGCTGCAAACCGAAATCCGGCTTGCTCCGGAAATGGAACGCGCTGCGGCATTGACTGCGGTACCCCGGATTTACGCGCGTGTGCCCGACAAAAAGCTGGCCAGCACGGTGACCGAAGAAGCGTTGGCCACCTACCTGAACAGTCCCGCCACCGCCAGTGCAGCCTGGACCACGGTGGGGCGCATGCGGCTGGCCGCCGGCGACAGCAACGGCGCGCTTGCGGCAGCCAGGCGCGCACAGGCTGCAGGCCCGCTCTCCGAAGGCCCGGCTCTGGTCGGGCTGGAACTGATGGACCCGAAACAGCCTGAAGCAGAAAATCTGGTCCGCAAATACTTTGAAGGCAACGCCAAAGCCCTGCCCGAAGTGCGGATGGCCTATGCGCGCGCGCTGCTGGATGCCCAGCGCTACGCCGAAGCCGCCGCCCAGCTGCAAGTGGTGACCCGCGAAAAACCCGAGCTTCCCGAAGGCTGGCTGGTGCTGGGCTCCCTGCAATTGCAGGACAACCAGCTGGCACAGGCACAAACCTCGCTGGAGCGCTACGTCACCCTCGCCCAGCAGC
This sequence comes from Polaromonas sp. P1_F4, assembly GCF_056405675.1. Taxonomy (NCBI): domain Bacteria; kingdom Pseudomonadati; phylum Pseudomonadota; class Betaproteobacteria; order Burkholderiales; family Comamonadaceae; genus Polaromonas; species Polaromonas sp. P1_F4. The sequence goes on along the minus strand of NZ_JBFUBP010000006.1, from coordinate 289,828 downwards.
AAACAGCCGAAGGCGAGCGCAACCGCGGCCTGGCCCAGGCCTACCTCTCGCTGTCCCAATTGGCCGAAAAACGCAAGGACTATGCGGCGGCAGAAAGCTGGCTGGCCAGGATTGAAAATTCCGCTGACCTGACCCAGGCCCAAACCCGGCGCGCCTCCATCCTTGCCAGCCAGGGAAAACTGGAGGAAGGACGCCAGCTGATCCGCAAGCTCCCCGAACGCAACGCTGCGGACGCAAGACTGAAATTGAACGCAGAAGTAGGCCTGCTCCGTGAGTTCAAGCAGTACCAGCTGGCCCATGATGTGCTGGCGCAAGCCCTGGCCAGGAACCCCGACGAAACCGAACTGCTGTACGACCAGGCCATGATGGCTGAAAAGCTGGGTTCGATGGATGAAATGGAACGCCTGCTGCGGCGCGTGATCCAGCTCAAGCCCGACTACCACCACGCCTACAACGCCCTGGGCTATTCATTTGCGGATCGCAGCGTGCGCCTGCCGGAAGCGCGTGATCTGATTCGCAAAGCGCTTGAATATGCGCCCTCCGATCCATTCATCAAGGACAGCCTGGGCTGGGTCGAATTCCGCATGGGTAACACTTCGGAGGCCATCAAGATCTTTGAAGCTGCTTACAAAGCCAAACCCGACGCCGAAATCGCGGCCCACTTCGGCGAAGTGCTCTGGACCACAGGCCAGCGTGACCGCGCCGTGGCCATCTGGAAAGAAGGCCGGCTGCTGAGTCCGGAAAACGAGACCCTGCTAGAGACGCTCAAGCGCCTGCGCGTGAAGCTGTGACGGGAATTCGCGTCCTGCCGCCTGTACTGCGTATCCACCTGGCCCGTCTGGGTCTGGTGTGCGCCTGCGCTATTGCTCCTTTTTTGATAGCTGGTTGCGCTCAACCACAAAGGCTTGCGGGCACAAATGACTCAAAAAATGAGCTTCGGACAGGCCGTATCAGCCTGCAGGTCCAAAGCGAACCTGTGCAGTCTTTTTCGGCGAGCTTCGAGCTCAAGGGCCAACCCGAGCGCGGCGAACTCTCGCTGATCAGTCCTTTGGGCAGCGTGCTGGGTGTGCTCCGCTGGTCGCCCGGTGAAGCCGTACTCGACTCAGGCAATGGCAAGATCCAGCGATTTTCTTCGGTGGATGAGCTGATGGCCCAGGCGACAGGTGCGGCCGTCCCGGTGACCGCGCTCTTTGCCTGGCTGCAGGGCGACAATGCCAGCGTCAGCGGCTGGTCGGCAGACCTTTCCCGTTACGCCGAAGGCCGCATCACGGCCAGGCGGGTGCAGCCAGCGCCCCCAGCCGACCTGCGTGTGGTCCTTGACCAATAATTCCGGGGTGAATGCCCCGGCTTCGCCGCAAGGCCTCCCGTACTTTCACGCTCCCGGTTCCTGTTATTGCCTTGGCGACACCAGTTCATGACGACCCATACCGCCCCCGTCCCACACGCCGCGCAGCCGCTCAAAACCCTGTATGACGTGCCGGCGCCCGCCAAGCTGAACCTTTTCCTGCACATCACCGGGCGCAGGCCCGACGGCTATCACCTGCTGCAATCCGCGTTCATGCTGATCGACTGGTGCGACACCCTGCACTTTGAACTGCGCGCCGATGGCCAGATCACCCGGGAAGACCTTCGCCAACTCAACGAGGGCAACCCCGGCGAATCCCGAGCCCTGCCCGCCGAGGACTTGTGTGTACAGGCAGCCAAGGCGCTGCAGGCGGCTTGCGGCACATCTTTGGGCGTTCACATCGGCCTGCAAAAAAGCGTCCCTTCAGAAGCCGGCATGGGTGGGGGTTCATCCGACGCAGCCAGCTGCCTGCTGGCGCTGCAGCGGCTTTGGGGTGTGCGCCTGCCGGCCCCAACACTGCAAGCCATCGCCCTGTCGCTGGGCGCCGATGTCCCCTTTTTCCTGTCCGGTGGCCACGCCTGGGTGGAAGGCATTGGTGAAAAAATCACGCCGCTGGCCTTGCCGCCAGCCCGTTTTGTGGTGGTTAAGCCCCCTGCCGGTGTCTCCACACCGGGAATTTTCGGTGCGCCGGGGCTCAAACGCGACACAGAAACTGCTACAATCCAAGGCTTTGCTGCAAATGCTGAAGGCCCTTTGAGATCGGTTGATTTCGGATTCGGCCGCAACGACTTGCAGCCGGTAGCGCAGGAGATGTGCCCGCAGATTGGCCAGTCGATCGACTGGCTGAAAACGAAACATCTTCAAGGGCGCATGACCGGCTCCGGAAGTGCTGTATTTGCGCAACTGCCGCATGGCACGGATTTGACGGATCTTTCAGGTTTGCCTGATGACTGGATAGTCCGGATATGCAGCAATTTGGAGGTGCATCCTCTGGCCGGTTGGTAAAATAACCGCTCTTTGAAGTGCGCTTTCAAGCGACCATAAATGAAAAAGTTTATAGGTCTGTTGTTGGCAACAACAACTGTCCTGTGTAGGGGTGTCGCCAAGCTGGTTAAGGCACCGGATTTTGATTCCGGCATTCGCAGGTTCGAATCCTTCCACCCCTGCCAAATTACTCGCCGTGGGCCGTAGCCCCGGTGTTGCGGGCCCGCCCGGAGCGGGCCCGTGTGACTCCTGACAGACCCGCGTGATGTGTATCAGCGGGTCTGTGTGTTTTTGGAAACAGGCAAGCGGCGCTCACTGCCAAGCCCCGTTGCAGCGTGTTGTCCCCGTGCGTATTTTGCCTCGATCAGAAATTTCAGCCACGTTCAAGTCCTTGTAGCAGCTGGGCCCCACATGCAAACGCACCATCCCGACTTCATGGTTTTCACCGGCAATGCCAATCCGAGCATGGCCTCCGACATCGCCCAGCACCTGGGCATTTCACTGGGTGCAGCCCATGTCGGCCGCTTTTCGGATGGCGAAGTCACCGTCGAGATCCAGCAAAACGTTCGGGCCCGTGATGTGTTTGTGGTGCAGTCGACCTGCGCACCGACCAACGACAACCTGATGGAACTGCTCATCATGGTCGATGCGCTGAAACGGGCTTCGGCCGAACGCATCGCCGCGGTGATTCCGTATTTCGGCTATGCCCGGCAAGACCGCCGCCCGCGTTCGGCGCGGGTGCCGATCACGGCCAAAGTGGTGGCCAACATGCTGCAGGCCGTGGGCGTGTCGCGTGTTTTGACGATGGATCTGCATGCCGACCAGATCCAGGGTTTTTTTGATATACCGGTCGACAACATTTATGCGTCGCCGGTGCTGCTGGGTGATTTGCGGCAGAAGAATTACACCGACCTGATGGTCGTGTCGCCCGATGTGGGCGGCGTGGTGCGCGCCCGGGCGCTGGCCAAGCAGCTGGGCTGCGACATGGCCATCATCGACAAGCGCCGCCCCAAGGCGAACGTGTCCGAAGTGATGCACGTGATCGGCGACATCGAAGGCCGCAACTGCGTGATCATGGACGACATGATCGATACGGCCGGAACGCTGGTCAAGGCAGCTGAAGTGCTGAAAGAGCGCGGCGCCAAGAAAGTTTATGCGTATTGCACGCACCCGATTTTTTCGGGCCCGGCCATTGACCGCATCGCCCAGGGCGACGCACTCGATGAAGTGGTGATCACCAACACCATTCCGCTGAGCGCCCATGCAGCAAGCTGCAAGAAGATTCGCCAGCTCTCCGTGGCGCCGTTGATCGCTGAAACGATCCAGCGCATCGCCAAGGGAGAGTCGGTCATGAGTTTGTTTTCGGACCAGGACAACCTGTTCTGATCTGAAGCAAAAAGTAGCTGCCCCCGCCGCGTGATGTTTCATCGTCCGGCAAAGCAGCTTTTTAAACCAGAACGAGACTGGTCGCGGTCCGTTCTTTATTGGAGTTGATTATGAAATTCGTCGCTTTTGAGCGCGCAAAGCAGGGCACGGGTGCGAGCCGCCGTCTCCGCATCACCGGCCGTACGCCCGGTATTGTTTACGGTGGCACCGGTGAACCCACGCTGATCGAAATCGATCACAACGCGTTGTTCCACGCCATCAAAAAAGAAGCGTTCCATGCTTCCATCCTCCAGATGGAACTGGCAGGCAAAGAACACAAGGTTCTGCTGCGCGACCTGCAAATGCACCCGTACAAACAGCAGATTCTGCACATCGACTTCCAGCGCGTGGAAGCCAAGACCAAGATGACCGTGAAAGTGCCCGTGCACTACAGCGGTGAAGAAGAGTCTCCGGCCGTCAAGACCGAAAACTGCCTGGTCAACCACGTGATCACCGAGTTGACCGTGTCCTGCTTCCCTGCCGACATCCCCGAATTCATCGCCGTCGACCTGAAGGGCCTGAAGAAGGGCTCGCCGCTGCACATCAAGGACATCACCCTGCCAAAGGGCGTGAAGTTCGTGGCCAAGGGCCAGGACAACCCGGTTCTGGTGTCGGTGTCTGCCGTTTCCGAAGAAGCCGAGGCCGATGCCGCAGCAGCCGCTGCAGCAGCCGCACCGGTGGATCCGAAAGCCGCTAAAGCTGCTGCCGCCAAGGAAGCCAAAGCCGGCGCCAAGGCCGACGCTGCCAAGCCTGCCGCCAAGAAGTAATTAACCCACTTCACGCTCAGGCCTGAAAAGGCTCGCGGCCCTTGTCCTCCTGCAGGACAAGGGCCGTTTTTCTTGACCAGCCTTATCCCTTCAACCCCAGGGATGCGAAGCACGACAGACACGCCCCTAGAATTGGGCGGATGGAAATCTCCAAATGATCAAATTGTTTGTCGGGTTAGGCAACCCTGGCCCTGAATACGAAGCCACCCGCCACAACGCCGGTTTCTGGTTTATCGACGCCCTCTCGCAGGAGCTGAAAGCCCCGCTGAGCCTGGACAAGAGTTACCACGGCCAGGTCGCGCGCATCACCCTCAATGGCCAGAACGTCTGGCTGCTCAAGCCGCTGACCTTCATGAATGTGTCCGGCAAGTCGGTGGCGGCGCTGGCGCGGTTCTTCAAGGTCGCCCCCGAGGAAGTGCTGGTGGCGCACGACGAGATGGACATCGTGCCCGGCCAGGTCAAGCTCAAGTTCAGCGGCAGCCACGCCGGCCACAACGGCCTGCGCGACATCCATGCGCAGCTGGGCACGGCCGACTACTGGCGCCTGCGCATCGGTGTGGGCCACCCGGGCGTGAAGGCCGAGGTGGTCAACTGGGTGCTGAAAAAGCCCTCACAGGAACACCGCGTGGCGATCGAGGACTGCATTGCCCGCTGCATCAAAGCCGTGCCGGAGCTGCTCAAGGGCGAGATGGAAAAAGCCACGATGATGATCCACACCAGCACGCCGCCGCGGCCGAAACCGCCGCGCAAGGTGGATATCGAAGATTAAGATTCCGCGATTTCGGGCGCGCCATACGGAAGGAGAGCGCTACTATTTTTATAGCTGCTCGCGCCTGTTCCCATTGGGCTTGATGCCAATTTGGCTCTGAATTTCGGCTTCCAGGACCCTTCCAGACCCGAAAACCCACATCCCCCGATGGGATCAGGTCACCGGGCTGTGACCACCGGAATGATGGTCTGCAGCCGCTGGTATTTTTCCCACAGGGTTTCCCGCGTTTCAATGTGCTGCGGGTTGATGGGAATGCAAGCCACAGGGCAAACCTGCACGCACTGCGGCTCATCGAAATGGCCCACGCATTCGGTGCATTTGTGCGGGTCGATCTCGTAGATCTCCTTGCCCAGGTAAATCGCCTGGTTGGGGCATTCGGGTTCGCAGACGTCGCAGTTGATGCACTCGTCGGTGATCATCAGGGCCATGTCAGTTCCCCTTACCCGCTTTGACCGCTTGGTGCGCCACCGCCAGGGCAGCCGCCACCGCCGGGCTCACCATCTGGCCGACATCGCCGCCCAGCTTGCTGATCTCGCGCACCAGCGTGCTGCTGATGCATTGCAGCGGTGCGTCGGGCAACAGAAACACGGTTTCCACCTCGGGGCGCAGTTTGCGGTTCATGGCCGCCATCTGCGCTTCGTAGTCAAAGTCGGTGATGTTGCGGATTCCGCGCACCACGGCTGAAGCCTTTTGCGCTGCGCAAAAATCCATGATCAGGCCGTCAAACGGCAGCACCTTGACGCCGGCGATACCCTGAGTGGCGGCCTGCACCTGCGCCACGCGTTCGTCCAGCGTGAACAGGGTTTTCTTGTGATGGGCCGTCGCTACTGCGATGACGACCTGGTCAAACAGCCCGGCAGCGCGGCGCACCACATCGTCATGGCCCAGCGTGAACGGGTCAAACGTGCCGGAATAAACAGCGGTGCGGGAGGTGGCCATAGGAGGAATTATGCCCGCCCCACCCTTTTACCCGCCAATTGCCGCCCTGTAACCACGAGGCAGGCAAGGCCTGGCCGGCGATTCAGCCCGCTGGCGTACCCAGAGCGGCCAGCAGGTGGAAATGCACGGCGCCGGCCTTACCGCTGCGGTGTACCTGCAAACCCAGCGGCAGCAGTTCCTCATCCGTCCAGGGTTTGGGCGCCTCCAGATAAACCACGCCGGTCGGGCCGATGGCCTGCGCTGCGGCTTTGAGCGTGGATTCGTACAGGGTGGACTCAAAAGGCGGGTCGAGCAGCACCAGTTGCAGGCTGCCCGGCGCGACGCGTTTCAAGGCGCTCAGTCCGTCGCCACGCTCGATACGGCACATGTCGGCCTTGAGCCTGGCCTGCACCGTCTTGAGCTGTTGCGCCAGCGCCGGGTCCTGCTCGCACAGCAGCACGTCGGCCGCGCCGCGCGACGCGGCCTCAAAGCCCAGCGCGCCGGTGCCGGCAAACACGTCGATACAGCGCCAGCCCGTCAGGTCCTGGCCCAGCCAGTTGAAAAGGGTTTCACGCACGCGATCGGGCGTGGGACGCAGGCCCGGCTTGCTGGGCACCGGCAATTTGGTGCGTTTGTACAAGCCGCCGATGATGCGGATCTCACCCGGCGGCACGGTTTTGCGGCCCACCACCTTGCCGCTTTTGGCGCGCGGGTTCTTGGGGGTGGCGGGAGCTGGGGTGGGAGCGGGCGTGTACTTCATGGTGCAGCGCCAAGGATAACAGTGACCATTTTTTCAGGCTGCAGCTTGCGTGCAAAAGCCGCCTTGACATCGGCCACCGTGACCTTGTCGACCTGCTGCGTCCAGGTATCGAGGTAGTTCAGGGGCAGGTCGTTCCAGGCAATGCTCGATACGTTGTCAAGGAGCTTGCGGTTGCTGTCGATGCGCAAGGCAAAGCCGCCGACCAGGTTGTCCTTCGCGGCCTTGAGCTCTGTCTCCAGCGGGCCGTTGGCGACAAAGTCGGCCACCACTTTGCGCACCAGGTCCACGGCCTGCGCCGCCTGGTCAGGCCGGGTCTGCATGCTGATGGTGAAGGCGCCCGCATGCAAGGCGGGGGAGAAATAACTCGACACGCCATACGTCAGGCCGCGCTTTTCACGCACTTCACTGGCCAGGCGCGAGACAAAACCGCCGCCGCCCAGGATGTAATTGCCCACCGTCAGGGCAAAGTAGTCCGGGTCCGAGCGTTTGTAACCCGGTTGGCCGATCAGTACCTGCGCCTGCGCCGAGGCAAAAGGGATGCGTTTTTCCACCGGTGCGGCCAGCGGCGCGACCTCGGCCACGGCCGGCAATGGCGGCAGGCTGGCGCATGCCGTTTGCGGCAGGCGCGAGAGCAATTTTGCAGCGATGGCATCAGCCTGCGCGCGCGTCACGGCCCCCACCATGCTGATGCGCGCGCGGCAAGCCGTCACGCCGGTGGCGTGCGCTGCGCGCATGTCATTCACGCTGATGCGCGCCAGGCTTTCTTCCGTGACTTCATAACCATAGGGATGCGTGCCGTACACCGCCGGTGTGTAAGCGCGGCCGGCAACACTGGCCGGGCGGGTATAGGACTCGCGGATCGAGGCCTGCAAGCGTGCGCGTTCGCGTTGCCACACAGCTTCGGGAAAAGCCGGCTCGGCGATCTCGCGTGCGGCCAGCGCCGCGGCTTTGTCCAGCAGCGCCGGGTCGGTCAGGGTGCGCAGCGAAAAGCTCAGGCGGTCAGACGTGGTGCCGGCGCCAAACTGCGCACCCAGATCAGCCCAAGCTTCGCTGAGTGCGTTTTCGTCGAGCGCCGGTTCGGGAACACACAGTCCTCCACAAATAACTTCAGGCCCCAAGCCATTGCTGGCACGCACCCCTTTTTCCAGCAGGCCCGCCATCATGCTGGCCAGGCCGGCTTTGTCGGCAGGGTCACGCCGGTTGCCGGCGTCCAGGTCGATCTGCACGTCCAGCATGGCAATCGCCGGGCTTTCGACCAGGTACACCTTGGCGCCGTTCGGCTGCGTCCAGTGCTGGATCGGCAGGGCGGCCAGGGCCAGCGAGTGAAAAAACAAGCCAAAAAGGCCCGCAGCGCTTACGCACCGTGCGCGAGCAGCTATTGTTTTTATAGCAATCATGATGTTGGGCAACAATTTTCGGATGCGTGGGTACAGCTCAACGCTGCAGGTCACCGGCGGGCGCGTTGCCCAGGCGCGGCTTGCGGTTCGGGTCCAGCGGCTGCGGCAACAGCGTTGCCATCGTCATCTGGTCGTCGCCAAAATATTTCGCGGCCACAGCCTGCACCTCGGGGCCGGTGATGCTGCGCAGGGCGGCAATGATGCGTTCGCTGGCATCCAGCGGCAAGCCCTGCACCCACTGGGAGCCTAGCTCGCGCGCCTGGTTGAACACCGAGTCGAGCTTGTAGGTCTCGCTGGCCACCCACTGCGTCTTGACGCGATTCAGCTCGGCCTCGCTCACGCCTTCGCGCGCCACCTTGGCCACCTGCTCGCGCAGCGCGTCGGCCACCTGCTGGGCGGTTTTGCCGGCTGCGGGCACGCCGTCGAGCGAAAAGACCTGTGGCCCCCGGCCCATCAGGCCATTGGACGCACCGGCGCTGTCAGCCACACGGAACTGCTGCACCAGCGCGCGGTCCAGCCGGGCGCCGGTGTAGCCGTCCAGCACGGCGGCCAGCACCGTCAGCGCCAGCGCGTCTCGGCTGGCGCCCGCGGCCGGCGCGGCCAGGTCTGCCGGCTCGAGCTTGGGAACCTTGAAAACCATGCTGACATAGGCCTGGCTGGCCGGCGCCTTGAAGTCCATGCGGCGCACGCCGGCCTGCACGGGCTCAACGCGCGGCTTGCGCACCGGGACGGCGCGCACCGGAATCCCGCCGTAGTATTTCTCAGCCAGCTTCTTGACCTGCGCCACCTCCACATCACCGGCAATGACCACGGCGGCATTGGCAGGCACATACCAGCGGCGGTAAAAATCGCGCGCGTCGTCGGGCGTCATGGCCTCGATATCGCTCATCCAGCCAACCACCGGGCGCCGGTAAGGCGAGGCGATGAACGTCATGGCGGTCATCTGCTCATACAGCATGGCGCGTGGCGAATCTTCGGTGCGCAGGCGCCGCTCTTCCTTGACAACCTCGATCTCGCGCCTGAACTCGTCGTCTGCCCACTGGTTGCCCGTGAAACGGTCGGCCTCCAGGCGCATGACGTCTTCCAGCTTGCTGGCCGGAATCTGCTGGTGATAGGCCGTGTTGTCGCGGCTGGTGAAAGCGTTGTCGCGTCCGCCCAGGGCGGCTATGCGTTTTGAAAACTCACCCGGTTTGACCTTCGCCGTTCCCTTGAACATCATGTGTTCCAGCACATGGGCCACGCCCGACGTGCCGTCGACCTCGTCCATGGAGCCCACGCGCACCCACAGCATGTGGGCCACGGTGGGCGCGCGGTGGTCGGGCTTGACGATGACCGTGAGGCCGTTGGCCAGCGTGAACTGCTCCACCGCCGGTGCGGGCGCGGTCGCGGGCGCCTGCGCAAGGGCCGCACCGGCCAGGCACAGTGCCAGCAAGGCTGCCGGGACATGGAAAAGGCGAAAAACGGGGCGGGGAAGGGGTACTGGACAGGTCAAAAGGGATTGCCTAGGGTGTTTCATAGAATAGCTGTGTGGCGCTGTACGTTGCCCCGCAACGGTGCAACAGCCCTGGGGTCTGTGAATACTATTTTTGCAGATGCGTTGCGAGTCAAAAAGGCCATGAGCAAGGCGCAAAACGCAGGCGGGGTGAGCCCCGTCAAGGCTTTGCAACGCCGCGCAGGGCCTTTTTGATCGCAACCCGGAGGGAATGGAGTGAGAAAACCGCCACTCGGCGTTGCGCTCCTAGCCCAGACGAAAGTCTGGGCGTCGTCACGCGCCTTGATTGGCGGCTTTCTCACCCCATTCGCATTTGCAAAAATAGTATTCACAGACCCCTAGACTCCAAAGCATACCCAATGTTCAGTTTTTTCAAGAAAAAATCCCCCCCTCCTGCCGCACCGGCGTCTTCTGCGCCCGATGCAGCCGTCCCGGCCGGACCGGCCCCTGAACCGGCGACACCCGTACCCTCGCCGGCCCCTGCAGGCGGCGGCCTGATCGGCAGTGCGCTGGTCACCCCCATCACCATTCCGGTTCCCGGTGCCGTGGCCCCGGAGCGGGAACGCTGGCTCGGCAAGCTGCAGGCCGGGCTGCGCAAGACCGGCTCCAGCATCTCGACCGTGTTCACCGGTAGCCGCATCGACGATGCGCTCTACGAAGACCTGGAGACCGCGTTATTGATGGCCGATGCCGGCAGCAAGGCCACAGAACACCTGCTGGCCGATGTCAAACGCCGCGTCAAGGAAGGCGGCATGACGCACCCGGTGGCCGTCAAGAACGCGCTGGTGGACTCGATCGCGCAGTTGCTCAAGCCGCTGGAACAACCACTGGTGATCGGTCAGTACCAGCCCACCGTGATCATGGTGACCGGCGTCAATGGTGCGGGCAAAACCACGTCCATCGGCAAGCTCACGCGGCATCTGGCCACTGAGGGCGCCTCGGTGCTGCTGGCAGCGGCCGACACCTTTCGCGCCGCGGCACGTGAGCAGCTCAGTGTCTGGGCCGACCGCAACACGGTCGAGATCGTCAGCCAGGAAGGCGGCGACCCGGCCGCCGTGAGCTTTGACGCCGTGAGCGCAGGCAAAGCGCGCGGCAAGGACGTGGTGCTGGTCGACACGGCCGGCCGCCTGCCGACGCAGTTGCACCTGATGGAAGAGCTGCGCAAGATCAAGCGCGTAGTGCAGAAGGCGGATGCCACCGCGCCACATGAAGTCTTGTTGGTCATTGACGGCAACACCGGGCAAAACGCACTGGCCCAGGTCAAGGCTTTCGACGACACGCTGCAGTTGACCGGCCTCATCGTGACCAAGCTGGACGGCACGGCCAAGGGCGGCGTTCTCGCGGCCATTGCGCTGTGGGCCCGTGAACGTGCCATTGCCTCACCCACACTGCGCCCGGTGTCGGTGTACTTCATCGGTGTGGGTGAGCAGCTGGAAGACCTGGAAACCTTCAACGCACGTGAATTTGCGCAGGCTTTGCTGGGTTAAACCAGCGAAGTTGCCGCCTGCGGTTACGGTATCCCGAGTTTCAGCAGCAGTACCGAGATCACCACAAAGGCCACGATAAAGAAAGTCTCGGCCAGCAACAGCGCCACGGGCTTCCAGCCCAGCTTGAGCAAGTCTTCAAAACTGGTCTTCACACCCGCAGCGGCAATGGCCGTCACCAGCATCCAGCGCGATGTATCGCTGGCCAGCTGAACCACGGGTGCTGCGATCAGCCCTGCACTGGCCAGCATGACCAGCACGACAAAAGCAATCAGGAAGCCCGGTACCAGCGGCACCTCTGTTTCCGGCACCTTGACGGCCGGATGGTTGCGGTACAGCACCGCAATGAACAGCACGATGGGCATCAGCATCATGACGCGAAACAGCTTGACTACGGTGGCCGTGTCGCCCGCCTGCGGGCCGAGCATCATGCCGGCCGCTACCACCTGCGCCACGTCGTGAATCGAGCCGCCCAGCACAATACCGGCCTGCCCCGGCAGGAGCCCGATGGCCTGCAGGCTGAAAGGGTAGACCACCATCGCCAGCGTCGACAGCACCGTGACGCCCACCACGGCCAGCAGTGTGAAGCGTTCGTTTTCCTTCGTCTGAGGCAGCACGGAAGACACGGCCAGTGCCGCCGACGCACCGCAGATGGCCACCGCGCTGCCCGACAGCAGGCCTTCATCACGCGAACACTTCAGCCAGCGCGCCAGCAGCACGCCCAGCAAAATCGTCAATACCACCCCCAGCACGATGACCACGGCGGTTCCGGCGCCCAGCTGGGCCACTTGCGCAAACGTGATGCGGGCGCCCAGCAGCGCGACCCCCACGCGCAGCACCACACGGCCGCAAAAGCCGATGCCCTTGGCCGCCTTGGGGTGGCTGTTGAGAAAGTGGAACGCCAGGCCGATCAGCAAGGCATAGAGCAGTTGGGGGCCGCCATAGTGCTCGGAGATGAAAGTCGCGGCCAGTGCAATCACCATGCAGACCAGCACACCCGGAAAGTGGGAAACCAGCGCCAGGCGCCATTTGAGAATCATGGAGGTATCAGACAGAAATATTGAAAGAAGGGGGTGAAGAATTTTGGCCATCGCTGTGGTGCGTCAGGATTTTTTCCAGCAGCGCCGCACCGGTAGGGCTTCCCGCCACCAGCATCCGGCTTTGCAACAGGGGCAAGCCATCCATGGCCCGCACCGTGGCACCGGCCTCGCGCAGCAGCACCAACCCGGCCGCAGCGTCCCACGCGCCCATGCCGCGTTCCCAGAAAGCATCGGCCCACCCGGCCGCCACATAAGCCAGTTCCAGCGCCATGGAGCCGCTTCGCCGAACCTGCCCAACCGTTCTCAGCACATCACCAAATTCACGCAGGTAGTCATCCATGAAAAGCGCACCCGGTTTGGGAAATACCGTCGAAACCAGGCATTGCCCCGCAGGGCGCGCAGCAGCGCAGGCCAGGCGCTCCCCATTCAGGTATGCACCCAGACCCGATACCGCAGTAAAAATTTCGTGGCGGGACGGATCCACGATCACGCCCAGCACCGGCTGCCGGTCCACACACAGTGCAATCGATACCGCGTATTGGGGGTAGCCGCGGGCAAAGTTCGCCGTGCCATCAATCGGGTCTACCAGCCAGGTGGGCTGCTCCGTCAATTCGCCGCCGCTTTCTTCGCCGACAAAACCACTCTGCGGCAAGGCTTGCAGCAGCGCGCTGCGCAAGCCCTCTTCCACTTCGCGGTCAAAGCGCGTGACCCAGTCACCCGGCGCTTTCTGACGGACATCCGCCGGCTGCAGTTCGGCCTGCGCCTTACGGATGCGGTCGGCAGCTGCCATGCCCGCGAGCCGGGCTTTCTCCAGCACCACAACAAGGTCCATGTTCATGCCTTCTTGGACAGCACACTGACATAGTCATGCGCCTGGGTATTGATGGTGGAGACCCGGTATTCCACGGGCTTGTCGCCGAATGTCAGGGCCAGCCGGTGCACCTCCATCACCGGAGAGCCCACCGCCAGCCCCAGCAGGCGCGCCTGGGTCCGGTCGGCCGCCGCGGCGCGTGCACGTTCCTGTGCCCGCAGCACGGTGATGCCGAAGTCCGTCTGGTAGAGGGCATAGATCGTGCCGGGCCTTTCGACAAAACGTTTTTCGGTGAGGTTGCGGAACAGCGCCGCCGCGATAGTCAGCCGGTCATGCATGACCACCCTGCCCTGCAGGGCGAGGCGGTTTTCCGCCCTGAACACGGGCTCGCCCGGCTTGATGCGCAACGCGGCGGCTTCCTGCTCCGTAGCCCGCTCGCGCCCAAATGCGATGCAGTCAATTTCAGGGTAGTCGCGGTCCCGCGCTGCGTCGTCGTCACCGAAGTTCCAGCGCGGCTCCACGTGAAAAAACTGGAACATGAAGCGGGCATTGTTGTGCGGCGCCACAAAAGTTCCCTTGCCCTGCCGCCGCACCAGCACATGCTCGTGTACCAGCTCGTCAACGGCATGGCGCAGTGTGCCAATGCTCACCTGCAGGCTCGCGGCAATATTCGCCTCGCTGGGCAAGGGTTTACCCGGGCCGTAATGCCCGGCCTCGATGAGTTTTTGCAGCTCGCGCTTGACCTGGCGGTAGAGCGGCATGGCCTCTTCGCTCATCAACGGACGCAATGGAGCCGATGTGTTTTTGACATTCACGGCCGCCATTGAAACACCGATGGGCGAGTCGTACAAGTCATATATATGAGTGAATTGACAAGCTGCTGCCGCCCCATAAAACTGGCAACTCGATTCAACTCAGGCCATTCGGAGACCCCATGATTCATTTTGTATTGCATGACGCCAAAGACACCGTGGCCGTTGTGGTGGTGGAAGGTGTGAAGGCAGGAACCGCCATGACCGGCTGGATCATGGACGAAGACCGCATGATCAATGTGCAGGCCCAGCAGGACATTCCCATCGGCCACAAGGTGGCCCTCAAGGACATGGCTGTCGGCGACACCGTGCTGAAGTACGGCATCGACATGGGCAAGGTTGTTGCCAACATCAAGGCCGGCCAGCACGCCCATGTCCATAACATCAAAACCAAACGCTGGTAGTTGATGGCTTGCCTGGCTACTGCGCGGGCGGGATGCAGCGTTGCAAATCCTCGCCGGGCAGGAGCCCGTCTGCGGTTTGCGCCTTGCCTGCCGCCCGCTCGCTACGCCATCCAAACCATCAACTCAAAAAACTTTAAAAGGATCCCCCATGTCAGTCATCGATAAAAACACCACATTTCTGGGCTACCGCCGCGAAAACGGCCGCGTCGGCGTGCGCAACCACGTCATCATCCTGCCGCTGGACGACCTCTCCAATGCAGCTGCCGAAGCGGTGGCCCACAACATCAAGGGCTGCATGGCGATTCCGCACCCCTATGGGCGGCTGCAATTCGGCGCCGACCTGGAGCTGCACTTTCGCACCCTGATCGGTGCCGGCTGCAACCCCAATGTCGCCGCCGTCGTGGTGATCGGCATTGAAGACAGCTGGACCAAAAAAGTGGTGGACGGCATCGCCAAGACCGGCAAACCGGTGGTGGGCTTCGGCATTGAAGGCCACGGCGACCATGAAACCATCATGAAGGCCTCCAAAGCCGCGCGTGAATACGTGCAATGGGCCAGCGAAAAGCAGCGCGAGGTTTGCGGGATCTCCGAACTCTGGGTCTCCACCAAGTGCGGCGAATCGGACACCACGTCCGGCTGCGGCGCCAACCCCACCGTCGGCAACGCCTTCGACAAGCTGCACCCGCTCGGCAACTACCTGTGCTTTGGTGAAACCTCCGAGATCACCGGTGGTGAAAAGATCGTCGCCGACCGTTGTGCCACCGATGCCGTGCGCGACCAGTTCATGTTCATGTTCAACCGTTACCAGGACATGATCAACCGCCACAAGACCAGCGACCTGTCGGACTCGCAGCCCACCAAGGGCAATATCGCGGGCGGCCTCACGACCATCGAGGAAAAAGCGCTGGGCAATATCCAGAAGATCGGCAAGGTCTGCACGGTGGACGGCGTCATCGACAAGGCCGAGATGCCCACGCACCCGGGCCTCTGGTTCATGGACTCGTCCAGTGCCGCGGCCGAAATGGTGACCCTGTGCGCCGCCTCCGGTTACGCCGTGCACTTCTTCCCCACCGGCCAGGGCAACGTGATCGGCAATGCGATTGTTCCCGTGATCAAGATCTGCTCGAACCCGCGCACCGTGCGCCTGATGAGCGAACACATCGACGTGGACACCTCCGGGCTGCTGCAGCGCGATATCACGCTCGACCAGGCCGGCGACAAGCTGCTGGAGAACATGCTGCGCACCGCCAACGGCCGCCTGACTGCAGCCGAAGCGCTGGGCCACCGTGAGTTCGTCTTGACGCGCCTGTTCGAATCCGCTTGAGATAAGGCAAGCATGGCGCGCATTGTCATCTGTGAATTCATGGACGAGCGCGCAGTGGCGCTGCTCGAAGCGGCACACGACGTGCTCTATGACCCGCAGCTGGTGGGCGACGCCGCCCGCCTGCGGGCCGAGGCGGGCCAGGCCGATGTGTTGATCGTGCGCAACCTGACGCAGGTGCGCGGCGAGCTGCTCGCTGCGATGGCCCGCTGCAAGGTGGTGGGCCGGCTCGGCGTTGGGCTGGACAACATTGACGTGCCGGTCTGCGAAGCCCGGGGCATCAAGGTCATCCCCGCCTCCGGCGCCAATGCGCTCAGCGTCGCCGAATACGTCGTTGCCAGCACCATGCTGCTGCTGCGCGGTGCGTTTGCATCCACCGAAGCCGTGGCAGCCGGCCAGTGGCCGCGCGCTGCGTTGAGCAACGGCCGTGAAGCTGCCGGACAGACGTTGGGCATCATCGGTTTTGGCTCCATAGGCCAGACCACCGCGCGCCTGGCGCGTGGCTTGGGCATGCGGGTGATTGCCTATGACCCCGCGCTTGCACCCGATGCCCCGGTTTTCGCGCAGACCGGTGTGCAGTACGCCGGCCTTGACGACCTCATCAGCAGCGCAGATGCCGTCACATTGCATGTGCCCCTGGTGGATGCGACGCGCGGGCTGTTCAGCGCGGCACGCATTGGCCAGATGAAAAAAGGCGCAGTCCTGATCAATACCTCGCGGGGCCACATCGTGGACATCGCGGCAGTCAGTGCGGCACTGCGGTCGGGGCAACTGGGTGGTGCGGCCATCGATGTATTCGACGTCGAGCCCCTGCCCGTGAGCGCGGCGTTGCAAGGCTGCCCCAACCTGTTGCTTACACCACACATTTCAGGTCTCAGCATGCAGTCAAATGAACGTGTATCGTTCATGATTGCCGACAAGGTGCTGGAGAGCCTGAAGTAAATGGTCCAACTGTCTATTGAAGAAGCAACACGTCTTGCCACGCAGGCGCTGCGCAAGGCGGGCGCGGCAGAAGCCATGGCGGCCACCACCGCGAGAGCACTGGTTCGCGCCGAAGCGCAAGGACTCGCTTCGCATGGCCTGAGCCGCGTGCCCCAATATGCCACCCATCTTCGCAATGGCCGGGCCGATGGCCATGCCGTCGCCGTCGTGGCGCACAAAAAAGGTGCGGCGGTGCTGGTGGATGCAAAACAGGGCCTGGCTTTTCCCGCCTGCGACCTGGCGATCTCCACAGCGATTGCAACTGCCCGGGAGCTGGGCGTGTGTTTTGTCGGCGTGATCAACAGTCACCATTGCGGGGTATTGGTGGACCATCTGCGCGCCGCAACCGATGCGGGCCTGGTAGGCCTTGGTTTTGCCAACGCACCGGCGGCCATGCCAGCGGCAGGCGGCAAGCACCCGATCTTTGGAACCAACCCGATTGCTGCCGCGTTTCCCCGCAGAAACGCCGATCCACTGTTGATTGACCTGTCTCTGAGCGAAGTTGCGCGCGGCAAGGTGATGGTTGCGGCCAAGGAAGGCAAATCCATTCCGCTGGGCTGGGCGCTGGACACGCAAGGCCGGCCCACAACGGACGCACAGGCGGCGCTGGAAGGTTCCATGCTGCCGCTGGGCGCCGTGAGCAGCCCCAAAGGTTCCATGCTGGCATTGATGGTTGAGCTGCTGGTGACAGCCGTGATTGGCGCGCAGTTTGCTTTTGAGGCATCATCATTCTTTGTCGATGAAGGAAATCAGCCGCGAATCGGCCAGGCTTTCATCCTGATTGACCCGGGCGCGCTTGCAGGCACAGACACATACTTTGAACGCATGGAAACCGTGATCGCCGAGATGCTGTTGGACGAAGGTGTACGTCTGGCAGGTGCGCGGCGCATCGCACTCGAAACGAAAGCACTACAGACGGGAGTCAGCATTCCCGACGCACTCAAATCGCAGTTGGATCAGTTAGTGGGTTAACAGTTATTCAATCAAGAGGAGTAGGCATGAAACGTCGTGACATCGTATTGGCATCAACAGGTGCAGCCCTGACGGGCATTCCGGGTCTGGGGCTGGCCCAGCAGACTTTTCCCAAACCAGGCAGCACCATCAAGTATGTGGTCCCGTTCACGCCCGGCGGCCTGACCGACATGATGGCCCGCACGGTTGCCCAAAAGCTGTCCGAGGCGTGGAAGACTCCCGTGATTGTCGAAAACAAGGCTGGCGGAAACGCGCAGATCGGCGCCGAGCAGGTCGCCAAATCAACGCCTGACGGCAATACGCTGCTGGCCATCACGTTGACACATGCCGCGAACGTGTCCCTGTACCCCAATGCGGCTTACAGCTTCACCAAAGACCTGCGCCCGGTCGCCCTGATGGCCAATTCGCCGATGCTGGTCGTGGTTCCTGCCGCCAGTCCCATCAAGGACTTCAAGGACCTGATGGCCGTGTCCAAAACCAAGCAGCTGAGCGCGGGCTCGAGCGGCAACGGCACCCCAGCACACCTGACCATGGCCTTGTTCTGCGAGTTGAACAAAACGAAGATGATCCATGTGCCCTACCGCGGCGGCGCGCCCTCGATGGTCGACCTGATCGGTGGCCAGCTGGACGTGATTTTTTCCAACTATCCGGAATCGATCGCTCACGTCAAAGGTGGAAAACTGCGCGCGATCGCGATCTGCAGCCTGGGCCGGCACCCGGGGGTGCCTGATGTCCCGACTGCTTTCGAGGCCGGTATGACTGGCCTCTTTGTCGAGAACTGGACAGGGGCCATGCTCCCGGCCAAGACGCCGGATGACATTGTCGACAGATACTCGCGCGAGATCATCAAGATCATGTACAGCGCTGACGTGGAAGAGCGCGCCAAGCAGCAAGGCTTTCGTGTCTCACAAAAGGGTTCAGAAGAGTTCAGTCGCTTCCTGAAAAGCGAAATAGACCGCTGGAGCCGGATTATCAAGACTGCGAAAATCACGCCGACCTGATCGGCAAGCACACCAGTAAGCACAAAGTCCGCAGGCCGCTCGCGGCCTGCGTTACGCTTTGTAAAACACCGCTTCGGTTCTGATGGCCTGACGGAAAATCTGCCCAGAGGCGATCCCCGCCAATGGAGACATACATGAACGACATAGCGGATATTCCCGATACCGTTACCGTTACCGTTACCGGGCTGCGCAAGGTTGACCAGCTGCTGGCGCACTACGGTGAAAGCCACCAGAACCCGCGCAACGAATTGATTCATTTCATCGCCATCCCGCTCATCATGCTGAGCCTGGTGGGCATGCTGTTTGCGCTTCACCCCTATATCGCGTATGTGTTCGTCGCGGCCAGCATGGTCTACTACGCGCGCCTGTCGGCGATGTTCTTTATGACCATGGCGGTCTGGTCGGTGCTGTTTCTGGGCCTGGTGTTCGCCATGGGGCCGCTGGTATTGCCGATCTGTGCCGGCATTTTTGTGGGCGCCTGGATCCTGCAATTCATCGGCCACAAGATCGAGGGCAAAAAGCCTTCTTTCTTTGAAGACATCCAGTACCTCTGGGTCGGGCCGCTGTTTGTGCTGAGCAAGCTGTTTGGCAAGCTGGGTATACGCTGGTGATCCATCCAGCTTGAAAACACCCGGGCGGCCTCCACCTTGGAGGTTTAAACCTTTTCACAGGTACCTCGCTTGATCAGCAAAATTCTGCGTTTTTTCCTCAAGCTCCTCTTTGGCATCTTCGCAGCGGTGTTTGCCGTCAGCCTGCTGGTCGCAGCCCTGATCGTCGTGGCGCTGAGCCTCCTGAAGGCGCTCCTCACCGGCCGCAAGCCGGCGCCTGCGATGGTGTTTGGCCGCTTTCAGCGCTATTCGCCCCAGGGCATGTGGCCGGGCGGGGCCGCCCAAGGCAACCCGGCCAGCCCCCGTACCGGCGACGTGGTGGACGTGGAAGTCCGCGAAGTGCGTGACGACAAGCGCCTGCCGTAGATACCTGCGAGTTCCGATTTGGGCGGGCTGGCGGCTGAAAACCATGGATTTGCTACCAAATTCATAGCTGCTTGCGCCCGTCCAGCTTGGATGAAAGGCCAAATTTACTCTCCGAAATTGGCAGAAAACTGACGTGCAATCCGTTTGAATTCATTATCAAATATGGCTTCAGCCCAATACACACGGGCGCAAGGAGCTATCAAATAGATAGCGACCGTACCCACTTTGGGATAACGGCGGCATCCATACAAATCGATACCGCGCATTTACAAGGCAGAAACCAATCCCCCTGAACCAATGGCCCACAATGCGGCTCATACCAAGGGTTTTCACTGATTAGCCTTGCGCTATCCGAGTCATTGAACCTATTGCTTAGCACTCTCTCCAACAGAGTGCTAATATTTAGCACTAGACGAAAGGAGTCTTGCTGTGTCTTATGCTCTTTCCCCCGCTTCCCTGACTGCTGTCGTGCCGAAATCGGGCGCGTCCACAGCCGTCAACCCCTGGTCGCTGGTGCCCCCGCTGGGCAACCTGGACGCTTATATTTCCGCCGTGAACCGTCTCCCCATGCTCACCCTGGAGCAGGAGCAGGAATTTGCCAAAAATCTCAAGGAAAACAACGATCTCGATTCTGCCGGTAAGTTAGTGCTCTCTCACTTGCGCCTGGTGGTCTCGATTTCGCGCAAATACCTGGGTTACGGCCTGCCCCACGGCGACCTGATCCAGGAAGGCAACATCGGCCTGATGAAGGCGGTCAAGCGCTTCGACCCGGACCAGAACGTGCGCCTGGTGAGCTACGCCATGCACTGGATCAAGGCCGAGATCCATGAGTACATCCTGAAAAACTGGCGCATGGTCAAGGTCGCGACGACCAAGGCCCAGCGCAAGCTGTTTTTCAACCTGCGCTCGATGAAGCAAGGCTTCAAGGACGACGCCGACGTGGCGACGCACCGCGACACGCTGACTGAAGGCCAGATTGATTCGATGGCCAAGACGCTGAACGTCAAGCGCGAGGAAGTCATCGAGATGGAGCAGCGCATGTCGGGCGGCGACGTGCTGCTGGACCCAAGCCCGAGCGACGACGGCGAAGACGCCTTTGGCCCGATCGCCTACCTGGCCGACGCCACGCAGGAGCCGACGGCACTGATGGAGTCGCGCCAGCGCGACAACCTGGCTTCAGACGGCATCACTGCTGCGCTGGAAGACCTGGACCCACGGTCGCGCCGCATCGTGGAAGAGCGCTGGCTCAAGGTGAACGACGACGGTTCAGGCGGCATGACGCTGCACGACCTGGCCGACGAGTACAAGGTAAGCGCCGAGCGGATCCGCCAGATTGAGGTGGCGGCCATGAAGAAGATGAAGAAGGTGCTGGCCGCCTACGCGTAAAACCCGCAGGCTTACGCTCATTCAAAAAGCCCGCGCAGCAATGTGCGGGCTTTTTTCTTTTCCGGCTGCAGCCGTGCGAAACGGACTCGCTCAGGACTTGAGCAACAGGCGGATGTCGGACGCCAGCGCCTCAGCGCCGCTGCCGTAGCGGTTGTAAAGACGGATACGCCCCTGGCCGTCGAAGATATAGCTGCCGGCGGAATGGTCCATGGTGTAGCTGCCCGGCGTTTTGCCGTCAACTTTTTTGTAATACACCTTGAAGTCCTTGGCGACCTGGGGCAGCTGGTCCAGTGTGGGCCGCAGCGCCACAAAGGTCGGGTCGAAATTGCCCATGTAGGCCTTGAGCAGTTCGGGCGTATCGCGCTCCGGGTCGACGGTGATGAAGATCGCCTGCAGCTTGCTGCCGTCCGCACCCAGCAGCTGCTTGACCTGTGCCAGCTCCGCCATGGATGTCGGGCACACGTCAGGGCATTGCGTGAAGCCGAAGAACACCACGACCACCTTGCCGGCAAAGTCTTTCAGTGTGCGCACCTGGCCATTGTGGTCGGCCAGCGTGAAGCCCTGCGCGTAGTCGGCGCCGGTGAGGTCAATGCTCTTGAACTGCGGTTTGTCGGGTGCGCATGCAGTAAAAATGCCTGCAGCGCCCACAGCAAGAGCGCAAGCAGCTATTTTTTTGATAGCAGATCGACGAACGGGTGAGGCAGCCTGCGGCGTGCGGTGGGACGTCATGGTGGGAGCCTAGAGGTAGTGGTCAAGCAGCAGCGCTGCGAACAGCACCGAAAGATGAATCAGTGAAAACCGGAAGGTCTTGCGTGCCAGCGCGTCGGAGTAGTTGCGCCACAGGCGAAAGCCATACCAGCTGAAGCCGATGCTGAGCGCGACAGCGGCAACGAGGTAAGGCCAGCCGCTCATCTTGAAGATAAAGGGCATCAGGCAGGCGGGGAATAACACCAGCGTGTAGAGGAACACCTGCAGGCGAGTGAACTCATTGCCGTGCGTCACGGGCAGCATGGGCAGGCCGGACTTGCGGTAGTCTTCCACGCGGTAGAGCGCCAGTGCCCAGAAGTGCGGCGGCGTCCAGAGGAAGATGATCAAAAAGAGGATCAGCGCCTCAGGGCCGACCGAACCCGTCATGGCAGCCCAGCCCAGCACCGGCGGCATGGCGCCTGAAGCGCCGCCGATCACGATGTTCTGTGGCGTCATCGGCTTCAAGATCACGGTGTAGACCACCGCATAACCGATGAAGGTGGCAAAAGTCAGCCACATGGTGAGCGGGTTCACCCATACATAAAGAATCCACGAACCAAGCGCGCACAATGCGGCCGAAAAAGACAGCGTGAGCGGATTGCTGAGCTCGCCCTTGGCGGTGGGCCGCCAGGCGGTGCGCCGCATGCGCGAGTCGATTTGCTGCTCGACCAGGCAGTTGAAGGCGGCGGCAGCCCCTGCAACCAGCCAGATGCCGGCACAGGCGATCAGCGCGAGCCGGACATCCGGCCACGACGGAACACCGGGGACGGCCAGCACCATGCCGATCAAGGCGCAAAACACGATGAGTTGCACCACGCGCGGCTTGGTCAGCGCATAAAACTGCGCGAAACGGGAGGGCGCGCGGGGCAAGGCCGGAGCCGGTGCGGCGGAGGGAGTACTGGGGTTCATGGAAAGTCGCTAGGCATTCAATTTTGACGCATATGGCGCAGGGGGCCGCTGCGGCTGGAAAAGACCATGCCGCTGAGCACAATGACAAGGGCCGCGGCACCGCCGGTATGCATGACCGCGGCGAGCAAGGGCCAGCCCAGCACGGCGTTGCTGATGCCAGTGATGGCCTGCAGCAGTATGAGCCCGGCCAGCCAGCGCGCCGATGTGCGAAATGCGGGCACGCGGTGCAGGCAAAAGGCGAGGACCAGAAATACGGCAAACACGAGATAGGCCACCAGGCGGTGCACATAGTGAATGGCGGTGAGCGCCTCAAAGCCGATATTGGCGCCGTCATGGCCCGCACCGAGTTCGCGCCACAGCGTGAAGCCCTGGCGGAAGTCCATGGCCGGCCAGAGCGACCCTTGGCAACCCGGAAAGTTGGTGCAGGCCAGCACGGCGTAGTTGGTGCTGACCCAGCCGCCCAGGGCAATTTGCACCCAGAGCAAGGCGAAGGCCGCGATGACGGCGAGGCGCAGGCCGGCAGAAAGCGTCGTGGCGCTGACACCCTGCGCTTGCGCATAACGCACCGCCTGCGCGCGCAACAGGGCCAGCAGAACCAGGCCGCCCAACAGATGCAACGTGACGATGGCCGGAAACAACTTCATGGTCACGGTGAGCGCGCCGAAAGCGCCCTGCAGGCACACCCAGATCAGCGTGACAGCAGGCCACCAGAATGAGACCGGTGTGCGCTTGCGCTCCAGCCAGCTTGCCACCGCGAGCGTAAGAATAAGCACACCAACGCCGGTCGCCAGATAGCGGTGGATCATCTCGATCCACGCCTTGGAATGCGTCACGGGGCCGGTCGGCATGGCAGTCTGCGCGGCCTCAATGTGGATCTGCGCACCCACTGGGCTGACGCTTCCATAGCAACCAGGCCAGTCAGGGCAACCCAGGCCCGAATCAGTGAGCCGGGTAAACGCACCGAAGATCACAAGGTCAAACGTGAGGAACAAGGTCACCAACGTCAGCACCCGCAAACGCTGCGCTACCGGCGCATTCTTGTTGTGTACCCACACCCAGGCCAACGGCCCCATCGCCACCACCAGCCCCATGATCATCAGGCGCAGGGCAGGACTCAGGTCGTAAAGGTTTTGTGCAGCCATGACTAAAAAGAATCAACCATTGCCACGCGTGCTGAAGCTCCAGGCCAGCAGGGGCCGCGGCGGAACCGGCTTTGCCGGGCCGCAGGCGCAGCGGCCCCCTCGGGGGGCAGGGAGCTACACGCAGTGAGCGACCGTGGGGGCTTCATCTACCTGCCCTCTTTGTCCCAGCTGCTGGAGGCGCGCAGCAGGCGCTCCAGGTCGCGCTTGGCCTTGGCGGCGGCGGCGACGTCCATGCCGGCCGGGAAACGCATCATCCAGTTGCCGATGGGGTCGACCAGATAGAGATGATCCTCCAGACGCTGGCCCGCAGCGGGCTCCAGCCACTTGGCGAGTTCAGCTGGCGCCACACGCAGCACCGCCGACGAAGCCAGCGCGGGGAGCAAGGCATCACGCACCGGCGTTTCGTCCACCACCAGCCAGACGCGATCCAGGCGCTCTTTTTCCTTGCCGAGGGACTCGCGCAGCTGTCGCTGGAAATACAGGTTCTGCTCGCACCGCGCACCGCAGGCGCCGCCGGCCACACTGATGAGCAGCCACTGGTCCTTCAGTGCCGTCAGCGTGCCGGCGCGGCCGTCCAGCGAGCGCGTGGCCAGCGGCGGCAGCGGACGCTGCGGGTCAATCAGATCGCCGAAATTGCGGCGGCCTTCGGGCCGGATCAGGTAGTAGGTGACGTAAGACGCGATGACCGGTGCGGCGCACACCAGCAGCACGGCCAGCATTTTCCAGCGGCCTGCCACGGTGCTGGGTGCGCGCGTACTGGACTGATCCAGCACAGGCATGGCATGCACGGTCAGGCCCAGGGGCTGGTCTTGCAGTCCGGCTGCGGCAGCGTGGACGGGAGGAGTATCAGGGGTATGAGGGGTAGCAGGCGTATCGTTTGTCACGGCAATTGATCGCGGCGTTTACCGCGCATGTGGGTACGAAAAGGAAGGACCAGCTGAAACCAGCCATACAAAAGAACCACCAGGCCGCAAAGACCGAACCACTGGAAGGCATAGCCGTAGTGCTTGTCCACGCCCAGATTGGGCGCGGCCCACTCGCGCAGCAGGCCTTCGCTGGGCGCACCGGTCTGCAGCAATGAAACATCCAGCAGCGGCAGGCCGGTTTGCGCCCGGAAAGCAGGCAAGTCGAGATTTTGCCGTATGCGCCCACTCTCGGTACCCTGGAACTCATAGAGCCTGGAAGGCGGCGGGGCCATACGGCCCTCAACCGTCACGATGCCCGGCGGCGTTGAAACATCCGGCAGGCGTATGCGGTCGGCAAAGTTGCGCGGTACCCAGCCACGCTGCACCAGGATGGCCTGCGGACTGCCTTCCAGCACCAGTGGTGTTACCACCAAAAAACCCGTCTTGCCGCCCATGGGCCTGTTGTCGAGATACACCGTGTGCTCGGCGCGCCAGCTGCCCTTGAGGATGGCTGGCCGGTGAATGTCATCAGCAAGGCTCTGGCTCGTAAGCAGCGAATGCACATCCAGCGCTGGAAGCCGGCCTTTGGAATCGACGGCGGCCTGCAGCGCTTCTTTTTGTGCGGCGCGGCGCAGCTGCCATTGCCCCAGCGAAAAGGTCGTGCCGGCCACCGCCAGTGCGGCCACCGTGAGAATCCAGAAGCGCGGGGAGTGCAAAGCACGTGTCATGAGCCGATAATCCTGTTCATGACTTACCTGATCGCACTGGCGTTTATCGCCATTTTTGCCAGCCTGGCCTCCGCACTGTTTTTCATGCTCAGGGGCGGCAAGGGCAGTGAAGGCGCCGAAAGCAGCAAACGCAAAAACAGCAACATGGCGCGCGCACTGGCGTTCCGTATCGGGTTTTCTGTGTTGCTGTTTGTTTGCATTCTGATTGCGTGGAAGCTTGGTTATATCCAGCCCACCGGCATCCCTGCTGGTAAATAACCGCCACTCTGAGTGGCGAAATAAATAACAAAGGCCGCATCAAGCGGCCTTTGGTTGAGCGGCCCAGGCCGCGATTGGTTCCGCCTTACAGCCAGTAAACCAGGATGTAGAGGCCCAGCCACACCACATCCACAAAGTGCCAGTACCAGGCGGCGCCTTCAAAGCCGAAATGCTTTTCAGGGGTGAAATGGCCTTTTTGCAGGCGCAGCGTGATGAAGAACAGCATCAGCATACCGACGAACACGTGAAAACCGTGAAAGCCTGTGAGCAGGAAGAAAGTCGAGCCGTACACGCCGGACGACAGCTTCAGATTCATCTCATGATAGGCATGGAAATACTCGTAGCCTTGTACGAACAGGAAGACCAGGCCGAGCAGCACCGTCGCCCACATAAAGGCAATGGTTCGTGCGCGCTTGCCTTCGATCAAGGCATGGTGGGCGATAGTGATGGTGACGCCAGAGCTCAGCAGCAGCGCCGTGTTGACGGTGGGCAAGGAACCCATGATGCTGGCCCAGATGCCGCCACCTATCACCAGCGGCTTCATGGCCGTGAAGGGCTCAACGATGTCGGCAGGCGATGTCGTGGCACCAGCCACGATAGACGGCCAGGCCGCCCTGAAATCAGGCCAGAGCAGCGCATTTTCCAAACTACCCAGTGCGGGCAACGAGTGCGAGCGGGCCCACCACAACGCAGTGAAGAACGCGCCGAAGAACATCACTTCCGAGAAAATGAACCAGCTCATGCTCCAACGGAAGGACATGTCGATCTTGCGGCCGTACATGCCGCCTTCGCTTTCGGCGATGGACTGGCTGAACCAGCGGAACAACGTGACCAACCACCACACCATACCGAAGGCCAACGACCACATGCCCCAGTGCGCACCATTGATCCATTGGCCGGCGCCGAGGATGACAAAAAACAGGCCGATAGACGCCATCACCGGATGGCTCGATGGGCTGGGAACAAAGTAGTGGGGGGTTGACCCGTGGGTTGCTGATGACATCGCTCGACTCCTGTTTTTCTCTCGAATTTTCAATAATCTTTTAATTTGCGCCGTGAGGCATTTGTGCGAATGCCGCGCTAGTGCGCGACCATCCATTTCGCCAGCAGCACCAGGACCGCGACAAACACCACCACAGCAATCAACCCGACCACAATGATGTGGAGGGGATTCAAATTTTTCACGTCTTCTTCGTAGTCGCCACGCGCACGCAGTCCCACAAAAGACCAGGCCACGGCCTTGACCGTACGCCAGAAGGAGGGTTTTGCGGGGGTTGCGGCCATGCTCATGCGCCTGCCTGTCTTTCAGGGGGGGCGGCGGCAGTCGTCGCCTTGGGCGTGACGGGCGCGGCCGGCGTTTTTCCGCCCACTTCAAAGAAGGTGTAGGACAGCGTGATCGTGCTCACGTCCTTCGACAGTTTCGGGTCAATCACAAACACCACCGGCCACTGCTTTTTCTCACCGGGCGCCAGGGTGTACTGACTGAAGCAAAAGCATTCCAGCTTGTTGAAATGTGCCCCGGCCTGGGCCGGCGCATAGCTGGGAATCGCTTGCGCGGACATGGTCCGGTCTTGCACATTCTGGAACTCGTACATCACCGTGGTCAGCTCGCCGGGATGAACCTGCAATGTGTTTTGTGCCGGCTTGAAGTGCCAGGGGCCGCGCGAGTTCGCGTCAAATTCGACCGTGATGGTGCGGGTGCGGTCTACCTGCGTATTGGCCGGCAGGCTGGACGTCGCGCCGGGAATCTGCCGGTCAGATAGCGCCAGCACGTTGATGCCGGTCATCTCGCAGATCGCCTTGTAGATGGGCACCAACGCGTAACCGAAGGCAAACATGCCGAGCACGATCACGCCCAGCTTGCCCATCATGTTGAAGTTTTCGCGCTTGAGCCGCATCACATCAGTACTGGTTTGAGATTGAGGTCGACCTGGCGGCTCAACGGCTCAGGAAAATCATCTTGGCCATGAAGCCGGCAAAAAAAACCAGCGCGACCGAAGCCAGTATCAGGGCCAGCCTCAGG
The DNA here is from genome assembly GCF_056405675.1 of Polaromonas sp. P1_F4. Taxonomy (NCBI): domain Bacteria; kingdom Pseudomonadati; phylum Pseudomonadota; class Betaproteobacteria; order Burkholderiales; family Comamonadaceae; genus Polaromonas; species Polaromonas sp. P1_F4. Next base: position 262,073 of record NZ_JBFUBP010000006.1, on the reverse strand, counting down.
TTGCTCTTCTTTTGTTCAGGTGTCGTCATGGGGATTACCGTTGGGTTCAATCAGCCGATCACGCGGGTTGCCGAGGCATCCAGCTTGGGCGGTGTTTCATAGGTGTGGAAAGGTGCGGGCGACGGAACTTCCCACTCGAGGCCTTCGGCGCCCTTGCCGCCTTCGTCCACCCAGGGGTTCTGCCTGGCAGGTGCACCCTGGCCGCGCATCGTGGGCACCACAATGAACAGGAAGAAGTACAGCTGGGCAAATCCGAAGAAGAACGCGCCCACGCTGGCCACGGCATTGAAATCCGCGAACTGCATGGGGTAGTCGGCATAGCGGCGCGGCATGCCGGCCAGGCCCAGGAAGTGCATCGGGAAGAAGGTCACGTTGAAGGAAATCAGCGACCACCAGAAGTGGATCTTGCCGCGGGTTTCGTTGTACATGACGCCGGTCCATTTGGGCGACCAGTAGTAGTAGCCGGCAAACAAGGCATAGAGCGAACCAGCCACCAGCACGTAATGGAAGTGAGCCACCACGTAGTAGGTGTCCTGCAGTTGCGTGTCGATCGGTGCGACCGAGAGGATCACGCCCGTCAGGCCGCCGATGGTGAACACGAAGATGAAGCCCACCGCAAACAGCATGGGAGTTTCAAAGGTCATGGAGCCGCGCCACATCGTGGCGATCCAGTTGAACACCTTCACGCCCGTGGGCACGGCGATCAGCATGGTGGAGTACATGAAGAACAGCTGGCCCGTAACCGGCATGCCGGTGGTGAACATGTGGTGAGCCCACACAACGAAGCTCAGGATGGCGATGGAGCCGGTGGCGTACACCATGGAGGCGTAGCCGAACAGGCGCTTGCGCGAGAAAGCCGGGATGATCTGGCTGATGATGCCGAAGGCCGGCAAGATCATGATGTAAACCTCAGGGTGGCCGAAGAACCAGAAGATGTGCTGGTACATCACCGGGTCGCCGCCGCCGGCGGGGTTAAAGAAGCTGGTGCCGAAGTGGCGGTCCGTCAGCGTCATGGTGATGGCGCCTGCGAGCACCGGCATCACGGCGATCAGCAGGTAGGCGGTGATCAGCCAGGTCCAACAGAACATCGGCATCTTCATCAGCGTCATGCCGGGAGCGCGCATGTTGAGGATGGTAACGATGATATTGATCGAACCCATGATGGACGAGGCGCCCAGGATGTGCATCGCAAAAATACCGGCATCCATGGACGGGCCCATTTGCAACGTGAGCGGCGCGTAGAGCGTCCAGCCTGCGGCGGGTGCGCCACCAGGCATGAAGAACGACCCCACCAGCATGATGCCGGCCGGGATCAACAGCCAGAAGCTGAAGTTGTTCATGCGGGCAAAAGCCATGTCAGCCGCGCCGATCTGCAGCGGGATCATCCAGTTGGCGAAACCCACGAAGGCCGGCATGATGGCGCCGAACACCATGATCAGGCCGTGCATGGTGGTGAGCTGGTTGAACAGTTCGGGGTTGACCAGTTGCAGGCCGGGCTGGAACAGCTCAGCGCGGATCAGCAAGGCCAGCACGCCACCGAACATCAGCATAAAGAAGCTGAACAACAGGTACAGCGTGCCAATATCCTTGTGGTTGGTCGCAAATACCCAGCGACGCCAGCCCGTCGGGGCATGGTGATCGTGGTCATCATGTGCGTGATCGTGATGGTCTAGAACTGCACTCATCTTGGCTTCCTTTGGTGGCTTGTGCCTGTAGCTTGTCTTTTGCGGCCGGCAAGGTCACGCCGGCGAAATGATGGAATCTGCGGGTAACGCCTGAGGCTTACTTACGAGCCGCCTGTATTTCCGCGGGCTGGACGATCTGGCCGGTCTGGTTGGACCAGTTGTTCTTGGAGTAGCTGATCACGGCGGCGATGTCGGTGTCGCTGAGCGCCTTCCAGGAAGGCATGGCGCCGCCGGCTGCACCATTGAGCACGGTCTGGATCTGCTTCTTGTGGTCTGCGTCGAGAACAATCGGCGAGCCGTCCAGCGGCTTGATCGGGCCAGCGCCCTTGCCGTTGGCCTGGTGGCAGGCCGCGCAGTTGGCGGCGTAGACTTTTTCGCCGCGGGCTTTCAGGTCAACCAGCGTCCAGACCTTGGAAGGATCATCGGCCTTGGCGGCGGCTTCCTTGGCCTTGACGGCGACCCAGGCGCTGTAATCGGCGGCGGACACGACCTTCACGTGGATGGGCATGTAGGCGTGTTCCTTGCCGCAGAGCTCCTGGCACTGGCCGTAGAAGTCGCCGACTTGCTCGGCACGAAACCAGGTGTCACGCACAAAACCGGGAATCGCATCCTGCTTGATGCCGAAGGCCGGCACGGCAAAAGCGTGGATCACGTCGCTGGCGGTGGTGATGATGCGGATTTTCTTGTTGACGGGAACAACCAGCGGGTTGTCGACCTTGAGCAGGTAGTTATCGGGAGCTTCGCCGGCCTTGGGGCCGCCGTTGTCGGACATTTCGCGGTGCGTGTTGTCAAGCGTGGAGACAAAGCCGATGCCTTCGCCTTCGCCCTTGATGTAGTCGTAGCCCCATTTCCACTGGATGCCGGTGGCCTTGATGGTGAGGTCGGCAGCGGTGGTGTCCTTCTGGGCGACCAGCACCTTGGTGGCCGGCAGGGCCATGGCGATCACGATGATGAAGGGGACGATGGTCCAGGCAATTTCAACAGCGGTGGATTCGTGGAAATTGGCCGATTTGTGGCCGACCGACTTGCGGTGTTTCAGGATGGAATAGAACATCACCCCGAAAACAGCCACAAAAATCACGAGGCAGATGGCCATCATGAACCAGTGCAGCCACTGCTGCTCTTCGGCAATTTTGGTCACGGCCGGGTGCAAATTCAGCTGATTGACGGCCGGGCCGCCCTTCAGGTCGTTGACGGCGTAAGCGGCGGTGCTGACCCAGGCGGCCGCAGATGCCAGAATTGCGCCTGCATGCTGCATGCCAAGCCGTGTCATTTTGCTCATGGTGTTGCTTACGTTCATCGTGATCACTTTTTCTGCTTCAATTACCGACCAAATTAACCGGCTGATTATAAAGTTAGCGGCAAGCCCTCCTGCCGCACCTGAACTGACACAAGTCTTTCAGGAACTGTCAAACACTCCGCAACGCCATGCGAATCTCGCGGGCCAGCGCGGGCCGCAGCTCTGGCCGTACATGCCGCCCCACCTGGACAGACCGCCCCTGCCCGGACACCTCAATCAGCGACCCATCCCCATCCTTGGGCTCGATCCGGACCCATTCGCGGTTGAATTCAGCCCGCTCCGTGCGCCCTGCCGTTTCCAGCTCCACCACCAGCCGCTCGCCCTGCAGGACGATTTTTTCACCGTCCCCCGCATGCCGGGCATACGCCACAAAGGCGGCTCCCACCGCGACCAGCTCGATCCAGGCAAAAGGCATCACCATGGTGGCACCCTGCAGCCAGAAAAATCCGGCAATACCCAATGAGACACCGCACAAAGACACATACAGCCAGCCCAATTGGGCCGGTGTGAGTGAACAGTGACGCTTGAGAAGCCACAGCACAGCATCGTGGCTGTGGGCGCCCTGTGCGGGCAAGGTGGCAAAACGAAACGCTGGTGTTGGCTGCAGCATGTGGCAACCCTCAAAAAAACTGCGGTTAACGCTGGGCATTGACCGCATGAGGCTTGGGAACATACCCAAAAATTCAGCTTTGAATTGTAGCCGGGTTTACCTTGCCGCCCCTTCTGAAAACCCGTCAACACCAGGGATTGGGAGCGCCTGCGCAACACCTGCCGGGCACCTAGCCGCCGGAGCGCTGGCCCTGCAGCATGCTGCGCATATCGGCGACCGACACCGCGCTGAGCGGACTGACCTTGATCCGCGGCGGCGCCTTGAGCGCGTGGCCATAAATGATTTCAAAGGTGAGGGACAGCCGCCCGTCTTCGCCCCTGACGAGATGGCGGGACAGCGCGCTTTCAAGCTGCGCCTTCCAGGCCCGGCCCCTCAGGGCAGGAAACCGCGCCGGGTGAAAGTTGCGGCCCAGTTCCCTGATGTCTTCCAGCAGCCTCGCGGGGGTCGCATAGGTGAGCGTGATGCGCTCCATGTCCATCACGGGTTCGGCAAACCCCGTCTGCACCAGCATATCGCCCCAGTCATGCATGTCGGTCAGTTCATGCCCGGCCGGCGGCCAGCCCAGCTGCGCATACACCTCGCGCAACTCCTTCGCGGTATCCGGGCCCAGGCAGGAAAACATCAGGAAACCGTCCACCTTCAGCGCCTGGTGCCAGCGCGCCAGCAGGGCCTGCGGATCGGCCGATTCGTGCAGCGCCATGTTGGCCCAGAGCATGTCGGCAGTTCCTGCCGGCGGCGCCTCAAAATGCACGGGAGCCGCCAGCCACCGGCGCGGACGCCACCACGGTTTTGCTATATTTTTGATAGCTGCTTGCGCCCGTTCAGAGCTGCTCTCAACCACAAAACACCTAGATTTTGGGTAGGCCCCGGCCAGTTTTTCCTGCGCCTGGATCCCTCCGCGCAATGCTCCCCAGTGCACCCACGCGCGCGGCTGCAGCTTGATCCATTGCAATCGGTCCATCATGCGCCGCGCCACCTCTTCATGAAGCCACGGTGAGGCCAGCGGAGCGGTGCGGTCCCAGCGGCTGACGGCGATCGGGTCGAGCGTGGGTGGGCGCTGTGTAGGGGTCATGGAAAGAGCAAAAAGGGCAAAGTAAGCGCGGGGCCCGCCGAGGCAAGCGGGGAAGGTACGCGAGTATATTGACACGGTGTTCACACGCCTGCTTGCTCCCGCCGCATTCCTGTCCCCGCCGACCGGCCGCTTTGGCGGCTTCCCCGGCCTGGCCAGCCAGTGCGCTGTATGCCGCAGCTGGCCGGCGCGCCAGGTGTGCGCCGCCTGCGTGGCCCGGTTTGCCTTTGCCGTCCCACGCTGCCCCCGCTGCGCTCTCGCCTTGCCCGGTGACCTTTCCATGGGTCTTCGGGTCGGGCCGCAGCCCTGCGGCGCCTGTGTCAGCCATCCGCCGCCTCTGGACGGCGCCTTTGCCGCCGTGAACTATGCCTACCCCTGGTCCGCGCTGATTGCGGGCTACAAATTCGGTGAGCGGCACGGCTGGGCCGCTTTTTTTGCCAGCCTGCTGGCCCGGTCGCCGGGCCTAGCCGGGCTCATGGCAGAACTGGCCCCCGGCGACTGGATCGTTCCGGTGCCGCTGTCGGCGGAGCGCCTGCAGGTGCGCGGCTTCAACCAGGCCTGGGAGTTGTGTGTGGCGCTGGCCCGGCAAACACGCACGCAAGGCCAGACCGATGCCAGGCTGCTGCTACGGGTGAAGCACACGCGCCCGCAAAGCCAGCTCAAACGCAAGGACCGGCTGGCCAACGTCAAGGGAGCTTTCCAGGTGGATCCGCTGCGCACGGGGGAACTGCAGGGACGGCGCGTGGTGCTGGTGGATGACGTGATGACCAGCGGCGCCTCGCTGTATACGGCCGCACAGTCCTTGCGGGATGCGGGCGCCGCACACGTTGGCGCCGTTGTCCTTGCGCGAACTCAATAGCCCCCACGGTCGCTCACTGCGTGTAGCCTGCGGCTTCTCCCTGCCCCTTTCATCACGTGAAGGGGCCGCTGCGCCTGCGGTCTGGCAAAGCCAGTCCCGCGGCCCCTGCTGGTCTAAAGCCCCACACACGGTTCTGGTCGCCCGGAGGTATCGGTAGAGAGAGGCTGGCGGTCCGACAGAAAACCTGCGCCCGCCGCACGACAATCCAGCCATGTTCAATATTGTTCTGGTCGAGCCTGAGATCCCCCCCAACACCGGCAATGTCATCCGCCTGGCGGCCAATACGGGCTGCCGATTGCACCTGGTGGAACCGCTGGGGTTTTCGATGGACGACAAACACATGCGCCGGGCGGGGCTCGATTACCACGAGTACGCCCAAGTGCTGCGGCATGCCAGCTGGCAAGCCTTCCTCGAAAGTGAGCAACCACCTTCCGACAGGCTCTTTGCCATGACCACGCACGGCTCCGGCAGCGTCTACGACGCGCGCTTCCTGCCCGGCGACTGGCTGGTTTTCGGCGCCGAAACCCGCGGCCTGGCGCCGGAGTTACGTGAATCCTTTGCGCCACCGCAGCGCCTCAAGGTTCCCATGCTGCCGGGCCAGCGCAGCCTGAACCTCTCCAACACCGTGGCCGTTACCGTGTTTGAGGCCTGGCGGCAAAACGGGTTTTCAGGGTCGCCCGGCTTGCCCGGATGAGACATAAGTCCGCTTTTGCCAACCTTTGGACTAGCACCCCCTTGCCAGAATCTAGGTAAAAACCCTAAACTCCAATCCTTCAAGCCTAAAGTTCTCGCTGCAGGCCCGAACGTGCGGATTGCCACTACCCGGCCCTTCCTGCGTTATCCCTTCCCACCGCCCAGTCCACAAGACTGGAAGGAAAAACACAGTGAATATGGTCATCCAGCGTATTTTCGGCAACAGCACGTCCCGCCTTTCCAGCACCGCCAAAGCAGCCAACCGGCTCTCGGTCGAGCAGATCCAGGAAAGCCTGCGCACCCTTTTGCAGGATTGCGAGGATCCGCGCACCCCGCGGGTGATCTACAAGATCAATCTCGCCAAAACCCCCTCCGACCTGTGGCTGCTGCGCAGCGACCTGCACCAATGCATCGCACATGCGCATTCCCAGACGGAAGCCGCCGAACGCATCAATGGCCTGATCGGTGTTTTTGAGGGCTGGCTGCCGGCCAGTCAGCTGACGCGCATCTAGCGCCAGCGGCACATTCAGGGGTATCGCCGCACCAGCGATTCCGCCACGCATACCGGCTTGGGCGAGCCCTCGCGTTCCACGGTCACTTCCCAGGTCATTTGCATGCCGGCGTTGTCAATCGCCTCGGCAGCCAGCAGTTTCATGCGTGCCCGCAGGCGGCTGCCGACGGGCACCGGCGCGGTAAATCGCACCTTGTTGAGCCCGTAGTTCACGCCCATGCGCGAGCCGGCAATCTCAAACGACGACTCGAAAAAACGCGGCAGCAGTGACAAGGTCAGGAACCCATGGGCGATCGGCCCGCCGAACGGGCCGGCCGCTGCCTTTTCAGGGTCCACATGAATCCACTGGTGGTCGCCCGTCGCTTCGGCAAACAGGTTGACCTGTTGCTGCGTGATGGTGATCCAGTCGCTGACGGCGACTTCCTGGCCGGTGCAGGCGGCCAGGTCGGCCAGGGTTTCAAAGGTTTTCATGCCGCCACTGTAGCGACACACAGGGGCACGGCATGTCGGCTCAGCGACAAACCGGCGCGATGCTCAGAGATTCAACGGTCAAGCCACCGGCAGATGCCCTGCCACTGTTCCATGTCTTTTTCAACGCGGCTGGGTGCCACGTCAAACACCGTGAGTCCCCGCGCGGCCAGGTGAATGTAGTTCTGCGTGTCGCGCAGGTAGCCCAGCACCGGCAAACCCAGCCCTTCGACGAAACTGCGTAGCTTGTCGGCGGCAATCGTGCGTGAATCCACGCGCATGCCGACAATGCCCACCTGCATCTTGCCGGCGTGCTTGTGTTCGGCCAGCTGGTCCAGGAAGGTGCGCGTGGCAAAGATGTCGAAGACGCTGGGCTGCAGCGGCACGATGACCTTGTCAGCCAGCTTCAAGACCTCGTTAAAGCGCGAACCATGCAACCCGCCGGGCGTGTCGAGCACCACATGCGTCGTGCCCTTGGGGGGTTTGACGATCAGGTCTGCATTCACATCCCAGGTGGCAATCGGCCGGGCGGCGGGCGGCCGCAGCCCCAGCCACAACCGTGAAGACTGCTGCCGGTCGGCGTCTCCCAGCATGACCGCATGGCCCTGGCTGGCAAAGTATCCGGCAACATTGGTGGCCAGCGTCGTTTTGCCGACGCCCCCCTTCGGATTGGCGATCACAACCACGGGCATGCGAATCTCCTCGGTTTGGAACTTGTCGTTCCTGGGAACTCTTGGTCTTGCTTTTCCGCTATGGTAACGGCATGGACACAGTTCTCACAACCACTGATAAATCGGCGGGCAACACGGCAAATCCTGATATTTATGTCATTGCGGCCCATCCCGCCTGGCGCGAATCACGGGTCAACCGCCCGCTGATGGAGGCTGCGAAGGCCCTGCCCCGTGTCCAGGTGCAGGATCTGTATTCGAGCTATCCCGACTATGCCATCGACGTGCCCAAAGAGCAGGCCGCCCTGGAACGCGCGCAACTGGTGGTGCTGCTCCACCCCATGCATTGGTACTCGATGCCCGCGCTGCAAAAGCTCTGGCTGGACGACGTGCTCACCTACGGCTGGGCCTACGGCGAAGGTGAGGAGGAAGGCGCAAAAGGCCGGGCACTGCAGGGTAAAGACCTGTGGCTGGTCGCCACCACAGGCGGCCCCGAAACGTCCTATCACTCACAAGGCTACAACCGCTACTTTTTTGATGCCTTCCTGCCGCCGTACGAACAAAGCGCCGCGCTGTGCGGCATGCGTTTTTTGCCACCTCTGGTGTTGCACGGTGCCCACAGCGTTGACAGGCAAACCGTTGCCGATCACATCGCAACCTTCCGCCAGCGCCTGCAAAGCTATCCCGACTGGCCTGAACTGGAAGACCTGGAGCAATGTGCCGCCTGCGTCGTTCCCATGAAGGATCGGCCAGTGGAGCACCCTGACCATGTCAAAGCCGAGAGCCAATTTTCCGTCGGGCCGCCCCAGGGAAAATTAGCCCCTTTTGAAAGTGAGAGGGGCAGCGTACCGCCGAAGGCACACGAAGTGAAAAGCGTGGGGGCTCGATAACTATGGAGCATGCACCAGCCTGGCTGACCAACAGCTTTATCTACCTGGCCGCCGCGGTGATTGCCGTGCCCCTGGCCAAAAAACTCGGCCTCGGCTCCATCATCGGCTACCTGGCCGCCGGCATCGCCATAGGCCCCTGGGGCCTGGGGCTGGTTACCAATGTGCAGGACATCCTCCACTTCGCCGAGTTTGGCGTGGTGTTGATGCTGTTCCTGGTGGGGCTGGAGCTGGAGCCCAAACGCCTGTGGAATCTGCGCCGACCCATCTTCGGCTGGGGCAGTGCCCAGGTGCTGGGGTGCGCCGCCCWGCTCACGGGCGTCGCGATGGCATTTGGCGTGAGCTGGCAGATTGCGCTGGTGGCCGGCCTCGGGCTGGCGCTGTCATCCACCGCCATCGCACTGCAGGCCATCGGCGAGCGCCATCTGATGCCGACGTCGAGCGGCCAGGCCGGGTTTTCCATCCTGCTGTTCCAGGACGTGGCAGCCATCCCGATTCTCGCGCTGTTGCCCCTGCTGGGCGCAATCGGTGGAGAAAATGAGGCTGTAGCGCATACCAGTCGTGCGCTGGAAGCTATCAAAATCGTAGCAGCCATCGCCGGCATCATCCTGGGCGGCCGCCTGCTGCTGCGGCCCCTGCTGCGCTGGATCGCCAACAGCGGTACACCCGAAATTTTCACCGCAGCCTCGCTGCTGCTGGTGGTGGGCATTGCGGCGCTGATGCAGTTCGTCGGCCTGTCGATGGCCCTGGGCGCTTTTCTGGCGGGTGTCCTGCTGGCGGAAAGTGAATACCGCCGCGAACTCGAAACCGATATCGAGCCTTTCAAGGGTCTGCTGCTGGGCCTGTTCTTCATTGCCGTCGGCATGAGCATCGACTTTGGCGTGCTCTGGAAGTCGCCCGGGCTGATGGCCGCCATTCTGGTGGGCTTCCTCGGCCTGAAACTGATGGTGATTTACGGTCTGGCGCGCCTCATGAAGCTGCCTTTCCAGGAACGCCCGGTGTTCGCGGTGCTGCTGGCGCAGGGCGGCGAGTTCGCCTTCGTGGTGTTCCAGGCAGCAGCCGGGGCGCATGTGTTTTCCGCTGAGATCGCCTCACTGCTGATAGGCGCGGTGGCGCTGTCCATGCTGCTGAGCCCGCTGCTGCTGGTGGCCGTCGACAAGCTGCTGCTGCCGCGCTGGGCCGGCTGCGACACGCCGCAACTCGAAGAAATCTCCGAGCAGCAGGAGGCGCCGATCATCATTGCCGGTTTCGGCCGCTACGGCCAGATCGTCGGCCGCATGCTGCTGGCCCAGGGCATTCCGGCCACCGTGCTGGACCACGACGCGGAAATGGTCGAAACCGTGCGGGCTTTCGGCTACCGGGTGTTTTACGGCGATGCGACGCGGTTGGACCTGCTGCGCACGGCCGGCGCGGCCACAGCCAAAATCCTGGTGTTGTCGGTCGACGACATGGAGCAATCGCTCAAGATCGTCGACCTGGCGCGCGAGCATTTTCCGCAGATGCAGATCGTCGCCCGCGCGCGTGACGTGACGCACTGGAACGCGCTGCGTGACCGCGGCGTGATGCAGGTGGAACGTGAGGTGTTCGAGTCCAGCCTGCGCAGCGCGCGCACGGTGCTGGAACTGCTGGGCCAGCCGCCGCACGAAGCGCGCCAGGCGGCGATGCGCTTTCGCCGGCACAACCTGGAGCTGTTCGAACGCATGTACCCGCACCGCAAGGACCGCACCAAGGTCATCGCCGTGGCCACCCAGGGGCGTTTACAACTGGAAGAGCAGCTGGCCCAGGAGCGCCAGCAACAGGCACAGCGCCGGCCTGCTGCCTGGCACGCCCAGGAATCCGAATAAAAAAACAGCTCCAGGCCTTTAGTGACGGGCGCGAGCAGCTATTGATTTTATAGCACCCACCTGCTCAGGGATATCGAACGGCAATTACCGGTTCGACTGCTGCTCGGCGTCACGCCGCCGCTGCTCCATGGCCCGCCGTTCCACACAGGCCGGATGCTGGGCGAAGCCCGGCTTGGCACACTGCTCAGACATGCAGATCTGGAAACCGAGGAGGATGCGCCCTTCACAGGCCTGCCGCGGATTGCCGGCCGCGGCCTGCGGCGCCGGCGTGGCAGCGTGGTCGGTCGCCGAAGGGGAAGGGGTAGCGGCGGATTTGGGCTGAGCCTGCTTGGCCTGCCGCTCTTTTTCCAGTGCAGCTTTTCGGGTGGCGGCCGCAGCCGCAAGCGCCGCCCTGGAGGCCGCAGACAGGGGTGCCCGCGCCACAGAAGAAGAGGCAGCCGAAGCCGCAGGCTGGGCCTGCGCAGCTTGCACTGCGGGTGCAGCTGCAGCAGGCGCCGCGGACACTACGGGCGAAGTGGACGCTGCCGGCGTGGCCACCGCCGCGCCGGGCGCTGCCTTGGCCGCTATATTGGCCGCTTTATTGGTCGGTATGGCAGACGGGGCGGCAGGGGCAGCTCGGCCGGAAAGGGATTTCCATCCAAGGCCGATGACGGCCAGCGCTACCAGGCCCGCCAGACCCCACACCAGGTAACGGTAGGGTACAGGTGAAGCTGCCTTTGCAGGTGTCGTTGCGACCCCGGGCGACGCCAGGGGGCTGCGCCGCCGTGCCGATTTTGACTTTATCGGCGGCCGTGCGGCGTCGTTGGTATTCGCGGCTGGGCTCTTGGCGGGAATTGCAGCTGCACCTTGCGTTGGCCGCCCGCTGGCAGGCTCAGGTGCTGCCGGGCTCACGGGTGCATCGCTGAACACGGTCTCCGGCCAGTCGGTGGATGCGTCATGCGCTTCCTGGTCCGGCTGAGCTGCCGCAGCGACCACCGGTGTCCCCAGGCGCGTGGCATCCGGGTCATCGGCGGCGGGTTTCACCGGCACATGAGGCGGCAAAGGCGCCTTGGCTGCCGCCTCTTCAAGGGCCTTCCAGGCCATGTCGGTGTCGGTCCCGGAGGCGGATGCGCTGGCAGACACTGGAGGGGCTGGCGGGGCTGGTTGTGTATCGGGCCGCGGAACAATCAGCGTTCCTGTACCCAGGCGCCGGCCGATGTCCGAGTCGTCTGCGCCAGGCACGCCGAGTTTTTTGAGGCGGCGGCGCGCCAGGTCGGCATAGATACCCGACGGGAACTTGGCCAGAAAGCCCTGGATGTCTTCCACATCCATGGACTCCTTGATGTCTTTCCAGTAGACGAGCTCGAGCTCCTGCGTCACGACCGAGATGTTGGCGCTGGTGCCCGACGGCTGGTCAACCAGCGCTTCGCCGGACAGCATGGTGGAAGTCCAGGTTGAATTGCTGCCGGGCCCGGGCGGCACGGCGGACGGAACCACCGAGATATCGGGCGCCTCGCGTGCCGCGGCCTGCAGCGCAGCAAGGAACTCCTGCGCGCTGGCATAACGCTGGTCGCGCGATTTGGCCAGGGCCTTGGCCACCACGGCATCCAGCGCTGCGGGCAATTGGGCATTGAACGCACCCGGCATGACCGGGGTATGCCCGACGATCTGCTGGATGGTGGCGAAGTCGGTGTCACCGTCAAACGGCCGCTTCCCGGTGAGCAATTGATACAGCACGATGCCGGCGGCAAACAGGTCTGCACGGGCATCAATCGGCCGGCCCTGCACCTGCTCGGGCGACATGTATTTCAGCGTTCCGACCATGGAACCCTGCGTACGGGTGGCTTCGCCGGAATCCTGGATGCGCGCCACACCAAAGTCGGTGAGCTTGACACGCCCGCTCGTCTCGATCAGCAGGTTGGCCGGTTTGATGTCGCGGTGGACGATGCTTTGCCTGTGCGCGTATTCGAGCGCCGAAAGCAGGTCGCCCATGATGCCCAGGGTTTGCTCCAGGGTGTAGAGGTTGCCCTTGTCCAGGTGATGCTTGAGGTCGTCGCCATCGACAAATTCCATGACCAGGAAGGCAATGTCGCCGTCGCGGTCGGAGTCATAGACGCTGACAATATGCGGATGCTGCAGGCGCGCCGCAGACCGGGCCTCGGTGCGAAAACGCACTTCATACTCTAAGGCGGCCTCTTCCGACAGATTTTCGACCTTGATGGTCTTGATCGCCACGCGGCGGTCAAGGTTGGGATCCCGCCCCTCATACACCAGCCCCATCGCCCCCTTGCCGAGGACGCGGATGAGATCGTAACGGCCAAGTTTCTTGAGACTCATGAGGGAATGGAAATGGACGTAACTGGCAGAAACCGTGCTGCGGGCCTGAGGGGGACGCCTACGTCTTGAAACAAAAAACGATTCTAGCCTGCATCATGCAGCGAAAAAGGTCCGGAATCCGACCTCTTCCGCGGATCAGGTCCTGATGGAAAACGTGACAAGCGGGGCATTTTCGTCGGTGCGCTCGCAGCCCGGCACGATCTGGCCGCTGCCAACCAGGTAGCACTCGGTGCGCCGCAGCACCACCGCCTCACTCTGGTTGCCCAGGTACACCCAGGTGCCGTAGCTGGAAGCGTCCGTCAATACAAAATGCCCGCCACGCCATTCGAGGGTGGCATGCATGCGCGAAACACGGGGATCGTTCAAGGTCAGCGCCGCATCGGCGGCCCGGCCCAGCGCCAGCTTGCTGCTTTTCGAATCCAGCCTGACGGTTTGCTCCGCAAAGCTGAGTTCGAGGAAGGCCTGGCTGGGTGAGGAGAACATCGAACGCCCGGCCATCGTGGCATCCTCGTCGCGGCCAGCCTGCCATTCGACCCGGTAGACATGGCTGGCTTCAGCCCTGCCGCGAAGGTACATGGGGCCCATGCTGCGCAGCGATGCCCTCTGGACGGGCAACAGGGCGGTCCAGACGTTTTCGGTCGTGAGGATCTGGGCGGCACCCGCAAGGTCTGCGAGCCTGGCGGCCGAATTGACGGTGTCACCGAAACAGTCGCCGTCGATTTCAACCACTTCACCCGACTCGATACCCATCTGCATCTGTACGGGGGTGCCGCTGCCGCCCGGCTTGATCGGTTTTTCCTGAAGGCGTTTCTGGATACTGATGCAGGCCGACAGCGCGTCACCTTCGTTGGGGAACACCACAAAGAGGCCATCACCCAGCAACTTGACCACCCGCCCCTGGTGTTGCTGGAAAACCTGGCTCAGCACGCCGATGAGCTGGGTCACGAAGTGCGATGCCGTTTCATCGCCCAGCCGTTCGAACATGCTGGTGCTGCCCACAAGATCCGCAAAAACGACTGTAGTCATGAAGGGCGTTAGCCGCGGTGCGCGCTTCTTGTTCTCATGGCAGCAATTCTCACAGAAATTCGCAGTGAAGAGGCCGGTGAAATTCCCGGGCTCCCCGCAAGAACCCAGCGGATGCGCCTGGTTTCACTGGCCGCAGTAGACGGGAAAGGGAAATACCGGTAAAGCAATTGCAGGGCGGTATCAGAACCTGCGCTACCTGCTTCATGCGTTTTAACGGAAAGCATCCCAAAGCAGCTTGCACCCGGTCAGCAGCATGCCGACATACAGCAGACGGTAGAAAAGCACCGGGCTGATGCTCCGGGCCATGCGCACGCCTATCCACACGCCCAGCGGCGCCAATGGCAGCAAAACCAGCGACGTCGCCATGTTGCGCAGGTCCAGCAGACCCAGCCAGGCGTATGGAATCCACTTGGAAAGGTTGATGACAAAAAAGAAGGCGGCCATGGTAGCCGTGAACTTCACCGGGCTCAGGCGCATGGGGATCACATAGGCGCTCAGGGGCGGTCCGCCTGCGTGAGATACAAAGCTCGTGAAGCCCGAGGTCACCGTCAGAATGGCGCCCAGCCACTTGGGTGGTGGCGGGCTGTCGGGCCGGGGCGGGAACAACAGGCGCTGCGCCAAAAACAACAAGGTGAATATTCCCACTACCCCGGCCACGACCCTGGCGTCCAGCACCTTGAACAACAGCGCCCCCACCACGGTTCCCATCAAACCAAAAGGGATCAGGAATTTCAGAAACTTCACATCGAAGTCCCGGCGAAAAGCCGCCAGCCCCAGCAAGTCCATCAGCAGCAGGACGGGCATCAGGATGGCAGCCGCCTGGGGCACCGTGACGGCCAGCGCCATGACGGGAACCGCAAGAGACCCGAAGCCGGCCCCAAAACCACTTTTGCTGATGCCCAACATCAGCACGGCGGGAATTGCCACGGCATAGAAGAAGGCGTCGGTGATCAGCGGAAAATCCATGGATTTATGTGAAAAACATCGGTTACCCAGAAGGGACGGGCGCAAGCAGCTATTAAAACAATAGCAAACCGGAACCGAGGATGTATTTCACCACAGGCCATCCATGCAATGGCGATCGCCTCAGGCGCCCCCGCGCGCAAGGGATGCCCAGTCACGGTCTGAGCTAGACACGCTCCAGAATCACCGCGATGCCTTGGCCTACGCCGATGCACATGGTGGCCAGCGCATAACGGCCGCCGCTCTTGTGCAACTGGTTGACGGCCGTGGTGGCCAGCCGCGCTCCCGAAGCCCCCAGCGGGTGGCCCAGCGCGATCGCGCCGCCGTTGGGGTTGACGCGCGGATCGTCGTCCCGCACACCCAGCATGCGCAGCACAGCCAGACCTTGAGCGGCAAAGGCTTCGTTGAGTTCGATCACATCCATCTGCGCCATCGTGAGACCGGTGAGCGCCAGCACTTTTTGTGTGGCCGGGGCAGGGCCGATGCCCATGATGCGCGGCGCCACACCGGCCGTGGCCATACCGACCACGCGCGCCTTGGGCGTAAGGCCATTTTTTGCGGCGGTGGCTTCGTCGGCCAGCAGCAATGCGCAAGCGCCGTCATTCACGCCGCTGGCGTTGCCAGCGGTCACCGTGCCGTCAGGCCGCACCACGCCCTTGAGCTTGGCCAGCGCTTCGAGCGAGGTCTCGCGCGGGTGCTCGTCTTTGCTCACCACGATGGGGTCGCCCTTTTTTTGGGCAATCGTCACCGGCGTGATTTCAGCGTCGAAGTAGCCGGCCTTTTGTGCGGCCACGGCCTTGAGCTGGCTGGCCAGCGCCATTTTGTCCTGGTCTTCGCGGCTGATCTTGTAGTCGGTTGCCACGTTTTCGGCGGTTTCGGGCATGGCATCAACGCCGTATTTTTCTTTCATCAGCTTGTTGATGAAACGCCAGCCGATGGTGGTGTCATACACCGCGTTAGCGCGGCTGAAGGCGCTCTCGGCCTTGGGCATCACAAAGGGCGCGCGGCTCATGCTTTCCACGCCGCCGGCAATCATCAAGGTGGCTTCGCCCGACTTGATGGCGCGTGCGGCACTGCCCAAGGCATCCAGGCCCGAGCCGCACAGGCGGTTGATGGTGGAGCCCGGCACGTCCATGGGCAGGCCCGCCAGCAAGGCGGCCATGCGCGCCACGTTGCGGTTGTCCTCACCGGCCTGGTTAGCGCAGCCGTAGAGCACATCCGTGACGGCCTGCCAATCCACGTTCGGGTTGCGGGCCATCAGCGCCTTGATCGGGATCGCGCCCAGGTCGTCGGTGCGCACGCTGCTGAGGGCGCCGCCGTAGCGGCCGAAGGGAGTGCGGATGGCGTCGCAGATGAAAGCTTGAGTCATGGTGTGTGTGCGTTGAGAGAAGTGAGATCAGGCGGCCGCAATCGGCAGGCCCACCAGTTTTTCAAGTTCGGCGTGGGTGAGCCCTTCGACGGTGTCGATCAGCTTCAGGCCCTGCGGTGTGCACTCCAGCGTGGCGATGTCGGAGTACACACGCTTGACGCAGGCGATGCCGGTCAGCGGATAGGTGCATTGCTGCACCAGCTTGCTGGCGCCCTGCTTGGTCAGCAAATCCATCATCACCCAGGTTTGCCGCGCGCCTATGGCCAGGTCCATGGCGCCACCTACCGCGGGAATCGCGCCTGGCTCGCCGGTGCTCCAGTTCGCCAGGTCGCCCGTGGCCGAGACCTGAAACGCGCCCAGCACGCAGATGTCGAGGTGACCGCCGCGCATCATCGCGAAACTGTCAGCGTGGTGGAAGAAGGAGCCGCCCTTGAGCAGCGTCACCGGCTGCTTGCCGGCGTTGATCAGGTCGTAGTCTTCCTCGCCTTCGGCGGGCGCCGGGCCCATGCCGAGAATGCCGTTTTCGCTTTGCAGGATGACCTCGCGCCCGGCCGGCAAATGGTTGGCTACCAGCGTGGGCTGGCCGATGCCGAGGTTGACGACGGCTCCGTCAAAAATGTCTTGCGCGACGCGGGCTGCGAGCTGGTCTTTGGTTCGGCGTTGGTAGGTCATGGTCATGCCGCTTTCTTGAAGCCGCCAGCCTGGGTGGCGGTGCGTGGGATTTGGACAATGTGATGTACGAAGATGCCCGGCGTGACGACGGCTTCAGGGTCCAGGTTGCCGAGCTCAACGATGTCATGCACGGTGGCAATCGTCTTCTTCGACGCGGTCGCCATCACAGGACCGAAATTGCGCGCAGCCATGCGGTAGGTGAGGTTGCCCCAGCGGTCGCCTCGCTCGGCCTTGATGAGGGCTACATCACCGTGGATCGGCATCTCGAGCACATACTGCTTGCCGTTGATTTCGCGGGTTTCTTTGGCGCTGCCGTCGGCGTTGCGTGCCAGCTCGGTGCCGAAACCCGTGGGGCAGAAGAAGGCGCCTATGCCTGCGCCGGCAGCGCGTATGCGTTCGGCCAGGTTGCCTTGCGGCACCAGTTCCAGCTCAAGCTTACCGCTGCGGTACAGACCGTCAAACACCTGGCTGTCAGCCTGGCGCGGAAAGCTGCAGATGATCTTGCGCACGCGCCCGGCCTTGAGGAGGGCCGCCAGACCTGTTTCGGCATTGCCGGCGTTGTTGTTGACGACCGTCAGGTCTTTGGCGCCCTGCTCTATCAGGCCGTCGATCAGCTCATTGGGGATGCCGGCGGTGCCGAAGCCACCAATCAGCACGGTTGAGCCGTCTTTCACCTCTGCCAGCGCATCGGCGACGGAGGCGGCAATTTTGTTGATCATTCAAAAGTCTCCAGCTGCGGGTGGCCTGCAGAAATCATCGAGCCACCGCTTAAATATTGTTCGACATAAGAACAAGAGTTCGTATAATGAATTCTAGGAGATTTTGATCACGATGGCAAACGCCGCATCCACGCCCATTACCGGTCCCAGGCCCGGAGACGCCTACGTCCAGTCGTTTGCGCGCGGGCTGGAGGTCATACGCTCGTTCAACACCGAAGCACCGCGGCAAACGCTGACCGAAGTGGCCGGGCGCAGCGGTTTGAGCCGTGCGGGCGCGCGCCGCATTTTGCTGACGCTGGAAACGCTGGGCTACGTGCACAACGACGGCAAGCTGTTCAGCCTCACGCCGCGCATCCTGGACCTGGGCTTTGCCTATCTGTCTTCCATGCCGATCTGGAACCTGGCTGAGCCGGTGATGGAAGCGCTGGTCGCGGAGGTCAAGGAGTCGTGTTCGGCCGCGGCGCTGGACGGCACGGACATCGTCTACGTGCTGCGTGTGCCGACGCACAAGATCATGAGCATCAGCCTGGGCGTGGGCTCGCGCCTGCCGGCTTACTGCACGTCGATGGGGCGGATGCTGCTGTCGGCCCTGCCTGAGGCCGAAATCATGAAATGCCTGCAGGCCTCAGAGCTGACGGCACGCACCAAGTACACCGTGACCGACATCAAAGAGCTGATGGCCAAGATCGCGCAGGCCCGCAAGCAGGGGTGGTCGCTGGTGAATCAGGAGCTGGAAGAAGGGCTGGTGTCGATGGCGGCGCCCATCACCAACCGCTCCGGCCAGACGGTTGCAGCGCTCAACATCAGCGGCCAGGCCAACCGCACCAGCGCCAAAGCCATGCAGGAAACGATGCTGCCGCAACTGCTGGCGGCAGCGCAGGCAATCTCGCGCATGTTGATCTAGACACACCCCCGTCCGGGCTCACTTCGTGTAGCCCGTTCCCCCCTCGAGGGGGCGGCGCCTAGGGCCGGCGAAGCCGGACCCGCGGCCCCTGCTGGTGTGAGACGGGGCCGTCGGTTACGACTTCTTGAAGCCGACGACGAGTACAACGGCACCCAGCACGATGGCGCCCAGGCTGAGCCACTGGGGAATGTTGACGGACTCTTTTTCTTTCACGGTCAGCTGGATGGGGCCGAGCTTGGCTGCCGTTGTGTCCTTGGTGAAGCTGAAGCCGCCGGTGAAGAAGCCGGCCAGGCCCAAAACGATCAGGACTATGCCTGTGATGCGTGCTGCGTTCATGTGAAATCTCCTCGCCGGGCTTGTGGGTCGTTATGAAGTAGCCTTGCCCCGGAACTGCGCCACTGTGATTCGTAATGTAGGCAGAGGTGCAAAAACTGTCTGTAGGACGGGACCGGTGAGCCCCGTGGCCCGAACACTGATAAGCAAACCACCACGCCGGCGTTGGAAAACCTCTGCGTGATAACCTTTCACCATGTTCACCCCCTCTCAAGCCGACGTACGCCGGTTTTTCTGCTCTGTTTATGCCAAAGCCCGCGCCGGTCAACCGATGGAAGCTATCGAAACCATAGCAAGCCAGTGGATCGAAGAGCATCCCGAATACCATGCCGACTTTGCCGACGCCGACGGCGCGCTCGACAAAATGTACGACGTGGAGGCCGGCAAGACCAACCCGTTTCTGCACTTGTCCATGCATTTATCGATCAGCGAGCAATGCTCCATCGACCAGCCGCGCGGCATTCGCCAGGCCGTCGAGCTGCTGACGGCCAAACGCAATTCGCTGCACGATGCGCACCACGAAACCATGGACTGCCTGGGGCAGATGGTGTGGGAAAGTCAGCGGGCCGGACGGCCACCCGACGGCGCGGCGTATATCGACTGCGTGCAGCGCAGAGCGACCTCGGACTAAAGCGCCACCGTCGCCCGGTGCTCAGACCAGGGCCTGGCAGACGGCGCTCACGCGCCGGTAGAGAATTTCGCCGGTGTAGAGGCCAAGCACGTCTTCGCGCTTGCAGCGCTGGGACAGGCTGCCCCGGCCTGGCCCGCTCAGAGTGACGACCGTTTCATAGCTGGCCGCAGCCTGGCTACCGTCGACGCTCAGGCTGATGGCGATCTTGTCAACTTTGAAGACTGCACGCAGGTTGGCAGCCATGAGGCCTTGAGCCCCCTCGCGCTGCAGGGCACAGATTTCCTTGCGTCCACCCTGCACCACCAAGGCCGGCGAGACCGAGTGGTCGACCACCTTGAAACTCAGGTCGCGTGCCGCCAGAGCGCATTGCGCTTCGTAGTCGTTCCGGTTGCCCAGCTCCATAGCGTGACGCAGCAGCTTGTCGACCACTGGCTCGGTGAGCTTGCCGCCGGCGCTGACCTTGTTAGGCGCGGGCTGCGCCTTTGCGACTGCAGGAGCGGGGGCCTGCATACAGGGCCGGTCGGAGTAGGTGATGCGTCCCGTTTCATCGGCGCATTTGTGCGGGCTGGCCAGCGCGTGGGGCGTGGCCAAAATCGCGCTGGCTAGCAACGCAACGCGACGTAGGTACCTGTGCATGCCGGCTAGGCGCGAAGCTTTAGCGGAACTTGGCTTGTGGCACAACCTTCAGGTCGCCGTCCACCGACGACAGGTAGTTGGCCAACTGCTTCAGCTCAACATTGGTGTATTGCTTGGCCATGCCGGACATGATGGCATTGCCGCGGCCAACCTTGGGGTTGTTTTCTGTCTTGTAGGCCTTGAGCGCCACGAACAGGTAGTCAGCATGCTGACCACCAATCTTGGGATAGGCCGGATCAATCGGTTTGCTGAAGTTGGCGCCATGGCAAGACGCGCAGTTGGCCTTGTTCAACAGAGCCTGGACTTCCGCGCTTGGTTCTTTGGCAGGCTTGGCCGGCAGCTCTGCGGCGCCGGCAACCACACCGTCAGCACTGTAGTGCGCGGCGAGGTCAGCCATGTCCTGGTCAGTCAGCGAATCGGCAATGGCGCGCATGGTGGGATGCTTGCGGTCGCCTTTTTTGTATTCGTTGAGCGCGGCGATGATGTATTTGGCGCCCTGGCCTGAAATCATCGGGACCTTGTAGACCTCGGGGAAAGAGGCCTGGTAGCCCTTGATGCCGTGGCAACCGATGCACATGGCATTCTTGGTTTCGCCGGCTTTGGCATCGCCCTTGATCTCCTGGGCAAGGCTTGCAACCGTCACGCAAGAGACAGTTACGGCGAATATCGTGGTGAACAGCTTATTCATTTTGCGCGCACAATCAGGTGGGAATTCATCGTATAAAACAACCTTGGATTATATCTGGGCCTGCCGAGACCGGGCACCCCTTGCCGGCACCCCGCGCAAACACCCTTTCAATTTTCACCTCCTCCCCCCAAGAACATGAAATTTCTAGGTTCCAAGAACTACGTCGCCACCCAGGATCTGATGCTGGCCGTGAATGCAGCCGCCGCCCTGAAAAAGCCGCTGCTCGTCAAGGGAGAGCCGGGCACCGGCAAGACCATGCTGGCCGAGGAAGTGGCCGAGGCGCTCAACTTGCCGCTGTTGCAATGGCACATCAAGTCCACCACCAAGGCGCAGCAGGGCCTGTACGAATACGACGCGGTGTCGCGCCTGCGCGACTCGCAGTTGTCAACCGTGGACGGCGGCGAAAAGGTCAAGGACATCCACAACTACATCGTCAAGGGCGTGCTGTGGCAGGCCTTTACCTCGGAAACACCGGTTGCGCTGCTGATCGACGAGATCGACAAGGCCGACATCGAGTTCCCGAACGACCTGCTGCGTGAAATTGACCGCATGGAGTTCTATGTGTATGAAACGCGTGAGCTCATCAAGGCCAAGCACCGGCCGCTGGTGTTCATCACCTCCAACAACGAAAAAGAGCTGCCCGACGCGTTTTTACGCCGCTGCTTCTTCCACTACATCAAGTTCCCCGACGCCGACACCATGAAGCAGATCGTGGACGTGCACTTCCCCGACTTGAAGAAAGAGTTGCTGACTGCGGCCATGAAGACGTTCTACGACGTACGCAACCTGCCTGGCCTCAAGAAGAAACCATCGACCTCCGAGTTGCTGGACTGGCTCAAACTGCTGGTCGCCGAAGACATCCCGCTGGACGCCCTGCAAAGCAAGGACGACAAGGTCGCCGTGCCGCCGCTGGTGGGGGCGCTGCTCAAGAACGAGCAGGACGTGACCCTGTTCGAGAAGCTGGTTTTCATGCAGCGCAACAATCGCTGAACGCAGGGCCAATCCATGAGTCAAAAATCCATGCTGATCGAAGGCCTGTCGGATGCGGTGGGCTTTGTCGGCGGCGCGCTTCTCGGTTTTTGGGCCGGCCATCTGCTGGGCTTCGATATTTTTGAAGCCGGTTACGGTAACGGCGCCATCGCCGGCATTGTGCTGGTAGGCCTGGGTGGCGGCTTGGGCCTGCAAGTGGCCAGGCGCTGGAGGAACCGGCAAAAAACCGAGGGGGAAAAGTGAGCATGGCGTTTGTCGAACCCGTGACCCTGGAAGCGCGAGGCGTACGTCTGGTACCCCTGACGCTGGCACACGAAGCAGGACTCAAGGCCGCAGCCGCCGACGGCGAACTCTGGAAGCTGCGCATCACCTCTGTGCCCGAGTCTCACGAAACCCGCGGCTACATTGAAACCGCGCTGGCGACAGGCAACCGTTTCGCTTTTACCGTAACCGACGCGGCCACCGGCGAAGTGCTGGGCTCCACCAGTTACCACGACATCGTGCCCAACCTCAAGCGCGTCGAGATTGGCTACACCTGGTACGCCGCACGCTGCCAGCGCACCCATGTCAACACCACCTGCAAGTTGCTGATGTTGAGCCACGCCTTCGACACGCTGGACTGCAACGTCGTCGGCTGGCGCACCGACAACTTCAACCACGCCTCTCAGCGCGCCATCGAGCGACTGGGTGCCCGCAAGGATGGTGTGCTGCGCGGCCATGCCCTGCGCCGCGACGGCACGATACGCGACACCGTGATGTACAGCCTGGCCGCTGGCGAATGGCCTGAGGTGAAAGCTCAACTGCTGTACCTGCTCGACAAGCCAAGAGCCTGACGCGCCCGCCGCCAAGGAGTTTTTCATGCTGATCGATTTCTTCTACACCCTGCGTTCGGCCAAGTTGCCGGTCTCCGTCAAGGAATACCTGATGCTGCTCGAGGCGCTGCAGGCCGGCGTTGTCGGCCCGAACAGCGACAAGCTCGACGCCCATGAGGGCGAAGGCGCCTGGAAGATCGACGACTTCTATTACCTCAGCCGCACGGTGCTCGTGAAAGACGAGAAAAATTACGACAAGTTCGACCGCGCCTTTTCTGCCTACTTCAAGGGCGTGGAGCTGCTGGCTGACTTCACGAAAGACATTCCGCTCGAATGGCTGCGCAAAAACCTCGAGCTGGAACTCAGCCCCGAAGAAAAAGCCAAGATCGAAAAAATGGGCTGGGACGAACTCATGGAAACGCTCAAAAAGCGTTATGAAGAACAGAAAGAGCGCCACGAAGGCGGCAGCAAGTGGATAGGCACGGGCGGCACCTCGCCCTTTGGCGCCAACGGCTTTAACCCGCAGGGCATACGCATAGGCCAGGAAAAAAGCCGCAACAAGAGTGCGGTCAAAGTCTGGGACCAGCGCGCCTACAAGGACTACGACGACACGCAAGAGCTGGGCACACGCAACATCAAGGTCGCCCTGCGCCGCCTGCGAAAGTTCGCGCGGCAGGGCAATGTCGAAGAACTGGACCTGGACGACACCATACGCTCCACCGCGGCCAATGCCGGCTGGCTCGACATCAAGATGGTGCCCGAGCGCCACAACAATGTGAAGGTGCTGTTGCTGATGGATGTGGGTGGCACCATGGACGAGCACATCCACCGCGTCGAGGAAATGTTCTCGGCCGTCAAAGCCGAGTTCAAGCACCTGGAGTTTTATTACTTCCACAACTGCGTCTACGACTTCATGTGGAAGAACAATCGCCGCCGCTTCAGCGAGAAATTCCCGACCTGGGACATCATCCGCAAGTACAACAAGGATTACAAACTCATCTTCGTCGGCGACGCGACCATGAGCCCCTACGAAATCCTGCAGCCCGGCGGCAGTGTGGAATACAACAACGAAGAAGCCGGGGCCGAATGGATGCAGCGCCTGACCAACGCATTTCCCAAGTTCGCCTGGATCAACCCCGAGCCACAGGGTGTCTGGCAATACCGTCAAAGCATCAGCGTGATCCAGCAACTGGTGAACCAGCGCATGTACCCCCTGACCATCAAGGGCCTTGAAGAGGCCATGCGAATGCTCTCGAAGTAGCGTTCGCCTCCTACGCCTGAGCGCTGGGGCGCTCAAGTAAACTGCCTTCGTGACCCATCCAAGTACCCATTGCGCACGGACGGCCACTCCGGCAGGATTGCCGATCAGCGCCGGCTTCATCCCTGCTTTCGCACTCTTTGCGATATTTCTGGCGCCTATGGCCGCCGCGCAAACAGCTGCGCCTGCGCAGTCTGGCAACACAGCGACACCGCCTTCCGGCGTCATACAAACCGCGCCAGCCCCACCTCCGCCCCCTCAGAAAATCACGCCTGAGGCCACACCGCAGGGCTCTACCGGCCCAACCGGCGCCCAACCCGAAGTTACGGCCTTCGACATCGCGGTGCGCGCGCCGCAGCCCATCAAGGAGCTGCTCGAAAGACACCTTGAGCTGCAACGCTACCGCGCCGTGACCGATCTGGACGAAGCCGAGCTGGCGCGCCTGATCGTTCTGGCCGAGCGCAACGTGCGTAACCTGGTAGGTACGCTGGGCTACTTCAGTCCGACCATCACCATTACGCGAGAAGGCGGCACTGCCGCGGGGTCAGGCCGGCGGCCGACCATTGTGGTCGCAGTGGAGCCGGGCCAGGCCACAACGGTCGGGCCGGTAACCATCGACTTTGCAGGCGATATTGCCGAATCCCCCGACCCGGATGCGCAGGCCCAGCGCGCGGAAATCCAGCGCGACTGGCGTCTGCCCACGGGCCAACGCTTTACGCAGGACGCCTGGGACAGCGCCAAGACACAGGCCTTGCGCGACCTGGTTGCCCGCCGCTACCCGGCCGGCAAGCTGGCAGGCAGCCTGGCCGATGTGGACGCACCAGAGCACAGCGCAGCCCTGAGCCTCAAGCTCGACTCCGGCCCCCTCTACCGCCTGGGGGCCATGCAGGTCACAGGTGTCGAGCGCTACGACCCGGTGCTGGTGCCGCGCCTGGCACGCCTCAATGCCGGCGCCGTGTACGACCAGAAGCAGCTGACCGAAGCGCAGCAGCGGCTGGCTTCCAGCGGTTATTTCGATTCGGCTTACATCTTTGTCGATCCCGAAAGCGATCCGCAGGCAGCGCCCGTCCAGGTACAGGTGCGCGAAGCCAAACTGCAAAAAATCATCCTGGGTGTGGGTGTTACCACCGACAGCGGGCCGCGCGCCTCCATCGAGCACACACACCTGCGCGTGCCGGGCACCAATTGGCGCGCCGTCACCAAACTGCAACTCGAAAAGAAATCCCCTTTTGCCCAGACCGAATGGACCTCGATTCCCGATGAGGCCAGCTGGCGCTGGGTGGCCTTGGCACGCACCGAACGTGTCGACGACAACGAGCTCGTCACCCGCTCCGGGCGCCTGCGCTTTGGCCGCACGCAGGCCGGCGAACGCATAGACCGCAACATCTATCTGCAATATGACAGGGCGAGCGTGAGCGGCAGCGGCCAGATCAACAGCTCCGCCGCCGATATCGGCGACGGCTCGGCCCTGACCGCCAACTATGTCTGGACGGGTCGTTACTTCGACAGTCTGCCATTCCCGAGCAAGGGCTACGGCCTGGGCTTTGAACTCGGCGCCGGCAGCACCATGGGGTCGCAGCACCTGCCCCTCACCCGCGCCGTGGGCCGCTGGCTCGGCATTGTGCCGCTGGAGCGGGGCCGCATCGCCATGCGCGCCGAGGGCGGCGCCGTGCTGGCCAAAGACTCGGCGCGCATTCCCGGCACCCTGCTGTTCCGCACCGGTGGCGACACCACGGTGCGCGGCTACGGCTACCGCGACATCGGCATCAAACTGGACAACGGCGTGACTGGGCCGGGCCGCTACATGGCCGTGGGCAGCGTGGAATACCAGCGCCCGATGTTGCGCGACGGCCGGCCCAGCGAGTGGGAGAACACCTTTTTCATTGACGCAGGGGCCGTAGCCGACAACCCCAAAGACATGAAGCCCTCCGTCGGCATCGGCACCGGCGTGCGCTGGAGAAGCCCCATCGGGCCACTGCAGATTGACCTGGCCTATGGCGAGAAAGTCAAACAGCTGCGCCTGCACGTCAGCGTGGGATTTGTTTTCTGATGGACACGCCGAAGACCCCGATTCCTCCAGCCGCGCCGGGGCCTGCAGGCCCACCACGGCGCTGGCTGCGCGTCACCGCCTGGGCCGCAGGCAGCGTGGTGATGCTGGCCATAGCCGCCACGACAGGCGCCTGGTGGTGGGCCGGCACGGACGGATCGCTGGCCACCGCGCTGACCTGGATAGGCCGAACGCAGCCGCTGAGCGCCGAGCGCGTGACGGGATCGCTACGCGCGGGCGGGCATGTCGATCAATTGGTCTGGCAGCAAGACGGCCTGCGCGTGGATGTGAGGGACGTGACTCTTGCCTGGCAACCCTGGTCGCTGCTGCACGGCACGCTGGAGGTCAACCGGCTGGCCGCGGCCAGCGTGCAGGTCACCGATCAACGCGCGCCTTCAACAACACCGTCGGTGCCGCCCTCAGCGCTGGGCTTGCCGCTGCCGGTGGTGCTTGACGGGTTTTCCATCGGGCAGTTTCAATGGACGGGCGGCGCGGCGTTTTCTGCCTCCGCCATCACGGGCAACTATGCATTCAAGGGCATAGACCACCAGCTGGAATTGCTCGGCGCGCAGGTAGCGCACGGCCGCTACAACGGGCGCGCGACCTTGTCGTCACACAGCCCCTTGAAGCTTGATGCCAGCCTGGCAGGCGCGCTGGACACGCAGATTCCCGGCACAAAAGCGCCCGTGCCGCTGGCTTTCAAAGCCACGGCCCGCGGTCCCCTCACCGAACTGCTGGTGAAGGCCGAGCTGCAAATAAGCGCTCAACCTTCCGCCACATCACCCCGCAAAAACCAGCGGCAACCACAGGCAATTGCAACAGCACGCGTGATGCCCTGGGCCCCACAACCCCTGCCGCAAGCTGATGCGGATTTTCGTGACCTGGATGTAGCGGCCTTCTGGCCCGAAGGACCACAAACCTTGCTGACGGGCAGCGCCAACGTGCGGCCTGCACCCTCTGCAAGTTCACCGGCAAGCGCTTCATCGACATCCGCCTGGCAGTTGCAACTGCAACTGGCCAATTCCCTGCCCGGCCCCTGGGACCAGCACAAGCTACCCCTGGATCGGCTGGAAATCCAAGGCGAGTGGCGTAGCGGCATAGCCATGGTGCGCACGCTCAAGGCTCAGTTGGGCGGCGGCGAGCTGCTGGCCAGCGGCGAGTGGGCTGATGCGCCCGCCACATCCCTTGCAGCACCCGCCTGGAAGCTGCAGGCGACGCTCCAGCACGTCAACCCGGCCCTCTTGCACAGCCAACTGGCGCCGCTGCCGCTGGACGGCAAAGCCGACATCCGCAGCCAGGGCCCGGCCATAGGCTTTGACGCAAACATACAGGCAGCACGCAATGATGCCGGCGGCAGGAACAATCCGCTGGGCCAGCTGCGCCTGCGCGATGCCAGCGCCACCGGCAGCTGGAACGCCGAACAGGCGGGCGGCACGCTGGTGCTGTCGGCCCTGCGCGTACGCACCGACGACGCCGAGCTGGCAGGCCAGCTTGAGGCCCAGCCCAATGCCAAAGGCGGCATGGGAAAACTCACACTGACAGCCCCCGGACTGGACGCCCAACTGCAAGGGGAACTGCGGCAAACCAGCGGCAAAGGCGACGTAAGCCTGCGCGGCCGCGACATGGCGCAGGCCCTGCGCTGGCTGCAAAAAATCCCGGGCCTGCCCGCTTCATTGAAGAACGCAGCAGCCAGCGGCAGCGCCGAGCTGCAAGCCAGCTGGCAGGGCGGCTGGCAAGACCCGGCCTTGCAGGCGCGGCTGGACTTGCCTTCACTTGACTGGCGCTTGGCGACGCCTGCGCCTGCCGCTGCGGCGACCTCCAGCGCAGCAGGCACAGCACCAGTCGCTACCGCAGAGGCCCTGAAAATCCGCGGCTTCCAGGCCACGCTTTCCGGCCGCCTGAGCCAGGCACAGCTGGCCACGCAAGGCCGCATGGAAGCAGGCCAGCGCCGCTATACCCTGCAGCTGGCAGCAGAAGGCGGGCGGCTCAACACCGGTGCCGCGCGAAACGCCCCGCTCGCTGAATCCGCATGGCAAGGCCTGGTCAAGCAGCTCAGTGTGAGTGTGGAAGACCCCACGCTGGGCAAGGGGGCCTGGCAGCTCAAGACCCGCAGCACCGTGCCGCTCAAGTGGACGCCCGCGCGCAATGGTGACCTGCTTGAAAGCGGCGCCGGAGAAGCCCTTCTGGTCGCGCCGCCTTCGGGCGCATCCACCGGTGCGCCTGCGCAAGCTACGCTGGCGTGGCAACCGGTTCGCTGGCGGCCGGGCCGTGAACTCATCACCGCCGGCAAGCTCAGCGGCCTGCCGCTGGCCTGGATAGAACTGCTGGCCGGCCCGCAAATGGCCGGCGCAGGCCTGGGCGGCACCCTGCTGCTGGATGGCGACTGGGACGCCACGCTGGGTGACACGCTGCGCCTGAAAGCCAGCCTCGCACGCAGCAGCGGCGACATCACCGTGCAAGCCGAAACCGTGCAAGGCGTGTCGGCGCGCGTGGCAGCCGGCGTCAAGGAGGCACGCCTCTCGCTGGTCAGCGAAGGCGAAGCGCTCGCGCTGGCGCTGCGCTGGGACAGTGAACGCGCGGGCACGGCCGACGGCCAGCTCAGGACCCGTCTGGCCCGCGCGCCTGCCACGGCCGGTGGTGGCTGGCTCTGGCCGGCCGATGCACCGCTGGCCGGCCGGCTGAGTGCGCAGCTGCCGCGCATCGGCGTGTGGTCGGTGTTGGCGCCGCCGGGCTGGCGGCTGCGCGGCTCGCTGGGTGCTGACGTCGCCATCAGCGGCACCCGCGCCGCGCCGCAACTGGCAGGCGACCTGCAGGCCAATGACCTGGCACTGCGCTCGGTGGTAGACGGCATCGAATTCGGCAACGGCCGGCTGCGAGCCAAACTCGATGGCACGCGCATGCGCATCAACGAATTCACGCTGCAGGGCGCGGGCGACAAAGGCACAGGCGGCGTGCTCACCGCACAGGGCGAGGCCGGCTGGGTGGAAGGCAAGCCGCAGGTGCAACTCACGGCCAGGCTCGAACGCCTGCGCGCCAGCATCCGCACCGACCGGCAACTGACGGTTTCTGGCGAGGTGCAGGCCGGACTCAAGGGACAACAGACTGAGCTCACCGGCAAGCTGGTGGTCGATCAGGCCCGCATCATCCTGCCCGACGAGGGCACACCGCAACTTGGCGACGACGTGGTGGTGCGCACCACCCGTGGCGCGGCGGCCGGCCAAAAGGCGCCCGCGCAGACCAGCGACGAAACCGCCGACCGCGACGCGCGCCCCGTCAAGCTGGCAGTGGAGCTCGACCTGGGCCGCGACTTCCGCATCCAGGGCAAGGGCATAGACACGCGCGTGCGCGGCACGCTGGCCCTGAGCGGCGAGACCCTGCGCGAGCCCCGGCTCAACGGCACCATCAACACGGCAGGCGGCCAGTACCGCGCCTACGGCCAGCGCCTGGATGTGGAGCAAGGCATGCTGCGCTTTACCGGCGCCATCGACAACCCGTCACTCGACATCCTGGCGATTCGCCCCAACCTCACGCAGCGCGTCGGCGTGCAAATTACCGGCACCGCCCTGCTGCCGCGCGTGCGCCTGTATGCGCAACCCGAGCTGCCCGACGCCGAAAAACTTTCATGGCTGGTGGTGGGCCGCTCGTCGGCTTCGGGTGGCGCCGAAGCCGCACTCCTGCAGCAGGCCGCCCTGGCCTTGCTGGGCAGCAAGGGCGGCGGCATGTCGGGCGGCCTGGCCGCCTCGCTAGGGCTGGACGAGTTGTCGTACCGCGGCGCCTCCAGCAACACCGACGGCACCACCACCGAAGGCGCCGTTACCCTGGGCAAGCGCTTTTCGCGCAATTTCTATGCAGCCTATGAGCGGACCGTGACTGGCGCCTTGGGCACGCTCTACGTGTTCTACGACCTCTCGCAACGCTTCACGGTGCGCGCCCAGGCCGGCCAGCAAAGCGCGGTGGATTTGATCTTCACGGTGCCTTACGACTGAAGTGCCGGCGCGCATGCAAAAGCGGCATTCGCCACCGAATACAATTACAGCTTCTCCAAGAGAAGTGCCGCCATAGTTCAATGGATAGAACGAGTGCCTCCTAAGCGCTAGATACAGGTTCGATTCCTGTTGGTGGTACCAGACTCATTACAGCTCCAGGGCATCCCCCGCATCTCGGGGTGCTCCGGGAGGCGTTGATTTCCCGCCCTGCCTTGTCGAGCCGCTCTTAAAACGCCAAAAAATGTCCAATGGGCTTCAACACATCCTGTTGCTGGATACCAAGAAAAACCGGTTGAACGCCGGACCCAAGGCACGGCTGGACACAGCGCATTTCCTGCGGCAGAGCGGTTTTTCCATTCAGAACATCCCGGGCAGCCGATCCAAATACTGGCGCCGGTTGATCGCGTTTTTCCTGTCATATGCCAGGCTGCGGTTTCAGAAGACCGATGTGCTGTGGTGCCAGTTTCCGCCCGAGTTGCCGACTCGCGCAGTGCTGGAAAAAGCCCGGCGGAAAAACATCCCCACCGTCGCATTCATTCACGACCTGGAAGGGCTCCGAATGGACCCACCGCGTCTTGATCTCGTTGAAAAAGAAGCCAACGAGCTCAGGCAGTTCACGCATGTTCTGAGCCTCAATGACACCGTCAGCGAACTCTTGAGACGCTACGGGCTGGAGCCCGCCGCTACCCTGAACTGTTGGGATTATTTTTGCCCGGAACCGGAAGCCGGCGCCGTTGACGCTAGTGCGCCCGATCTGCAGACCTTTCATAAACGCTTGGTGTATGCAGGCAACCTGTCCGCCGGAAAATCGGGTTTTATCTACCGGCTGGGTGAACTCACCGGTCTGGACTTCGAGCTTTACGGCGCCGGCCTGGACACCGGCTTCGGCGTCCAGGAAAACATACAGTACCGGGGCACCTTTTCTCCGGACTACCCGCCGTTCCAGGCTAACGGGGCGTTCGGCCTGGTCTGGGATGGGGCCACGCTTGATGGATGTTCGGGTGACTACGGGGCCTACCTGAAATTCAATACACCTCACAAGGCTTCTCTGTACCTCAGCCAGGGTCTGCCGGTAGTGGTGTGGCGACACGCCTGCATTGCGCCGCTGATAGACGCCCATGGCGCGGGCATTCTGGTCTCGTCGCTACATGAGCTGGAAGAGGTGTTCGCTGGCCTGAACCAGGCCGACTACGAAAAACTGGGCAAGGGTGCGGAGGAAATGGGCCGGAAAATACGGGCTGGCTACTTCATCAAAACTGCCGCCGCCCAGGTTCAGACGGCATTTGGCTGAGCAGCTTCCCTCTACGCGGCAGTGCGGCAGACATACACCTGAGCCCGGTATTAGTTTGCTATATTTTTAATAGCTGCTCGCGCCCAACCACAAAGGCCCCAAGAGGTTTTTCTCATATATTCGGTGAAATTCCTCAACGCCGGGACCAGCGGGAGCTCAGATGCGCCAGAGGTCCTGCATGGTGCGGCGAAAACGCTCACCCGGCCGATCCGCTCCTGACGCGGCGGCCTTGTATTTCCCGGTGACGRCCATACCCGCCACATACACCTCGGTAAAAGCGACGTTGGGGCTCGAAAACACCAGCGCATCAAGCAGGTGACCCGCCGGCACACCCAGCAGCGCGGGCGAGTCAGTGTCCAGCATCACAAAATCCGCCCGATGGCCGGGCGCCAATCCGCCCTGCGTCTGGCCAGCAGCGGCGAAACCTCCCGCCAGCGCAGATTCAAACAAGCCGGCGGCACTGCTCTCCTGGCCCAGGATGCGTGCGGCGATGTTGCGCTGGCGCAGGGTGAGGCGCTGTGAATATTCGAGCAGGCGCAGCTCTTCGGGCCAGCAGCGGGTGACATGGCTGTCTGAGCCTATGGACCACTTGCCGCCGGCGGCCGCGTAGGCCGGCAAATCAAACACACCGTCGCCCAGATTTGCTTCAGTTGCGGGGCAAATCACGATGGAGGCGCCTTTGCCCTGCACGCCTTGCAACTCGGCCGGCGTGGCATGGGTGGCGTGCACCAGGTTCCAGCGGGCATCGACATCGGCGTTGTTGAGTAGCCATTCAATCGGGCGCTGGCCGGTGTGCTCCACGCAGTCATCGACTTCCTGCGTCTGCTCAGCGATGTGGATGTGCACCGGCAGGCCGGCTGCTTTGGCTGCGCCTGTGAGCTCATGCAGCGCAGCCGGGCTAGCGGCGCGTAATGAATGTACGGCCACACCGGCATTGATGCGCGTATCGCCTTTTGTCTGGCGCTGGATGTCTTCGACCATGCGCATGACGCTTTCGGGCGTGGACGAAAACCGGCGCTGGTCTTCCCGCAAACCCGTGGCCTTGAAGCCCGAGCGCATATAGAGCGTGGGCAGCAAGGTCAGGCCAATACCCGTGCGCTGCGCGGCGCGCACAAGCGCCAGCGACATTTCTATCGGGTTGGCATAGGGCGCACCGCTGATGTCGTTGTGCAGGTAATGGAAGTCACAGACCTGGGTATAGCCGCCTGCCAGCAGCTCGGCATAGAGCTGGCTTGCAATCGCTTCGAGCTGTTCGGGCGTGATGCGGTTGGCCGCGGTGTACATGCGGTCGCGCCAGCTCCAGAAATCGTCGGATGCATGGGCGTCCGCGCTGCGCCGCTCCGTCAGGCCCGCCATCGCGCGCTGAAAGGCATGGCTGTGCGCGTTGACCAGGCCGGGCAGAATCGGGCCAGGCAGACGCTTGGCGCCTTCTTGCTGCTGCGCCGTGGCGCCGGGCTCCACACTTTGCCAGGTGCCGTTGCCGGCGACCGTCAGCAGTACGTCTCTGGACCACGCACCTTTCACCCAGGCCGCTTCGGCGAAAAAAGTCTTTGCTTCATTTTTCATAGCTGCTCGCGCACGCCAGAAGGGCACTGGAGACCATTTTCTCTAACAAAGGCTGAACCTGAGAGGCCAGCGTCTCGTCATACGCATAGGGCGGCGCTTCCTGCATGTAAAGACTCTGGCACATCTCCAGTTGCACGGCGTGCACATCGTTGGCCGGCTGACCGTAGTTCCGCGTGATGTAGCCACCCTTGAAACGGCCGTTGACGGCAGTGGTGATGTGGGGCGCCGTGGTGCAGGCTTTCACCACCGCATCGGTGATGGCTGCGTTCGCACTCGCGCCGCTCGCCGTGCCGATGTTGAGGTCAGGCAGCTTGCCTTCAAACAGCCATGGGATTTGCGAACGGATGCTGTGCGCGTCCCACAACAGCGTAAAGCCGTGCTGGACTTTCAGCCGCGCGAGTTCATCGGCCAGCGCCGAATGGTAGGGCTGCCAGTAAACTTCGCGGCGCCGCGCACGTTCTTCGGGCGCTGGTTCATGGCCTGGCTTGTAGAGCGGCACACCACTGAAAAACCGCGTCGGGCAAAGCTCCGTGTTCGACGCCCCCGGGTACATGGGTGCATCGTCGGGTGGGCGGTTCAAATCGATCACGTAGCGCGAATAACGCGGCCGCAACACGCTGGCACCCACCGCCGGCAAGAAGTTGTAGAGCAGGTGCAGGTGCCAGTCGGTGTCTTCAACCCGGAGGGCTTCGTCCGTATAGCCTCTTTTGAGTTCAGCCGGAATCTCGGTGCCGATGTGCGGCATGCTGACCAGCAGCGGCACAGTGCCTTTATGCAAGGTAAAAACTTCACTCATGCGATCTGTCCCTTGAAAACTGTTTGAAGGCGCGGGTTCGCGCCAAAGGCGTAGCTCAGCTCCGCCGGCCGCTCAACGCCCCACAGCACAAAATCAGCCCGCATGCCGGCTGCCAGCACGCCCCGATCCCGCAGGCCCAAGGCCGCTGCAGCATGGCGCGTGACGCTGGCCAGTGCTTCTTCAGGCGTCAGGCGGAACAACGTGCACGCCATGTTGAGCATCAGCAACAAGGAGGTACAGGGCGAGCTGCCTGGGTTGCAGTCGGTAGAAATCGCCATCGGTACGCCGTGCTCACGCAGCAAGGCCACGGGCGGCAGCTTCGTTTCACGCAAGAAATAAAACGCACCGGGCAGCAGCACCGCCACCGAACCAGCCGTCGCCATTGCTCGCGCGCCCTCAGCCGACAACCATTCCAGGTGATCACAGCTGAGCGCGCCATAGCGCGCCGCGAGCTGCGCGCCACCACTGTCGCTGAGCTGCTCTGCATGCAGCTTGACAGGAATGCCCAAGGCCTTGGCCGCGGCAAAGACACGCTCGGTCTGCGCGGGGCTGAAGGCAATACGCTCGCAAAACGCGTCGACCGCATCGACCAATCCTTCGGCACGCAGCACTGGCAGCATTTCCAGTACCGCGTCGACATAGGCGTCGGTGCGGCCGGCAAATTCAGCCGGCACCGCATGTGCCCCCAGGAAGGTGGCGCGAACATCCACCGCATGGGTCTGGCCCAGCGCGCGCGCCACCGACAGCGTCTTGCGTTCATGCTCCAGCGCCAGGCCGTAGCCGGACTTGATCTCGAGTGTGGTCACGCCTTCGGCGATCAGGCGCTGCAGCCTGGCTGCGCTCTGCGCTTGCAGCTGCTGCGCAGTGGCAGCCCGGGTCGCTTTCACGGTAGAGGCGATGCCGCCGCCAGCGCGAGCAATCTCTTCATAGGTCACGCCGTTGAGCCGCAACTCAAATTCATGGGCGCGGTCGCCGCCATAAACGAGGTGGGTATGGCAATCGATCAAGCCTGGCGTGATCAATGCGCCACCGGCATCGTGCTGTGCAGCGCAGCCAGCCAGCAACCCGGCGGGCACATCGGTGCGCGAACCAACCCAGGCTATGGACTCGCCCTCCACCACCAGGGCAGCGTCTTCGATCAACCCATAGGGCCGTGCGGCACCAGCTTGCAGCGTGGCCACGCGGCAGTTTGTCCAGAGCTTCAGGCTCATGCGGGGATCTCCATCCAGAGGGCACCCTGTGCGGCGACGCGCACTGCCGCGCTACCCGTCACCGTGCGCCAGGCGAGGCTGGCAGGCTCCAGCTGCAGAACTTCTTCATCAAACAGTACGGTAGCGCCCGACCGATGGGCGTACACAGCTATCGTTTTCATAGCATGCAGGGTTTCTGAAAAACGCCCTTCTACGCGGACCATGCGGGAAGACTCTGCGCCCCTGCGCACCATCAGGTTGAAATCGCGCGTCTTGCCGTCAATCAATTCGCAACCAGTCGTCGCTGCGCCATCGAAGAAAAGGGGTGCGTCCGCAGCCGTCACACGGTGCGGCACACCCGCCACATCCAGCTGCACACCCGCACCTTCAAGCACCGCGAACCATCGCTCGATGCCATCGAACTTCGAAAAAGGCCCGCTCTTGTCCACATCGGCCACCGACATGCGCCAGGCCCAGTCACCCGCATCGGGCCACATGGCCAGCTCGCGCGTCACACCGCCGCCATTGCGCCATGGCGTCGCCGCAATGTCGACCAGCCGCACGACATTCCAGCCGGAGTCGTCCGTCGAGGTCATGGATGTCATGCCTGAAACTTTCCCGCAAAGCTGTAGCGCGATCCCGGGTACACCAGGCGCGCCACACTGGCGATGTTGCTGCCGCTCACGGTGCGCCGCATCATGGCGAGGCACGCCTCTGCGGGCTTGATGTCCAGGTGTTTGGCCTCCAGCGCCGAGGGCAAGCAGGCCTCAATGGAATAGCTGGCCTCGGTGAGCGGCGCCTGCTCCAGCAAATGGTGGGTGGGTGTGGTCTGGGTGAAGTCGGTCTTTAAATAATCAGGCGCAGCCGCCGGGTTGACATAGCGGTCTTCATACTGAATCGGCACGCCGTTTTCCAGGTGAATCAGTATGGTGTGAAACACCCGCCCGCCCGCTCGCAAGCCCAGGGTGCGCGCCAGGTCGGCGCTGGCTTTCTCAGATTCGGCCAGCAGGACGCGCGAGGTGTGCACGTGCCCCCGTTCCACCACTTCCTCATGAATGTCGCGAATGGTCAGTGTGGAGGAAATACGGTGCAGCTCCGCCACAAAAGTGCCGGAGCCCT
The DNA here is from genome assembly GCF_056405675.1 of Polaromonas sp. P1_F4. NCBI lineage: Bacteria > Pseudomonadati > Pseudomonadota > Betaproteobacteria > Burkholderiales > Comamonadaceae > Polaromonas > Polaromonas sp. P1_F4. Next base: position 226,167 of record NZ_JBFUBP010000006.1, on the reverse strand, counting down.
GGATGCGCGTAACCATGCCCTCGCCCATCAACTCACGCAGCGCCCGGTTCACCGTCATGCGGCTGACGCCGAATTGCTCCATCAGCACGGCTTCGCTGGGCACCGGGTCGCCGGGCTTCCAGGTGCCGGCGCCGATGCGTTTTTTGATGAATGCCTTGACCTGACCGTAGGCAGGCAGTGGTGTGGTGGCCATGGTTCAGCGGAATGCTCGCGTGTGTAAGAAAAAATCATTGTCACCGCAAAAGTCCGACCCTTCATCGGCCGGCCAGGGTTGCCGGCCCGGCTTTTGCGCACAAACCGTAGATTACCGCAGTTGACACAAGTTGTATAGACAACTACGATTTATCCTGTCGCCGGTTGATTTCTTTTTCTGGTGCTGTGAAATTCCCCTGTTATCCCGTCTTCTCCGGAGCAGTCTCATGTCCGATCTTTCCCAAACCCCTTTTCTGGATAGCAAGGCCCGCCCCGTGCGCGCCCCCCGCGGCAGCACTCTTACCTGCGCCAACTGGCAAATCGAGGCGGCCTACCGCATGATCCAGAACAACCTGGACCCGGAAGTCGCCGAAAACCCCGACGAGCTGGTGGTGTACGGCGGCATCGGCAAGGCGGCCCGCAACTGGCCGGCCTTTGACGCCATCCTTGATTCCCTGCGCAAACTCAAAGCCGACGAAACCCTGCTGGTGCAGTCGGGCAAGCCGGTGGGCGTGTTCCGCACCCATACGGGCGCGCCGCGCGTGCTGATCGCCAATTCCAACCTGGTGCCCAAGTGGGCGACCTGGGAGCATTTCAACGAACTGGACCGCGCGGGCCTGATGATGTACGGCCAGATGACGGCCGGCAGCTGGATCTACATCGGCACCCAGGGCATCGTGCAAGGCACGTATGAAACCTTTGTGGAAGCGGGCCGCCAGCATTTCAACGGCGACCTGGCCGGCCGTTGGGTGCTGACTGCCGGCTTGGGCGGCATGGGCGGCGCACAGCCGCTGGCTGCTACCTTTGCCGGCGCCTGCTCGCTCAACATCGAGTGCCAGCAGTCCAGCATCGACTTCCGGCTGCGCACGCGCTATGTCGACAAGCAGGCCAAAGACCTTGACGATGCGCTGGAGATGATCAAGCACCACACCTCGCGCAAGGAGGCCGTCTCCATCGCCCTGTGCGGCAATGCGGCCGAGATCGTTCCGGAGCTGGTTAAGCGCGCCAAAGCCGGCGGCATACGCCCCGACATCGTCACTGACCAGACCTCGGCCCACGACATCATCAACGGCTACCTGCCTGCAGGCTGGACGGTCGCGCAGTGGCGCGCCGCCCAGAAAGACCCAACCCAGCATGCTGCATTGACAAAAGCCGCAGGCGAATCCTGCGTGGCCCACGTCAAGGCCATGCTGGCTTTCCACGAAATGGGAATTCCCACGGTGGACTACGGCAACAACCTGCGCCAGGTTGCCAAGGATTTCGGCGTCGAGAACGCCTTTGACTACCCTGGTTTTGTCCCGGCGTACATCCGTCCGCTTTTTTGCCGTGGCGTCGGCCCCTTCCGCTGGGTGGCCCTCTCGGGCGACCCGGAAGACATCAAGAAGACCGACGCGAAGATGAAAGAACTCTTCCCGGACAACAAGCACCTGCACCGCTGGCTGGACATGGCCGAAGAGCGCATCGCCTTCCAGGGTCTGCCGGCACGCATCTGCTGGATTGGCTTGGGCGAACGCCATTTGGCGGGCCTGGCCTTTAACGAGATGGTCAAGAACGGTGAACTCAAGGGCCCCATCGTGATCGGCCGCGATCACCTGGACAGCGGCTCCGTCGCCTCGCCCAACCGCGAGACCGAAGCCATGAAAGACGGCAGCGATGCCGTGAGCGACTGGCCGTTGCTGAACGCGCTGCTCAATACCGCCAGCGGCGCAACCTGGGTCAGTCTGCACCATGGCGGCGGCGTGGGCATGGGCTACTCGCAGCATTCGGGCGTTGTCATCGTGTGTGACGGCACCGCCGACGCGGCAGAAAAACTGGGCCGCGTTCTCTTTAACGACCCCGCCACCGGCGTGATGCGCCATGCCGATGCGGGCTATGACATCGCCAAGCAAAGCGCCAAAGACAACGGGCTGAACCTGCCGATGATGGGACGCTGAAGCGTGGCGTTCCGCCCGAACCACGCGCCCGTATGGCCGATGGCGCATAGCCGCTTCTTTTTGACGAACCTGGGATCCCCCTCATGAACATCCAACCCGGCTATCTCACGCTGTCCCAGCTTCGGCAAGTTCACACCAGACGTGAAACACTCGCCATTGACCCATCTGCTGTAGCGGGCATTCGCGCCAGTGCAGCCCTGGTACAGCATGCGGCACAGGGTGGTGCCGCCGTCTACGGCGTCAACACCGGCTTTGGCAAGCTGGCCAATCAGCGCATTGCGCAGGCCGACCTCGAAGTCTTGCAACTTAACCTGCTGCGTTCTCACGCCGTAGGTGTGGGCGAGCCCATGCCCGAGCGTGTGGTACGACTGGTGCTACTGCTCAAGGCCGCGAGCCTGGCACGCGGTTATTCCGGTGTGCGGGAAGTCGTGATCGATACACTGATAGCGCTCTACAACAAAGGCCTGACGCCGGTGATCCCCTGCCAGGGCTCAGTAGGCGCTTCGGGCGATCTGGCCCCTCTGGCGCACCTGTGCCTGCCACTCATCGGCGAAGGCGAGGTGTTCTACCAAGGCAGGCGCATGGCTGCGGTCGAAGCGCTCGAGCAAGCATCCATCACACCGGTAAAGCTGTCGGCCAAAGAAGGCCTGGCGCTGATCAACGGCACGCAGGTCTCCACCGCGCTGGCCCTGGATGCGCTGCTTGCCACTGACCGCCTGTTCGAGGCTGCCGTGATCTCGGGCGCCGTCACGCTGGACGCCGCGCGGGGCAGCGACGGCCCGTTTGACCCACGCATCCATGCGGTGCGCGGCCAGCCGGGCCAGATCGACTGCGCCGCCGCCTACCGCGCCATCATGGTGGGCAGCGAGATTCGCCGCTCGCACATCGAGGGCGACGACCGCGTGCAAGACCCTTACTGCCTGCGCTGCCAGCCGCAGGTGATGGGCGCCTGCCTGGACCAGATGCGTTATGCCACGCAGGTGCTGATGCGCGAAGCCAACGCCGTGACCGACAACCCGCTGGTGTTTGCCGATGACGCAACGCTGCTCTCAGGGGGAAACTTTCACGCAGAACCGGTTGCGCTGGCCTGCGACGCACTGGCCGTTGCCATTGCCGAAATCGGCGCGATTACCGAGCGCCGCATCGCCATGCTGGTCGATACCGTGGCCTCGCGCTTGCCGGCTTTTCTCACGCCCGAGCCGGGCCTCAACTCCGGCTTCATGATCGTGCATGTCACAGCCGCCGCGCTGGCTTCTGAAAACAAATCACTGGCCCACCCCGCCAGCGTCGACAGCCTGCCGACCTCGGCCAACCAGGAAGACCATGTGAGCATGGCCACCTTCGCGGCGCGCCGGTTGCAGCCCATGTTGCGCAATACCGAATACATCGTCGCCATCGAACTGTTGGCCGCCGCGCAAGGCATTGAATTCTTGCGCCCACTCAAGAGCTCCGCCGTGCTGGAGGGTGTGCTGCAACTGGTGCGCCAGGTCTCTCCGGCCATGATGCATGACCGTAGCCTCGCGCCCGACATGGAGAAGGTGCACCAACTGGTGGCGGGCGGACTCATTGGTCTGGCGGGAGAAGCCCAAATCACCGAGTTGACCGCCTTGCGGCTGGCATGAAGCCTGCATACATTAGCAATACCTCAGTCGATACCCCCAACAGGAGCAACTTCATGAAGAAACAACTCGCCCTTTCGATGCTGGCCGGCGTCGCAGCTCTCGCCATGGGTAGCGCCCACGCGCAAGAAACCAAAGTCGCCGTCGGTATCTCCGGCTGGACAGGTTTTGCCCCGCTGACCCTGGCCAAAGAAGCCGGCATCTTCAAGAAGAACGGGCTTGATGTGTCGATCAAAAAGATTCCACAAAAAGACCGCCACCTGGCGATTGCTTCAGGTGACGTGCAGTGCGCCGCCACCACAGTCGAGACCTGGGTGGTGTGGAACGCCAACGGTGTGGCCACCACGCAGATCTTCCAGCTCGACAAGAGCTACGGCGCCGACGGCATGGTGGTCAAACCCAATATTTCGAAAATCAGCGACCTCAAAGGCAAGACCGTTGCCGCTGACGCTCCGGGCACGGCGGGCTACTTCGGGCTGGCCTGGTTCCTGAAGAAGAACGGCTTGTCGGTCAAGGATGTAAAGGTAGTGAACATGGGCCCGCAGGCGGCCGCCAATGCCATGATCGCCGGCACCGACGGTCTCGACGCCGCCATGACTTACGAGCCCTACCTGGGCGCAGTGCGCGCCAAACCAGAGGCCGGCAAGATCCTCGCCACCACGCTGGACTACCCCATGGTGATGGACACCTTCGGCTGCACGCCCAAGTTCCTGTCTGAAAACCCCAAGGCTGCCAAGGCCCTGGCCGACAGCTACTTTGAGGCTGTCGAGATGATCCAGAAAGAACCGAAGAAGAGTTTCGAGATCATGGGCGCCGACGTGAAGCAGACCGGCGAAGCCTTTGAGGCCTCGTCCAAATACCTGCGCTGGCAAGACCGTGCAGCCAACCAGAAATTCTTTGCCGGCGAACACGCTGCCTTCAGCAAGGAAGCGGCCGAGCTGTTGATGGAAGCGGGCATCATCAAGTCGCTGCCCGATATGGGCAAGCTCGCCGACACGCGCTTTCTGAAATGAGCTCCCCCCCGAAGCGGCCTCCGCCCGCCCCGCACCGCCGCCAGAGGCAGCGGCTCTTCCGAGCCGTCCAAGCCTGCGCAGGCAGGCTTGGAGCCGCGGCTCTCAGCCCCTCAAGGGGGCGCCACCTGCGGCCCGGCAAAGCCGGTTCCGCGTTGGCACTGGCGAAGGCACGCCACCCTATCAAGCCATCAGCATGAAGCCACTCCAACCCGTGTCGCCCGGCGCGCGCATCGCGCTGGGCGTGAGTTTCTTTGTTCTGTTCTTCGTGGTGTGGGCCATCTTCACGCTGGGCGGCTATGTCTCCAAGACATTCCTCGCCGACCCGATCACCATGGTGAGGTCTGGCTACGACCTGCTGGCCAACCAGGGCTTTATCAAGGACATCGGCATGACGGTCTGGAGGGTACTGGGCGGCTTTGTGATTGCCGCCTTGCTGGCCGTTCCGCTGGGGGTGATGATGGGCGCCTACAAGCCGGTTGAAGCGTTCTTTGAACCTTTTGTGAGCTTTGCGCGTTACCTGCCCGCCTCTGCGTTTATTCCGCTGCTCATCCTCTGGGCCGGGATTGGTGAGGCACAAAAGCTCGCCGTGATTTTTATCGGCTCCTTCTTTCAACTGGTCCTGATGATTACCGTGAGCGTCGGCAACACCCGGCGCGACCTGGTCGAGGCGGCCTACACGTTGGGCGCGGCCGACCGCGGGATCGTGGTACGCGTGCTACTGCCCAGCGCAGCGCCCGAGATTGCCGAGACCTTGCGCATGGTGCTGGGTTGGGCCTGGACCTATGTGATCGTCGCGGAGTTGATAGGCGCGTCCAGCGGCATCGGCCACATGATCACCGACAGCCAGGCATTGCTGGCAACCGACCAGATCATCTTCGGCATCATCGTCATTGGTGTATTCGGCCTGGTCACCGACCTGGCGTTTAAAGCGCTCAATAGAAAACTTTTCCCGTGGGCTCAGTTAGGCCGATGACTTCTTCTTCCTCCACACCGATCCTGACCGTCACCCAGCTGTCGAAAACCTTTGCCGCCAACAAGGGCCCCGGTACCGTCGCACTGCAGGCCACCGACCTGAGCGTCGCCGAAAACGACTTCATCACCATCCTCGGCCCTTCAGGCTGCGGCAAGTCCACACTGCTGCGCATGGTCGCCGGGCTGGACATCCCCACGAGCGGCACCATCGTGCTGGACGGCAAACCCATAGCGGGCCCAGGCGCGGACCGCGGCATGGTGTTCCAGAGCTACACGCTCTTTCCGTGGCTCACGATTTTGCAAAACGTCTGCTTTGGCCTGCGGGAAAAAGGCATGCCACTGGAAAAGCAGCACGATATCGCGCACCAATTCATCAAGAAGGTCGGACTGCAGGGATTTGAGAATCATTTCCCCAAACAGCTTTCAGGCGGCATGCAACAACGCACAGCACTCGCTCGTGCCCTTGCCAACAACCCGCGCATCCTGCTGATGGACGAGCCCTTCGGCGCACTGGACCATCAGACGCGTGAGCTGATGCAGGAGCTGCTGCAAGGCATCTGGGAGGTCGAGCAGAAAACCGTGCTGTTCGTGACGCATGACATCGATGAGGCCATCTTTATGGGCAGCCGTGTGGTCGTCATGAGTGCAAGACCGGGCCGCATCAAATGCGACATTGCGGTGCCACTGGCGCATCCACGGCATTACTCGGTAAAGACAACGCCGGTTTTCACGGATCTCAAGGCAAAACTTACCGAAGAAATCCGCGTCGAGGTACACCGGGCGGCGGGCCTGCAGGCGCCCGTTGTTTAATCCGTCTGAGTTCTGGTTCGTGCTGCCTGCGTCATGCGCAAGGCGCTGCAAACACCGGCCGTGGCGGCAAAGGCAGCGGCCAGCCAAAGGGCAATCAGGGGACCCTGACCGCCTTCGCCGGGACTGGACACGGCAAAAATCATCGCCAGTAAAACCGCGCCCAATGTCTGTCCCGTCAAACGTGCCGTGCCCAGCATGCCGCTGGCGCCGCCGCTGCGGTGTGCGGGCGCCGAGGTGATGATGGTGTGGTTGTTGGGAGACTGAAAGAGGCCGTAGCCGATGCCGCACAGCGCCATGCGCCAGACGATGTCGGCCTGCGCCGGATGCGCGGGTAACAAGGCCAACAACACCAACCCCAGGCAGAGCATGGCCATGCCAACGCCGCCCAGCAGGCCGCCTGGATAGCGCCCTATGAGCCGGCCCACCAGCGGCGAAGTCACCACAATCGCCAGCGGCCAGGCGGTGAGCAGCAAGCCCGCCTCGAGGTGGCTGAAGCCGTAGTTGCCCAGCAGCAAAAAGGGCAGGCAGATATAGGCCAGCGTCTGCGCGCAGAAGGCGCCTATCGACGTGCCCATGGACAGCGCGAACACGGGAATGCGCAGCAAATCAAGCGGGAATAACGGCACGGGCATGGCCAGCTGGCGGCGCACGTAGATCACGCCGATGACGATTCCGGCGGCCAGCTCGGCCAGCGGCAGCCACAAGGATGATGCAGCACCCGGCACAGCTTCCACACGTACACCCAGGCCGTCTGCGCCCAGGAACACCAGGCCGAACATCAGGGCGTTGAGCACCACATCGACCGGCGAGAGCTTGAGGCTCTCTGCCTTGGCGGTGTTCTCGGGCAGGGCCTTGCGCCCCCACCACAGCGACATCAGGCCGAATGGCACATTGAGCGCAAACAGCCACGGCCACGAACCGAAGGAAAGAATGCCGGCCGCAATCGACGGGCCGGCCACCGAGGCGGTGGCCACCACCAGCGAGTTAATGGCGATGCCGCGGCCGAGCAGGTGTTTGGGGTAGATGAGCCGAACCAGCGCGGTGTTGACGCTCATGAGGCCAGCCGCGCCCAAGCCCTGCAGCACGCGGGCCAGCGCCAGTGTGGTCAATGAATCAGCCAGCGCACAGAGCAGCGAGGCCAGCGTGAACACGGCCATGCCTGCCAGGTAAACGCGACGGTAACCGATGATGTCGCCCAGTGTGGCCAGCGGCAGCAAGAGCGCCAGCGTGGCGACCTGATAGGCGTTGACGACCCAGATGGACTGGGCGGGCGCGGCGTTCAGTTCACGGGCGATGTCCGGCAGCGCCAGGTTAACGATGGTCCCGTCGAGCACCGCCATGACAATCCCGAGAATGATGACCAGCAACGCCCGCAAGCGTTCGCGAGCGGGCAAACCATCCTGAACAATCATGCGTACCTTTGCTGGAACTGATGGGATCAGGTCAGTCGCCATGAAGGCAGTCAGCTGAATCCCAAAGGCCCCGATTTTACGGGCGCAGCATGGGATGCGCAGCGTGGGGGCCGCTGATGGGAAATGCCGCGCCCGCGCAGGCTCAGGCGCATGGCCTGCGGTCGGCTGCTTTCAGCGGTCTGCGTGCCAATTTTTTACACAAATGGCCACCGGGTCATTCACATCGTGCGCAAGCAGCTATCTATTTGATAGCAGAAAATAAAAATCCCGGACTGCAAATGCAGAGCCGGGATTGGGGTTGTCATTCCGGTGTGCCTTGCCGAGGCAAACCGGTGGGCGGTTTACTTCATGCCGTACTTCGCCTTGGCATCGTTCTGGCAGCTGTCCTTGGCGGTTCCGGTGAGGGCATCGCAGCGCTCTTTGGCAGCCTTGTAATCGGCCTCGCGCTTTTCGGCGTTGGCGTCCTTCCTGGCTTCGGTCACTTTTTCAGTCTTGTTCTTGCTGGTGTCGGCTGAGGTCTTGGCGACCTTGGCGTCTTCCTTGGCTTTGACGTGGGCCGCTTTGGCATCTTTCACGCAGACGTCCTTGTCATTGCCTTTCAGGTCGTCACACTTTTCCTTGGCGACGTCGTAGGCGGCATCGCCTTTGGCGAAGGCAACCTTTTCGGTGTTGCGCGGGCTGGGCTTGTACTGGGCTTCCAGTTCGGCCTTGGCGATTTTTTCAGCGCCTTTGGCTTCGGCCGCGCAGATGTCTTTGGCATTGTCTTTCAAGGTGGCGCACTTGTCGCGGCCGGCTTTGTAGTCGGCCGAGATGCGGTCGCTCTGGGCTTTATGTTCCTCTTTGGTCATAGCCAGGGCCTGGCCGGCAAAAGCACAGGACATCATGGCTGTCAGCATCAGCAATTTGGTTTTCATGGATTTTCCTTTGGATGAGTTGGAGTTATGGATTGGTTGGGGATGGACCCTGGAGCGCTCAACGGCGGATCAATAACGCTCAAAAAAATCGGTCGGGTTGCGGTCCTTCCAGGCGGCGACCTGCTTCTCAGCCTCATCCTTGCTGAGGCCGTGGCGCTCCTGGATGCGGCCCAGCAACTGGTCGCGTTTGCCGGCGATCACATCAAGGTCGTCGTCAGTGAGCTTGCCCCACTGCTCTTTGACCTTGCCTTTGAATTGAAGCCAGTTGCCTTCCACGCGGTCTTTGTTCATGGTGTCCTCCTGAACGTCAATTGATAAATTCGCCCGTGGCACTGATGTCCTATTCGCTGCGTGCTACTTCCCGGGCGGCATATTCACACCATAAGTTCGTTCTTTTTCTCCCACCGTAGGTCCCCGTATTTGATGAGCGTAGGTTCATGCTTACAGGGCTGTGTGCCGCGCTTTGAGAGCGCGCCATTGCGCGAAGGAAAGCAACAAAATTCGCAACGACTTCCTGGCCGGAACATAGTTGCATAGCACGCTGGCCAGCCAAGGCAAGAACGGTTTTTCTTTCGACATCAAGGGGGTGCGAGGTGCCAACACCAAAGATGAAAAAGCGCAGTACGTCGCGAAGCCTTTTCCTCCTCCTGCAAGCTGCTGGGCAATGTGCACGATGTGCGCGCCGAAGCCTGCGGCTTGGTGGCCCGACACAGGAATACCGCTACATCAAGGCCAAGGCCTGAGTGCGGGTGACGGGGACAGGCTGGTTGCGTTTACTTTGACCGCAGTGTGCGGCTGAGCAGTGCGACGGGCAGCAAACCCACCAGCACCAGCGCCAGCGCGGGCAAGGCGGCCTCACCGAGCCGCTCGTCGCGCGCGAGCTGGTAGGTGATGACGGCCAGGGTGTCGCTGTTGAAGGGCCGCAGCACCAGCGTGGCGGGAAGCTCTTTCATCACATCGACAAACACCAGCAGGCCCGCTGCCGCCACCGAGCGTTTGAGCAGCGGCCAATGAACGCGGCTGAGGATGCCCAGGCCGCTGGTGCCCAGCATGCGCGCGCTGTCGTCAAAGCTGGCCGGGATGCGCGAGTAGCCGCTTTGCAGGCTTTGCAGCGCCACGGCGCTGAAGCGCACCAGGTAAGCCCAGACGACGCCGAGGATGGTGGCGGTGACCCAGTAGCCCGCGCTCGTCTGCGGCGCGGCGGCCTGCAGCCAGCCCACGGGCAGCAAGAGGCCGACCACAATCACCGCGCCTGGCACGGCATAACCCAGGCCCGCCAGGTGCACGGCAGCGCGGGTGAGCAGGCCCGGCTGACGGCGCACCGCAAAGGCCAGGCCCAAGGCAAGCGCGGTGGCCAACAGCGCGCTCAAGCCTGCGAGGCCAATGCTGCTGAGCGTCCAGCCAATGAATTTGTCCCAAAGCAGGTTGTCCCAGCCCAGCGCCAGCGGGCGCAGCATAAAGAGCACCGGCAGCACAAAGCCCAGCGCGATGGGCACGGCGCACACGAGCCAGGCCGAAACGGCGCGCAGGCCGCGCAACTGCGCGGGGGCCGCGTCTTGCGCGCCGGCGCGTGCACCGCGGCCGGTGGCAAAGCGCATGCGCTTTTGCGCGCTGTGCTCTATCCACAGCAGCAGCGCGACAAAGAAAAGCAGCACGGTCGCCAGCTGCGCCGCAGCGATGCGGTTGTCCATCGAGAGCCACGCCTTGTAGATGCCGGCGGTGAAGGTCTGGATGCCGAAATAGCTGGAGACGCCGAAGTCGGCCAGCGTTTCCATGAGCGCCAGCGCCACACCAGCGGCCACGGCAGGCCGCGCCAGCGGCAGCGCCACACCGCGGATGCGGCGCGACAGCGGTGCGCCCAGCAGGCGCGCCGCTTCCATCAGGTGCACGGCGCGCTCAGACAGGGCCGTGCGCGCAAGCAGGTACACATAGGGGTAGAGCGCGACGGTGAAGACCAGTACGGCACCCCCCAGGCTGCGCACCTCGGGCAGCAGCCGGCCCTGCAGGCCGAAGCTGGCACGCAGCCAGGTCTGCAGCGGGCCGGCGTATTGGAGAAAGTCGGTATACGCATAGGCCAGCACATAGGCCGGCATGGCCAGCGGCAGCAGCAAGGCCCACTCAAACACCCGGCGCCCGGGGAAATCAAACAGCGTGACCATGCTGGCGGTGGCCATTCCCACCACCGCCACGCCAAAGGCCACGCACAGGCACAGCAGCAGTGATGTGCGCGTGTAATCGGGCAACACGGTCTGCAGCATCTGCAGCAGGATGGATTGCGCATCGCTGTTGAACTGCAGCCAGGACAAGGCGACGGCCAGCACCGGCAGCGTCAGCAGCCCAACCAGCAAAAACAGCACAACAGAAGGGAAATATCGGCGAAACATGGAGCCCCGGAAGCCTCAGCAAAAAGGCCTCTCGCGGGAAGGAGCCCTGCCCCCGCCTGCGTTCGCCACGCTTTTGCAGTCAGTCACTGCAAATGAGAATTGTAAGCATCTACAATTGTCCGCATGTTTCTGGATATCTCCCAGTTGGGCGTGCACTACGCCGGCCGCTCAAAACCCGCCGTGGACGGCGTGTCGTTCAGCCTCCAGGCAGGGGAAATCGGCGTTCTGATCGGGCCTTCAGGTTGCGGCAAAACCACCTTGCTGCGCGCAGTGGCTGGCCTTGAACGGGCCAATGCCGGCAGCATTACGCTGGCAAAGGATGTGGTGAGCACCGCCGCCTTGCATGTGCCGGCCGAATCCCGCCGCATCGGCATGGTGTTTCAGGACTACGCGCTGTTTCCGCATCTGGATGCCGCGCACAACGTGGCCTTCGGGCTCACTCATCTAACACCCGCTCAGCGCAAGCAGCGCGTCGCAGACGTGCTGGAGCTGGTCGGCCTGGGCAATGTGCACAAGCGCTTTCCGCATGAGCTTTCAGGCGGCCAGCAGCAACGCGTGGCACTGGCGCGCGCGCTGGCGCCGCAGCCGCGCCTGCTGCTGCTGGATGAACCTTTTTCCAACCTGGACGTGGACTTGCGTGAGCGCCTGGCGCACGAGGTGCGCGGCATCCTGAAGGCGGCTGGCGCCACAGCGCTGTTCGTCACACATGACCAGCTGGAGGCTTTTGCCATCGGCGACCGCATCGGCGTAATGCACCAGGGCAAACTGCACCAGTGGGATGAGGCTTATGCGCTGTACCACCGCCCTGCCACCCGATTTGTGGCTGACTTCATCGGCCATGGTGTGTTTGCGCAAGCGCATATCGAGCAGCGCGGCGACGACGTGGTGGTGCACACTGCGCTGGGCGACCTGACGGACATGCTCGAATGCCCCTTGCCCGGCGCGTATGCCGGCGGCCTGTGCGACGTGCTGCTGCGCGCCGACGACATCGTGCATGACGACAACGCACCAGTGAAAGCGCAGATCGTGCGCAAGGCATTTCGCGGGTCAGAGTTTTTGTACACGCTCAAACTGCAGACGGGCGAAACGGTAATGGCGCACGTGCCTTCGCACCACAACCACGCGCTGGGCGAGTGGATAGGCATTCGCGCCGAGGTCGACCATGTGGTGACCTTTCCGCGCGAAACCGGCGCGGTGCAGGCCTGAAGCCCTGTCCTTAGCCCTGCGTCTGCCTCAGGCGCTCAACGTCCTCTCGCAGCGTCTCAGCCCACACCCGTCGTGTCTGGCCTTGCGGGGCCTGCGCCTCGCCGAAGGTGACGATCGCCTTGATGGGCGGCGCCGTCAGGGTGCGCCAGATCGAGCCGACCAGGGTTTCGTCGTCCACATAGCTGGGCGCAAAGCTGGTTTCGCCGCTGGCGGCATCGATAAACTTCAGCGCCACCGGCTGCACCGGCACAGACGCTTCAATGGCCGCCTGGATAAGGTTGGCGTGAAAGTGCTTGAGGGTGATGCCGTCGCCGGTGGTGCCCTCGGGAAACACCGCCAGGATGTCGCCCGCGCGAAGGCTGTCGGCCATTTGCGTGACGACGCGGTGGGCGTCGCGCCGCGACGTGCGCTCGATGTACAGGGAACCTGCGCCGTCTGACAGCGTGCGCACAAAAGGCCAGTCCCGAACATCCGCCTTGGAGACAAAACGGCAGTGCCGCGAGGCATGCATCACCAGGATATCGAGCCAGGAAATATGGTTGGCCACCAGCAACACCGGGCCACTGGCAGGCGGCGCGCCCTGGACCACCAGCTCAATGCCCACGATGCGCAGCATGGCCCCGGCCCATGCCTGTACGCGTGCCTCCTGTTCAGCCTGGGGCAGCTTGGGGAAAACGGTCTTGATGGTCCAGAAACCTGTCACCGCGTGCACGACCGCACGCAGCAAGGTCCAGACAAAGCGAAGCCACTTCATGCACGACACCTCATACGCAAAACGGGCACGTCAGTGCGAGGCTTCAGGGGCTTCATACGCGAGCTGCCCGCCCACGATAGTCCAGCGCACTCGCGCAGGCATCTGGTGGCCCGAGAACGGCGTGTGCTTGCCCTGGCTGCGCAAGGCGGCGGGCTCGACTGTCCACTCACCGGCGGGGTCGAACACGCAGATGTCGGCAACACCACCCTTGACGAGTTGCCCCGCGCTGGCCTGCAGCGTACCAAGCGCGTTGCCCAGCACCCGTGCCGGTTCGCTCGTGAGCACCGCCAGCGCGCGCTGCAAACCGGCTTCGCTGTCAGCGCCCCATTTGCAGGCCAGGCCCAGCAGCAACTCAAGCCCGGTAGCGCCGGGCTCGGCTTCGGCAAAGGGCAGTGTCTTGGCATCTTCGTCGACAGGCGTGTGGTCTGACACCAGCGCGTCGATGGTGCCGTCGGCCAGTCCCTGGCGGATGGCGTCGCGGTCGCGCTGCTGGCGCAGCGGCGGGTCCAGCCGCATGCGGCTGTCGAAGTAGCCGATGTCCACGTCGGTCAAGTGCAGGCTGTTGATGCTGACGTCACAGGTCACGGCCAGGCCTTCTGTCTTGGCCTTGGCCACCAGGGCCACACCCGCGGCGCTGCTGATGCGGCACAGGTGCACGCGCGCGCCGGTGGCACGCACCAGCTCGAAGATGGTGTGCAGTGCGATGGTTTCGGCGGCGACTGATACACCGCTCAGGCCCAGGCGCGTGGCCAAAGCGCCGCTGGCAGCGACGCCGCTTCCCAAGTACATCTCTTGCGGGCGCAGCCAGACGGTGTAGCCGAAGGTCGAGGCGTATTGCAGGGCGCGCATCATGACTTGCGTGTTGGCCAGCGGCACCTCGGCCTGGCTGAAGCCTACGCAGCCCGATTCCGTCAATTCGACCATCTCGGTCAGCGTCTCACCCTTGAGCGCACGCGTGAGCGCACCTAGCGGGAACACGCGCGACTGGTGCAGCTTCTCGGCGCGGAACTTGAGCATTTCAACGAGGCCGGGCTCGTCGAGTACCGGATCGGTATCAGGCGGGCAGACCAGGCTTGTGACGCCGCCGGCCACAGCCGCGGCGAGTTCGCTTTCGAGCATGCCTTCGTGCTCGTGCCCAGGTTCTCGCAAGCGGGCGGACAAGTCGATCAGGCCGGGGGCGACGATGCAGCCCGTGGCATCAATCGTCTTGTTGGCCGTGAAATCAGCGGGCGGGCCTTTGAGCGAGACGATGCGGCCCGCGGCAATTGCCACGTCGCAAACTTCGTCGAATTTCGAGGCTGGGTCGATGACGCGGCCGTTTTTTATGAGTATCTTCATGCTTCGTTCCCTGCGACTATGCTCATGACGGCCATACGGACTGCAATACCAAATGTGACTTGCGGCAGGATCACACTCTGCGTGCCGTCGACAACGGCGGAGTCAATTTCAACGCCGCGGTTGATAGGCCCGGGGTGCATGACGATGGCGTCTGGCTTGGCCAGTTTCAATTTTTCGGTGGTGAGGCCGAAGCTCTTGAAGAACTCCTGGCTGCTGGGCAATAGCGCGCCGGACATGCGTTCGTTCTGCAGCCTGAGCATGATGATCACGTCGGCGTCCTTGATACCTTCTTCGAGCGTGTTGCAGACACGCACGCCCATCTGCGCCATGTCGGCGGGCACCAGGGTCTTGGGGCCGACCACGCGCACTTCGGGGCAGCCCAGCGTGGTGAGTGCGTGGATGTCGGAACGCGCCACGCGCGAGTGCAGCACGTCACCGACGATGGCGACCGTGAGCTTGCTGAAATCTTTCTTGTAGTGCCGGATGGTGTACATGTCGAGCAGGCCCTGCGTGGGGTGCGCATGGCGGCCGTCGCCGGCGTTGATGACGTGCACATGCGGCGCGACGTGCTGGGCGATCAGATAAGGTGCGCCCGATTCGCTGTGGCGCACGACGAAGAGATCGGCGGCCATGGCACTCAGGTTGGCGATGGTGTCGAGCAGCGACTCGCCCTTGGAGGCCGATGAGCGCGCGATGTCCAGGTTGATGACATCGGCCGACAGCCGCGTGGCGGCGATTTCGAAGGTGGTGCGGGTGCGGGTGGAGTTTTCAAAGAAGAGATTGAAGACACTCTTGCCGCGCAGCAGCGGGACTTTTTTGACTTCGCGGTTGTTGACGCTGACGAAGTTGGCGGCGGTGTCGAGGATCTGCGTCAGGGTGGCCTTGGGCAGGCCTTCAATCGACAGCAGGTGAATCAGCTCGCCGTTTTTGTTGAGTTGCGGATTTCGTCGATACAGCATGTGATGGACTCCTTGGGGTCTCTTGGTTTTTTGGGGGTGGCCTGGCAGTAATAGTGATGGTGACGATTAGCCCTGAACCTGGAAGCTGAACTTGCCGTCCCCTGCGCGGGCGAGTTCAAGCGACTGCGAAGCGGGCAAGGCCACGCGCGCCACCGCCAGGTCGGGCTGCACCGGCAGCTCGCGCCCGCCGCGGTCTACCAGTACGACCAGCTTGACACTGGCGGGCCGGCCGTAGTCAAACAATTCGTTGAGCACCGCCCGGATGGTGCGGCCGGTGTAGAGCACATCGTCCACCACGACCAGGTGGGCGCCGTTCACGTCAAAAGGCAGCAGCGTTTGACCGCTGGAAGCCAGGCCGCGCTGTGAAAAATCGTCGCGGTGCATGGAGGACGACAGCACGCCGGCTTCGCCTTCCAGGCCCAGGTCTTTTTGCAGGCGCTGTGCCAGCCACGCACCACCCGAGGCCACGCCGACCAGCTTGGGTGGTTGGGGATAAGACGCCAGTTGCTGGCGCATGCCGCGCAGCAGGTCGCTATACAGCGCCTCAGCGTCCAGGGTCAGGCTGCTCATGGAAAACTCCTTAAAAACTGCTCGAGGATGATGCAGGCCGAGGCTGCGTCGGCATCGGCTGCGCCGCCGGCCAGTGCTTCGGTGGTGCTGTAGCGTTCATCCACCTCAAAGACCTGCAGGCCGAAGCGCCCGCGAAGCTGGCGGGCGAACTTTTGTGCGCGCACGGTATTGTCGTGGCTTGCGCCGTCGGGGTGAAAGGGCACGCCGATGACGAGGGCGTCGGGCTGCCACTCCTTGATGCGCGCCTCGACCGCCTTGAGGCGGGCGTCGATGCCTTCAGCGTTGATGGTGGGCTGGGGGGTGGCGGTACGGGTCAGCACGTTGCCGGTGGCAACGCCGGTGCGCTTGAGACCGAAGTCGAAAGCCAGAAAGGTTTGGAGGCCAGAGGCCCGAAGGGAAGGCATGGCCGCAAGGCTCATGCGTGACCGGCCTCGGGAGAGAGCATCCAGCTTTGCAGGCCCAGCAGCATGAGCGCCTTGTCGTAGCGTTGCTCTACCGGTGTGTCGAAAATCACACCGACGTCGGCAGCGACCGTAAGCCAGCTGTTGTCCGAGATTTCTGATTCCAGCTGGCCTTCACCCCAGGCCGAATATCCGAGGGAGACAAACACCCTGCGCGGGCCAGCGCCCGTGGAGAGCGCTTCCAGCACGTCTTTGGAGGTGGTCATTTCGAGGCCGCCAGGAATCGTCATCGTCGAGGCATAGACCGATTCGTTGCCCGGCATCATGGATTCGTGGAGCACAAAGCCCCGTTCGGTCTGGACCGGGCCGCCCTGGAATACCGGGGACTGGGTCAGGTCGTCGCGCCGCAGAGGCAACTCGACCTTGTCGAACAGGTTCTTGAGATTGATATCGCTGGGCTTGTTGATGACCAGCCCCAGCGCACCCCGGTCGCTGTGTTCGCACATGTACACCACACTCTTGGCAAAAGCTTCATCGTCCATCCCCGGCATGGCAATGAGGAAGTGGTGCGTGAGGTTGATCGATGCAGAATCCGTGGCCATGGCGGGATTTTACGCCGGACGGGACGGCGCGGGGAGCCCAACCTGCCGGCCACCCGCCAATCCGCGGGGGGATCTAAGGCCGGATAGCCGCTTTTCGCTACGATGGCCGGATGCAAAAGAAGTATGAAACGGGGTTGATGTGGTTCAGGCGCGACCTGCGGGTTCAGGACAACGCTGCTCTGTACCACGCGCTGAAGGCATGTAAGCAGGTGTATTGCGCATTTGTTTTTGACAAAACCATTCTGGAGGCTTTGCCCCGAACTGACCGCCGCGTGGAATTCATACAGGAATCGGTACTGAGCCTGGATGGCCAGCTGGAGAAGCTGGGCGCAGCGGCTGGCAGCCTCGGCGCCGGACTGTTGACGGCCTATCACGATGCCGCGGACGCGGTGGTGCGGCTGGCCGCTGAGTTGGGTGTCGACGCCGTTTTTACCAACCACGATGACGAACCCCGGTCGCTGGCGCGCGACGCGGCGGTGCTGGCGGCGCTGGAGGCCGGGGGCAAGGCCTTTCACAGTTTCAAGGATCACGTCATTTTTGAGCGCCAGGAGGTGCTGACCCTGGCGGGCAAGCCTTACACCGTGTTCACGCCTTACAAAAATGCATGGCTGAAGAAGGTGGACGATTTTTACCTCAAAGCTTATCCCGTCGAAAAGTACGGTACGGCCTTGGCACCGGTATCGGCAAGCAGGCGCCCTGTCCCATCGCTGGGCGAGTTGGGGTTTCAAGCCAGCAACCTGTTGGCACTGAAAATCCCCACGGGCAGTGAAGGGGGGGCCCAGCTTTTGGGGGATTTCGTTGGCCGCATGGCGCAGTACAAGGAGGTGCGGGACTTCCCGGCCGTCAAGGGCCCGAGTTATCTGGGCGTGCACCTTCGGTTTGGCACGGTGTCGATACGGCACATGGCTGCGTTGGCTTTGAACGCTGCAAATCGAGGGAATGAAGGTGCCGCCACCTGGCTCAGCGAATTGATCTGGCGTGATTTTTACGCGCAGATCCTTGCTAATTTTCCGCACGCCGTCGGCAGCGCGTTCAAGCCGGACTATGACGCGATACAGTGGGAGAGCGGGGACAAAGCCCAAGTGCTTTTCCAGGCTTGGTGCGAAGGCCGGACGGGCTACCCGCTGGTGGACGCGGCAATGGCCCAGATTAATCAGACGGGCTATATGCACAACCGCCTGCGCATGGTGACTGCCAGTTTCCTCGTGAAAGACCTCGGCATCGACTGGCGTTGGGGCGAACGCTACTTTGCCGAAAAGCTCAACGACTTTGACCTGTCAGCCAACAACGGCGGCTGGCAGTGGGCGGCAAGCACGGGTTGTGACGCGCAGCCTTATTTCCGCATCTTCAACCCGGTCGGCCAGAGCGAGAAGTTCGACGCCGCAGGTAAATTTATCCGCAAATACCTGCCGATGCTGGCACAGCTGCCAGACAAGGCTTTGCACAGCCCTTGGCTAGCGAACCCGCTGGAGCTGGCCGCCGCGGGCGTGGTGTTGGGCCAAAACTACCCGATGCCCATCGTGCAGCACGACGAAGCGCGGGCACTGACGCTGCAGCGCTACGCAGTCGTAAAAAAGGCCTGAGAGGAACTCTCAGGCCTTGCTATTATTTTAGGAGCTGCTTGCGCACGTTCTGCCTGGATTACAGCCTGATTTTGCTGTTTTTCTCAGGCAGAAGCGGCGGTTTCGGCGGCGCAGTAGTGGCGCACCAGACTCATCAACTCTTCTTCAGAGAACGGTTTGCCCAGATAGTGGTCGACGCCCAGCTCCTTGGCATGTTCACGGTGCTTCTCGGCGATGCGGGACGTGATCATGATGATGGGCAGGTTATTGAGGCGCACGTCAGCCCTGATGTTGCGCGCCAGGTCAAAACCATCCATGCGCGGCATTTCGATATCTGACAGCACCACGGCTGGCCGCTCTTCCTGCAGGCGTTCAAGCGCTTGCAGACCGTCGGCCGCCATGGAGACACGGTAGCCTTCACGCTGAAGCAGGCGTTGCGTAACCCGGCGAACCGTAATGGAGTCATCGACCACAAGAATCAACGGGATCTGCGGGGCGACAGGTGCCGACATCGTCGTTTTCGCGACGCTGCCGCTGCCGCCGTCGGTGGTTGCCGCGGTAGCGCCGGAGCCTTCAAGCATGTGCGGCTCGGCCCGGTCTGAACTCCATGCGCGCGCCTGCTGGCCATACACGGAAGCCAGCGCAACCGGGTTGTAAATCAGCACGACCGCACCGGAAGCCAGTACCGACATACCGGCCAGGCCAGGCAGTCGGGACAATTGCGGGCCCAGGTTCTTGACCACAACCTCCTGGTTGCCCAACACTTCATCGACGTGCAGGGCAATGCGCTGTGCGGCGCTTCGGAAAATCACGACCGGTGTGGTTTTGCCCTGGGCTTCGGCGCTGTGGTGCGAGGCCTGCAGCAATGCGCCGGACCAGAAGAAGGGCATCGACTCACCGGCAATCTCCAGTGTGCCGGTGTTATAGGCTTGCTGCAGTTCTTTGGCCGAAGCGCGCCTGACGGTTTCCACAACGTTGGCAGGTACGCCGATTGAGAGATTGCCCGAGCGGATCATCACCACCTGCGTCACAGCAGTAGTCAGCGGGAGTACCAGCTTGAAGTGCGTTCCCTGACCGGCGACGGTGGAGGTTTCGATCCGGCCACCGAGCGCGTTGACTTCGGAGCGGACCACATCCATACCGATGCCGCGTCCCGCCAGCTCGGTCACCTGCGCGGCCGTAGAGAAGCCGGGCATGAAAATCAGGTTCGCGGCGTCGCCGTCTTCCAGCGGTTGATCAGCCGTGATCATCCCGAGGCTGATGGCCTTTTCGCGGATACGTGCCAGGTTCAGGCCAGCGCCGTCATCGCTGAAGTCAACCGAAACGTCGTTACCTTCCTGGCGCAAGTGAACGGTGATCAGGCCGACCGGGTCCTTGCCCGCATCGGTGCGAACCTGCGTACTTTCAATACCGTGGGCCACGCAGTTACGCAGCAAGTGCTCAAAGGCAGGCGTCATACGGTCCAGCATGCCGCGGTCCATTTCCATGGTGCCGCCCAGCAAGTCCAGGCGGACCTGCTTGCCGGTTTCCTTGGAGGCCTGGCGCACCACGCGGTACAGGCGCTCGGAGATGCCTTCGAACTCCACCATGCGGGTACGGAGCAAGTCGCGCTGCAGCTCTCGGGTCTGGCGAGCCTGGGCGATCAAGTCGTCTTCGGTGGCTTCCACCGTGCGCTGCAAGGTGCGCTGCACGGTTGCCACGTCATTCACCGACTCGGCCATCATTCGCGTCAGTTCCTGTACGCGGGTAAAGCGGTCGAACTCCAGCGGGTCGAACCCTGCCTGGGCTTCCTTGGCCTGAGCCAATCGCGACTGCATCTGGGTTTCAGCCTGCAATTCAATGTCCCGCAGCTGCTGGCGCAAGCGGTTCAAGTTACCGCTCATGTCGTTCAGCGAGCCCCGGAGCTGGCTGAGTTCGGCTTCCAGCCGGGAGCGCGTGATCATGACCTCACCAGCCTGATTCACCATGCGGTCAAGCAACTGGGAGCGCACGCGGATCGAGGCGTTGGCCGCCTGTCGCAGCGGCTGCATGGCCATGGTCTGCGGCGCAGGCACCGTGAGCTTGCGGCCCGCACCGACGGCAACCGGAGCGGCGCTCTCGGCTGGAGTTTCCTGTGCATCCACAATTGGAGCGGGCTTGTCCTGCATCGTCGACTTCAGTACGGGCTCAACCGTCGCGATAGGTGCAACAGGCGTAATAGGCGCAAGCGTGACGGGGGCAGCCGCAGCAGCCGCATCAGCTCGGCGCAAGGCCTCAAATGTCGCTTCCATGGCGTCAAAACGCGTCATCAGGGGCTCGAATTCCTGGGTTGAAGCCGCATCAGAGCCGAGATGTTCGATTTCGGACTCAATCCGGTGAGCCATTTCGCCTAGCCGCAATGCACCTGCCAGCCGGGCGCTGCCTTTGAGCGTGTGAAGTGCACGCAGGACTTCCATGCGTGCGCCCTGGTTATCAGGACGTGAAGACCACTGCCGCAGTGCGCCTCCCAGCTGGGGCATGAGTTCTGCAGCTTCTTCTTCAAAAATCGGGAACAAGTCGGGGTCGATCGCATCGACCGCATCGATTTCGTCGTCTTCGTCTTCCTCGAAGTTCGAGTTCACTGGTGCAGCCACGGTCGCTACCAGCCGGGCAGGCGGAGAGACGACAGCAGCAGGTGGAGGCACCGGCGTGACCTGAGCGGGGACAGGCATTTCAATTACCTGGGCCAGGGTCACTTCTGGTTCTGGCTCCAGTGAGCGCACCGGCTCTACGGAGACCGTTTCAACCTCCACCGATTCGGGGGAGAAGTCGAAGTCGGAAAAATCGTTACCCGGGGGCAAAACCGAATCAGAGAAATCGAGTTGCTTCAGCCTGTCAAGGATGGTTGCATCCGCCTCCTTGAGAAACCCGGCGGCAAACTGGTGCAGAAGCCGACGGATGTCTTCCGCTGCATCAACAAATACCTGGCCATACCTGGCAGCGCCATTGCTGTGATGAACGCTGGATTGCTGCAAAGCCTGTTCAAGCGCCCGAGCCATTCCGGACAGGGCATGGAACCCGACAGTCGCGGAACTTCCCGCGAGGGAATGGGCCAGGGCGACGGTAGAGTCGCTGACCGGCTGGTTCAGCTCGAGCGCCCATTCGGCCACCTCAGTCACAAGCCGGCGTGACCACTCATCAGCCTCATTCAGGTAGACGTTGTAAAGCGGAATTCCAATGCGCAAGGCACCTATAACCTTGACCTGTTCGTCACCATTGCCATCCAATGGCAGCACACTGTCAGTTGCATCGACCACATCATCCGTCTTCAGAACTTCGGCAGCCTGCAGGTGTTGCGGTTGCCCGGCGAGATCGGCGCCTTCGGCCGCTGCCGGCAAATGTTTGTGCCCCTCAGGGGTGAAATCAAAGACCACAGGCGCCGGCTGTTCAGCCGCCACGGCCTCAGCCTGAAAGTGCTTGTCGAAATCCGCGTCCGACAGTTCGATCGGTTCTGTTGCATCTATCTCCAGGGATGCGAACGGCTCCGCCGCAGCGGGCTGCGTTGACGCTGGTGTTGTATCAGCAGTCGCAGAAACCGCGGACAGACTGCCGAAATCAATGCCTTCAATTTCTGTCACAGACGGACCTGCAGGCTCCACAGGGCTCGCGATCGCAGCTGTAGCTTCCGACTCAAACATGAGGTCAAAATCCAGATCCGTCACGACGGCCGGGTCGGCAACAGGTTCAGCATCCACGGTCTCGGGAACACCTGAATCCAGCTCCAGCTCAGGTGCCAACGCTGTTGGCATTGCTGCCACGGCGACCACAGGAACCTCGGCAGCATCGACTACGGCAGTCACCAGGGGGCTGTAACGGCCCTCGGTGCGCATTGCATCGGCGCTGGCACGGAAAGTAGACGCCGACCACGAGCCATCGCGATTTCCTGCAATGTCTTCAATCCACTTTGCAAAACCGCCCATGGCTTCCAGCGACAAAGCCCGGAATTCATCCGTGGCGACCTTCTGGTCGGCCAGCCAGCTATTGAGCATCTGCTCAAGCGACCACGCCGCCTCGCCGAACTCGTTGAGCCCCACCATGCGGGAACTGCCCTTGAGCGTATGAAAAGCACGCCGCAAAACCGTGAGTTGAGATACATCGGCCGGATCATTGACCAGTGCAGCCAAAGCTTGCTGGCCGTTGCCGACAACTTCGCGTGCCTCTTCAAGAAAGATGTCACGGAGGTCGTCTTCTTCAAAATCATCCGACGCGGCCGGGCTCTCAGGCGCCGCCTGCACCGGCGTTACGGCAAATGCCAAGGTCGTCAGCGCCTCCGCGGCAACACTCGCGTTGCTTCCGGAAACAGCGACGGCGGCTTCGCGCGCACTTTGAGCAAGCGCAGGCTGTTCGGCCAGCGCCGCATGCGTGGCCAGCGTGTCAAGTTTGAGCGTGAGGTTGTGGTCAGTTTCGCCAAGACCCGCATCCTGCACAACAGAAATCACTTCCTGTGACAGCACATCATTGTTGACCGTGACAGAGGTCGCCGCACTGGCGGCGTTCTGGGTACGGCCCATCAAAGGTTTGAGCTCGCCTTTTTCCGCGTCATAAACAAACAGTTTTTTCGCCAGCGCCGGCTGGTAATTCAACATGTCGATGAGGAAACTCAAGGCGCCAAGGTTGTTTCCGAGGTGCTCGAATGTTCCAGCCGCACGCGCGAGCTGTTCATCAATTTCAGTGACCAGCATCTGCTCGACGCTGTCTCGCATGCGCAGCACGGCGTGGGAGGCCTGGTCAAGCCCCAGTACCGACAGCACGCCACGCATTTGTGAAAGCTGGCCCGGCACGGATTGAAGCGCGACTTTGTCCTGCGGGTTGCGAAAAAACACATCAAGTGATTTTTCAAGCTCACCCAGCGACACACGCAACTCACCGACTACGCTGCCCATGGTCTGCTTGTCACTGACCCGGCGATACAGCTCTTCCATCCAGCCTTCCAGGGGCTGTGGCTCGCCGCCTGCACGGACGCCTTCCAGCCGCTCAGCAAGATTGGCGGTTCTCACAGCCAGCTGGGGATCGTTCGGATCCAGGTCATCAAAAGCAGCTTCAAGGTAAAGCACCGAGGTGGCCACTTCCATGGCCAGTTCTATTCCTGGGGCCTGACCAGACCGGACCGTCGTATCCACGGCGCGAGTCAATGCCTGCGCAAGAGGTTCGCTGGGCGGATGAAGCTTGAGCAGAGAATCCGTGACGAGACTGAACTGGTCCGTCACGGACTTGAATTTATTGGCGTCCCCGGCGGAAAGTGACGACCAGGTTTCTTTCGCAGACGTGATGCGCTTGCGGGCCTGGGCGAGCAGAGCTGGATCAAAACGCCCGAACTGAACGAGCTCATAGTCCACCGGTTTGAATCGATTGAGACCATAGGCTGACCGGACTGCAGAAAGTGCAGGCGTGTCGCTGGCACGGGGAGAAACAGCCTGCGAACAGAAGAAGAGCAAATCCTGCGCCAGCCGATCCGATACCCCCGTATCACCTTTGGCAAGCGAGGCATACTGCATCAGGATTCGTGATGCAGCTCGCCGTACATAGATGTCCGACCCGAGCAACTCATGCGCGACCGCTTCGAAATAGGCGGCTGCAATCTTCCAGAATATCCTGGGTTGGCGGTCCGCCTGTCTGGCCGCAAATCCGAGGCTGAGCTCCTTCAGTTTTTTGGCCGCCTGCGGCGCCTTACCCTTCATGATTTGAAGCACCGATTGATCCATGACGGCGCGAGCACCATCATCGTAATTGCGGGGCTCCGCTGTCGTCGCCAGTTCCGGCTCCAGCCAGCGCCACTCAAGCGGCCACAAGTCGGCCGGATGAATGCGGTCGGCCCGCACCAATTCCTGCACATCACGGTATTGGGGGAAAAGCGAAACGGGCGACACGGGCTTGTCGGCCAGCACACCCTCCAGATACTCGGTCAGCGCAAAACTGGCGCGCTCGATTTTGCCGGCGGCGTCCTGGCTGCATTGCTCAGGTTGCTGCACAAATTTCTGCACCGCAGCTTCCATCGCTCGCAACACCAAGGCTGGCCCGGCAAGGCCCACCATTTCGAGCGCGCCCACGGCCTGGTGCAGTTGCTGCCGTGCGATGCGCAACTGGCTGGCATCAAGCGCCGCAAGATCGGACCCACGCGCAGCTTCCGCGTCCCGCACAAAACGCTTCAGCGCTTTGGCAGCACCGTCCAGCGATTTGCGAAGTTCGTCAAGTACCCAGGCCAAGGGGCCCAGGTCATTGACAGCGAGATCGAGCTCGGCAGCTGTTGAGTTCGGGACGTTGGATTGCATAGATAACGGGCCGGTTCAGGAATCGGTGTCAGGGGCGAAAGCTGCGTTCAGCGCACGACAAGCTGGCATCAGGCGATCTTGAATCGGGACACCGACTGGCGCAGCTCTTCAGCCATGCGGGAAAGGTCTCGCACCTGCTGTGCCGTGGAACGGGTACCTTCTCCCGTTTGCTCCGTCACCGCGAAAATGTGCTGAATGTTGCCGGCCACCACGTTCGCCGATGCGGCTTCGCGGGAGGCGGAGTTTGAAATCTGCTCAATCAGGTCAGCAAGCCGGCGGGACACCTGGTCAATCTCGGTCAGCGCGGTACCCGCGTTATCGGAGAGCTTGGCCCCTTCAACCACACCCTGCGTGGAGCGCTCCATAGCGGCCACAGCATCCTGCGTGTCGGTCTGAATGGCTTTCACCAGGGCCGAAATCTGGCGCGTAGCATCTGCTGAACGTTCAGCCAGTCGCTGCACCTCTTCCGCAACCACGGAGAAGCCTCGCCCGGCTTCACCGGCCGACGCGGCTTGAATGGCGGCGTTCAGTGCCAGCACGTTGGTCTGTTCGGTAATGTCTGAAATCAGTTCGGTAATTTCACCAATCTCCTGCGAGGACTCACCCAGTCGCTTGATCCGCTTGGAGGTTTCCTGAATCTGGTCGCGGATGGAGTTCATACCGCCGATGGCGTTCTGCACAGCCTGCAGGCCGGATTCGGCGGCTGTCAGCGATTGGCGCGCCACCTGGGAAGATTCCTGCGCCTGTGTGGACACCTCGTTAATTCGGGATGCCATATCAAGCACCGACTGGCCGGTTTCACGAATCTCGCGCAGCTGCTCGGTGGACGCTGCCAGCAGTTCGGTCGAGGTACTTTCCACCTGGGCCGTCGTTTGCGCAACGCGGGTAGCCGTGTTTTGTACGTTACCCACCAGCTGCCGCAACTCTTCAACCGTGTAGTTCACCGAGTCAGCGATAGCACCGGTAATGTCCTCGGTCACGGTCGCTTCCTGCGTCAAGTCGCCTTCAGCCACTGTCTGCAACTCATTCATCAATCGCAAAATGGCGGCCTGGTTGGCGTCGTTGACGCGCTTGGCGTCCTGCTCTTGCCCTTTGGCTTCCTGTCGCTGGGTTTCAGCAACCGCCTGGCGCTGCTTGCTGTCCTCCACCTGCAGCTTGGCCAGCCCGGCTGCGCACAATAGCGCAAAGGTAGCAGCACCCGCGAGGATGGCCAGCGACAAAACGCTCAGGCCGGTCTGCAGCGACAACTTGCCCTGCAAATCCTCAAGGCCACGGCGAAGGGGCTCGCTGTCCGCAATAATCGAAGATTGCGCTTCACGAGCAGACACCAGACCCTGCAAGTTACCCAAAATGGCACCGGCTTGCACACGGGTTTGCTCATAGAGCGCCATAAGGGCTTCCAGCCGCTCGCGCGTTTGCGGATCTTTGGAGCCGGCCAGGCGCAACTCGGGGCTGCCTTCTTGCAAACCCTGCGCAATTTCCTTGAACGAGTTCAAATCCTTGCCCAGCAGGAACACGGCTTCAGGGCTCACGCCCTCCATGGTCAGGAACTCATTGGCAGACTTACCAATCCGCTGGGTCAACATCACCAGTTGACCGGATGCCGAAATTTCAGCCGGCGCCGCATTCTGCTGGAGTTTGAGTGATGACACAGTTTCTGCAATTTCCAGCAAATCCGAAGACTGGCGGTTAATGGTACGCAGGGCGTTGCCCACCTGGGTCAGAATATTTTGCTGGCCCATCACGGTTTTCGCGTTCTTTTCAGCGCGCTCCATGAAAGGCGTGACCTTTTCCACGTCAGATTGCAGGTCATCGCTCACAGGCGCCAGACGCAGAGTTTCTTCACCAGATTTCAGGCCGCGCACGGTTTTAGCCAGTACGTCAGAACTCTCACGCACGTCAGGGAAGGCCTGGGCACTGCCCACCAGCGCCTGAGACACCGATTTCGCCAGACGCTGCGACTGCATCAATGACTGTCCGGTAGCCGCCACCTGTTGGGCCACTTTGTCCGCCTGGCTCAGCGCCAGGAAAGTCACCGTACCCAGGACAGCCACCGCGACGGCAAGGAAAAACACCAGCACCCGCTGATGCTGACCGATGGTCCTGCGGCCCAACAAAGGCAGACGCAGCAGCTCTTGATTTACCGCAGGTGCGCCGTCCTCGGCGGTCGCCATACGGCTGGGCGCGAAAGCATCGTCATTACCACCCGGCTGCCGAATTGCTGCGGTCTGAAGCGAAGCCTGATCCATGGCTCCGGTCGCAAGAGGATCTGGCGTACCGACGGAAGCCATGTCCATGCTGTCCTCGGGCTGATCGGGCTTGGTTTTAAATAGCTTCTGGATATTTTCAATAACAGACATGGTGAGCCTTCCGGGAGAGAAACAGTGTGCGCTATGCGCCTATCGTCAAAAAATGCGCTTGCTGGGCAAGCAACTGAAGGTTGATTTCCTGCCAGGTTGCACCATTGAGGTCAACGTACTGGTTGCCAAAGAAATCGGGCGCGTCGGGCGCTTTTTCGGAAAAATCACTGAACGCCTCCTGATTGCGCAGCCCGGACAGCTTGTCGATCAGCAATGCGCAGTTAACTTCCAGGGCGCTGTTGAGCGCAACAAGCCTGGAATCCGTGCGTGCAAGTTCGTTTTTGGGAGGGGGTGCTTTGCCGCTGACGTAACTCGCCAGATCCACGACGCCAAACAGGCCACCGCGCAAATTGGCAACACCGGCGAACCAGGCTTGCGTATACGGAACAGGCTGCGTACTGACCCACGGGAAAATTTCACCGGATTGGCTCAGGGGAAACAGGTATTTCTTCCCGCCGGCCTCCACGGCCAGCCAGGACGCGGCAACGCCTTGCGTCCGCGCAATCTGCAACCTGTCGGCCAGCCGGGTTTGTAGCTCTCTAAGTGCTTGTCTGTTCGCCATGCTTTGGTTTTACGCCGTAAATCAGCCAAGGGCCTTGATTTTGGCCATCAGCTCATCAGCATCCACAGGCTTGGTGATGTAGTCGCGGGCGCCCTGCCGCATACCCCAGACACGGTCAGTTTCCTGGTTCTTGCTGGTGCACATCATGATGGGGATATCCGAGTACAACGGGTCGCGCGTGATGGCGCGCGTCAGCTGGAACCCGTTTTGCCCCGGCATCACCACATCCATCAGGATCAGTTCGGGCTTGTCTTCCGCCAGGCGGCGAAATGCGTCTTCTGCATTTTCAGCAGTTTTGACCGTGAAACCATTTTTGACCAGCAGATCGGTCAAGAACATCAATTCGGTTTTGGAGTCGTCAACTACCAGTATTTTCTTGATTGCCATCACACTACTCCTTGTTTAGCGCTGCCGAGATCCTGTACGGTCTGCAGCAGCTGATCTTTTGTAAAAGGCTTGGTCAGGTAGTCTTGCGAACCCACCATACGACCCCGCGCCTTGTCGAAAACGCCGTCTTTTGAGGACAGCATGACGATCGGGACGCCAGCAAACTTTGCGTTGCGCTTGATAATCGCACAGGTTTGATAGCCATCCAGGCGGGGCATCAAAATGTCGCAGAAAATCAGGTTGGGTTCGTAGTCGTTGACCTTGGACAGGGCATCAAACCCGTCTTCGGCCAGCAATACTTCGTGCCCCCCCTGCTTCAGGAATATCTCGGCGCTGCGCCGAATGGTATTGCTGTCATCGATGACCAAAACCTTCAGTCCGGAACTGGGAATACTCACTGCCTATGCTCCTCATGTTGCAGGCCCTCGGCAAATGCCGGCCTGCGATTGTCCAGGCAAGTGCCTAAGCGCTTAAATCTGAACCATTTCAAAGTCTTCCTTGCGGGCTCCGCATTCGGGACAGGTCCAGTTCATGGGCACTTGCGCCCATGGCGTCCCGGCGGCAATCCCATGTTCGGGCGCACCGGCAGCTTCGTCGTAAATCCACCCACAAATTAAACACATCCACGTCATTGATTGAGTCACAGCTTAAGTTGCCTTCGAATAGAATGCAACAATTGTATCGAGGCGGCGTTGCTTATTCGCGTACAAGGCAAAATCGCAGCCTATGGCAAACCCCAAAAATCCTCAACTGGACAGCCGACAACTCCAAATCGAGGATACCGACGCATCGCCGGCTTGCGTCATGACATTCAACGCCAACGACCCCAGCGGAGCGGGCGGACTGACTGCGGATATTGCATCGATCACCTCTGCCGGAGCCCACGCGCTGGCAGTTGTAACAGGCGCTTATGTGCGCGACACAGCCGAAATTTTCGACCATTTTTCATTCGACGAAGAGGCTGTAACCGACCAGGCGCGTTCAGCGCTGGAGGACATGGCGGTATCCGCCATCAAGGTCGGATTTGTCGGCAGCCCCGAGAACATCAGCACCATTGCCGAGATCGCCTCGGACTATGCCGATGTGCCGCTGATCGCCTATATGCCCAACCTGTCGTGGTGGGAAGAAAGCGAAATCGACAGCTATCTGGATGCCTTTCGCGAGCTGATGCTGCCGCAAACCACAGTGTTGGTCGGCAACCACAGCAGCCTGTGGCGCTGGCTGCTGCCGGACTGGGCCGGGGAGCGCAATCCCTCTGCCCGGGACATTGCCAAGGCCGCAGCCGATCTGGGTGTTCCCTACACGCTGGTCACCGGAATCCCCATGCCCGACCAGTTCATCGACAACGTGCTGGCCACGCCGCAAGCCGTGCTTTACAGCGAGAAATTCGAACGTTTCGAGGCGGTCTTTGCCGGTGCAGGCGATACGCTGTCTGCGGCCCTTTGCGCACTGCTGGCCAACGGCCATGACCTGCAGGCGGCCACCTCCGAGGCACTGACTTACCTGGACCACAGCCTGGATGCCGGCTTTCATCCCGGCATGGGCAATATCGTGCCGGACCGCCTGTTCTGGGCACAGGCCGACGTCGATGAATCCGAAGACGAAGCGGCCGATGCCGAGACTGGCGATGACGCCGCCCTGGTTTTGAAGACTGAAATTGACCTGCCCCCCAATGGAACAACCAAACATTAAGCCCCCTGCCAAGCCCTTTGACGCCGAACTCTCCCGCAACAACGCGCTGTTTGAGCGTGCCAAAAAACTGATCCCCGGCGGCGTCAACTCCCCGGTTCGGGCCTTCAAGGCGGTAGGCGGCACACCCCGTTTTATCCAGCGCGCACAGGGCGCCTACTTCTGGGATGCGGACGGCCAGCGTTATATCGACTACATCGGTTCCTGGGGTCCCATGATCCTGGGCCACGGCCATCCGGCGGTGGTAGAAGCCGTGCAAAAAGCCGTGCTGGAAGGCTTTTCCTACGGCGCACCGACCGAGCGTGAAGTGGAGCTCGCCGAAGAAATCGTGCGCCTTGTGCCTTCGCTCGAAATGGTACGACTGGTAAGTTCCGGCACCGAAGCCGCCATGAGCGCGATCCGCCTGGCGCGCGGCGCCACGGGCCGCAGCAAGATCATCAAGTTCGAAGGCTGCTACCACGGCCATGCCGATGCGTTGCTGGTCAAGGCCGGTTCGGGCCTGGCCACTTTCGGCAACCCGACCAGCGCCGGCGTGCCGCCCGAAGTGGTGCAGCACACCCTGGTGCTCGAATACAACCACCTCACCCAGCTCGAAGAAGCCTTCGCGCTGCACGGCAAGGACATTGCCTGCCTGATGATCGAGCCGATCGCCGGCAACATGAATTTTGTGCGTGCCAGCGTGCCCTTCATGAAACGCTGCCGCGAACTGTGTACGCAGCACGGTGCCCTGCTCGTGTTCGACGAGGTCATGACCGGCTTTCGTGTGGCGCTGGGTGGCGCCCAGAGCGTTTACGCCCGCAGCATTCCCGGCTTCAAGCCCGACATGACGGTCATGGGCAAGGTGATAGGCGGCGGCATGCCGCTGGCCGCCTTTGGCGGCACGCGCGCCGTGATGGAGCAACTGGCACCGCTGGGCCCGGTCTACCAGGCAGGCACGTTGTCAGGCAACCCCGTGGCCACCGCCTGCGGCCTGGCAACCTTGCGCGAGATCGCCAAACCCGGCTTTTACGAAGCGCTGGGGGCCCGAACCCGCAGCCTGGTCGCTGGCCTCACACAGGCTGCCGGCAAGGCCGGTGTGCCGTTTTGCGGTGACAGCGAAGGCGGCATGTTCGGCTTTTTCCTGCTCGGCCAACTGCCGCAGAACTACGCCACGGTCATGACGACCGACAGCCCTGCGTTCAATCGCTTCTTTCATGCGATGCTGGACAGTGGGGTGTATTACGCGCCGGCGCTGTATGAAGCGGGCTTTGTGAGTTCAGCGCATACGGACGCGGACATCGAAGCGACGGTGGCGGCGGCGGCGAAGTTCTTTGCCGCCGGCTAGGCAGCGTCCCTGACCATACATTGCAGTATTCGGGCTTTAGCCCAATCAGGGCGTGCGCGAGCAGCTATTAAATCAATAGCGGCCGCACGTTGATGCAGGGGTTCAAGGCGCGGAAGTGTTCTTGCGCCGCCCCTGACCTATTACCCCGAGAGGGAAAAGAGACGTACTACGCTATCAATTTGATAGCTGCTCGCGCCCGTCCCTATTGGGCTATCGATCAAAAACCCTTAAAACGTGACTTAATGCCGGAAATGCCGGACCCCGGTCAGCACCATCACCACTTCGCGCTCGTCGGCTGCCGCGATGACCTCGTCATCCCGCATGCTGCCACCGGGCTGGATCACGCAGGCCGCGCCGGCGTCCACCACCACGTCGAGACCGTCGCGGAAAGGGAAAAAAGCGTCGCTCGCCACTGCTGAGCCCTGCAGCGTGAGGTTGGCATTGGCCGCCTTGATCGACGCGATACGCGCTGAATCGATGCGGCTCATCTGGCCGGCGCCCACGCCCATCGTCATGCCGTCCTTGCAGAAGACGATCGCGTTGGACTTGACGTACTTGGCGACCTTCCACGCAAACAGCAGGTCGTGTAGTTGCTCCTGCGTCGGCTGCGCTTTGCTGACGACTTTCAGGTCGCCGATGGCGAGTTCGTGGTTGTCGGCCGTCTGCATCAACAAACCCGAGCCGACAATTTTCACGTCCACCAGGTTGCGGCCCTGCTTCCACGCGGTGTCGCCACCGGGCGGCAGGTCGATCTGCAGAATGCGCACATTGACTTTGGTCTTGAAGACTTCCAGCGCTTCAGGGCTGAAGGCCGGCGCGATGAGCACCTCGACGAACTGTTTGGAGATCTCGCGCGCGGCGCGCTCGTCGAGCGGACAGTTCAGCGCGATGATGCCGCCAAAAGCCGAGGTCGGATCGGTCTTGAATGCCTTGCTGTAAGCCTCGAGAGCGTCCTTGCCGACCGCCACGCCGCAAGGGTTGGCGTGTTTGACGATCACGCAGGCAGCGCCGTCCTTGATCAGGTCGAAACTCTTGACGCATTCCCAGGCGGCGTCAGCGTCGGCGATGTTGTTGTAGCTGAGTTCCTTGCCCTGCAGCTGTTTGGACATGACCAGCGAGCCGGGTGCCGGGTACAGGTTGCGGTACAGAGCAGCCTGCTGGTGCGAGTTTTCGCCGTAACGCAGGTCCTGCACTTTCACGAAACGCCCGTTGGCCTGGCCGGGAAACATGCCGTGGCTGCCGTCGGCCTGGATGCCGGAGAGATAGTCGCTGATCGCGCCGTCGTACTGGCTGATGCGGTTGAATGCCGCTATCGACAAGGCGAACTTGGTCTTGTCGGTCAGTTTGCCGCCGGTTTTCAATTCGGCCAGCACACCTTCATACTGCGAGGCATCAGTCAGCACGCCCACGTCTTTCCAGTTCTTGGCCGCCGACCGCACCATGGCGGGGCCGCCGATGTCGATGTTTTCAATCGCGTCTTCCAGCGTGCAGCCGGGCTTGGCGACGGTGGACTCAAACGGGTAAAGATTGACCACCAGCAAGTCGATGGTGTCAATGCCGTGGGTTTTCAGCGCGGCCATGTGCTCCGGCACATCGCGCCGGGCCAGCAGGCCGCCGTGAATCTTCGGGTGCAGCGTCTTGACACGGCCGTCGAGCATTTCCGGAAAACCAGTGTGGTCGGCGACTTCGGTTACCGGCAGACCGGCGTCAGCCAGCAGCTTGGCCGTGCCGCCAGTGGACAGCAGCTTGATGCCCAGGGCATGCAGCGCCTGCGCGAATTCGAGGATGCCGGTTTTGTCCGAAACGGATATCAGTGCGTTCATTTTTGTCTTCTCTAAAGGAGGATGGCCGGCGAAAGGGCCGGACCATGGGAGCGTGTTTTTATTTGATGAGCTTGTGCTCAACCAGCTTCTTGCGCAGGGTGTTGCGGTTCAGGCCCAGCCATTCGGCGGCGCGCGACTGGTTTTGCTCGGCATGCTGCATGACAACTTCCAGCAGCGGTTTTTCCACCACCTTGACCATCATCTCGTACATGCCGTCGGGCTCGGTGCCACGCAGGTCCTTGAAATAGCCTTCCAGGCTGGTGCGTACGCACTCTTCGATATGTTTTTTGCTCATGCAGCAGCTTCTTCCTGATTTTCCTGATTTTTATCTTTGTTCGCCCGTGCCTGCATCGGCACGCCCTCGTCATCAACCTCAATGGCAGCGGCCGGAATCCGGTCCATCTGAGCCCCCAGCCTTTCAAAAAAAACACTCACCGCCTTCAGTTGCGCTTCGCAGTCTTCCAGGAGGTTCATCTGCGCGCGAAACGTCTCACCACCGGGCAAGGTCTTCACATACCAGCCGATATGTTTGCGCGCCGTGCGCACACCGGTGTATTCACCGTACAAGTCGTAATGGTCATGCAAATGATCAAGCAACAGGCGTTCGACTTCCGCCACCAGCGGCGGCGCAAGATGCGTGCCGCTTGAAAGGAAATGTGAAATCTCGCGAAAAATCCACGGACGCCCCTGCGCTGCACGGCCGATCATCACGGCGTCAGCGCCGGTGTAAGCCAGCACATCGCGGGCCTTTTCAGGGCTGGTGATGTCGCCGTTGGCCACCACCGGAATGCGCAGAGCGGCTTTCACGGCAGCAATCGTGTCGTACTCGGCATGGCCCTTGTAGCCCTGCTCGCGCGTGCGGCCGTGCACCGTGATCATCTGCACGCCGGCGCTTTCGGCGGCATAGGCAATCGCCAGGGCGTTCTTTTCGGCCTGGCACCAACCGGTGCGCATCTTGAGCGTGACCGGCACATTGCGCGGTGCGCAGGCGGCCACCACGGCATCCACGATCTGCAGCGCCAGGGGTTCGTCCTGCATCAGCGCCGAGCCCGCCCACTTGTTGCAGACCTTCTTGGCCGGGCAGCCCATGTTGATGTCGATGATCTGCGCGCCGCGGTCGATGTTGTAGGCGGCGGCTTCGGCCATCATCTGCGCGTCGGTGCCGGCGATCTGCACAGCGATCGGCGCGGCCTCACCCTCGTGGTTGGCGCGACGTGAGGTCTTCAGTGTGTTCCACAGGTCGCGGCGAGACGTCACCATCTCGCTGACGGCATACCCGGCGCCGAGCTTCTTGCTGAGCTGGCGGAACGGCCTGTCCGTGACACCGGCCATGGGCGCGACAAACAGGTTGTTTGCCAAAGCGTAGGGGCCGATGTTCATGGGAAGTGAGCGCTGCGAGGTTGCTGAAAAAGGAGGCACGATTGTACCTGCCCAAAATTTCAGCAATTGAAATTTGCACACGGAGTTGTAAGCGTCTTCCTGACACGGTGGCTGGCCCGCCTTGCCTATACTCAAATAGATATATGGAAGCCTGGATTCACCGCCTGATAGAACTTTTGGCCCTGCCCGAATACGGTTTGAGCACGGTATTTGTGGTTTCCTTCATCTCGGCCACGCTGTTGCCGCTGGGCTCGGAGCCGGTGGTCTTCGGCCTTGTCAAGCTCAACCCCGCCATGTTCTGGCCCGCAGTGCTGGTAGCAACTGCAGGCAATACGCTGGGCGGCGCGCTCGACTGGTGGATGGGTTACGGCGCCCACAAGGTGGTGGACAAATACCAGCATTCATCGCACCACGGCCGTGCGGTCCGATGGCTGGAGACACTCGGCCCGAAAGCCTGCCTGCTGGCCTGGTTGCCGGTGGTCGGAGACCCGCTGTGCGCGGTCGCGGGTTGGCTCAAGTTTCCGTTCTGGCCCTGCCTGGCTTACATGGCGGTCGGCAAATTTTTGCGCTACTTTTTGATGACCGGCAGCCTGATCTGGGCCTTTCCGGGCGTGGTGACCGGATAGGCATCAGAAGAAGAATCAGAAGAAGGATCAGAAGCGTTCGTGTGGCAGCAGGTAGCGCCACTGACCGGGTTGCAGCTGGCTCATCGCCACACGGCCGATACGCAGCCGTTTCATGTCTTGCACCTGAATGCCGACGCTCTCGCACATGTAGGCAATCTGCCCCGGGACTTCACCCTTGAGGGCAAAGCGCAAGCGCTTTTCACTTTGCCAGCTCACTTTGGCCGGCGGCAACAAAACACCCCTGAAGGTAAACCCGTGGTCCACCCGGTTCAGCCGGTCCAGCCCGCCGGGTTTGATGTCACCGCTGACATCGACGATCACTTCATGCTCCATCACGCGCGCATCTT
Source organism: Polaromonas sp. P1_F4 (assembly GCF_056405675.1). NCBI lineage: Bacteria > Pseudomonadati > Pseudomonadota > Betaproteobacteria > Burkholderiales > Comamonadaceae > Polaromonas > Polaromonas sp. P1_F4. Next base: position 190,740 of record NZ_JBFUBP010000006.1, on the reverse strand, counting down.
CGCGCAGCTTGCGCACCACGCGCCAGTCCTGCGTCAGCACGACCAATCCGCTGGCAGGTGTTGCCAGCGGCGTCACCAGTTCCACCGTGGAGAAATGCTTCTTGAGCGGCCGGATGCCGGAGCGGTCGTCGGGCGATTGTGTAGCGGCCGACAGCAACCGGGCCACCTGCGCCGCGCCGCCATCGGAACTCGCGTCCTGGCCGGCCGGCTTGTGCAGCAGCAAAGTCACCGGCGTCATCGCCAGCAGGCTCGCATCCTTGTCCAGCACGATGGCCTGGTCCGACACCCGGAACTGGGGCTCCTCGACAGTCACCCCGTCAACAGTGACCCAGCCGCCTTCGATGTACTGCTCGGCCTCACGGCGTGAACAGGACAGCATTTCTGCCAGACGCTTGGCAAGGCGAACGGGTTCTGTCATCGCGGCGTGGCCTTCATGGCGGGTCAAGCGTGGATGAGAGATCAGCCTTGGGCCGCCACCACACCGATTTCCACGTGGTACTGCGGCGCAGCCAGGCGCGGGCTCATGACCGTGGCACGCGCGGGTGTGGCGCCGGGCACCACCCAGGTTTCCCAGGCACGGTTCATTTCACCGAAGCTGTCCATATCGGTCAGCCAGATGGTGGCGCTCAGCAGGCGCGATTTGTCGCTACCGGCTGCTGCCAACAGGCGGTCGATATTGGCCAGGATGCTGAGGGTCTGTTCGTACACACCGGAGCCGGCGTCGTTGCCGGCCACCTGGCCTGCCAGGTAAACGGTTTTGTTATGGATAACGGCCTGGGACATGCGTGGGCCGGTTTCGATGCGCTGGATGGACATGGTGTTCTCTTTCTTTCTCAAAGCGAGGGTTTCAGGGGGATGGCCTGCTCTGGCAAGCAGGCAACGGGGCCGCCACCCGATGGTGCGGGCCGTCGTGAGGTATTGTGGCGCGACTTCTTCCATGATGCCGCCGCCGTGATGTTCAAGCCGCGCAGCAAATCCGGCCCCTCAGGCGAGCCGGGGCCCTGCAACTCAGCTGCTGAACAGGAAATTCATCACGTCGCCATCCTTGACGACGTATTCCTTGCCTTCGCTGCGCATCTTGCCGGCATCCTTGGCGCCCTGCTCGCCTTTGTAGGCAATGAAGTCGGCAAACGCAATCGTCTGGGCGCGGATGTAGCCCTTTTCAAAGTCGGTGTGAATGACGCCCGCGGCTTGCGGGCCGGTGTCACCCACGTGGATGGTCCAGGCGCGCACTTCTTTCACGCCCGCGGTGAAATAGGTCTGCAGGCCCAGCAGCTTGTACGCCGCCAGGATGAGGCGGTTGAGCCCCGGCTCATCCTGGCCGATCTCCGCGAGGAACATCTTTTTGTCTTCCTCGTCCATGTCGGCCATCTCGGCTTCCATCTTGGCGCAGATCGCCACGACCGGCGCCTTTTGCTCTGCCGCGTAAGCCTTGAGGCGGTCCAGGAAGGGGTTGTTCTCAAAACCGTCCTCGGCCACGTTAGCCACAAACATGGCCGGCTTGGCGGTGATCAGGAAAAACTGGCCTAGCATCGGCAGTTCTTCCTTGCTGAAGTCCACAGTGCGCACCGGTTTGCCTTCATTGAGCGCGGCCTGGCATTTCTCCAGGATGGCAACCAGCTTGACAGACTCCTTGTCGCCCGAGCGGGCCGTCTTGGTTACGCGATGCAGGGCTTTTTCAACGGCGGCCAGGTCGGCCAGACAAAGCTCCGTCTGGATGACTTCGATGTCGGAAATCGGGTCCACCTTGCCGGCAACGTGGATCACGTTGTCATCTTCAAAGCAACGCACCACATTGACGGTGGCGTCGGTTTCGCGGATATGGGCCAGGAACTTGTTGCCCAGTCCCTCGCCCGTACTGGCGCCCGCCACCAGGCCTGCAATGTCCACAAACTCGACGATCGCCGGAACAATGCGTTCAGGCTTGACGATTTCAGCCAATTGCGCCAACCTCGGGTCGGGCACTTCCACGATGCCAACATTGGGCTCAATGGTGCAAAAGGGGTAGTTTTCAGCCGCGATCCCCGCTTTGGTCAACGCATTGAAAAGGGTGGATTTACCGACGTTAGGCAAGCCTACAATGCCGCACTTCAAACTCATGAGAAACCTTCAAAAACAGGCTGAGAAGTGTATTCGATGCGCGCCCGGCCGGGGTTGGAGCGCTTTGTGGCAGGCATTCGCCACCTTTGTGCTGGCCGGTTTTCTGGGCGTTCTGGCGCATCCTGCGCAGGCCCAGCCCATCGTGGCTTTAAACGACGCCAAGCCGACCCTGGACGTGGCAGCGGCGAGTTTGACATGGGTTGACAGCGACGGCCAGGCCGGCATCGACCAATTGGCCGGCGGCCATCCAGGGGCTTTGTTCGTCCCCTCGGTTGCCGATACGGTGCATTCGCTGGGCCCGCACGCAGCGCTCTGGCTGCATTACCGTTTTGCCAGGTCATCCGGCTCGCGCCAGGACTGGTTGCTTGAGTTTCCCCTGCCCCTGCTGGACCTGGCGACGGTGTACCAGCGTGCGCCGTCGGGAGGGTGGATTGCCGAAACTGCCGGGGACACCGTGCCGGTCTCCAGCTGGCCAGAACCTGGCCGTTATGGGCATTTCCGCCTGAACCTGCCGGACAGCGGCGTGCATGACGTGTATGTGCGTATACAGCACCAGACGGAAGTCAGCATTCCGGTTAGAGTCAGCACGCGAGGCAACCTGACGCAGCGGCTTCAGCTGGAATACCTCGCGATTGGCGTGGTATTCGGCGCACTGGTGCTGTTGATCATTGCCTGCGTTGTCCAGAGCTGGGTTTACAGCGACCGGGCCTATGGGTGGTATTCCGTGTACGCCGTCATCATGGCCCTCGTCGTAGCGGCGTGGACGGGAGTGGCAGGCCATTTCCTCTGGGGCAACTTCAGCACCTGGAACAACATGGCGCAGGGCTTCCTCGCCATCCTGGGCGGCGGCTCGGCGCTGCTGGTCGTGCATCACCTGTGCGGCACCGGTTCACGCCACAAGTGGTTTGAGCGGCTGGCCTACTGGACAGGCATGGCCGGAGCGCCGCTGGCGCTGGCCTATCTCGTGCTGGAGCGCGGCCTGGGCATAGGCCTCCTCGGGACTTACCTGGTTGCCGTTGTCGCACTGGGAACAAGCCGGGCCTACATGACGTGGCGACGCCACGATGTCGTGGGTTTCTGGGTACTGGCGGCTTTTTCCCCGCTGGGGCTGGTAACGCTCCTCACCGTCATCAGCATCCTGGGCCTGTTTTCCCTGTCGTGGCTGTCTCATTACGGCCTGATGGCAGCACTGACCATTGAAGTGCCCCTGCTGCTGGTGGCACTGAACACGCGTTCACATGAGCGCCACGCGGTGGAAGCGCGCGAGCAGGCCATGTCCAGCCAGGACGCGCTCACCGGCCTGCTTGCCGCACACCTTTTTCACGACCGCTTCAAGCAGGTGGTGGGCCGGGCACAGCGCCACAAGGAGCCGGCGGCCGTGGTGTATATCGAACTGGTCAACTACCGGTATATCAAGAAAACCTGGGGCACCGCGGTGGCCGAGCAAAGCCTGCTGCGAAGCGTGATCAAGTTGCGCCGGATCCTGCGCGATGTCAACACCGTGGGGCGCATCGACGAGGCGCGCTTCGGCCTCATCCTTGAAGGCGTCGCATCGCGCCCACCGGTCACCGACCTGGCGGCACGCTTGATCGCGGCCGGCCTCATGCCGCTCAAGGGCCTGAAACCGGAGGTCGTTCTGCAATTTCATGTCGCGGGCGTGCTGCTGAGCGAGCGCCTTGGCAGCCATGAGGAAATTTCCACGGCCCTGGCCGACCTGTTGCACAGCATGGCGGCTCGCACCCGCCGGCCCATTCGCTTTCTCGAGCCGGAGTTGACACACCCCATGCCGCTGGACGCCGAATCAACGCTGGACAGCCTCTCAAGCGGTCCGCAGGCGCCAGAGGCGCTCCCTGCGTCCACGGCCACCCACGCCCCGCCGCCCCTGCGGGCGGTCAAGAGTCATTCAAACAGATAACTCGCACCCACCGGCTGACCCACCTTGAGCTGGTGGTCAATGCCCGCCAGCACAATGGCATTCATGCCGAACGTCAGCGCGCCGTTCACCCGCGCATCCTGGCGATAGGTTTGCAGCATGTCGCCCACTTCCGGGCTGCTGACAGCCGTCGCGGGATCGACATTCGGAATCGGGCAACGCGGACAGGGCTTGACCGGCTTGAGCTGGACCACGCCTTGCGCCGTGGCAACCTGCAGGACTTCAATGCGGTCCTCATCGTGCGGCGCCAGGGCGTCAGCACCGGCGGCATCGCCCAGCACGATGTTGGGCCGAAAGCGCTCCATGCCCACCGCAGGGGTGCCGGCAGCCACCAGCTTTTCGTTGAAATGCGCCAATGAGGCTTCGCTGAGTACCAGCAACGGGTAACCGTCGCTGAACTGGTTGAGCGCTTCCACATCGCCGGTCCATTGCGGACTGCAAACCCGCTTGTGTTCGGGGTCAAACCGCACCAGGCGCGCAGTCTGGCCCAGGAAGTCGGTGAACCATTGGGCCGCGATGGCGCCCATGTCATATGCCTGGACTTCGTCCTTCCAGACCCGCACGCGGACCGGTTCTTCCACCTGGTCCAGCGCAATGTGAAGGGCCAGCATGCCGGGCGCGCGCAGCACCATGTCGTGGTACCTCAGCTGGGGCCTGATCAATGCCATGCGCGGCAACTCACGTTGGGTGAGGAACTCGCCCTTGCTGTCCACCACCATCCAGGCACGGTCAAATTCCAGCCCGGTTTCAGTCAGGAGGGCATCCTGCACCTGCACGCCGGCACAGGATTTCACCGGATACACATAAAGGCGTGAAATCACGGCCCTGAGGTCAGAAGGTGCATCGGCCGGTAATGTTTCGTTCAATGGATCGCTCACTTTTCAAGCCTTTAGGTTCAGATGCACGGCCAGAAACCGCGCAGTAATTGTTTGCCCAAAACGTCAATTTTGCCCTGCCTCCTAAAATGGGCCATGTCCAAGACCTTTGATGTGTGTATTCGCGGCGATGGCGTGGTAGGCCGCACGCTGGCCCTGCTGCTGGCGCGCGAGCGCCTGCGCGTGGCTTTGGTCACCAGGCCTGAAAGGCCGCCGGGGATGCACACCATGCCCGACGTGCGTGCCTACGCCCTCAACAGCGCGTCTCGCAGCGTGCTGGAAACCCTGCGCGCCTGGCCCGACGCGGCCTTCGCCACGCCTGTGGTCGAAATGCAGGTTTGGGGAGACAACGGCGGCAAGCTGGATTTCACGGCGCGCAGTGTCGGCCAGGAAGCGCTGGCCTGGATTGTGGATGTCCCGGCGCTGGAGCATCAATTGAGCCAGGCGGTTCGCTACCAGCCGCAAATCGAGACGATGGACGCGCCTGCCAAGGCCGCGCTCAACGTAATCTGCGAAGGCCAGAAAAGCGCCAGCCGTGAAGAGTTCGCCCAGATCCGGCCGGTCAACTGGACCATCAAGCCCTATCCGCAAAAGGCCGTCGCGGCACGGCTTGAGCTGGACAAGCCCCATGGCGGCATTGCCCGCCAGTGGTTTACCCACGGCGACATACTGGCTCTTTTGCCTTTATCTGGTGCCAACGGGAACTTGGCGGCGCTGGTGTGGTCTGTCCCTGTACAGCGGGCCGCCATGCTCGAAAAAATGCCCGCGGAAGAGTTTTGTAACACCCTCAAGGCCGTGTGCGGCGAAGAGACCGGCAACCTGCGCCTGACAAGCGAGCGGGCAAGCTGGCAGCTTGCCCTGTCCAGCGCCGGGCACTGGGTCGGCCCCGGCTGGGCTTTGGCAGGCGATGCAGCGCATACGGTGCACCCGCTGGCCGGTCAAGGCTTGAACCTGGGTCTGGCCGATGCGGCTTGCCTGGCCGGGGTGATTTCACAACGTGAGTATTGGCGCGGATTGGGTGATGAAAAACTGTTGCGGCGCTACGAAAGGGCCCGCAAGGCCGACGTAGCGGCAATGGGCGCGGTCACCGACGGTTTGCACGGCATTTTTGCGCAAACCGATGGGCGCTGGCAGGCCCTGCGCAATTGGGGCATGAGGGGGTTTGAGCGCAGCGGTTTGCTCAAGGCCTGGCTGACGCGGCAAGCCGCAGGTTTATGAATGACTGAGAAACAGACTGGTACTGAAATGAAAATCGCGAAATTGATCGGCGTGCTCAGCCTGGCGGCGTTGGGCCTGGTTCCTGTTTTTGCGCAGGAAGCCGTCATCCGAAAAAACCTGTCCGAGAAATTTCCGGCTTTTGCAAAAATCGATGAGATCAGCAAGACACCGATGAACGGCCTCTATGAGGTACGCGTCGGTTTCAACATTTTCTACACCGACGAGCAGGGCAACTACCTGCTGGAAGGCCACCTGCTGGATGTGAAAACCCGCAAAAACCTGACCGAGGAGCGCATCGACAAGCTCAGCGCGGTTGCTTTCGAAAAACTTCCTTTGGCTGACGCTTTCAAGATTGTCCGCGGCGATGGCAAACGCAAGCTGGCAGTGTTCGAAGATCCCAATTGCGGCTACTGCAAGCATTTTGAACGCGACCTGACCAATGTGGACAACGTCACGGTCTACCTCTTTCTGTACCCCGTGCTTGGGGCGGATTCCATCCTCAAGTCGCGCAATATCTGGTGCGCCAGGGACAAAGCAAAATCCTGGAACGACTGGATGCTTCGCAATACCACGCCTGCAACGGCCGAATGCGACATCGCAGCCATCAAGCGAAACAGGGACTTTGGCCAGAAGTACAACATCACCGGCACACCCACCCTGATTTTTGCCGACGGATCCCGCGCACCCGGCGCGGTCAGTGCGCAGGAAGTCGAGAAAATGCTGTCAAGCGCAAAAGCCCCCTGACGGCTCAAGCGTATTTATTTAAAAAATACGCCACCAAGCCATACAGGGCGAGCGCAAGCAGCTATACATTTAATAGCAATAGCCGCTTTCCCGGTTCAGCGCCCCGGATGCACGTCAAGCGCCTGACCACGGACCTGGGGTATTCTTTGCACAACATGCCAGGCACCCAACGAAATACCCCCGTTCCCCTTCACTACCGCGTCGAAACAGGCGACCTGCACGCCCACCTCTTTCGCGTGACCCTCACGATCGCACAGCCTGACGCCTTACAAAGGGTCTCGCTGCCTGTGTGGATCCCCGGCAGCTACCTGGTGCGGGAATTCTCCAAAAACCTGCAGAACCTGGAGGCCCGCCAGACGGGCCGCACACCGCCGCTTCGCGCCGAACAGCTCGACAAATGCACCTGGCAGATTCATTGCTCGCCCACCAAACCGCTGGTGCTGCGCTATGAGGTGTACGCCTATGACAACTCCGTGCGCAGTGCCTGGGTGGACGCCCATCGCGGCTTTTTCAACGGCACCAGCCTGTGCCTGAAAGTGCAGGGCCAGGAAAAAGCCGTGCACCTGCTGGAGATCCCCGCGCCGAAAGCCGCCAAGGGCTGGTCGCTGGCCACAGGGCTCACGCCGCAGGCAGTCAACAAGCATGGGTTTGGTACCTACCGGGCGGCCGACTACGACGAGCTGGTGGACTGCCCCGTGGAAATGGGCGCTTTCTGGAGCGGTACTTTCACGGCGCGTGGCGTGCCGCACCGCGTGGTGGTAGCGGGAGCGGCCCCGAGCTTCGACGGCGCCAGGCTGCTGGCGGACACCCAGAAGATTTGCGAAACGGAGATCCGCTTCTGGCATGGCGCGAAAAAGCCACCCTTCAAGAGTTACCTCTTCATGCTGAACGCGGTGGACGACGGCTATGGCGGGCTCGAGCACCGCAACTCGACTGCACTGATCTGCAACCGGAAGGACCTGCCGCGACTGGGTGAATCCCGCACGGCAGAAGGCTACACCACGCTGCGCGGCCTCATCAGCCACGAATATTTCCACACATGGAACGTCAAGCGGCTGCGTCCCGCGGAGTTTGAACGCTACGACTACGGCGTCGAGAATTACACCGGACTGCTGTGGTTTTTTGAGGGCTTCACCAGTTACTACGACGACCTGCTGCTGCGCCGCGCCGGCCTGCTGGACAACGCCGGCTACCTCAAGCTGCTCAACAAGACCATCAACCAGGTCATGCAGACCCCGGGCCGGCTGGTTCAGTCCGTCGCCCAGGCGAGCTTCGATGCCTGGGTGAAGTATTACCGGCAGGATGAAAATACGCCCAATGCCACCGTGAGCTACTACACCAAGGGTGCACTGGTGGCGCTGTGCTTTGACCTCACGCTTCGGGCAGAAGGCGGGGCAGCCAGGGGCGCGACACTGGACAACGTGATGCGCGCACTTTGGCTGCGCTGCAAAGCTGGCCCCCTGCACGAGACAGATTTTGCAGAGGAGCTTGCAGCCGCAGGACACCGCCCATTTGCCACCGAACTGGCGCAATGGGTGCATGGGCGCGAAGAACTCCCGCTCAAGGCCTTGCTGGAACAGCATGGCGTGACGGTCGCCGAAGAACCTGCGCAACTGGCCCACCGGCTGGGCTTGCGCGCCAGTGAAAACCAGGGCGTGGTGCAGGTCAAGACCGTGCTGCGTGGCGGCGCTGCCGAGCATGCCGGGTTTGCGGCGGGAGATGAATGGCTGGGAGTGGAACCCATTGCCGCAGGCACACGGCAACCGCAGGGCGGTTGGCGCATGAACCGGCTCGATGACCTGCTGCACTACGCCGGCACAGCCAAAAAAGTCATTGCCCTGGTTTCACGCGACAAACGCCTGCTGCGGCTGGAGCTGTCCATGCCGCCCGCGCTGACCACCTGGCGCCTTGCGGTGCGGGATGCCGCGCTGATGGACCACTGGCTCGGCCAGAAAACCTGACCCGGCCTGGCGCGGCGCACCTCCCCTACAAGTTATTCGCCCTTGAATACGGCAGGACGCTTTTCAAGAAAGGCCGTCACGCCTTCCATGTAATCGTGGCTGCGCCCCAAGGCGGCCTGCATGTCGCGTTCCGCGTCGAGTTGCTGGTGCAGCGTGCGTGTGGCGCCTTCACGCATCAACTGGCGTGTAGCCACCAGCGCCAGGGTCGGCAGGCTGGCCAACCGCTGCGCCAGGGTGACAGCCGCCGTCACGGGGTCATCCGCCACCTGCCAGATCAAGCCCCATTCCAGCGCCTGCGCCGCCGGCAATTTGTCCCCTGTCAACGCCAGCCCCATGGCGCGGGCCATCCCCAGCTTTTGCACCAGCAGCCAGCTGCTGCCCGCATCGGGCACCAATCCGATCTTGCTGAATGCCTGGATGAAACTGGCGCCCGGTGCGGCCACGGCCATGTCGCACGTCATGGCCAACGATGCGCCGGCACCCGCGGCCACGCCGTTGACGGCTGCCACCGTCGGCATGCGCAGCCCCAGCAGTTTGCGGGCCGTGGGGTTGAAGGCCTGGTCAATGACGGGGCCTGGGTTGGCCCGCTCAACCAGGTTGGGGCCGGGCGCGAAATCGAATTCGGACAGATCGGCACCGGCACAAAACCCGCGGCCGGCGCCAGTGATGACCAGAGCGCGAATCTGCGGATCAGCCTGCGCCTTGTCCAGGGCGGCCCACAGGTCGCGGTGCATCTGCCGGGTAAAGCTGTTCAGGGCCTGAGGGCGGTTCAACGTAAGGATGCCCACGGCACCATCGATGGCATACAGCACGGTGGGATCGGCAGCGGGGCCGGAATGGGAAGCAGTCATGGCGGCGGTCTCCTGTTCCCGAATCTAGCATTGCGGCAAACCATGGGCGGCCACGAGCCCGTGGCATCATTGCCGGACGCATTTCCAGCCAAAGGACCTATTTCATGTCTTCCACGACCTACGAAACCATTGAGACCCGCACCGAAGGCCCGGACTCCCGCAAGGTGGGCATTGTCACGCTGAACCGGCCCAAGCAACTCAATGCATTGAACGACCAGCTCATGGATGAGCTGGGCCGGGCCCTCAAGACGTTTGATGTCGATGAGACCGTCGGCTGCATCATCCTGACCGGCAGCGAAAAGGCCTTTGCCGCAGGCGCCGACATCGGCGCCATGGCCACCTACAGTTTTGCCGATGTTTACAACAATGACTACATCACCCGCAACTGGGAGCAAATCCGCAGCATCCGCAAGCCAGTGATTGCTGCCGTCAGCGGCTTTGCGCTGGGCGGCGGCTGCGAGCTCGCCATGATGTGCGACTTCATCATCGCTGCCGACAACGCAAAGTTTGGCCAGCCTGAAATCAAGCTGGGCATCATTCCCGGCGCTGGCGGCACGCAGCGCCTGCCCCGTGCCGTGGGCAAGGCCAAAGCCATGGACATGACCCTGACGGGCCGCATGATGGATGCCCAGGAGGCAGAGCGTTCAGGCCTGGTCAGCCGTGTGGTGCCGCTGGAAAAGCTCATGGACGAAGCCCTGGGCGCCGCGCTGATGATCTGCAGCTACGGCCAGACCAGCGTCATGGCCGCCAAGGAAGCCCTCAACCGGGCATTTGAAAGCGGCCTCAGCGACGGCGTGATGTTCGAGCGTCGCCTGTTTCATTCGCTGTTTTCCACCGAAGACCAGAAAGAAGGCATGGATGCGTTCGTCAACAAACGCAAACCCGTCTTCAAACACCGCTGAAACCCAACCAGCAGGGGCCGCGGGACTGGCTCTGCCAGACCGCAGGCGCCGCCCCCTCGAGGGGGGAACAGGCTACACGCAGTGAGCCTGGACGGGGGTGGTTTTATAGTTATAATCTTGGGTTCGGTCGTATAGCTCAGTTGGTTAGAGCGCAGCATTCATAATGCTGATGTCGGTGGTTCAAGTCCACCTACGACCACCAGGAATGCGTCAAAGCCTCAGAGGGTCTTTCCCCCTGAGGCTTTGTTCTTTGTTATTCTTCCGATTATTCACAGCCTCTGGACACATACCATGAACCGCTGCACTCCCCGCCTGGCCGCACTTCTGATGATGCTGGCAGCTTCTGCCGGCCTGCTGAGCCTGCCGGCCCTGGCCCAGACCGATTCGACCGAAGCCGTCAAGCCCAACATCCGGAAATTCCCTCCCAAAGCCGTCCGCGGCGAAATGGTGGTGGTGGCACCGCCGGTGATCTCCATGGACGGCAAGCAGGACCGGCTCTCCGTAGGCTCGCGCATTCACGACATCAACAACAATTTCGTGTTGTCTGGCCCACTCCTGAACCAGAAGCTGGTGGTGAACTACGTGCGCAGCAACACCGGCGAGGTGCATGAGGTCTGGATCCTCAACGCGGAAGAGGCCAAGGAAAAGCGGGCGGGCGGCACCGGCACGATTTTCAATTTCAGCAGCGGCACCCCTGCCAAGGCAGTGGACAACGGCAAGACGCCGTACGACCAGTTACCTGCCTACAAGCAGTAACGCTCGCAGCTTTAAGAAAAATCAGCCCCGCGCCCTTTAAACATGGGCGCAGGCAGCTATTAATTCAATAGCAGCCGCGGCAGCCCACGAAAACCGCCAATCGGTCAGCATCATGAGCAAAAAAGTCTTCATTAAAACCTTCGGTTGCCAGATGAACGAGTACGACTCGGACAAGATGTCCGACGTGCTCCATGCCGCCGAAGGCTACGAGCCCACCCAGGACATGGAACAGGCCGACCTGATCCTGTTCAATACCTGTTCTGTCCGGGAAAAAGCCCAGGAGAAAGTCTTCAGCGACCTGGGCCGCGTCAAGCACCTGAAAGAAAAAGGCGTGCTGATCGGCGTCGGCGGCTGTGTAGCCAGCCAGGAAGGCGCGGCCATCATCCAGCGCGCACCTTATGTCGATGTGGTCTTCGGCCCGCAGACGCTGCACCGCCTGCCGCAACTGCTGGCCAATCGGACCCGGCTGGGCAAGCCGCAGGTCGACATCAGCTTTCCCGAGATCGAAAAATTCGACCACCTGCCGCCGGCGCGCGTCGAGGGCGCCAGCGCCTTCGTGAGCATCATGGAAGGCTGCTCCAAATATTGCAGCTACTGTGTGGTGCCCTACACCCGCGGCGAAGAGGTCTCGCGGCCCTTCGAAGACGTGCTGGTCGAAGTCGCCGGCCTGGCCGACCAGGGCGTGAAAGAAGTCACCCTGCTCGGGCAAAACGTCAACGCTTACCGCGGCCCCATGGGTGGCACGGCCGAAATCGCCGACTTCGCAACCCTGCTCGAATATGTGTCCGACATCCCCGGCATCGAACGCATCCGCTATGTCACCAGCCATCCCAATGAGTTCACGCAGCGCCTGATCGACGCCTACGCCAAACTGCCCAAGCTGGTCAACCACCTGCACCTGCCGGTGCAACATGGCTCCGACCGCATTTTGATGGCCATGAAGCGCGGCTACACCGCCATGGAATACAAGAGCACCATCCGCAAGCTGCGCGCCATCCGCCCGGATCTGGCCATGAGCAGCGATTTCATCGTGGGTTTCCCCGGCGAGACCGAAGACGACTTTGGCAAGATGATGAAGCTGATCGACGAGATCGGCTACGACACCTCGTTCAGCTTCATTTACAGCCCGCGCCCCGGCACCCCCGCCGCAGCGCTGCATGACGACACGCCGCACGAGGTCAAGCTCAAGCGCCTGCAACATTTGCAGGCCACGATTGACGACAGCGTGCGCGCCATCAGCGCCAGCCGTCAGGGCACGGTGCAGCGCATTCTGGTGGAAGGCGCCTCGCGCAAGGACCCGACTGAACTCATGGGCCGCACGGAGTGCAACCGCGTGGTCAATTTCAAGGGCCAGCCGCGGCTGATCGGCCAGATGCTGGACATCACCATCACCCAGGCCACGCAGCGTTCGCTGCGCGGCGAAGTCCTGACGCGGGACGTCGCCGTGGCGGCCTGAGACCGCCCACGTTGCTCAAGCACTCGACACGCATGCTGCAACGATTTTCGTTCCGGCAACTTCTGGTGATCGCCTTCCTGCTGATTGCTGCCCTGCTGGGCGCCGCCTCGCTGCGGGCGCTGTTTACCCTGGAAGACCTTTCGCTGCAAAGCCGCAGCAATGCCGCACGTGCACTCGAACTCAGCAGCGCGGCGCAGTCCCTGGCCGAGCGTAGCGTATCGATGGAGCGTACATCCCGCCAGTCGGTCGTCCTCGACGACCGGGTATTGCGTGAGCGCTTCGGTGACGAGGCCCGTGAAGCTGCGAACATCCTGACCAGTCTGGCGCGAGAAGACGTACCGGTGGCCAAAGCCCGGCAATGGCGCGCGCACATGCAGAGCATCGGCGATCTGCTGACCGGCCCGACGGGTACCGCGCTGGACCGGGAGCGCCAGCTGGCGCAGGAATTCCGCGAACTGGAAAGTGTCAACGCCGCCATTGCCGTGCAGGTGCAACAGGCGATTCAGCAACGCAACAAGTCGCTGGAGGGCAAGCTTGAGGCAAGCCGCCAGCGGCTGACCCAGCAGGTAACCTGGGCCATCGTGCTGGCTATCGCCATGGCGCTGGCGTTCGGCGTGTGGTTCACACTGCCGCTCAGGCGCCTGGAGAACGCCATCGTGGGCCTGGGGGAAAACCGGCTCGACCAGGTCATCACCATCCAGGGGCCGGCCGACCTGGCCCTGGTGGGACAGCGGCTGAATTGGCTGCGCCTGCGGCTGGTGGAGCTGGACGCCGACAAATCGCGTTTCCTGCGCCATATTTCGCACGAACTCAAAACACCGCTGGCATCGCTGCGCGAAGGAGTGTCGCTGCTGGAAGACGGTGTAGCCGGCACGCTGAGCAATGACCAGCGCGAAATAGCGCAAATCCTCAGGCACAACACCGGCGTACTGCAAAGCCAGATTGAAGACCTGCTGCGCTTTAATACGGCCGCGTTTGAGGCGCGCCAGTTGAATCGCCAGAATGTCGACCTGTTGCAACTCCTTGAGGAGCAGGTGTATGCGCAGCGCCTGCAGTGGCGCGCACGGGACCTGACAGTCAGCGTCGTCGGCGAGCCCGTTGTGATGGAAATTGACTCCGAAAAAATCGGCACTGCGCTGGCCAACCTCCTGTCCAACGCCATCCGCTATTCACCACCCAAAGGGCAGATCCGGCTGGAACTGAGTCCGCTGCGGGGCTTCGTCCGCATCGACATCCACGACCAGGGTGTCGGTGTGGCGCAGGCCGACCGCGAACGGATTTTCGAGCCCTTTTACCGCGGTGAACGCCAGCCGGTCGACGTGGTCCGGGGCAGCGGAATCGGCCTGTCCATCGTGCACGAGTACATCGCTGCACATGGCGGAAGCATTATCTTGATGCCGGACCAACCTGGTGCACACTTCAGAATCGAGCTTCCCCATGTTTCCAAGTACTGACCTCTCCCCCCTTTCGCTTGCGACCCGCCTCTCCGGGCGCGGCCTGCTGCCGGCCCTGGTGACGTCGGCATTGCTGGCCGCGTGCAGCAGCGGCGGCCCCGCCAACGAGCGCGCCCCTGACACCGCAGCCGTCCTTGCAGCCCGGGCCGCAGCCTCTGCCGCCGAAGCAGCGCGGGCCAGCGCCAGCCAGCCCGCGCCGCTCCCGGAATCGGTCGTTTTTGCCAGCGGTATGACCTTGCGCATGCTGGCTTACGCCGAGCGCGTACGCCTCATGCAGCCGCCGGAACTCACCCAGGAAACCGGACGGCTCGGAGACGCCGCCAGCCCCGAAGCGCAGCTTCAGCTCTCACTGGTGCTGGCCCAACTGCGGCAGCTGCCCGAACTGATACGTGCCCAGGAGCTGCTTGCCCGTGTATTAGGCAATGCCGATGCCCAGCCGCTGCATCCGCTGGCAAGGCTGCTGGCGTCACGTTATGCCGAACAGCGCCGTCTGGAAGAGCAGCTTGACAAACAAGGCCAGCAACTGCGCGATGCACAGCGCAGGCTGGACCAGACCAACGAGCGGCTGGAGGCGCTGAAGGCGATTGAACGCAGCCTGACCAGCCGGCCGCCGGCGGCAACGGCCTCGGCGCCCACACCCCCTGCCAGCCGGGCCCGCCCCGCCGCACCATGAACGATTCAGCCCTGACAGCACCCCACCTGCTCGTCGTTGATGATGACGCCGACATGCTGCGCCTGCTCACCATGCGGCTCACTGCAGCGGGTTATCGCGTCACGGCGGTCACGTCGGCCGAAGCGGCGCTGACGCAGCTTCATATTGAACGGCCGCAGCTGGTACTCAGCGATGTGCGGCTTCCCGGCCGGGACGGCCTGGCGCTGTTCGACGACATCCGCCAGCAGCATCCTTCACTGCCGGTGATTTTGCTGACCGCGCATGGCACCATTCCTGATGCCGTGGAAGCCACCGAACGCGGCGTGTTCACCTATCTCACCAAGCCCTTTGACGGCAAAAGCCTGCTTGACAAGATTGCCCAGGCGCTGGCGCTGAGCGCCCCCGTGAACCCGGCCAAACGGGGCAGCCCCGAAGCCTGGCAAAACCAGATCATCAGCCGCTCCAGCCGCATGGCAGAAGCCCTGGCTGAAGCCCGCATGGTGGCGCAGTCGGACGCCAGCGTGCTGCTGCGCGGTGAAAGCGGCACCGGCAAGGAGCTGCTCGCACAAGCCATCCACCAGGCAGGCGCACGGGCCAGCAAGCCCTTTATTGCCGTGAACTGTGGCGCCATTCCCGAGGCCTTGCTGGAATCCGAGCTGTTTGGCCATGTCAAGGGCGCCTTCACCGACGCGGTGGCCAATCACAAAGGCCTTTTCCAGGCCGCAGACGGCGGCACTCTGCTGCTCGATGAAATCGGTGACATGCCGCCCGCGCTCCAGGTCAAGCTGCTGCGCGTGTTGCAGGAACGCGTCGTGCGGCCGCTGGGCTCCAGCCAGTCGATTCCGGTGGATGTGCGCATCATCTCGGCCACGCATCGCGACCTTGACGCTGCCATGGCTGAGGGCCAGTTCCGTGCCGACCTTTATTACCGGCTCAACGTTGTCACGCTGACCTTGCCCCCGCTGTCGGAGCGCCGCGAAGATATCCCGTTGCTGGCCAACCACTTTCTCCTCAAACTGGCGGCCAAGTACGACAAGCGCCTGAGCGGTTTCGCACCTGAGGCCCTCAAGGCCCTGACCACGGCCGCCTGGCCAGGCAACGTGCGCCAGCTCTATAACGTGGTGGAGCAGGTTTGTGCTCTGTCCACCACCCCGCTGGTGCCGCTGGCGCTGGTGCAGCGGGCCTTGCGCTCACCCAGCGTGCAAGTGCTCACCTATGCGGAAGCCAGGCAACACTTCGAGCGGGATTACCTGGTCGGGCTGCTCAAATTGACAGACGGCAATGTGGCCGATGCGGCCCGGCTGGCGGACCGCAACCGGACCGAGTTTTACCGCCTGATGCAAAAGCACGGGCTAACGCCGGGCCACTTCAAGGCCTAGGCTTGTCCTGAGTTTGTCGCCATGCCGCCGCGTGCCGTCGCTGACTGGCGACAGGTTTAAGCCTTTGATTTAAAACAATTTAATCCAAACACCCGCGAAACTTGTCGCTGATTGGCGACAAAAACGGGGGTTTTGGGTGCTCCTGTGACTGATTACATTTGGTTATGTCAGGTATCACGTTTAAGTCATTGATTTAAAACAGTTTTTTAAAGTTGGCACAGGGTTTGCCCTAGTCATGGCATGCCAGCTTTTTTCCTGCCTTTTTTCGACACCTCCGGCGGCCGCAACCGCCGCGGCAGCTTTCTCCTGCGGGCCCGTATCGCAGCCTACGCAAGCCTTGCGGTACTGACGCTCGCAGCGGGCCAGGCATACGCCTTCAACCTGGACGATGTGGCCGCAATCGCCCGCCAGCGCTCACAAGCGCCCTGGCGCGAGGCGTCTCATGCCGTGCCCACCGAGCTCGCCAGGATGGCGTACGACGACTACCGCGACATCCGTTTCAACGCCGCCAGCACGCTGTGGCGCGCAGACAAACTGCCCTTTGAGGCGAATTTTTTCCACGTCGGCCGGCATGGTGACTCGGTGCGCATTCACGAAATCACGACAAGCGGCGTGAAGCGTGTGTCCTACGACCCGGCCACATTCAATTTCGGAAAAAACAAGTTGTCACCTGAGACTTGGGGCGACCTGGGCCACGGCGGGGTGCGCTTTTTCAGCAACCTCAACTCGCCCACCTACAAGGACGAGCTGGCCGTATTCACCGGCGCAACCTACTTCCGCGCGTTGGGTTCGGGCCAGCGCTACGGCCTCTCGGCACGCGGCCTGGCCGTCGACACCGCCGGTGGTGCGGGCGGCGCCAAGGAAGAGTTTCCCCGTTTCACGGATTTCTGGCTGCAAAGGCCCACGGGTGACGGCAAGCAACTGACAGTGTTCGCCGTGATGGATTCGCAGCGCATGACGGGCGCCTACCGTTTTGACATCCAGGCCGGCGAGCAAACCACCACGAATGTCCAGGCGCGCATTTTCATGCGCCCGGCCACAACCTCCGGCAACAGCGCGCCCGTGACCTCGCTGGGCATCGCGCCCCTGACCAGCATGTTTTTCTCTGGCGAAAACCAGCCCCGCCCCGGCGATTTCCGGCCCGAAGTGCACGACTCCGACGGCCTGATGATGGCTACGGGTGACGGTGAATGGCTCTGGCGGCCCCTGCAAAATCCGTCCTCCCCGCTGGTGACGTCTTTCGCCATGAAGTCGCTCAAGGGCTTTGGCCTGATGCAACGCGACCGCGCCTTTTCCAACTACGAAGACACCGAAGCCCGGTATGAGACGCGGCCCAGCGCCTGGGTCACGCCCGTGGGCGACTGGGGCGCCGGCCGGGTCGAGCTGTTTCAATTTGCCACGCCGGATGAGACCCATGACAACGTGGTGGCCTATTGGGTACCCGAAAAAATGCCAGCACTTGGCCAGTCGCTGGACATCGCCTGGCAAATCAGCTGGCAGGGCAAGAACCAGCAACTGCCACCCAACAGCTGGGTCACGCAATCACGCCGCGGCACCGGGTACTCGAAGGCCGGAACCGATCTCACGGGCCAGGTCCAGTACGTCATCGACTTTGCCGGCCCGGCGCTGGACGCGCTGCCCGAGGACGCCAAGGTCGAAGCCATCTCCAGCGCCAACGCCAATGGCCGTGTGCTCGAAAGCATGGCCTACAAGAATCCCGCCACCGGAGCATGGCGCATGACGCTGCGCGTGCTGCGGCTGAACCCGGCCCAGCCTGTTGAGCTGCGCGCCTTCCTCAAACATGACAACCACACTGTGAGCGAAACATGGACCAACCTGATCACACTCTGACTCCATCCGCTGCACGCAGCGCCCTGCGCGAGGAACGCCACCCCAATTCGGTGACGGCGCCACCGCTGAATCGCGGCTCCATGGTGCCCCGGCCCTGGCGTGGCTTCTGGAACAGCATGGCCACCGCGCTGCTGCTGCCGATGCTGTCGATATTCCGGGCCGCCGGGCCGGCACCATCCCATCGCCTGCCTGCCGCCCGGCTTGAACGCTGGCAGCACGCAGCCCGGCGCCGGCGCACAGTATTCCTGCTGCTGACGGTCATCAGTACCGTGCTGGCAACCAGCATCTTTGCGGACATGCAGCCCGACTATGACAACGCCTGGTTGCAGTACGGCCAGATCAGCCTGTTTGCCCTTCTGTCAGCCTGGGTAGTGACCGGTTTCATGACGGCGATGATGGGCTTTTACGTCACGATCTTCGGTGACAAACACGCGCTGTCGGCGAAAAAAGTCCAGCACTACCCGCTGGATGCGTCCACACGCACCGCGATCATCATGCCGATCTGCAATGAAGATGTGCGCACCGTGTTCGCCGGCCTGCGTGCCACCTGCGAGTCGGTCGCGATGACAGGGCATGTGCAGAGCTTTGACGTCTTCGTGCTGTCGGACAGCAGCAACCCGGCCATCATCAAGGCCGAGCGCGCCGCCTGGGAAGACCTGCGCACCCAGCTGGCAGGCCACCCCGACCAGCCGCAAATCGAGGTCTACTACCGCCTGCGCAAACGCCGCACCGACCGCAAGGCCGGCAATGTGGCCGACTTCTGCCGCCGCTGGGGCAAGGATTACCGCTACATGGTGGTGCTGGACGCCGACAGTGTGATGAGCGGCGACTGCCTGGTTTCCATGGTCAAGCTGATGGAAGCCAACCCCAAGGCCGGCATCATCCAGACCGCGACCCAGGCCATCGGCCACGTCACGCTGCACGCGCGGGCACAGCAGTTCGCCTCACGCGTGACCGGGCGCCTCTTCACGCTGGGCATGCAGTTCTGGCAGATGGGCGAGTCCCACTACTGGGGCCACAACGCCATCATCCGCATTGAGCCCTTCATGAAGCATTGCGCGCTGGCGCATATCAAGGGCACGGGCGGCATGGCCGGCAGCATCATGTCGCACGATTTTGTCGAGGCCGCGCTGATGCGCCGCGCCGGCTACCACGTGTGGCTGGTGGGCGACCTGGTGGGCAGCTACGAGCAGCAGCCGCCGGATTTGCTGGCCGAGCTGCAGCGCGACCGCCGCTGGTGCCAGGGCAACCTGCAAAACTCCCGCCTGATCGCCGAGCCGGGTATCCACCCGGTGCACCGCTCGATGTTTGGCACGGGCGCGATGGCGTACCTGTCGGCGCCACTGTGGCTGTGCTTCCTCACGCTGGGAACGGCGCTCTGGCTGTCGGGCTCGCCGATGATTGCCGACTGGATGCTGCTGCCCGGCGAGCTGATGGCGCTTTGGGGCTGGACGCTGTGCATGCTGTTTTTGCCGCGCGTCCTGGGCATCGTGGCCGTGCTGGTCAACCGCCAGCAGCAATCCTATGGCGGCACCGTCGCCCTGCTGCGCAGTGCTTTGCTGGAAACCCTGATCGCACTGCTGCAGGCCCCCATCCGCATGCTCGCGCATTCGCTGTTTGTGGTGGTGGCCCTCACCGGCCTGAAGCTTGAATGGAAATCGCCCCCGCGCGAAGCGGCCGCTGTGCCCTGGCGCCATGCGCTGGCGCAGCTGGCGCCCATGTCCGGCGTGATTGCGCTGCTGGCTGTCGGCATTGYCGTGATCGATGCACGGGCTTTGATCTGGCTGATCCCGGTCGGCCTGCCGCTGCTGCTGGCGATCCCGATGACGGTGCTCACCAGCAAGGTCGGCGTGGGCACGGCCCTGCGTGCGCAGAACTACCTGCTGATCCCGGAAGAGACCCGTTCGCCGGCAGTGCTGCGACGCGCCTGGCTGCATGCAAGCCGGCTGGCCAAGCCACGGCTGAAGGCGGCCTGAAAATGGCCCGACTTCCGGGCAACCCATGAAAAAAGCCGCTTGGAGCGGCTTTTTTCATGACAGGTGGACGCTATTAATTCAGGAGCTGGTTGCGCCCGTCCTTATTGGGCTGCAGCCATTTTCCCTTAAACAGCGAATTGATCAAAACTTGGGCATGCCTTTCATGCCGCCCATGCGTTTCATCATTTTCATCATCCCGCTGCCCTTCATCTTCTTCATCATGCCCTGCATCTGCTCGAATTCATTGAGCAGGCGGTTGACTTCCTGAACATGCACGCCGGAGCCGGCGGCAATACGGCGCTTGCGGGTCGCCTTGATGAGTTCGGGCTTTCGGCGCTCCAGCGGCGTCATGCTCTGGATGATGCCTTCCTTGCGCTTGATGTCTTTTTCAGCCTTGTCCATGTCGACCTGGCCGGCCTTGGCCGCCATTTGCGCGGGCAGCTTTTCCAGAAGGCTGGAGAGCCCGCCCATGTTCTTCATTTGCTGCAACTGGCTCAGGAAGTCGTTGAGGTCAAAGCCGTCGCCGGACTTGATCTTGGCGGCGAGCTTCTGGGCAGAGGCCATGTCCACCCCGGCGGCCACCTGCTCGACCAGCGCCAGAATATCGCCCATGCCGAGGATGCGGCCGGCGTGGCGCTCGGCGTCGAACACCTCCAGGCCGTCGATTTTCTCGCTGGTACCGGAGAATTTGATGGGGGCGCCGGTGATCTGGCGCACGCTGAGCGCCGCACCGCCCCGTGAATCGCCGTCGGTCTTGGTCAGGATGATGCCGGTGAGCGGCAGGGCTTCCTTGAAGGCCTTGGCGGTGTTGACCGCATCCTGACCCTGCATTGCGTCGACCACGAACAGCGTTTCAACCGGGTTCAGGATCGCATGCAGCTCCTTGATTTCGGCCATCAGGGCCTCGTCAATGGCCAGGCGACCGGCCGTGTCGACCAGCAGCACATCAAAAAAGTGCTTGCGGGCGTAGTCAATGGCGGCTCGCGCGATGTCGGCCGGTTTCTGGTCCGGTGTGCTGGGGAACCATTCGGCGCCGGCCTGTTTGGTAACCGTCTTGAGCTGTTCAATGGCAGCAGGGCGGTAGACGTCGCCCGAGACAGTCAGCACCTTTTTCTTGCGCTTTTCAATCAGGTGCTTGGCCAGCTTGGCAGTGGTGGTGGTTTTACCCGCGCCCTGCAGGCCGGCCATCAGGATGACCGCCGGCGGCTGGGCCGCCAGGTTGATGTCGCTTACGCCCTCGCCCATGGTGGCGGCGAGTTCCTTGTTGACAATGCCCACCAGCGCCTGGCCCGGCGACAGCGAACCCATCACTTCCTGGCCCAGCGCTTTTTCCTTGACCCGGGCAATGAAGTCGCGCACCACCGGCAGCGCAACGTCGGCCTCGAGCAAGGCCATGCGTACCTCGCGCAGCATGTCCTGCACATTGGATTCGGTGATGCGGGCCTGGCCTCGCATTTCCTTGACGAGGCGGGATAACTTGTCGGTAAGAGCTGAGGCCATGGGAAGGCGCCACGAACGCGGCGCAGTTAGGTGGAAAAGAAAGGCTGTAGCGGAAGGCTGCCAGAAAGGGGGAAAAGAGGCAGTAAAGGCTAAACTCTAGCCATGATTTTAGCTTTGAGCGACTGGTGGGGTCTTGCAGCGGCAGCCGGTGCTGCCGTCGCCTACGCTGCATTGGCACTAGGCTCCCCGCGCCTCGGCCCCGCCGCCATCCGCGGCCTGCTGCTGGCGGCCTGGCTGTTGCACGTGCTGGCGCTGGCCGATGGCCTGCTGGGCGAGCCCCCGCGTTTCGGCTTTGCACCGGCGCTGTCCATGACAGTCTGGCTGGTGCTGACCGTTTACGCCATCGAAAGCCGCCTGTTTCCACAACTCCAGGCCCACTGGGCGTTGGCAGGGCTGGGCAGCGCAGCTGTCATCCTGACGGTCATTTTCCCCGGTACCACCTACCACGCCATCGCATCCCCCTGGCTGCCGTTGCACTGGGCCCTGGGCATTGCGTCTTATGGGCTGTTTGCCGCCGCAGTGGTGCACGGCTGGCTGATGACGCGCTCCGAGCGCTCCATCCGGCTGGCCGCACAAACCGATGCGGGTGTGCCGCTGTTGACGCTGGAGCGGCTCACCTTCCGCTTCGTGGAGGCCGGCTTTGTATTGCTGTCGGCCACGCTGTTTGTAGGCTGGCTGTTCGCCGAAACACTCTACGGGCCCGGTCTGGCCTGGAAATGGAACCATAAAACCGTGTTTTCAGTACTGGCCTGGCTGACGTTTGCCGGCCTGCTGATCGGCCGGGCGCGCCTCGGATGGCGTGGCCGCAAGGCCGTCCGTGTGTTGTACCTGGGCTCCGGCCTGCTGTTGCTGGGCTACGCCGGTTCGCGCTTTGTACTTGAAGTCATTCTGAGGCGGGCATGAAATACTTTCTGGTCATGGCACTCGTACTGGTGGTTTTCTGGCTCTGGCGCCACAACCGTGATGCGGAAAGAAAAGACGCCGCGGCCACCCGCCCCCCACAAGCGCCGGGCCGCGAAACTACCGTCGCGGAGATGGTCGCATGCGATATCTGTCGCGTGCACTTGCCGAAATCCGACGCACTGATAGGCGACAAGGGCATTTATTGCAGTGACGCGCATCGCCGCCAGGCAGGAGGCTAGATGAGCACGCCATCCCACTGGTTTGAAACGGGAGGCAAGGCATCAGGCGTGTGGGAGGCCGTGCCCGAACTGGGCTCCTTCGGCCGTCTGTGGCGCGTCTTCATGACGGCACGCGTTGCCATCGCCGCAGTACTCGTCATCCTGCAGGCGGTTATCTACGCATTGGGCAACATCACCAACCACTGGTCCATTGCGGTATGCATAGCCTACCTGTGCGCCACGCTGGCCGTGCGGGTTTGGGCCAAGCCGCGGCCGCCGGGCAGCACCTTTGACGCACAGTGGGTATTGACCATCGGTGTGGACGTCATCACGTTCTCGACGCTCAATGTCCTGCAATCGAGCGGCATCAATTACACGCCCCTGTTTGCGTTGCCGGTGCTCCTCGCCTCCATTCTCGGACCAATTTTGCTGGCCTTCGGAACCGCTGCCACCGTGACGCTGCTGCTACTTGCCGACGCGTGGTGGAGCTCACTCCAGGTGCTGGGCGATTTCAATGCGCGATTCCTTCAGTCGGGCTTGAGCGGTTCCGGTTTTTTCCTGGTCGCACTGCTTGCGAACCACCTGGCGTTGCGGCTTGCCCGTGAAGAACAATTGGCAAAACGCAGCCAGTCCGCCGCGCGCATGCAGACGCAGGTGAACGAGCTGGTCATTGAAACATTGGCCGACGGCGTGCTGGTGGTCGATATCAACGGCATCGTCCGATCGGCCAATCCGGCGTCCAGGCGCCTGCTGGGAGCCCGGGGCTCGGTTCGCAGCGCGCCTTTCATCCTCGTCATGGAAGCGGCCTGGCTGCCCCTGGCCGAATTGATGCATAGCACGTTCAGCACGCAAACCCCCCAGGAAGCGGACATCAGCCTTGGATACCCAGGCAGTAATACCCGGCGCCTTCATGTACGCACACGCCTTGCCGCATCGAAAAACGGCACCCACGAAAGCCTTTGTGTGATGTTCCTGGAAGACCTGCGTGAAATGGAAGCCCGCGTGAGGACCGAGAAGATGGCCGCCATGGGACGCATGTCGGCCGCGGTGGCACACGAAATCAGAAATCCACTGGCGGCAATCTCCCAAGCCAATGCCTTGCTGGAAGAAGACCTGCAGGACGAGCCGCACCGCCAGCTCACCGGCATGATCCGGCAAAATGCACAACGTCTCGCCAAAATCGTCGATGAGGTACTGAACATCTCACGTGCCCAGGCACATCTGCCCTCGCCGCAAACCACCACCCTGGCACTGGACGAAACCGCCCACAAGATTGCCACGGACTGGGCAGGGCAGACTGAAGCGTCCCGACGCATGAAGATCACGGCAGATTCGGGTAACGCCGTTGTGTGCTTTGAGCCCGAGCATTTGCGCCGCCTCATGGTCAATCTGCTGGACAACGCCCTGCGTTATGCCAGCACATCTTCGCAGGCCATTGAAGTCTCCACCCAGCTCGTTACGCCCGGGCAGGCCCGTTTGTCCGTATGGAGCGATGGCCAACCCATGGAGCAAACCGTGCAGACACACTTGTTCGAACCATTTTTCTCCTCTGAAAGCCGCTCCAGCGGGCTGGGCCTGTACATTTGCCGTGAATTGTGCGAACGCTATGGCGCCCTGATCGGCTACCAGCGCGTGCAGCGAAGCGGCATTGAGGGAAACGAATTTTTTGTCATATTCGCACCCTCCAGTCCGTCTATGACCTTGTCTGCGGCTTCTTTTGCCACAATGCCAACCTGAAAACCATGAGCACCCCCATTCCCGTTCCCCAGCAGGCACGTATCCTCGTCATTGACGATGAACCGGATTTGCGCACCCTGTATGAACTGACGCTGCTCAGGGAAGGGTATCGGGTGGAGGCAGCCGGTGACCTGCTGCAGGCCCGGGAGCAGCTCAAGGCGCATCACTTCGATGCTGTGATCACCGATATGCGCCTGCCAGATGGCCTTGGCCTCGAATTACTGCGAGACATGATCGACCAGCAACGGCCCGAACGATGCGTGGTGATTACGGCCCACGGCTCGGCCGAAAATGCGGTGGAAGCACTCAAGGCCGGCGCGTTTGACTACCTCACGAAACCGGTCGACCTCAAGCAATTCCGCAGTGTCGTGGCATCGGCTGTGCAGGGTGCCAAACAGCCGGCGCAACAGGTCAAAAGCGATCGAAGCGCACCGGAACACGGCACCACCCCCTCCGCCCAGAAAAAAAATGGGGACGGCACCCAGATTCTGCAAAAGCTGGTGGGTGAGTCTGCCGTCATGCGCGCCGTCAAGTCGCGCATCGTCAAGGTGGCGGGGAGCATGGCGCCCGTCCTCATCCAGGGAGAGTCGGGCACCGGCAAGGAACTGGTGGCACGAGCCGTACACGGTTGCAGCCACCGCGCGGCAGGGCCTTTTGTCGCCGTCAATTGCAGCGCCATACCCGAGAATCTCCTCGAAGCGGAGTTTTTCGGCGCACGCAAGGGCGCCTATACCGGATCGGCGCAGGACCGGCAAGGCTACTTCCAGGCGGCCAAGGGCGGAACCCTGTTTCTCGATGAAATCGGCGACCTGCCGCTGGCCATGCAATCCAAACTTCTGCGCGCCATCCAGGAACGCACCGTCAGGCCGCTGGGTTCGCCGCAGGAGGACACCGTTGACGTGCGCATCGTCAGCGCAACGCACAAAAACCTGGCAGCGGAAGCCCAGGAAGGGACATTCCGCCAGGATCTTTATTACCGGCTCAACGTGATTGAAATTGCCGTGCCGGCCCTGCGCGAACGCAGGGAAGATTTGCCAGCACTCTGCACTGCCCTGCTGTCAAGAATCTGCCAGGAGTCCGGGTTCAAGATGCCCGAGTTGACCGACGCCGTGATGGAGCAGTTGCAGTCCAGGCCATTTAACGGCAATGTCAGGGAGCTGGAAAACATCCTGCACCGGGCCGTGGCGCTCGGCGAAGGAAGCGCGCTGCATTTTGATGCGCCGGCCGAAGAACATGTCACCGTCCCGGAAAACCTGCAGGATTATCTGGACGGGCAGGAGCGAAACATCCTGACCAAGGTTTTGCTGGAGACCGGCTTCAATCGTACCGCTGCCGCCGCGAGGCTGGGTTTGAGCCTGCGGCAGATCCGCTACCGCATTGCACGCCTGAATATCACCACGCCGGGCAATGACGACCTGGCCGACGGACTTGACCCTGCCGATGACCCCGCCTGAAAGCCCCAATGCCCTTCCCCGGCCTTTGTGGCAAAACGGCTGGTACCGCTATGCACGCCCACTGGCTTCGCCCAACTTTGGTCCACGCCCCCCCGATGCGCAGATTGACCTGATCGTCATCCACTCCATCAGCCTGCCGCCAGGTGAGTTCGGCAATGACAACGTGCAGCGCCTTTTCACCAACCAGCTCGACTGGGAGGCACACGCTTACTTTCAGGGCATTCGCGGCCTGCAGGTTTCATCGCATTTTTTTATCGCCCGAACCGGCGCATTGTGGCAGTTTGTGAGCTGTGACGACCGCGCCTGGCATGCCGGGGAATCCAGCTACCGCGGGCGCACCAACTGCAACGACGATTCCATCGGCATCGAGCTGGAAGGCCTTGAGGGAGATACCTTTGAAGCATCCCAGTATGAAACCCTGACCGGGCTGTGCGCCTCGCTTCTGCAGCACTATCCCATTGAGCACATCGCCGGGCACGAGCACATTGCACCCGGCCGCAAGCAGGACCCAGGCACTGGCTTCAACTGGCCTCTGCTGCAAAACTCGCTGTCGTCACCGGCTAGGTGTTTTCCCGAAATCATGTGACTGGTGCACCTGCACGCACTCACCATTGCGGTGCGCCTTGCGGTTGAAATTTCTGGTTATTTTTACCGCGCCCGCAGTGACCGGCGCTCCCAACCCAAAGCCCGCGAATGACCGTGCCACAACGTTGCATCAGCTTCGCAAGCCTGATGGCATCAGGCTTTCCGCGAGGTTGAGCGGGCCGCCATCAAGCACTGATCGAGGCGTCTGGAATGGGGCCTAAAAAGCCACAAAACGTAACGGTGCATTCAGTCAGCGATACACTACCTGTAGTGGCTTGTATTCCCTCCATACCCTAGGTATAGTGTCTAAGCCCTAATTCAGTTTGATGTAATTCGGGTCAGGAAATGAAGGAGCAGGTTGATAGGCCTGTGCAATACCTCAATATATCCAGAGACCCCGAACAGCACATCAAACCACCCATAAAACAAAGCAAAGAGGAAGTCATGCAAACTGCACAACACGCGGTGCCCGTCACGTCGAGCGTTCTGGCAAGCAACCCGGCAACCGGCGATACCAACGCGCAAAGCAACCCGCTCGCCCATTACCAGATCATCCGCCGCAATGGCGGCGTGGTGCCGTTCGAACCCAACAAGATCGCCGTGGCCATGATGAAGGCTTTCCTGGCCGTGCATGGCACGCAGGGTGCGGCTTCGGCCAGCGTCCGCGAAACCGTTGACGGCCTGACCCAGGCGGTCATCCGCGCCCTGATGCGTTCGCGCCCAGGCGGCGGAACCTTTCATATAGAAGACGTTCAGGATCAGGTCGAGCTGGGCCTGATGCGCGGCGGCCACCATGAAATCGCCCGCGCTTACGTGCTGTACCGCGAGAAGCGCACGCAAGAGCGCGCACGCCAGCCGCAAACCCAGGCACCTGCGGCGCCCCTGATCCATGTGACCGACCGCGGCAACCGCGTCGCGCTGGACATCCGCAACCTGCAGGCTCTGATTGAAGCGTCTTGCGCCAACCTGGGCGCAGATATCAAGCCCGACCCCATCGTTGCCGAGACCATGCGCAACCTCTATGACGGTGTGCCCATTGATGAAGTCTACAAGGCGTCCATCCTGGCAGCGCGCACCCTGATCGAGAAAGACCCTGACTACACCTACGCCACCGCACGCCTGCTGATGCACACCATCCGCCGCGAAGTGCTGGGTGAAGAAGTCAGTCAGGAAGACATGGCGATTCGCTACGCCGAGTATTTCCCGCAGTTCATCGCCAAGGGCGTACAAAACGAGCTGCTCGACGAAAAGCTCCAGCAGTTCGACCTGGCCCGCCTGGGCGCCGCGCTCAAGCCCGAACGCGACCTGAAATTCGACTACCTCGGCCTGCAAACCCTGTTTGACCGCTACTTCCTGCACGTGCGCAAACAGCGCATCGAGCTACCACAGGCTTTCTTCATGCGGGTGGCCATGGGCCTGTCGCTCAACGAGATCAACCGCGAAGAACGCGCGATCGAGTTCTATGAAATCCTCTCGTCCTTCGACTTCATGTCGAGCACGCCCACCCTGTTCAATGCCGGCACGCTGCGCTCGCAGCTGTCGTCGTGCTACCTGACGACCGTCGCCGACGACCTGGGCGGCATTTACGACGCCATCAAGGAAAACGCGCTGCTGTCCAAATTTGCCGGCGGCCTGGGCAATGACTGGACGCCTGTGCGCGCCCTGGGCGCCCATATCAAGGGCACCAACGGCGAATCGCAAGGCGTCGTGCCTTTCCTCAAAGTCGTCAACGACACCGCCGTGGCGGTCAACCAGGGCGGCAAGCGCAAGGGCGCCGTCTGCGCCTACCTGGAAACATGGCACCTGGATATTGAAGAGTTCCTGGAACTGCGCAAGAACACCGGCGACGACCGCCGCCGTACGCACGACATGAACACCGCCAACTGGATTCCCGATCTCTTCATGCGTCGCGTGATGGAAAAGGGCAGCTGGACGCTGTTCTCACCGTCCGACACGCCCGACCTGCACGACAAGTTCGGCAAGGATTTCGAAAAAATCTACACCGCCTACGAAGCCAAGGCCGAGCGCGGCGAAATCAAGCCATCCCGCAAGCTGCAGGCCACCGACATGTGGCGCAAGATGCTGTCGATGCTGTTTGAAACCGGCCACCCCTGGATCACGTTCAAGGATGCCTGCAACGTGCGCTCGCCGCAGCAGCACACCGGCGTCGTGCACTCGTCCAACCTGTGCACCGAGATCACGCTCAACACCAGCGACACCGAAACCGCCGTCTGCAACCTCGGCTCAGTCAACCTCGTCCAGCACCTGAAGGACGGCGCGGTCGACCACGAAAAACTCAAAAAGACCATCACCACGGCCATGCGCATGCTGGACAACGTGATCGACATCAACTACTACGCCGTCAAAAAGGCCCGTGATTCCAACATGCGCCATCGCCCCGTGGGCCTGGGCATCATGGGTTTCCAGGACTGCCTGTATGAACTGCGTGTTCCCTATGCTTCCCAGGAAGCCGTCGAGTTCGCCGACAAGTCCATGGAAGCCGTCTGCTACCACGCTTACTGGGCGTCAACCGAACTGGCCAAAGAGCGCGGTAAATATGCCACGTACAAAGGTTCGCTCTGGGACAAGGGCATCCTGCCGCTGGATACGCTGGACATGCTGGCCGAGCAGCGCGGCGGCTATGTGGAAGTCGACCGCTCCGCCAGCCTTGACTGGGACGCTTTGCGCAAGAAGATTGCCAAAGACGGCATGCGCAATTCCAACTGCGTGGCCATTGCGCCCACAGCCACCATCTCCAACATCATTGGGGTGGATGCCTGTATCGAACCCTGCTTTGGCAACCTGTCGGTCAAGTCCAACCTGTCGGGTGAATTCACCGTCATCAACCATTACCTGGTCCGAGACCTGAAGCGCTTGGGCCTGTGGGATGACGTGATGGTGGTGGATCTGAAGCACTTTGACGGCTCCCTGCGTCCGATCGATCGCGTGCCGCAGGACGTCAAGGCGCTCTACGCCACGGCGTTTGAGATTGAAACTTCCTGGATTGTCGAAGCGGCAGCGCGCCGCCAGAAGTGGATTGACCAGGCACAGTCGCTCAATATCTATATGGCGGGCGCGTCGGGCAAAAAGCTCGACGACACCTACAAACTGGCTTGGTTGCGCGGCCTCAAGACGACTTACTACCTGCGCACGCAAAGCGCTACGCATGCCGAGAAGTCGACTGTGACGGCCGGAAAAATGAACTCGGTTTCTTCCGGCACGGCCACCTCGGGCGGCGGCATGAGCGCGCTTGAAGCAGCAGCCGCTGCAGCTCAGGCACAGATGAGTGCATCGCCCGCGACCGACATCAAGTTCTGCGCAATCGATGACCCCGGTTGCGAGGCCTGCCAATAAAAAAACGAATCGTGTGCTGAGCTTCATCGCACGATTCGATGTAATTGAGCAACACAATTTTGTAGCGATGTGAATGAACACTTTTCATTTTGTATCGCTGCTTTCATAATCCCAAAGTATTGGAAACCTCTATGTTGACCTGGGACGAAGAAGTCAAACCATCTTTGCAAACATCTCACAACAGCGGCTTGCCTGAAGGCCGCTCGATGGAACTTCCGCCTCTTTCTTTGAATACTGCCGAGCAGCCCCAGGCGCAAGTGCGCATGCTCAACGACGGCGCGTTCGCACCTGTGCAGGCTGCGGCACCTTCTACGTCTGCCGCCGCACCCGCCAAGGCACAACGCGTCAAGGCCTCCGACAAACGCATCATCAATGGCCAGACCGACGTCAACCAGCTGGTGCCGTTCAAATACAAGTGGGCCTGGGAAAAATACCTCGCCACCTGCGCCAACCACTGGATGCCGCAGGAAGTGAACATGACGCGCGACATCGCGCTCTGGAAAGACCCGAATGGCCTGACCGAAGACGAACGCCGTCTGGTCAAGCGTAATCTGGGTTTCTTCGTGACCGCCGACTCGCTGGCCGCCAACAACATCGTGCTGGGCACCTACCGCCATATCACGGCGCCCGAATGCCGCCAGTTCCTGCTGCGCCAGGCTTTTGAAGAGGCCATCCACACCCATGCCTACCAGTACATCACTGAATCGCTGGGCCTGGACGAAGCCGAAATCTTCAACGCCTATAACGAAGTGCAATCGATCAAGGACAAGGACCAGTTCCTGATTCCTTTCATTGAAGTGATCTCCGACCCCCACTTCAAGACCGGTACCACCGAAGCTGACCAGACCCTGCTCAAGTCGCTGATTGTGTTTGCCTGCCTGATGGAAGGCCTGTTCTTCTATGTGGGCTTCACGCAGATTCTTGCCCTGGGTCGCCAGAACAAGATGACCGGCGCCGCAGAGCAGTACCAGTACATCCTGCGCGACGAGTCCATGCACTGCAACTTCGGCATCGACCTGATCAACCAGCTCAAGCTGGAAAACCCCCATCTCTGGACGGCGGAGTTCAAGGCCGAGATCAAGGCATTGTTCATGAAAGCCGTCGAACTGGAGTACCGCTACGCCGAAGACACCATGCCGCGCGGCGTGCTCGGCCTCAATGCGTCCATGTTCAAAGGCTACCTCCGCTACATTGCCAATCGCCGTGCCACACAGATCGGACTTGAAACTCTCTTCCCCAACGAGGAGAATCCGTTCCCATGGATGAGCGAAATGATCGACCTGAAAAAAGAGCGTAACTTCTTTGAAACCCGTGTGATCGAGTACCAGTCCGGTGGTGCCCTTTCCTGGGATTGATTGACCAAAAAAATACGCGAGACAAGCGAACAATGATTTCAAGAATTGCAATGACCAGTGACAGCACCGAAGAGTGCGCGTTGGGCTTTGCTCCTGTGTTCGCGGCGCTGGGACCGGTTTATCCGGGGCCCAACGCCGTGAATCGCTTTACGTACTCCAACCGTGAAGTGCTCTTTGCAACGTGATCAAGGAGAAAACTATGGCAACTGCGAAAAAAACTGCGGCTAAAAAAGCTGCTCCAAAGAAAGCCCCTGCGAAAAAAGTAGCGGCTAAGAAGGCTCCTGCGAAAAAAGCAGCAGCGAAAAAAGCTCCGGCTAAAAAAGCTCCAGCGAAAAAAGTAGCGGCCAAAAAGCCAGCTGCGAAAAAATCGCCAGCGAAAAAGCCAGCAGCCAAGAAGGTAGCGGCCAAGAAGCCAGCAGCGAAGAAAGCTGCAGCGAAAAAGCCAGCAGCCAAGAAGGCCGCAAAAAAGGTAGCGAAGAAACCAGCGGCGAAGAAAGCCGCTGCGAAAAAGCCTGCCGCCAAGAAAGCAGCGAAAAAGCCCGCTGCGAAGAAAGCCGCGAAAAAACCTGCTGCCAAAGCTGCGAAAGCACCCGCTGCAGCGGCTGCCCCTGCGGCTCAGACTACTCTGAACCCGCAAGCTGCCTGGCCGTTTCCGACAGCCAGCAAGCCGTAAGCAGTAAGGTAATTCTGCTTAGAGCCCGATATCGAAAGATGTCGGGCTTTTTTCATGGCTGGACCGTTCCTGAGGCCATTCACAATTGACACCCCTGTTTACCGCCGCCGGACCACTCCAGCCATGAAACCATTCCCCGCGCTGCCCGAACTTCCTTTTCTGCGACGGGAAAAGAATGGGGACGTTCTGATCGACATCCATGTGGTGCCCAACGCCGCCAAAACCGAGATGATGGGCCTGCATGGAGAGACCGGCCAGCAGGCGCTGCGCCTGCGATTGCAGGCACCGCCCGTGGAGGGCAAAGCCAATCAGGCCCTGGTGAAATGGCTGGCCGGTTGCCTCGGCGTTCCGCAGCAGGCGGTCACGCTGGCCCGCGGAGAGGCTTCAAGGCGCAAGCAGTTGCGCGTCAGTGCTGAAGCGGCAAGCCAGGCTGCGTGGAATGAATGGCTGAAAGCACTGGACCACCGCGAGCCATAGCCGCCCCGCCTACGACAAGGGAATGGTCGAATGCTATTAATTTAATAGCTGGCGGCGCCCATTCTGTCTTGCTCAAGCGCTGATTTGTTCGGAATTCAGCGTGTAGTTCTGGCCGCCGCGCGTGGCGATCTTGAGCGCACCCACCCGGTTCCCCAAGGCGGCGCAGCGGTCCAGCGTCCAGCCTTTTTCCAGGCCAAACAGCAAAGCGCCGCGAAAGGCATCGCCGCATCCCGTCGGGTCAACTACTGCTTCGGCTTTCACCGGCGGCACCAGAGTTTTCTCGCCGCCAATCCAGACCTCGCAACCTTCCGCGCCCAGCGTCACCACCAGGCCCTGCACCCGGCGGGACAATTCGGCGCATGACAGGCCCGTGCGGTCGCACAGCATTTTGGCCTCGTAATCGTTGACGGTCACCCAAGTGGAAAGCTCCACAAAGTGGGAAAGCTCCTTGCCGTCAAACATGGGAAGGCCCTGGCCTGGATCAAAAACGAAGGGGATACCGGCCAGCTTGAACTGCTCGGCATGCTGCAGCATGGCATCGCGCCCGTCAGGCGAGATAATGCCCAGCTTGATGTCATCGCGTGCGTCAATGCGGGTGATATGGGCCTGCATCATGGCACCCGGATGAAAAGCCGTGATCTGGTTGTTGTCCCGGTCGGTCATGATCATCGCCTGGGCCGTATAGGTGTCGCCCACCTGCCGCACAAATTCCGTGCTGATGCCCAGCGTCTTCATGCGCTCCACGTACTCGGCGCCGTCGCTGCCTACCGTGGCCATGGGCAACGGCTTGCCGCCAAGCTGCTGCAGGCTGTAGGCGATATTGCCGGCGCAACCACCGAACTCGCGGCGCAGCGCCGGCACCAGAAACGACACATTCAGGATATGCAGCTGGTCGGGCAGTATCTGCTCCGAAAAGCGCCCCTCAAAGGTCATGATGGTGTCAAACGCCAGGGAGCCACAAATAACAGCAGACATTCAGTTCTCTCGTTTCAATCAGGGGTAAAAAACCAGGACACGGTAGCCAGCCACCCGCAAGGGAGCCGCCGGCACGGAAGACGGCGGTGACGCTGCTGCAGCAGCGTCCGCATCACCGGATATTTTCATGATGACCAGGCCCGGCATTTCGGAGCGGGCGGCCAGGGTCGGCGATTTGGCGCCAAACTGTGCCGGCGTCAGGATGCGGCGCACCACGGCCTGGTCCTGCGAATCGGTCAGGGTCACTTCCAGGGAAGGCATTTCCAGCAGCGTCACACCCGTGTTTTTGAGCGTAAAACTGAGGCGATAGGCATCAGGGCCGATACGGTTGAAGGTGGAGCTGTCTATGACCAGTGACTCAATATGCCGCGGCGCACGAATGTCACAGTGCAACTGGCCGCAAATGCCCTGAAGCGCCGGCACGAGCCGGGGCTCCAGTGCGGCCAGCGTGTCCCTTTGCTGGACAGCCCACTGCAAGACCAGCACGGCCAGCAGCAGCAGGGATAGCAAGGCCATGGTCCACCGGGTCAGCGGCCGTTTCCAGAACGCCTTGCGCCTGGCCTCCCGCACAAAAGACACATCGTGCTCCACGCGCGAATCCGGCATGCCGGAGTCCACATCCGAAAAGGCAAAACTGGAATCATCATCGACCGCCGGACGCACCATCACCGGCCGGCGGGCTGGTGGCTCATCCGGCAACACGCTATCGGGCAGTTCCATCGGATCCTGCTGGCGTTCCTGTTGGGCCCGCTTCCAGCGTACAGGGTCAAAATCAGCCGCGCTGTCCTGCGCATCGGCAGGGCCAGTGCCGGAAGGCCTTAGCGGCACCCGGTCGGCAAATGACCTGGCAGGCGCCCATTCCTGTGAGTCCGCAGCAGCGGCAACAGCCACGACTGGCGGCGCCGGCGCAGAAGGGACAAATTCCGGCAGCGGCATGGGTTCGGTGTCCGCGACCGCAAACGGTATGGCGGGCACGGGCGATGCCATGTCACGCGGCAGCAGATGCGCGGACGCATCAAAGACTTCAGCGCAATGCCCGCATCGCACCCAGCCCTGTGAGACTTTGAGTTGGTCGGTCACGACTTTGAACATCGTGCCGCATGCGGGGCAGCGCGTAATCAGGCTCATTTAGCGCTGTATTGTAGGGGGCTCACCCCCGCTGACGGCCTGAAAACCGCCATGCGCGGGATTGAGCCGGCTCAGAAGCCAGCGGTCATCAAAATCCAGCCTTCTTGCGCATCGTGCACGGTGAGCTGGCAATAGGGCGCGTAGGCCTCCTTCAGTTCCTCCGCCTGGCGATCCAGAATGCCGGCCAGCACGAGATGGCCGCCCTTTTCAACGTGCGTGCACAACAGCGGCGCCAGCACCTTGAGCGGCGTCGCGAGGATGTTGGCCAGCACCGTCTGGTACTGGCCGGATGCCTTGTCGGGCAAGCCGGCGTTGAGCGCCACATGGTTGGCTTCGGCATTGGCGCGCGTCGACTCCACGGCGGCCGGGTCAATGTCGACGGCGTCGATGTCCCGCGCGCCGAACTTGGCCGCACCAATGGCCAGGATGCCCGAGCCGCAACCGTAGTCCAGCACACGGCCAAAGTTTTTGCCGGCAGCACCCTGGCCGGCAATCCAGCGAAGGCACATGCGGGTGGTGGGGTGAGTGCCCGTTCCGAATGCCAGGCCCGGATCCAGCCGGATCAATTGTTTGGCCTCCGCGGGCGGCTCGTGCCAGGTCGGCACGATCCAGAACTCGGGGGTGATGTCGACCGGCGAGAATTGCGATTGCGTCAGCCGCACCCAGTCCTGGTCAGGCACCGGCTGGACAGCCACCACCCGGCAGCCCGCAAAAAAGTCTTGCGCAGACAGCACGCTGGCCGCGTCACGCGCCAGGGCTTCGGTGGCAAACAGCGACACGATGCGCGACCGCTCCCAGCCCGCCTTGGGCGGCGGCATGTCCGGCTCGCCAAACAGCGCCTGCTCAGCCGGCGTCTGCGCATCGGCATCCTCCACCGACACACTGAGCGCATCCAGCGCATCCAGCGCCTCGCTCAAGGTTTCGACTTCGTCGACGGGGGCCAGCAGGATCAGTTCAAACATGGTTTATCCAGAGGAAGTTGGATACAACAGGACTCGAGGCAACCCATTCAAGCATGAGCCGCGGGACTGGCTTTGCCAGACCGCAGGCGGGCGGCCCCCTCGGGGGGCAGGAAGCTACACGAAGTGAGCGACCGTGGGGGCTTTATCTCTCTCGCTTCGAGAGCCACTCTTCAAGGTAGTGGATGTTGGTGCCGCCGTCCATGAACTTGGCGTCCACCATCAGTTCGCGGTGCAACGGGATGTTGGTGTTGATGCCTTCCACCACGGTTTCGGCCAGCGCCGTGCTCATGCGGGCCAGCGCCTGCTCACGCGTATCACCGTGAACAATGATCTTGCCGATCATCGAGTCATAGTTGGGCGGCACAAAGTAGTTGGCATAAATATGCGAGTCCACCCGCACGCCCGGCCCGCCCGGCGTGTGCCAGGTCGTGATACGGCCCGGCGAAGGCACGAACTTGTAGGGGTCTTCCGCGTTGATGCGGCATTCAATCGAATGGCCTTTGAGCTGGATGTCGCGCTGGGCAAAAGGCAGCTTTTCACCGGCCGCCACCATGATCTGGGTGCGCACGATGTCCACGCCGGTGATCCATTCGGTGACCGGATGCTCGACCTGGACACGCGTGTTCATCTCGATGAAGTAGAACTCGCCGTTTTCGTAGAGAAACTCAAAGGTGCCCGCGCCACGGTAGCCGATCTTTTTGACGGCGGCGACGCAGCGCTCACCAATGCGCTCGATCAGCTTGCGCGGAATCCCGGGCGCCGGCGCTTCTTCGATGACTTTCTGGTGGCGGCGCTGCATGGAACAGTCGCGTTCACCCAGCCAGACCGCATTCTTGTGCTGGTCGGCCAGGATCTGGATTTCGATGTGCCGCGGGTTCTGGAGAAATTTCTCCATGTAGACCTCGGGGTTGCCGAAAGCCGCGCCGGCTTCGGCCTTGGTGGTCTGCACCGCGTGTAGCAGGGCTGCCTCGGTGTGCACCACGCGCATGCCGCGCCCACCGCCGCCGCCCGCCGCCTTGATGATGACGGGGTAGCCGACCTGCTTGGCGGTGCGCTTGATGACGACCGGGTCGTCGGGCAAGGCGCCTTCAGAGCCAGGCACACAGGGCACACCGGCCTTGATCATGGTCTGCTTGGCCGAGACCTTGTCGCCCATGATGCGGATCGACTCCGGCGTGGGGCCGATGAACTTGAAGCCGCTTTTTTCCACGCGCTCGGCGAAGTCGGCGTTTTCGCTCAGGAAACCGTATCCGGGGTGGATGGCTTCAGCATCCGTCACCTCGGCCGCCGAGATGATGGCCGGCATGTTGAGGTAGCTGTCTTTGGAAGGCGCCGGGCCGATGCAGACCGACTCGTCGGCCAGCTTGATGTATTTGGCCTCGCGGTCGGCTTCGGAATAGACCATCACGGCCTTCACGCCGAGTTCGCGGCAGGCGCGCTGGATGCGCAGGGCAATCTCACCCCTGTTGGCGATCAGTATTTTCTTGAACATGCGTCGGTCAGCCTGGTTTGGAAAGGAGGCAAGGCGCCCGCTTACTCAATGATGAAGAGGGGTTGGCCGTATTCGACAGCCTGGCCGTTTTCCGAAAGGATCTTGGTGACGGTGCCCGATTTGTCGGCTTCGATCTCGTTGAGGATCTTCATGGCCTCGATGATGCAGATGGTTTCGCCTTCCTTGATGACGCTGCCGAGTTCGACAAAAGGCTTGGCGCCGGGGCTGGCAGAGCGATAAAAAGTGCCCACCATGGGCGACTTGACGGCATGGCCGGCGGGGGCTGCGGGCGCCGCCTCGGCGATCGGTGCGGCAGGCGCGCCGGCCGCGGGCGCCGCTGCGGGAGCTGCTACCATGGCAACCGGCTGCTGCATCACCAGGGGGGCGCCGCTGGATTTGACGATACGCACCTTGCCTTCAGCTTCAGTGATCTCCAGCTCGGAGACGTTGGACTCTGAGACGAGGTCGATCAGGGTCTTGAGTTTTCTTAAATCCATAGGTTCTCTCCAACGGCGGTAGATGCTGGCGCGGGATCTCGGCGCAGCTTTTTTTGACTGAAAGGCTGGAAACGGGAGGCACTTGACGCGGCCACCGATCTTCCTTCTTTTTTCACTTACTTTCTGCTTTTACGCTTTAAAGCGCTTATCAGTTAATTACTGCGGGGGACGAGCCAGGCGGCTTACCCCGGGAAAGCGCAGAGTGTACATCAAGCCGGAGGCCATTCCCAACCGTCTGGCGGCTGGCGGCTCCGCCTCAAAAACCTCATGGAAGATGCCGTTAGAAGCTGTTCCCGGCTGTTACCGAAGGTTTCGATGCAGCACGGCCCATCAGCAATGTTCTGCCGCTAATTGAGCTTGGCCCAGAGCGCCAGGTCTTCCGGCAGGACTTTGCCGATCTTGCGATGAAGCAGTTCGCCGGAAGCGCTGAGCACCGCGGTAAAAGGCAGGCTGCCTGCGAGATTTCCCAGCGATTTGCTGAGCTCGGTTCCGCCCAGACCGGCCATGCCGACCGGAAAATGCAGCGGTCTGGTTTGCAGCCAGGTTCGCACCGCGCTGGGCTGGTCGACAGCCAAACCCAGCACTTGCAGGTTTTTATCGCGATTTTCCTGGTAGAAGTAATCCAATAATGGCAACTCCTCCACACAGGGCGGGCACCAGGTGGCCCAGAAATTTACCAACAGCAGCTTGCCGCGAAAGCTGCTCATGGACAGGTTCTTGCCGTCGGGCGTGTCGAAGTTCAGGCTCCAAAATGCGTCGGTCGCGCTGCCAGATGTACTGCCGGGAGTGGGCGCCACCACTTTTTCATCCACCGCGTGAGGCTGGAATTTCCACCAGGCGACGCCTGCACCCGCCAGGCCGGCCAAGGCGGCGGCGCCGCCATAAAGCATGTTTCTGCGGTTCACGTGTCTGAAGTTCCGGGTTGGGGGGAGAGCAATTTTTGCACGGCAGCCAGGTCGCCCCGCGGGGTTCGTCCCTTGGCGTCCGGCCGCAGGGCGCCGCGCAGATCGTCGTGGTCATAGACCATCAGGTGCACGCCCACCGTCTCATTCAAAGGTTTGCACACACTTCGCAGGCTGAGCGCTTCCACGCTGTCACCGGTAAAACCGGTCACGGTACGCGGCTCGTAGTCCACATTGTGCTCAATCAGGGCAATCTCGGCTGATTTGGGGTCATCGCAGAACAGCTGGATGTAAATGTCGGACAGCCGCGTGGCCGTGCCGTGCCAGACGGCGCCGCCCAGGTAGGGCCGAAATTGCACCAGCCGCTCCATCCAGACCAGCGCCAGTTCACGCAGGGCCGCCAGCTCGGCAGGCTGGGTGTCGGCACAGAAAAGCGCGATGTATTCGCGGACAGCGTCTTCCAGCTCGTCATTGCCCGGCAGTTCGGTACGGGCGGGCAATGCCATCTGTTTGACGGCGCGGCGTTTGGCCGGACCATATTCCAGCCCTTCTTCCACCACCAGCGCGG
Organism: Polaromonas sp. P1_F4; assembly: GCF_056405675.1. Classification (NCBI taxonomy): domain Bacteria; kingdom Pseudomonadati; phylum Pseudomonadota; class Betaproteobacteria; order Burkholderiales; family Comamonadaceae; genus Polaromonas; species Polaromonas sp. P1_F4. The sequence goes on along the minus strand of NZ_JBFUBP010000006.1, from coordinate 151,852 downwards.
CGGCCGTGGCGGCGATTTCGGATTTAAGGGTATGAGGTGTCAAGATCGGCTGGCTTCGACCCGGAAAAGGCCAAATCGAAGGTCAATGGGTGATGCGGATAAATGATGCGGGTGCGGGCGAAGCGATTGTGCCCCGGGTTGGGTTCCCGCCAGACGCTAAAGTTCACCCGGACCCATGGCGCACCCGACCGCTATGAAATCAATAGCTGCTTGCGCCCGTCCGCCTTGGCCAGAAAGCACTTTACCCATGAATTTCCACTCAACTATCGGACCCGGGCCTATGGGGCCCGCGGGAAGCCCTGCCTAGAATACAGGCCATGCACATACATATTCTGGGAATCTGCGGCACCTTCATGGGAGGCCTGGCCGCACTGGCGCGGGAAGCAGGGCACAAAGTGACAGGCTGCGACACCGGCGTCTACCCGCCCATGAGCGACCAGCTGCGCGGTTTGGGGATTGAGCTGATCGAGGGCTACGGCGCCGACCAGATGGCCTTCGAGCCCGACGTGTTCGTGGTGGGCAACGTGGTGTCGCGTGCCCGGCTTGCCGATGGCAGCGCCAAATACCCGCTCATGGAAGCCATCCTGAACAGCGGCAAGCCCTATACCAGCGGCCCACAATGGCTCTCGGGCCACGTGCTGCACCACCCGACCCACCACCCGACCGGGCCACGCCATGTGCTGGCGGTGGCCGGCACGCACGGCAAGACCACCACCACGGCCATGCTGGCCTGGATTCTCGAAGCTGCCGGGCTGAAACCGGGTTTCCTGGTCGGCGGCGTGCCGCTGAACTTCGGTGTATCCGCCCGGCTGGGCGAAGGCAATACCTTTGTCATCGAGGCCGACGAATACGACACCGCCTTTTTCGACAAGCGCAGCAAGTTCGTGCATTACCGTCCACGCACGGCCATCCTGAACAACCTCGAGTTCGACCACGCCGACATTTTTGACGATCTGGCCGCCATCGAGCGGCAGTTTCACCATCTGGTGCGCACCATCCCTTCACAAGGCCGCGTGGTCGTCAATGCCGCCGAGGCCAGCCTGCAGCGCGTGCTGGCCCAGGGCTGCTGGAGTGAGCAGCTGCTCTTCGGCAACGGCCTGCTGAACAAGAGCGGCTTCATGGCCCACGGCGAGCCCCACGACTTTCATGTGCTCAAGGCCGGCGAGGCCGTGGCCCACGTGCAGTGGGGCATCAGCGGCGTGCACAACCAGCTCAATGCGCTGGCCGCCATCGCGGCGGCTGAGCACGTCGGCGTGGCGCCCGAAGCCGCGGCCCGGGCGCTGGCGGAGTTCCAGAACGTCAAGCGCCGCATGGAAGTGCGCGGCGTGATCGCGCGCAAAGACGGCGACATCACGGTGTATGACGACTTCGCCCACCACCCCACCGCCATCCACACCACGGTGGACGGCCTGCGCCGCCAGCTGCAAAGCGCAGGCCGGGGCAGCGAACGCATTCTTGCCATCTTTGAGCCGCGCAGCAACACCATGAAGCTGGGCGCCATGACGGCCCAGCTGCCCTGGAGCCTGGAGCAGGCCGATCTGGCGTTTTGCCACGCCGGCGGACTGGACTGGGATGCGCGCGCCGCGCTCGCGCCCATGGGGAATCGCGCGCAGGTGGCCGGCACCATTGACCAGCTGATCGAGCAGGTGCTGGCCGCAGCGCAGCCGGGCGACCACTTGCTGTGCATGAGCAACGGCGGGTTTGGCGGGATTCACGCAAAACTGCTGCAGGCGCTGAAAGCCTGACGGCGGCCCCGCTGGCCCGGTTTAATAGGCAGGCCGGTGACTTCTTAAACCCAGCATGAGCCCCGGAACCGGCTTTGCCGGGCCGTAGGGCGGGCGGCCCCCTCGGGGGGCAGCGACTCACACAAAGTGGGGAAGCGTGGGGGCCTTAAAAACTGATGCTGAGTGTTGTGACATCTACATGCACAACCGGCTTGCCCAGCGCCGCGCTCGACGCCCGGGCAAATTCCTGAGCCCACTTGGCTTCGGCAAACTTCACCGGCCCAGCCGCCTGGGCTACCACCACCACCTTGTCGGCGGTCAGCAGTTTGCCCGTGGGCCGAAGCGGCTCACAGCCCATTTGCGTGAACTGGTCGTCCAGCCACCAGCGCGCCACATCGTGCGGCATGGGCTGCACTTCGTTGAGATCCAGCCGGATGGGCGCGACGCCCTTGAAGGTCACACTGACTTCGCTGCGCATGATGGGCTCCTGATCAGGGGTTCATGGTCGGCGACTTGCGGGCCCGGCGGCTATTCGCACAAACCCGCGCGTCGGCAAACCTTACTTCTTGGCCCGGCGCGCCTGCACGGCGGTCGACAGGATTTCCAGCACATCCAGCGAGTCGTTCCAGCCCAGGCAGGCGTCGGTGATGCTTTTGCCGTATTCCAGCGCTTTGGAGTCGTCCTTGCCGGGCGTGAATTTCTGCGCGCCGGGGTTGAGGTGGCTTTCCACCATCAGGCCGAACACATGGCGCGAACCACCCGCCACCTGGCCGGCGATGTCGCGCGCCACTTCGACCTGCTTTTCGTGCTGCTTGGAGCTGTTGGCGTGACTGCAGTCGACCATCAGCGTGGCGGGCAGCTTGGAGGCTTCGAGCTCCTTGCAGGCCGCTGCGACGCTGGCCGCGTCGTAGTTCGGCGCCTTGCCGCCGCGCAAAATCACGTGGCAGTCCTTGTTGCCGTTGGTCTGCACGATGGCGACCTGGCCGTTTTTATGCACCGACAAAAAGTGGTGGCCGCGCGCCGCCGCCTGGATGGCGTCGGTGGCGATGCGGATGTTGCCGTCGGTGCCGTTCTTGAAACCGATGGGCGCCGACAGGCCCGAAGCCAGCTCGCGGTGCACCTGGCTTTCGGTGGTGCGCGCGCCGATGGCGCCCCAGGAAATCAGGTCACCGATGTATTGCGGCGAGATCACGTCGAGGAATTCGCTGCCGGCGGGCAGGCCCAAGCGGTTGATGTCGATCAGCAGCTGGCGCGCGATGCGCAGGCCTTCGTCGATGCGGAAGGTTTCATCGAGGTAGGGGTCGTTGATCAGCCCCTTCCAGCCTACGGTGGTACGCGGTTTTTCGAAGTAGACGCGCATCACGATTTCCAGCGTGCCTTCGTACTTCTTGCGTTGTTCGACCAGCTTGCGGGCGTAGTCCAGCGCGGCCATTGGGTCGTGGATGGAGCATGGGCCGACGACGACCAGCAGACGGTCATCCTTGCCCTGGATGATGTTGTGGATGCTTTTGCGGGTTTTGCTGATCAGCGTCTCGACGGCGGTGCCGCGGATCGGGAAAAAGCGGATGAGGTGCTCGGGAGGGGGTAACACGGTGATGTCCTTGATGCGTTCGTCGTCGGTCTGGCTGGTCTTTTCGACGTTCGCATACCAGTTGTCGCTGGCGGAGGTGGGCTTGGCATTCATCGCTGTTTTCCTTTTCTTCGGGATATCAATCAGGTCGTCACAAGTCAGGGCATTTAAAAATTGAACGGGCAAAAAAAAACCGCCGGAGGCCGGCGGTTTTTGGAGAATCGGTGCGTTTTATCGGGTCACGCGTTGATCTCTCTACCGCCGGAAGCGCTTGAGAACCAAAAGTAACCGAAGTAAAACTTGGCCGAATTCATAAGCTGAAATGTAGCACAGGTCAAAAAAGAGGCAATCCGGGCTGGATCAGGCCGTCCCGCCCACTGTCAGGCCGTCGATGCGCAGGGTCGGCTGCCCCACGCCCACCGGCACGCTCTGGCCTTCCTTGCCGCAGGTGCCCACGCCGCTGTCAAGCGCCATGTCATTGCCCATCATGGTGACACGGGTCAGCGCGTCGGGGCCGTTGCCGACAATCGTCGCGCCTTTAACGGGATACAGAATCTTGCCGTTTTCAACCCAGAAGGCTTCGCTGGCCGAAAACACGAACTTGCCGGAGGTGATGTCGACCTGGCCGCCGCCGAAGTTGGTGGCGTACAGGCCCTTTTTGATGCTGGCCACGATTTCTTCGGGCTGCTTGTCGCCGCCCAGCATGTAGGTGTTGGTCATGCGCGGCATGGGCACATGGGCGTAGCTTTCACGGCGGCCGTTGCCCGTGGGCTTGACCTTCATCAGGCGCGCATTCAGCGAATCCTGGATGTAGCCCTTCAGGATGCCGTCTTCAATCAGCACGTTGCGCTGGCTGGCGTTGCCTTCGTCGTCCACGTTCAGCGAGCCGCGGCGATCCGCAATTGTGCCGTCATCCAGCACCGTCACGCCCTTGGCTGCCACGCGCTGGCCGATCTTGCCGGAAAACGCGCTGGAGCCTTTGCGGTTGAAGTCGCCTTCCAGCCCGTGACCGATGGCTTCGTGCAACAGGATGCCGGGCCAGCCCGAACCCAGCACCACAGTCATTTCACCGGCCGGCGCGGGGCGAGCATCCAGGTTGGTCAGTGCCGCTTTCACAGCGTCGTTCACATATTCGGTAATCTGGGCGTCGTCAAAGTAGGCCAGGCCAAAACGCCCGCCGCCGCCGCCCGAACCGACTTCGCGCCGGCCCTTCTGCTCGGCAATCACCGTCACGCTCAGGCGCACCAGCGGGCGCACGTCGGCGGCCAGCGTGCCGTCGGCGCGGGCCACCATCACCACGTCGTATTCGCTGGCCAGACCCGCCATGACCTGCACGATGCGCGGATCCCTGGCTTTGGCGAGTTTTTCGACTTTCTCCAGCAACTGAACCTTGGCAGTGCTGTCCAGCGTGGCGATCGGGTCCAGGCCCTGGTAGAGCGAGCGGCTGCCGGCCACCTTGCGGACGGCCGTCTTGACGCGGGCAGCCTTGCCGCCGGCAGAAATGCTGCGCACCGTGCGTGCCGCATCCAGCAGCGACGCCTCGGAAATGTCATCGGAGTAGGCAAAAGCGGTCTTTTCGCCGCTGACGGCGCGCACGCCCACACCCTGGTCGATGCTGAAGGAACCAGTCTTCACGATGCCCTCTTCCAGGCTCCAGCCTTCGCTGCGGGTGTACTGGAAATAGAGGTCGGCGTCGTCCGCTCCATGGGAGGTGATCTCGCCCAGCGCCCGACCCAGGTGCGCCTGCGTGAGGCCAAACGGCGCCAGCAACAACTTTTCAGCAATCGCCAGCCGTCCCGACGTCGACTCCGCAGTCGGTCGGGCCGTCGATGAGACCGTGGACTTGTTGGAGGCGGAGACGGGGGTGGAGCGAAGTGAGGTCATTGGGCCATTGTAGGCAGTCTGCCTTCCAGGCGCGCAGGCCTCGCCGCGCCGCCTGGCACCGCCCATGGGCTTTGCCGTGCGGCTCAGGCCGTGTCGGTAGTGGTAGCGCCCGGCGCGTTGGTTTTACACGACTCGATGCCGTTATCCCGTGCCGATACGCTGGAGTACATTTCGCTGACCCCAATCACCTGCCCGTTACCGGCCTTAAGGTTGAAATAGGGGGAACCGTCCTTGCCCACCAGACGGTCATAACGGCTGTCGTCCGGCGCATTTTTCTTGACGGATTCAATGCCGCCCGTCGCACTGGCCTTGGTTTCGTACATCTCGCTGGCCAGGATCTTCTGCCCGTTGCCTGCCAGCAGCGAGAAAAAGTACTTGTCGTTCTTGGACTTCTTGAGCTCAAACTTTCCGGCCATGGCGCAACTCCTTCGAAGTGGGCATTGTTGTTGTCGGGAATGACAGCCAAGGTTGTACTCCGCCAGGCGCCGCTGTGCGGGGGAAAACCGTAACAAATATCGCGGCCGCACCTGGGGGCGTCGCCGGAGCATTCAGGGCTTGCCGGCCGTCTGCCTGAGATGCTTGAAAAGGGCCGCGTCATCCTCGCCGGCCAGACCGGCCTGGTGCGCCTGGGCAAAAACCTGGCTGGCGCGCAGGCCCAGCGGGCCGTCAAAACCGGCTGCACGCGCAGCCTCAACAGCCAGGCGGGTGTCTTTTTCCAGCAGGGTCACATGCGCGCGCGGGGCGTAATCGCCGGCAACCGCGCGGCGCATGCGGTCCGAACCGATCCAGCTCTGGCCGCTCGATTGTTCGATCACGTCCAGCGTGGTGGTGAGGTCCAGTCCCAGCCGGCCGGCCAGTGCCAGCGCTTCGGCGGCGCCCACCAGGTTGATCCCCGCCAGCAGGTTGTTGACCAGCTTGGTGCGGGCGCCGTCGCCGGGGTTTTCGCTAATGCGAAACACCTTGGCCGACACGGCTTGCAGCAAGCCGGCTTGCTGTGCGTAGACCTCGTCCACGCAAGCCAGCATCAGGCTCATGGAGCCGTCGCGCGCCCGCGCAGGCCCGCCCGACATGGGCGAATCCAGCGTGTGCACACCGCGTTCAGCCAACCGTTTGGCGAAAGACTCGACATCCTGCGGCGCAATCGTTGGGCACAACATCACGGTATGGCCGGGTTGCAGCATGCGTGCAAGACCCCGCTCGCCAAACAGCACCTCTTCGGTTTGTGCGGCATCTACCACGCAGATGATGAAAGCCTGCGAATTCACCAGGGCGTCCGCGGGAGAAGCTATGACCGCAGCACCCAACCGCACCATCCCGACGGTTTTGGCCGGATCGATGTCGCACACCTGCACGCCCCAGCCCTTGTCCAGCAGGTTGGCCGCCATGCCGCCACCCATGTTGCCCACACCAATCACGGTGACGGTTTGCGGCATTTTCAATCCGGGATCTTCAGGACTGCACCAAGCGCTTGGCCTTGGCAATAGACATCAGCATGCCGATGGCCAGTCCCAGCGTCACCATGGCCGTGCCGCCATAGCTGATGAAAGGCAGCGGCACGCCCACCACGGGCAGGATGCCGCTGACCATGCCCATATTGACGAAAGCATAGGTGAAAAAAATCATGGTTAGCGCACCGGCCAGCAGGCGCGAAAACAGGGTCGATGCCTCCAGCGCAATGGCCAGTCCGCGCAAAATCAGGAAGATGAACGCAGCAATCAACAACAGATTGCCCAACAGGCCGAACTCTTCGGAGTACGCCGCGAAGATGAAGTCGGTGGTGCGCTCGGGAATGAACTCCAGGTGCGTCTGGGTGCCGGCCATAAAGCCCTTGCCCGTGATGCCGCCCGAGCCGATGGCGATCATGCCCTGGATGATGTGAAAGCCCTTGCCCAGCGGGTCTCGCGACGGATCGAGCAGCGTGCAGATGCGCTGCTGCTGGTAGTCGTGGAGGATGGGCCAGCGCACGCCGTCGGCACAGATTTGCGGCTCGAACCATACCACGAGGAACACACCCACCAGGCCGAGCAGCACGGGCGGAACAATCAGCTTCCAGCTCAGGCCGGCAAAAAAAATCACAGCCAGGCCGGCGGCCAGCACCAGCAGCGAGGTTCCCAGGTCGGGCTGCTTCATGATCAGCCCGACCGGAACGAGCAGCAACAGCCCTGCGGCCAGGAAGTCCAGCGGACGCAGCTGGCCTTCGCGTTTCTGGAACCACCAGGCCAGCATCAGCGGCATGGCGATTTTCAGGATTTCACTGGGCTGGATCACCACGCCCACATTGAGCCAGCGCCGGGCGCCTTTTTTGGTGATACCGAAAACGGCCACGGCGACCAGCAATGCCACCCCGGCAATGTAAAGCGGCACGGCAAAAGCCATCAGGCGCTGGGGTGGAACCTGGGCCACCACAAACATGATGGCGCCGGCAATCAGCATGTTGCGGCCATGGTCGATAAACCGCGTGCCGTGGTCATAGCCCGACGAATACATGATCAGGAGGCCCGCGCAGGCCAGCAAAAACACCGCAAACGCCAGCAGGCCGTCAAAGCCCTGGAGCAAAGGCAAGGTTCGCTGATAAAGGGAGGGTTTGTCGAAAACGGCGGCCATGCGCGGATTATCCGTCAGCCTTGAAGCCGAAAACGCGCGGCCGGGCATCCCGCGGAAGTGAACACCGCTATCAATTACATAGCTGCTTGCGCTCGTCCTGATTGGCTCAAAGCCCTATTTCGCTTAAAACCAGCATGAAACACCGCGAAACCGGGGAAATCGGCTCCGGCAAGACGTGCGTGCGGCCTGCCCGTCTAACATGCGGCATGCGCATCACCCATCTGCTCTATCTCCACGGATTTCGCTCGTCCCCGCAATCCGCCAAGGCCCGGAAAATGGCCGCTGCCGTGCAGCAGCGCCATCCCGCCGTTCACTGGTGGTGCCCGCAGCTGCCGCCTTCGCCGCACGCCGCGCTGCAGATGGTGAAGGACGAAATTGCCGGTTGGCCCGGCAAGCCGGGCTACCAAAGCATGGGCGTGATCGGCTCTTCGCTGGGCGGCTTTTACGCCACTGCGGTGGCCGAACAGGCTGGGTGCAAGGCCGTGCTGCTCAACCCGGCCGTGGAGCCGGCGCGCGACCTCGCCCGCTACATCGGCGAGCAAACGGCCTGGCACAACCCGCAAGAGCACTTTTTCTTCGAGCCCCGCTTTGTGGATGAGCTGAAAGCGCAGCAGGCCGGGCCGCTGAAAGCGCCGCAAAACTACCTCGCCATCATTGCCAAGGGGGATGAAGTGCTGGACTGGCGTGAAATGACGGCCCGTTATGCGGGCGCTCACATCCGGCTGCTGGAAGGCGGTGACCATGCACTGAGCGACTTTGACCGGCATCTGCCGACCATCCTCGACTTCCTGGCATTGGCCTGAAATCTCTCTGAAGCAGCCCTGATTACACTAGTCCCAAGTCATCAAAGACACCAAAGGGATCCCGTTTTGTTTGTATTGTTTGAAGAAGCCGGCAAGTTCCTGGCCGGCCGCATTTTGTCCGAGAGCGATGCGTCGCTGCAGGTTGAACTCGACTCGGGCAAGCGTGTGAAGGTCAAGGGCGTTAATGCCCTGCTGAAGTTTGAAAAGCCATCCCCTGCCGAGATGGTGGCCGCCGGCCAAAAGCTGAGCCACGATATTGAGCTGGATCTGGCCTGGGAATTCGCCAGCGAAGAAGAATTCGGCTTTGCCGACCTGGCGCGCGACTACTTCAGCGCCGACGGCAAGGCCGCCTCGCTGGAGCAACAGGCCGCCGCGCTCTTTCGCCTGTATGACGCGCCGCACTACTTTCGCCGTGCCGGCAAGGGCCGCTTCAGGAAGGCACCGGCGGAAATCCTGCAGCAGGCGTTGGCCGCCATCGAAAAGAAAAAGCAGGTCGCGGCGCAAATAACCGCATGGGCCGAAGAACTGGGCCGCGGCGAATGCCCGGCGCCGGTGCGCGAGCAGCTCTACAAAATTCTTTTCAAACCCGACAAGAACAGCGCTGAATACAAGGCTGTCGTCGAAGCCTCACGCGCCACGCACACCGCGCCGCTCGATTTGCTGCAAAAGGCAGGCGCCATCGCCTCGCCCTACCAGTTCCACTGGAAGCGCTTTTTGTTTGAGAACTTCCCCAAGGGCACGGGCTTTCCGGCGCTGCAGGCGCCTGAAGTCAAGGACGAGCTGCCGCTGGCCGATGTGAAGGCTTTCTCCATCGACGACTCAGCCACTACCGAGATCGACGATGCGCTGTCCGTGCAGGGCCTGGGCAGCGGCACTGTCACGCTTGGCATCCACATCGCCGCACCAGGCCTGGCCGTATTGCCCGGCAGCCCGATTGACACCGTGGGCCGCGCACGGCTTTCTACCGTGTACATGCCCGGCTACAAGCTGACGATGCTGCCGGATGAAATCGTCAAAAGCTACACGCTGCAGGAGGGCCGCAACTGCCCGGCTCTGTCGCTGTACCTCACGCTGGATGAGGCCACGCTGCAGATCAAGGAAAGCGTGACCCGGCTGGAGCAGGTGCCCATCGTCAGCAACCTGCGCCACGACGTGCTGGACAGCACGTTCACCGAAGCCTTTTTTGAAGCCGCGCAAACCAGCCCCCCCACCGATGTTCAATGGGGTGTGGAACTGAGCTTTTTGCACCGGCTGGCCAAACACCTGAAGGCCCAGCGCGAAATCGTGCGCGGCAAACCCGAGAACTTCAACCGGCCTGACTACAACTTCAGGCTGGACAACCCGACAGGCGGCGAGCCCCAGGGCAACGAGACGGTCAGCATCAGCACGCGCCAGCGCGGCGCACCGCTGGACTTGATCGTGGCCGAGGCCATGATTCTGGCGAACAGCACCTGGGGCGAGTGGCTGGCCGAGCATGGCGTGCCTGGCATTTACCGCAGCCAGGCCAGCCTCTTGCCCGGCGTGAAAGTGCGCATGGGCACCAAGGCCCTGCCGCACGCGGGCATCGGCGTCAAAAGCTATGCCTGGAGCACCTCACCACTGCGCCGCTATACCGACCTGGTCAACCAGTGGCAGATCATTGCCTGCGCGCGCCACGGCCGCACGGCCGCGCTGGCTGCGCCGTTCAAGCCCAAGGACGCCGAGCTGTTTTCCATCATCTCGGGCTTTGACGCCGCCTACAGCGCCTACAACGGTTTCCAGGCCGGGATCGAGCGCTACTGGACACTCAAATACCTGCAGCAGAACCACATCACAGAGCTGACCGCCACTGCCTTCAAGGACAACCTGGTGCGCGCCGACGAGTTGCCGCTGGTGCTGCCAGCCGCTGGTGCACAGGGCCTGCCGCGTGGCGCGAAAGTGCGTATAAAGCTGGGCGAGATCGACGAGATCACGCTAGATATTTCCGGTACGGTGGTCGAGCGGCTGGACGTGGAGATGGATGAGTCTCCTGATCCGCTGGGCGAGGAGGATGGCGAGTCCGAGATGGCCGCCGGCCCGATCTCGATTGCAGTCGATGTCAATGAGCCACAAACCGATGCCGCTGTGGCGGCTCCGGTCGCCGGTTAACGCCGCAATACGCTCATAAACACCGATAATCTCTTCCTGTGAAGTCACCAAGCACACTGCAAATAGCCCTGGGCGCCTCCATCGCCTTTCATGCGGTGTTGCTGACGGCGCGTTTTGTTGATCCGGACCGCTTCAACCGCGTCTTTCAGGACACGCCGCTGGAAGTGATCCTGGTCAACGCCAAGTCCAACGAAAAGCCTGACTTTGCCAAAGCCATCGCACAAGCCTCACTGGCTGGTGGTGGCGAGATGGAAAAAGGCCGCGCCACCTCCCCCTTGCCGCCTTCGGCCCTGATGGAGCTGGGCGACGCCACCGAAGACGCCCAGCGCAAGGTCGATTCCCTGCAGGAGCAGCAGACCCAGTTGCTCGCGCAAATCAAAAAGCAGCTGGCCTCCATGCCGCCGCCCGACCCAACACAGCCCGCCAACAACCCGGCGCAGGCCGAGCGCGAAGAAAAACGCAAGCAGCTCGTCAAGATCCTGGCGGAAATCGAACGGCGCATCAACGAAGAAAACGCACGGCCGAAAAAGCGCTACATCAGCCCGGCCACACGTGAAGAGGTCTACGCCGTTTATTACGACGAACTGCGCCGCAAGATTGAAGAGAAGGGGACGGTGAACTTCCCCGAGCTGGCCGGCAAAAAACTGTACGGTGAACTCACGATGATCGTGACGGTGAATTTTGACGGCAGCGTGATCGACACGGAAGTCGTACAGACCTCGGGCAACCTGACGCTGGACCGGCGTGCGCAAAGCATCGTGCGCGGCACCGGGCCTTTCGGCAAGTTCAGCGATGCGATGCGCAGCAAGGCGGACCAGATCGTGGTGGTGTCGCGCTTCAAGTTCACGCGCGATGACACGCTTGAAACCAAACTCACCAGCCGCTAGCCCCGACTGCTGCTTTCAGCCCCACGCACATGAACACCCGGCCCCGCCATGGATAAATATTACGTCCTGGGCAACCCGATCGCGCACAGCAAATCCCCGCTGATTCACGCACGTTTTGCCGAACTCACGGGGCAATCCCTGCAATACGAACGCCTGCTGGTGCCGCTGGAATCGTTCGCCGCAACACTGGCTAAACTGGTACAGGGCGGCGTAAAAGGCTGCAACGTCACCGTGCCTTTCAAGCTGCAAGCCTTTGAAGCCGCAAGCACACGGACCGACAGGGCGCAATTGGCCCAGGCCGCCAACACGTTGGTGCTGCAAGGCGGCGCCATCCACGCCGACAACACCGACGGCGTGGGCCTGGTGAACGACATCCAGAACAACGCCGGTGTTTCGCTGGCCGGGCGCGACGTGCTGCTGATCGGCGCAGGCGGTGCCGGTGCCGGCGCGCTGGCCGCCCTGCTGGGGGCCGGGCCACGCCGTCTGGTGCTGGTCAACCGCACACGGGCGAAAGCCGACGCGCTGGTGGCACGGCACCGGGCACACTCCTCCATGCAAGGTCTGCTACAAAAAACGGAGCTGCTTGCGCACGACCTGCAAGGGCTGCGGGGCTATTTCGATGTAATTGTCAATGCCAGTGCAAGCAGTCTGGCGGGCGCGGGTGTGCCGGTTCCGGCGAGCCTACTCAAGCCCGGCTCGCTGGCCTGCGACATGATGTACGGCCCCGCCGCGGCGGGCTTCATGGCCTGGGCCCGGGACAACGGCGCAACGCCGCGCGACGGGCTGGGCATGCTGGTGGAACAGGCCGCCGAGGCCTTCGCACTGTGGCGCGGGGTTCGTCCGCCGTCTGCCCAGGTATTGCAGGAAATGCGGGCGCAGCTGGCATGAAGGCATGCACACCATGAAAGCGCTTTTCAGGCTTATCGGCCTCGGGCTGCTGGCGGGCCTGGCGCTGCAACTGTTTTTTGTGGCGCGCATTGCCATGATGGCCGTGGTGGACCCGGAATCCACCGCGTTCCAGCGCTCGGAAGTCTACCTGGTAGTTCGCAACACCGGATCCCTCAAATGGCGGCAGCAATGGGTGCCTTACGACGACCTGCCCGACAACCTCAAGCGCGCAGTAATCGCATCGGAAGACGCCAGCTTCGCCGAGCATGACGGCGTGGACATGGAGGCACTTGAGAAAGCCTGGGACAAAAACGCCAAGGCCGAGCTGCGCGCCGCACAGTCCGCCAGCCGCCTGGCTCCCGCCAAGGCAACGGCGACACCCGCCAGACCGGTGAAAATCATTGGCGGCTCTACCATTACCCAGCAGCTCGCCAAAAATCTTTTCCTGTCGGGTGAGCGCACGCTGCTCCGCAAAGGCCAGGAGCTGGTGCTGACGCTGCTGCTCGAAGCCCTGCTCGGCAAGGAGCGCATTCTGGAGATTTACCTCAACAGCGTGGAGTGGGGCGAAGGCATTTTTGGCGCCGAGGCCGCAGCGCAGCATTACTACCGCAAGCCTGCGTCAAAACTGAGCGCCTATGAATCCGCGCGGCTGGCCGTCATGCTGCCGCGCCCCAAATACTTTGAAACGCGGCCCGGCTCGGGCTACCTGGCTTCGCGCGCCAGCACCATCACGGCCCGCATGGGCGGTGTGGAACTGCCCTGAATGCTGAACAGCAAAAAGGGCCGAACCCCATGAACGACAAGTTTTCTCCCATCCTGGCCAAGCTGATGGGGCTTTTCCTGCTGGGGCTGATCCGCACGCTGACCGGTGCACAGGCCCGCTGGCAAGGCTGCCCGCCCAAGGCGGAACAGCGTATTTATTTTGCCAACCACCAGAGCCATGCCGACCTGGTGCTGATGTGGGCGGCGCTGCCGGAAGAGCTTCGCAGCATCACGCGGCCGATCGCCGCGAAAGACTACTGGACCAAAACGCCTTTCAAGAAATGGATCACCACGGCGGTCTTCAATGCGATTTACGTGGACCGTGCCAAGACCGGCGACCAGGACCCGCTGGAGCCGCTGATCGAGGCCCTGACCAGCGGTGACTCGATCATCCTCTTTCCGGAAGGCACACGCGGCAACCACGAAGAGCCGCAAAAATTCAAGGCTGGCCTGTACAACCTGGCACTCAAATTTCCACAGGTGGTGCTGGTGCCTGCCTGGATCAACAATGTGCAGCGCGTCATGCCCAAGGGCGAAGTCGTGCCGGTGCCCATTTTGTGTTCGGTCACCTTTGGCGCGCCGATTGCATTGGGCGACGGTGAAGACCGGGGCGAATTCCTGGCGCGCGCGCGCCAGGCCGTCATGGATCTCAGGGAAACCTGATACAAGGCCCGGAATCCTGATGAACACCTTTTTGCGCAACCTTTCTCCCTCACACCAGGTCGGCCTGCTGTTCGTGCTGGTGTTCGGCATCCTGACACTCATCAGTGTGGCCGCCTTCGTGATGTCGCTGAAGGACACGCATGAAGACGACCTGCACACCCAGAAATTGAAAGAATTCAACGGCCTGCTGCGCACCTCGTGGTTCATGTCCACGGTGTTCTGGATCGGCTGGACGCTGGGAGAAACCGTGGCGACCGTGCTGTTCGGCATGGTGGCTTTTTTTGCGCTGCGCGAATTCATCACGCTCTCACCGACCCGGCAAGGTGACCACCGCAGCCTGGTGCTGGCCTTTTTTGTGGTGCTGCCGGTGCAGTTTGCGCTGGTCATCACGCGACACTTTGACCTGGTGACCGTGTTCATTCCGGTCTACGTGTTCCTGGCGATTCCGGTGGTCAGCGCGCTGGCCGACGATCCGCACCGTTTCCTTGAACGCAACGCCAAGCTGCAATGGGGCATCATGGTCTGCGTCTATGGCATCAGCCATGTGCCCGCCCTGCTGCTGCTGAAGTTTCCCAACTACCAGGGCAAAAACGCCTTTCTGGTGTTCTTCCTGGTGTTTGTGGTGCAAAGCTGCATGATCGTCCAGCACCTGGTGGGCCGCAAACTGCAACGACCGGGCAGCGCGCCCAATGTCAGCAAAAGCTTTAACTGGACCAGCTGGTTGATCGCCGTCGTTGGGGCCAGCCTGTTGGGCGGTCTGTTGGCGGGCCTCACGCCTTTCAAGCCGGCACAGGCGGTCGCCATGGCCTTTATTGCCTGCGTATCAGGCTCGCTCGGGCACCTGGTGATGAAAGCGCTCAAGCGTGACCGTGGCATTCCCAACTGGGGCAACCGCGGCGTGGGCGTCACCGGCGCCAGCGGCCTGCTGGACCGCGTAGACGCGCTGTGCTTTGGCGCACCGGTATTTTTTCATTCCGTTAGATGGTATTTTGGCCTCTAACCCAATGAACACGTGCGCGACCAGCTATCAAATACATAGCATATGAGAATCCTTGGCATCGACCCCGGTCTGCAGGTCGCAGGTTTTGGCGTGATCGACATGGACGGCCAGCACCTGCGTTATGTGGCCAGCGGCACCATCAAGACCACGCATATGGAACGCAGCGATTTGCCGGGCCGGCTGAAAGTCCTGTTTGAGGGTGTGTGCGAAGTGGTGGAGCGGTACCAGCCCGATGCGGCCTCTGTCGAAATCGTCTTTGTCAACGTCAACCCGCAGGCGACGCTGCTGCTGGGCCAGGCACGCGGGGCCTGCATCACGGCCCTGGTCTCGCGCCAGCTGACGGTAGCCGAATACACGGCGTTGCAGCTCAAAAAGGCGGTTGCGGGCTATGGCAAGGCGGGCAAGGCCGAGGTGCAGGAGATGGTGATGCGCTTGCTGAAGCTGCCCTCGCTGCCGGGCAAGGACGCGGCCGATGCGCTGGGGCTGGCGATTACCCACGCCCATGTCGGCACAGCGATGCAGAGGCTGACTGCGGCAGCGGGAACCGGCGCAAAACCCGCAGGAAACTACAGGGACGGACGAAGCCGTTAGATCGTGGTGATCCGCGCCTTAGCGGCCACGGTATTCAGCGATCACCTCATCCAATGAGGGGTTAGACCTGGCTTTTCCACGCACCAGCACAATGGGCAGTTCGCCGCTCATGATGGACGAGATGCGCTGGGCGTCGGCGGGATCGCCACTTGTCACGGTGAAGCTGATACTGTGGGTGCGGGTAACCGGAATCCCCTTGCTCGAAAGTTGCTCGGCCAGGCTATTCGCGCGCTGGGCCGCCTCCTCCGGGCAATCCTCGGCGGCAATAACCTGAACTGCGTTGGAAGCGGTAGTGCTCGTTCCGGGCAGCAAAACAAATCCATTTGAACTTGCACTTCCTGCGGAGCTGGTTGAGGCCAGCATCGGTTGACCTTCACGATGTTTGGTCCAGTATTGATACCCAAAACCAGCAAGGCCGAGCACGATAAGGATTTTGATGAAGCTCATGGATCATCTCCGGGAGTTATGTCGGGAGGGGCAGGTCATCGAACACCGCAGGCGCAGGGGCAAATCGTTATGAGCGAACTATAGCGGTAAGGATCATAAAACGGACCAACCGACAATCGCCAACAGGCAGCGGCAGGGCCGCCGTCGCGGTCACGATGGCTGATGCTATGCCAGACGCTCAAGTACCAATACGCCGAAAAAGCCAAATGCGGCGATCAGCGTCCACTTGAGAATGGTGAGCCCGAATTGCTTGAACCGTGCCTGCCCGGTACCTGCGTAAAACATGAAAGACACCACCGCGGCCAGCAAAAACAGCAGGATGAGCCAGCGAAACAGCAGCATGGCGTATTCCGCCTGGCCTACCAGGCACGCGCCAGCGTGGCGAAGCCTGCCGGTGCTTTTTTCTCGTCCTCGAAGGTGACGACTTCGAAGGCATCCTTATGTGACAGCAACTCGCGCAGCAGCTTGTTGTTCATTGCGTGGCCGGAGCGGAATGCGCTGTAAGCGGCCAGCAGCGGTTTGCCCAACACATAGAGGTCACCCATGGCATCGAGAATCTTGTGCTTCACGAATTCGTCGTTATAACGCAGCCCATCGCTGTTGAGCACCTTGTAGTCGTCCATGACGATGGCGTTGTCCAGCCCGCCGCCCAGCGCCAGGCCATTGGCGCGCATCATTTCCACATCCTTGGTGAAGCCGAAGGTGCGGGCCCTCGCGATGTCGCGTGTGTAGGCGCCCGAGCCCATGTCGAACTCCACGCGCTGGCCGGTGGAGTCCACCGCAGGGTGGTCGAAATTAATTTCAAAACTGAGCTTGTAGCCTTCATAGGGGCTCAAGCGCGCCCACTTGGTGTTGGCGCCCTCGCCTTCGCGCACTTCCACCGGCTTGATCACGCGGATAAACCGCTTGGGAGCGGCCTGCAGCGCGATACCCGCCGATTGCAGTAAAAAAACAAACGACGAAGCTGAACCGTCCAGGATCGGCACTTCTTCGGCCGTGATGTCGACATACAGGTTGTCAATGCCCAGGCCCGCGCAGGCCGACATCAGGTGCTCAACGGTGTGCACCTTGGCGCTGCCACTGGCGATCGTCGACGCCAGCCGCGTATCCGTCACCGCCTGCGCGGAAATAACGATATCCACCGGCTGAGGCAAATCCACACGGCGAAACACAATACCGGTATCGGGTGCCGCCGGCCGCAAGGTGAGTTCGACCCGCTGCCCACTGTGCAGGCCCACGCCCACGGCTTTGGTCAGGGATTTAAGGGTACGTTGCTGAAGCATATGGGTGATTTTAAGTGTTGCAGCCGATTGCCGCAGTTGGAGTCTTTGATGGCCACCATAGCCAAAGTGCTACAGGTTTTGCCTTGTTACAGGTGCTGCCTGAAGAATGCCGTCCAGTGCGGCACCGCGACGAAGCGATTCTTCCAGTAGCCCGTGTGGAAAACCTTGCTGACACATCGGGCCATCATGGCGTTGACGTCGTCGCCGGGCATGGTGATGCCGCTGTTAAGTTCGGTCACACCCGATTCGTCGACCAAAACATCGCATTTGGCATAGTGCGGCCCGAAGACATTGCGTTGCCGTTTGTAAGGTGCGTCGAAACTGTGGCCCTCGCCTTCCAGTACCACGATCTTCGCGTTGCCGCCGCGCCCGTTCATCCAGCCCACGTGGCGTTCACAGTACCGGCTCGGGGTTTCGTCGTCCACTTCACCCGTGATGAAAAGAAATGGGGAATTCACATAAGCGTCACGCCGGGCATTGCGGTAACCGCAGTAGCCATACAAACCCACCACCGCATCGACGGGTTTGAGGTTGAAGTCGTCGGCGTACAAGCGCCGCATGTTGCGCTCAATCAGTGCGTGGGCGAATTTCTGCTGCATCATGACTGCGGCACCGCCACCCTGCGACTCACCGATGCTGCCGACCTTCTCGAAACCACGGCCGCGCAACCAGCCGGCAGCTGCGAGGCTGTCAATGGCCATATTGAATTCGTTACCGCCTTTGCGCGACGCCGCCGGATAGTCGTTGTGCGTTACGTCGATGCCTCGAGGCTTCCAGTGATCGATCACCAACGCTGCGAAACCCTCCTTCTGAAGGCTGTCCACATAGTCGAACATGCGGCTGTCGATGCCCTGCGATCCGTGCGAGATCAGCACAATCTTCGTCTGACCGGGCTGGCTGAACAGGTAGCCCTGCGCATGGAGCTTGTTGCAGACAAAGGGAGTACCCGCACACACCATGCTGGGCCAACTCACTTTTTCGGCCGCCTCGGGCCTGGCGGTTTGGGCGACCGCGAGCGGCGCAAGAAAAGCGGCCAGGGCGGCGATACACAATGCCGGGATTTTCATTTCCACCTTTTTTGACGAAATTCTGTCAAACGACAAGGAAAAAAAGTGGCCGAACCAGTCCACGCCCCAACGGCGATTAATCGAATGGAAAGCGTAGCGAGCGGGCTGAGGTTGCGCTGAGGAGCGGAGCCGTACTCAGGTACGGCGAGCACCGCAAGTGCAAGATCAGCCCGCGCAGTAGCTTTACATCGATTAATCGGCCTGCTTGCGCAGAAAGGCAGGAATCTCGAAGTCGTCCATCCCGCCGGAGGCCAGAGCGTCGACTTTTGCGGCCGCCTGGGTCCGGTTGGTGCGCCACACGCTGGGCACCGACATGTTGCCGTAGTCGGGCTGGGCCGATCCCATCGTCTGCGGTGTGCCGGCGGCATTGGCCGTTGTGTTCAGCGTGGGGACGTTGAACGGCACGTTGTCAGTACCCGTGCGCAGCACCTGCAGCGGCGGCGCATGGCGGCGCACGCCCTGGCGGGACAAGCCCGTTGCGACCACAGTCACACGGATGTCGTCGCCCAGCTCATCGTCGTAGGCCGTGCCGTAGATCACATGCGCATCGGGGGAAGCGTATGCGCGGATGGTGTTCATCGCCAGCTTGGATTCGCTCAGCTTGAGCGAGCCCTTGGCCGCGGTGATCAGCACCAGAACGCCTTTGGCGCCCGACAGGTCAATGCCTTCCAGAAGCGGGCAAGCTACAGCCTGTTCGGCGGCGATGCGCGCACGATCAGGACCGTTGGCCTTGGCCGTTCCCATCATGGCCTTGCCGGGTTCACCCATCACGGTGCGCACGTCTTCAAAGTCGACGTTGACGTGGCCGGGCACGTTGATGATTTCGGCAATGCCGCCGACGGCGTTTTTCAGCACGTCGTTGGCATGGGCAAAAGCCTCATCCTGCGTGACGTCGTCGCCCAGCACTTCGAGCAGCTTTTCATTGAGCACCACGATCAGTGAGTCAACGTTGGCTTCGAGTTCGGCCAGGCCGAGGTCGGCATTGGTCATGCGGCGCCCGCCTTCAAAATCAAACGGCTTGGTCACCACGCCGACGGTCAGGATGCCCATCTCCTTGGCCACGCGTGCGATCACGGGGGCCGCACCGGTACCGGTGCCGCCGCCCATGCCCGCGGTGATGAACAACATGTGCGCGCCAGCAATGGCGCTGCGGATATCGTCCACCGCCAGCTCGGCTGCATCGCGCCCTTTGTCGGGCTTGCTGCCCGCGCCCAGGCCGCTGGCACCCAGCTGGATGGTCTTGTGCGCACTGCCACGGCTGAGTGCCTGCGCGTCGGTATTGGCGCAGATGAATTCGACGCCTTGTACGCCGCATTCGATCATGTGCCCAACGGCATTGCCGCCGCCGCCGCCCACACCGATCACCTTGATCTGTGTGCCCTGGTTAAATTCTTCGATTTCAATCATTTCGATGCTCATTGGGAGCCTCCTAATCAATAAACTGCAGTTGCCAATAATCGGAAATTTGTATTTATGGTTGACATGGCTTCTTCATGCAGGGGGATCCGCCCCGCCGGAATGCATACAACGGGATGGTCTGCCGATAAAAGTGAAGTAGGTTTTCATCAGAAGTTCCCCACAAACCAGTCTTTGACACGGCCGAATGCGTTGTGCACACTGCCTGCCTTTTGCGACACCTTGTAGCCCCGCATGCGCGCAAGCCGGGCTTCTTCGAGCAAGCCCATGACCGTGGCTGCCCGGGCCTGGGCCACCATGTCTGACAGCGCACTGTTGTAGCGCGGTATGCCGCGTCGCACGGGCTTGAGGAAGATGTCCTCGCCGAGCTCCACCATGCCGGGCATGACGGCACTGCCACCGGTAATGACGATGCCCGAAGACAACACCTCTTCGTAGCCCGATTCGCGGATCACCTGCTGGACCAGCGAAAAAATTTCCTCGATGCGCGGCTCGATCACGCCCGCCAGGGCCTGCTTGCTCAGCATGCGCGGTCCCCGGTCTCCCAGCCCCGGCACTTCCACCTGCGTGTCGGGGTCGGCCAGCAGCTGCTTGGCGTAACCGCTTTCCACCTTGATATCTTCAGCGTCCTTGGTGGGCGTGCGCAGCGCCATCGCGATGTCGCTGGTGATCAGGTCACCGGCGATCGGGATCACCGCGGTGTGCCGGATGGCGCCACCGGTGAAGATGGCCACATCGGTGGTGCCGGCACCGATATCGACCATGGCCACACCCAGCTCCTGCTCGTCCTGTGTCAATACCGCCAGGCTCGAAGCCAGCGGATTAAGCATGAGCTGATCGACTTCAAGCCCGCAGCGCCGCACGCATTTGATGATGTTTTCAGCCGCGCTCTGGGCGCCTGTCACGATGTGGACCTTGGCTTCCAGGCGTATGCCGCTCATGCCGATGGGCTCGCGCACGTCCTGGCCGTCAATCACGAACTCCTGCGGCTCCACCAGCAGCAGACGCTGGTCGGTCGAGATGTTGATGGCCTTGGCCGTCTCGATCACGCGCGCCACGTCGGCCTGCGTAACTTCCTTGTCCTTGACCGCCACCATGCCGCTAGAGTTTATGCCGCGGATGTGGCTGCCGGTAATGCCGGTGTAGACGCGGGCGATCTTGCAGTCGGCCATCAGTTCGGCCTCTTTCAGGGCCTGCTGGATGCTTTGCACCGTGGCGTCAATATTGACGACCACCCCGCGTTTGAGCCCGTTGCTCGCCGCGATGCCCAGGCCGGCAAGCTTGAGCTCCCCGCCAGGCATGACCTCGGCCACCACCGCCATGACCTTGCTGGTTCCGATGTCCAGCCCGACCACCAGATCTTTGTATTCCTTGGCCATATGTTTACCTTTTTTTCTTTCCGTCGTCTTTGTCAGCGGGGCTTCCCGTGGTGACACCCCTGAGCCTGATCGCATAACCATTGCCGTAACGCAGGTCGGCGGACTCGAGGTCCCGCCCGTACCGGGATGACACCTGCGTCACCGTGGCAATAAAGCGGCGGGTGCGTGCCTGTATTTCGTCCAGCGACCCGTGCCCGAGCTCGATCACGGCGCCGCTGTCCAGCTGGGCACGCCAGCCACCCTGGCCGGTCATCTGCAATTGCTCCAGCGTGGCATCTGTTTCATCGAACATCGGCGCCAGCGCCTGGTAGGCCTGCAGTACCTGCGCCGCCTGACCCGGCGGCCCATTGAGCACCGGCAGGTCTTCCGCCTCGACGTCGCCCTGGTTGGCCTCAAACACTTCACCGAAACTGTTGACGAGCCGGGCGTCGCCCTCGGCCCCCCAGAATGCCACCGGCTTGTGTTCCTGCAGCACCACCTTCAGCCGGTTGGGAAATTCGCGCTGCACCAGCGCCCTGCGTACCCAGGGAACGGACTCGAACACCGCGCGCGTGGCGCCCAGGTTCACCGTGAAAAAATTGCCGGACAACCTGGGCGCCACATTGGCCCGCAGCGTTACCGCGTTGTTGTGCGCAAGGTCGCCCTCCACACGGATTGCGCTCAGGCTGAACAGGGACTGGCGCATGAGCCACGCCACGGCCAGTGACGCAACCATGGCGGCAAACGCCAGGCCCAGAACCACCGAGAAGGTGTTCATGAGCTTGACGTCCAGCGGCAAGGAAGGCGGCAGTGGCAGGGCTCTGCTCAAGTGGCGGCTCCTCCGTGTTTCTGGTGGTCGAGCGAAGCAGTCTTCAGCACTTCAATGCAAAGGTCTTCATACGAGATTCCGGCCGCACGGGCGGACATGGGCACCAGCGAATGCCCGGTCATTCCCGGCGACGTGTTGATCTCCAGCAGGTAGGGCTTGCGCGTGGTCTTGTCTATCATCACGTCGGCGCGGGCCCAGCCGCGGCAATTGAGAATGCGAAAGGTGTCCAGCACAAGCTGCTGGATGACAGCTTCTTCGCCCTCGGGCAGCCCGCAGGGAACCAGGTACTGGGTGCTGTCGGTGAAGTATTTGTTCTGGTAGTCGTAGTTACCGTCGGGCGCTACTATGCGGATGACCGGCAGCGCGCGCGCGCCGGCACCGGTACCCAGCACCGGGCAGGTCACCTCGTCACCGCTGATGAATTGCTCGCACAGGACATCGGCATCGAGTTTTTCGGCCTGTGCCACGGCGCCGGCCATGGCGGAGCGTTCTGTCACCTTGGTCAGCCCGATCGATGAACC
The DNA here is from genome assembly GCF_056405675.1 of Polaromonas sp. P1_F4. Classification (NCBI taxonomy): domain Bacteria; kingdom Pseudomonadati; phylum Pseudomonadota; class Betaproteobacteria; order Burkholderiales; family Comamonadaceae; genus Polaromonas; species Polaromonas sp. P1_F4. Next base: position 129,428 of record NZ_JBFUBP010000006.1, on the reverse strand, counting down.
TTCGCGTGCCGGCTTGACGATCAACGGCAGGCCGAGCGCATCCGGCAGGGCGGCAATGTCGGCAGCGCCGTAAGTGCCACGGCGCAGCAGACGGTACTGAGGCGTCGGCAATCCTTCGGAGATCATCACGCGCTTGGTCATGACCTTGTCGATGGCCATGCTGGAAGCCATGACGCCAGAGCCGGTGTAGGGAATGCCCAGCAATTCGAGCGCGCCTTGCACCGTGCCATCCTCGCCGAAGCGTCCATGCAATGCGATGAAGCAACGCTCGAACCCGTCCTCCTTCAGCTCGCTCAGGTCGCGCTCCGCAGGATCGAAGGCGTGGGCATCCACGCCACGCGAGCGAAGCGCTTTCAGTACCCCGTTACCAGACATCAGCGAGACTTCGCGCTCGGCCGACAGCCCGCCCATCAGGACGGCGACTTTTCCAAAATTCAACATGCCTGCTTTCATGCCCGGGCCTCCCTGGTGCCGCCATGCCCTGCCGGCTCCAGCATTTCTGCAACCCTTGCGGGCACCATGCCGATGGATCCGGCACCCATGCACATCACGACGTCACCATCCAGCGTGTTGTCGAGGATGGCCTGCGGCATGGCGTCGATCTCATCCACAAAGACAGGTTCTACCTTGCCGGCCACGCGTAAAGCCCGCGCCAGCGAGCGTCCGTCTGCGGCCACGATGGGCGCTTCACCGGCGGCATACACCTCGGACAGCAGCACCGCATCAGCGTGGCCGATGACTTTGACAAAATCTTCAAAACAGTCACGCGTGCGGGTGTAGCGGTGCGGCTGGAAAGCCAGCACCAGCCGCCGGCCGGGGAAGGCACCGCGCGCGGCAGCCAGCGTCGCGGCCATTTCCACCGGGTGATGGCCATAGTCTTCGATCACGGTGAAATGTCCGCCGCCCTTGGCCGGCATGTCCCCGTAACTCTGGAAGCGCCGTCCGACGCCCCGGAATTCAGCCAGCGCTTTCTGTACTGCCGCGTCGGGCACGTTGAGCTCAACGGCAATGGCAATGGCCGACAGGGCATTGAGCACGTTGTGCTCGCCGGCCAGGTTGAGCACCACGTCCATGTCGGGCAAGGTCACGCCATTGCGGCGCCGTGCCGTGAAATGCATTTGTGCGCCCACCGGCCGCACATTGACGGCGCGCACCTGCGCATCTTCGCCGAAACCATAGCTGGTAATAGGGCAGGAAACCTGCGGCAGGATGTCGCGCACAGCCGGGTCGTCGGTGCACAAGATCGCCGTGCCGTAAAAAGGCATGCGGTGCAGGAAGTCGACAAAAGCTTTCTTGAGGTTGCCGAAATCGTGGCCGTAAGTCTCCATGTGGTCAGCGTCGATGTTGGTGACGACCGCCATCACGGGCAGCAGGTTCAGGAACGAAGCGTCCGATTCGTCAGCTTCGACCACGATGTAGTCGCCCGAGCCGAGCTTGGCGTTGGCGCCGGCGCTGTTGAGACGCCCGCCGATCACAAAGGTCGGGTCCAGACCGCCTTCGGCCAGCACGCTGGCGACCAGGCTGGTGGTGGTAGTTTTGCCATGCGTCCCGGCAATCGCGATGCCCTGCTTCAGGCGCATCAGTTCGGCGAGCATCAGCGCGCGCGGCACCACGGGAATGCGTTTGTCACGCGCCGCCAGCACCTCGGGGTTGTCGGCCTGTACGGCGGTGGATGTCACCACGGCGTCGACCATCTCAAGGTTGCCGGCGGTGTGGCCGACGAAAGTCTTGATGCCGAGCTTGCCCAGGCGTCGCAGCGTTGGGCTGTCTGACAGGTCAGACCCCGAAATGACGTATCCCAGGTTGTGCAGCACCTCTGCAATGCCAGACATGCCGGCGCCGCCCAGACCGATGAAGTGAATGTTTTTGATGGCGTGTTTCATGTCGCCAGCTCCTCGCAAGCGGCCACCACACGGGCCGTGGCTTCAGTTTTTTGCATGGTTTTGGCCTGTAAGGCTCTCTGGACGAGCGCAAGCCGCTCTGTTTTTTGTAGCATCTCTGCCAGCATGCCAACACTAAGGTCGCGCTGCTGGACCAACCATCCGCCTCCCTGGTCGACCAGGAACTTCGCGTTGACTGTCTGGTGGTCGTCGACCGCAGCGGGAAAAGGCACGAACAGTGCCGCAGCGCCCACGGCCGCGATTTCCGTGACCGTACTGGCACCAGCGCGGCAAATGACCAGGTCGGCATCGGCGAAGGCCTGTGCGGTGTCTTCAATAAATGGCGTGAGCTCGGCGGACACGCCAGCCGCTGCGTAATTGGCGCGCAATTCTTCAATCTGCAGCGCGCCGCTTTGGTGGAGAACCTGTGGTCGTTCTGCCTCAGGGATCAGCGCGAGGGCTTTGGGTACCAGCTCGTTCAACCCCCGGGCGCCCAGGCTTCCACCGACCACCAGCAGCTTCAGGGGACCGCTGCGTCCGGCAAAACGCTCTTGCGGGCCGGGCTGCCGGGTAAATGCTGGCCGCAGGGGATTGCCTACCCATTCGGCTTTGGGCAACACGCCCGGAAATGCGGTGAAGACGCGGTCAGCCACACTCGCCAGCACCTTGTTGACCATACCCGCCACCGAATTCTGCTCGTGCAGAACCAGGGGCTTACCCAACAGCACGCTCATCATCCCGGCCGGGAAACTGATGTAGCCGCCCAGGCCGACCACCACATCGGGCTTGACGCGGCGTACCACCTGGATGCTTTGCCAAAACGCCTTGAGCAGGCGCAGGGGCAAGAATGCCAGCGTGACCGGCCCTTTGCCCCGCACACCGGAAAAATCAATCGATTCGAAAGGAAAGCCGCGTGGCGGTACCAGCTGGCTTTCCATGCTGGGTCGGACTGCGCTGCCACGCCCGCCCAGCCAGTGCACCCGCCAGCCGCGCTCCCGCAGGGCCTCAGCCACGGCCAGGCCCGGGAAAATGTGCCCGCCCGTTCCTCCGGCCATCACCAAAGCACAGTGTTGCTTGCTCATGCGCGGCCTCCTCTCATGAGCAGGCGATTCTCATAGTCAATCCTCAGCACCACGGCCAAAGAAATCAGGTTCATCAGAATCGCCGAACCGCCATAACTCATCAACGGCAGCGTGAGGCCCTTGGTCGGCAGCGCACCGAGGTTCACGCCAATGTTGATGAAGGTCTGGAAACCTATCCAGATGCCCACGCCTTGCGCCACCAGGCCGGCAAACAGACGGTCCAGTGCAATCGACTGGCGACCGATGTGCATGATGCGACGGGTCATCCACATGAACATGCCGATCACCGCCAGCACGCCAGCCAAGCCAAACTCTTCACCGATCACGGCCATCAGGAAGTCGGTGTGCGCTTCGGGCAGCCAATGCAGCTTCTCAATGCTGCCGCCCAGACCCACACCGAAAATCTCGCCGCGGCCGAAGGCAATCAGGGAGTGGGAGAGCTGGTAGCCCTTGCCCATGGAGTATTTGTCGCTCCACGGGTCGAGGTAGGCAAAGATGCGCTCACGCCGCCATTCGCTGAGCATCACCATCAAGCTGAAGGCAACCACCACCACAGCCGCGATGACAAAGAACATGCGGGCGTTGACACCGCCCAGGAAGAGAATGCCCATCGCAATGACCGAGATCACCATGAACGCGCCCATGTCGGGTTCGGCCAGCAATAACAATCCGACAATTGCTATGGCCACAGCCATGGGCATCACCGCGCGGAAGAAGCGCTCTTTCACTTCCATCTTGCGGACCATGTAATCGGCCGCATAGAGAAGCACCGCGAATTTCGCGAGCTCTGAAGGCTGAAAGTTCATGATGCCCAGCGAAATCCAGCGGCGGGCGCCATTCACACCTTTTCCGATAAAGGGCACCAGGACCAATATCAGCAGCAGCAGGGAGAGGACAAACAGCCAGGGGGCCAGTTTTTCCCACGTGGCCAGCGGCACCTGGAATGCCAGGACGGCGACGATGAGAGCGACCACCAGCGACAACACATGGCGCAGCAGGAAATGGGTATGCGCATAGCGCGCGAATTTGGGGTTGTCAGGCATGGCGACGGAAGCTGAATACACCATCACAAGGCCCCACATCAACAAGGCCACGGTGACCCACAGCAGCGCCTGGTCAAAACCGGCCATGCGAACAGGAGGTGCGGCCAGCGTCTGTGGCCGGCTGTGTCCGCCAAGCCGCACGGGAAGGACTTCCGACGCGGCCTTGCCGAAACCGGAAAACCAGCCGAAAAAGCGCACGACAGCCGTCACAGCACATGCCCCTGTTCTTGCGCCAGCGCCTGCACGGCTTCGCAAAAGACCTTGGCCCGGTGCTCGTAGTTGTCGAACATGTCGAAGCTGGCACAGGCCGGCGACATCAGGACGGCGTCACCGGTCTGTGCCTGCTGCGCGGCCAGGGTGACCGCTTCCTCCATGGATACGGCGTCGAACACTGGAATATTGCGGGGCAAGACCTCCTTGATGAGGGGTGCGTCGCGCCCTATCAGCACCACGGCCCGGACGTGGCGCTGCACCGGGTCGGCCAGCGGTGAGAAGTCCTGCCCCTTGCCTTCGCCGCCCAGAATGAGCACCAGCTTGCGCTCCAGGCCCAACCCTGTCAGGGCCGCCACGGTGGCGCCCACGTTGGTGCCTTTGCTGTCGTCGAAGTATTCAACGTCATTGACGACAGCCACCGACTCCACGCGATGGGGCTCACCGCGGTATTCGCGCAGGCCGTGCAGCATGGGGGCGAGGTTGCAGCCCGCAGCCACAGCCAGACCCAGCGCGGCCAGGGCGTTGGTGGCGTTGTGCCGCCCGCGTATGCGCAGGGCTTCGATAGGCATCAGGCGCTGCACGTGCAGCTCTACCTCTTCGTCCTTGCGGCGCTTGATGGTTTCGTCGGCCTCGGCCGCGCGCACCAGCCAGGTCATGCCATTGACGGTTTCGATCCCGTAATCACCGGGGCGTTGCGGTTCGCCCGCCCCGAAGGTGGCATGAGGACGAACTTGCGGCGGCTTCAGCCGCACCTTGACGGGCGGCGGCAGCATCGCCATCACCCGCTCATCGTCTCGGTTGAGCAGCATGAAAGTGGCAGCGCCGAAGACCTTGGCTTTCGCCGCAGCATAGGCGTCCATATCGCCGTGCCAGTCGAGGTGATCCTGCGTGATGTTGAGCACTACCGCGGCCGTCGGTTCAAAGCCCTGCACGTCGGCCAGCTGGAAGCTGGACAGCTCCAGCACCCAGACTTGCGGCAGGGTTTGCGCGTCCATATGGGCCGACAGCGTGTCGAGCAGCGTCGGGCCTATGTTGCCGGCCACGGCCACGGTTTTTCCGGCGCGCTGCACCAGTTGGCCCAGCAGTGAGGTCACCGTGGTTTTGCCATTGGTGCCAGTGATGGCCAGCACTGCGGGGCGGTAGCCCGGCACGGGTTCGGCCTGCACCAGGGCCAGCAGGGCCGCGGGCAGTGTGGCATCTTCACCGGCTTCATCTGGAACCGGCGCATCGTCTGCGGCATCCGGTGCGGCAATGACCGTCTCTTGCAGGTCGCCTGAAGCGTCGGCCGCCACGGCGGTCTCGTCTTTGGGTGAGTCAGTGACATCGGCTACAGCGGCTTCGGGCGCGTCGGGCAACGCCACTTCGGCCGCTGGCTCGGGAGATGCGGCAGCTTGGTCGGATTGCTCGATTGCCTCAACGGCCGGTGACTCGCGCAGATCCGCCAAAGCCCGCGCGAACAAATCCAGCTCCCCACCCACAGGCAATCCCATGGCGCGTGCGGCATCAGCCACGGGCGCGATGGTCTCGGGCGTCAGCCCGGGCGAGCGATAGACGGCGCGCACGGACGCGCCCCGCACCAGTTCGGGCTTGAAGGCGCCACTTAAAAATTCCACACCCGGAAGCTCTTCGCGCAAGGTGGCGAGCAAGGGCGGCGCTTCGCGCGTGTCGGCGACCGTCACGTGCGCCCCGTGGCGTGCGCACCAGCGCGCCATGGCCAGGCCGGACGCGCCCAGGCCCAGGATCAACACGGTTTGGTCTTGCAGATGCCGCATGCCTGTTTACCTGAGCTTCAAGGTGGAAAGACCAACAAGGCACAGCAACATGGTGATGATCCAGAAACGCACGACCACCTGCGTTTCTTTCCAGCCGCTTTTCTCGAAGTGATGATGCAGCGGCGCCATCTTGAGGATGCGGCGGCCTTCGCCGTAGCGTTTCTTGGTGTACTTGAACCAGGTCACCTGCATCATGACGGAGAGCGCCTCGACGACAAAGATGCCGCCCATGATGGCCAGCACGATTTCCTGGCGCACGATGACCGCGATGGTGCCCAGCGCAGCGCCCAGCGCCAGCGCGCCCACGTCGCCCATGAAGACCTGGGCCGGGTGCGTGTTGAACCACAGAAAGGCCAGGCCAGCGCCTGCCATGGCCGAGCAGAAAATCAGCAGCTCACCCGAGCCGGGAATGTGCGGGAAGAACAGGTATTTGGAGTAGACCGAGCTGCCGGTGACGTAGGCAAACACACCGAGCGCCGAGCCCACCATGACGACCGGCATGATGGCCAGGCCGTCCAGCCCGTCGGTCAGGTTGACGGCATTGCTGGAGCCCACGATCACTAGGTAAGTCAGGATCACGAAGCCGAACACGCCCAGCGGGTAGCTGATTTCCTTGACGAAGGGCACCAGCAGGCCAGCCTTGGGCGGCAGGTTCACGTCAAAGCCCGACTGCACCCAACTGAAGAACAGTTCGAGCACGCGCATGTTGGAGCTCTCGGAAATGCTGAACACCAGGTACAGCGCCGCGATGAGGCCGATGATGGACTGCCACAGATATTTCTCGCGTGAACGCATACCTTCCGGGTCCTTGAGTACGACCTTGCGCCAGTCGTCCGCCCAGCCTATGGCGCCAAAGCCCAACGTGACGATAAGGACGATCCAGACGAAACGGTTGGACAAATCAAACCACAGCAATGTGGAAATTCCGATGGACAGCAGAATCAGCACACCGCCCATGGTGGGCGTGCCGCTCTTGCTCAAATGGGTCTGCATTGCGTATTCCCGAATCGGCTGCCCGATCTTCAGCGAGATCAACCGCCGGATCACAAAGGGGCCAGCCAGCAGACCGATCAGCAGTGCTGTGAGCGCGGCCATGACTGCACGGAACGTCAGGTACTGGAACACCCTGAAGGACCCGAATTCGGGGGAGATTGACTGGAGCCACTGGGCCAGACTAAGCAGCATGGGGCTCTTCCTTCTGATGTTGTTGATGTTGTGTTTGATCTTGCGCATTGGCCATGATGGCCTGGACCACACGCTCCATCTTCATGAAGCGCGAACCCTTGACCAGCATGCTGCCGGTGTGGGGCAGCTCGGCCAGCACGGCGGCGGCGAGTTCGTCCATGCCGCCGAAAATTTGCGCACCGCCGAAACCGGCCGCTGCCTGCTTTGACTGCTCGCCCAATGTGAACAATTTTTCTATACCCAGCGCGCGCGCATGGCGGCCGGCTTCATCGTGGAACTGCGGCCCCTGGTTGCCGACCTCGCCCATGTCGCCCATCACCATCAGGCGCGGGCCGGGCAGTTCGGCGAGGACCTCCAGCGCGGCGCGCATGGAGTCGGGATTGGCGTTGTAGCTGTCGTCGACCAGCGTCAACACCCGGCCTAGCAGTGCCACGGCGATGGCACGGGAACGACCCTTGACCGGCACAAAAGCCGAGAGGCCCGCGGAGATGGATGCCAGGGGAACGCCCGCCGCCAGCGCGCAGGCCGCGGCGGCCAAGGCGTTTTTGACGTTGTGCCGGCCCGCGATGTGCAGAGAGAAATCAGTGTTGCCCACTGGGGTCGTAGCTACCACCTTCCAGCAGCCGTCATCCCATTGCGCGGTGCCTGTGATGTCGGCGGCGCCCGAGAGCGCGAAGGTCAGTACCTTGCGCGTGCCGACCAGTTCACGCCACAGCGGGGTGTAGTCGTCGTCGGCCGGAAAGACCGCTGTGCCGCCCGCATCCAGCGACAAAAATACCGAGCCGTTTTCGCGCGCCACCGCTTCCACCGTGGCCATGAATTCCAGATGTTCGCGCTGCGCATTGTTGACCAGCGCGACGGCAGGCCTGGCAATTTCGGCCAGATAAGCGATCTCACCCGGGTGGTTCATGCCCAGCTCGACCACCCCTACTTCGTGCGCGGCCGACAGGCGCAGCAGCGTGAGCGGCACACCGATGTCGTTGTTGAGGTTGCCTTCAGTGGCGAAGGCCTTGTCAGCCTTCCAGGCGCGCAAGATGGCCGCGATCATTTGCGTGACGGTGGTTTTCCCGTTGCTGCCCGTCACCGCCACCAGCGGCAGACGGAACTGCGAGCGCCAACCGGCGGCCAATTGACCCAGCGCCAGGCGCGTGTCGGGCACTTCCAGCCCCGGCAGGCCGGCTTGCGCCAGGCCTTTGTGGGCAATGGCCGCGACAGCGCCCTGCTCCTTGGCCTGTGCGAGGAAATCATGGGCATCGAAGCGCTCGCCCTTGAGCGCCACAAAGAGGTCGCCCGCCTGCAGACTGCGCGTGTCGGTGTTGACCCGCAAGGCCTGCACGCTGCCGTCGCCCACAAGACGAGCGGCGGGCAACCAGCCCAGGGCTTGCTGCAGGCGCATCATGACTGGCCTCCCTGTATTGGCGAAGCCAGGGCATCGAGCGCGGCCTGCGCATGCTCGCGATCGGAGAAGGGAAGCTTCGCACCACCCACTTCCTGGAAACTTTCGTGGCCCTTGCCTGCCAGCAGCACAATGTCTTCGGGGCGGGCCAGGCTCAAGGCGTGCGTGATGGCGGCTGACCGGTCGGCCTGAACGTGCACAGCATCGCGGCGGCTCAGGCCAAGCAAGACCTGGCAAATGATGGCCAGCGGGTTTTCGCTACGCGGGTTGTCACTGGTCACTACCACCTGGTCGGCATTTTTTTCAGCTACAGCCGCCATCAGCGGACGCTTGGTGGTGTCGCGGTCACCACCACAGCCGAACACGCACCAGAGCTGGCCATTGCGGTGTGCCGCTGCCGGCCGCAGCGCGAGCAACACCTTTTCAAGAGCGTCGGGCGTGTGAGCGTAATCAATCACCACCAGTGGCCGTCCCTGGACGGCCAGCGTCTCGGTGCGGCCGGGCACGGGCAGCAGGCCGGAGCAGGCATTCACCGCATCGGCCAGTGACACACCCATGGCGCGCAGGGCTGCGAGCACACCGAGCAGGTTGGACACGTTGTACTGGCCCACCAGCCGGGCAGCCAGCGTGTGGCTTTCGGCACCCTCGGTCACCTCAAAACTCAATGCTTCGGTGCCGTGCTCGATCTTGCGCGCCTGCAAGCGTGCCGGTTCCGCACAGGATACCGTCCAGAGGTCCAGGCCGCTCCCCGCGAGCGACTCCTTCAGTTCTGCACCCTTGGCATCGTCAATATTGATGACCGCCGCCTTCAGGCCCGGCCAAGCGAACAGCGCGGCCTTGGCCTCCCAATAGGCTTGCATGGAAGCGTGGTAGTCGAGGTGGTCCTGCGTGAAGTTGGTAAATATCGCGACCTCAATGGCGGTCGCGTCCAGGCGGTGTTCGACCACGCCGATGGAGGAGGCCTCCAGCGCGCAGGCGACGAAACCCTGGTCGGCGAAGCGCCGAAGTTCCTGTTGCAGCAGCACCGGGTCGGGCGTCGTCAGGCCGTTGGAAACCATGGCACCAGGCTCACCTACGCCCAGCGTGCCAATGACGCCGCATTTGCGACCCAGCCGACCCAGAGCCTGCGCCAGCCACCAGGCGGTGGAGGTTTTGCCGTTGGTACCGGTGACGGCGGATATCCGCAGCTGCCGGCTCGGCTGGTTGAAGTAGACGGAGGCGATAGGCCCGGTCGCAGCCTTGAGACCGGCGTATTCGGCGATCTTTTCGTCCTGGAAACCGAAGGCGGCCGCGCCTTCCTGTTCGACCAGACAGGCAGTGGCGCCCGCATTCAACGCGCTGCCCACAAACTTGCGCCCGTCGGTCGCGGTGCCGGGCCAGGCGATAAAGCCGTCGCCCGGGGTCAGCCTGCGGCTGTCCGTGCACAGGCCGCCGGTCACGCGCTCGCGCAGCCAGCCGGCGGCTTGTTCAGGCGAGTGAAGCTGCGCGCTCAAAACGACTCCTCCACGGCCTGGGTGTTGATTTGCGGCTTGACGCTCATGTCGGGCTGCACGCCCATCATGCGCAGGGTCTGTTGCACCACCTCGCTGAACACAGGCGCGGCGGCCACGCCGCCGAAGTAGTTGCCATCGCTTGGCTCGTCGATCATCACACCGACGACGATGCGCGGTGCTTCAATGGGCGCCATGCCGGTGAACCAGGCTCGGTACTTGTTGGTGGCGTAACCTTTTCCAACCTGCTTGTGCGCCGTTCCCGATTTGCCACCTACCGAATAACCCACCGTTTGCGCCAACGGGCCAGTACCACCGGGCGCGGCGGCCATTTGCAGCATCCGGCGGACGGCGTGCGCGTTCGCTGCCGAAAAGACCTGTACGCCTACCGCGGGCTCACTGCTCCTGAGCATGGTGACGGGAATGATCTGACCGTCATGCGCGAACGCAGTGTAGGAGTGCGCCATCTGGAACAGCGAGGCCGACAGCCCGTAGCCATAAGCCATGGTCGCCTGCTCGACAGGGCGCCATGTCTTCCAGGGTCGCACACGTCCGGTGACCGCGCCTGGGAACTGGATCTGCGGCTTTTGCCCATAACCCAGTGCCATGTAGGTCTCCCACATTTCCTGCGGACTCATCTTTTGTGCGATCTTCAGCGCGCCGACGTTACTGGATTTCTGGATGACGCCTTCCACTGTCAACGTGCCGTAGTTGTGGGTGTCACTGATGGTGAAGCCGCCGATGCTGTAACGGCCGGGTCCGGTTTCGATGACGGTTTGCGGCTTGATGCGACCGGCCTCCAGCGCCATGGCCACCGTGATCGGCTTCATCGTGGAACCCGGCTCGAAGGTATCGGTGAGGGCTCGATTACGCAACTGCTCGCCGGTCAGATTTTTCCGCCTGTCGGGCACGTAGCTGGGATAGTTCGCCAGTGCCAATACCTCACCGGTGGTGGAGTCCAGCACCACGACGCTGCCGGCCCGGGCTTTGCGCGCAATGACCGCGTCGCGCAGCTTCTGGTAGGCGAAGAACTGCACCTTGCTGTCTATGCTCAGCTGGATGTCCTTGCCTTCGACGGGCGGCATCTGTTCGCCGACATCCTCGACGACACGACCCAGGCGGTCCTTGATCACGCGGCGTGAACCGGCCTTGCCGGCCAGGTCCTTGTTGAAGGCCAGCTCAATGCCCTCCTGGCCGCGATCCTCAACGTTGGTGAAGCCCACCACGTGGGCCACGGTTTCGCCCTCGGGATATTGACGCTTGTACTCCTTGCGCTGGTAGATGCCCTTGATGCCCATGGCGTGGATTTTTTTTGCCACCGGCTCGTCGACCTGACGCTTGAGCCAGACAAAGGTCTTGTCCTCTTCGCCCAGTTTCCTGTTGAGTTCGACCAGCGGCATTTCCAGCAGCACGGCCAGCTCGGCCAGTTGCGACTTGCTGGCTTCGACGTCTTCGGGAATGGCCCAGATGCTGGATGCCGGTACGCTGGATGCGAGGATCAACCCATTGCGGTCCAGGATGCGGCCGCGGTTGGCGGGCAACTCCAGTGTGCGGGCAAAGCGCACCTCACCCTGGCGCTGGAAAAATTCATTGCCAAAAATCTGGATATAGGCCGCACGGCCCGCTAGCCCGGCAAAAGCCAACGCGATACCGGCCACGATGAATTTGCTGCGCCAGACCGGAGTCTTGCTGGCCAGCAGGGGGCTGGACGAATAAAGCACGCTGCGGCTCATGGCCTGGGCCCTTCCGGCGCCGAAGCCGCCGTTACCGGAGCGTCCTTGTAGCTCACATATTGCGTGATGGCAGGTGTCACCGTGCGCATCTGCAGCTTGTCCTTCGCAAGCTTCTCGACCTTCAGCGGCGTAGCCTGGGCGCGCTTTTCCACCTGCAAACGCTCGTTGTCCATTTCGATTTTGCGGGCTTCGGCCGTCGCTTTTTCCAGCTCGACATAGAGGCGTCGCGACTCGTACTGGGTGCGCACGAGGTAAAGCGCGCTGGCCAACACGGCGAGAAGCAACACGAGGTTCAGCCTGGCCATGATATGACCCCCACGCTTGTCGCTTCGCGTACTGCGCTGCCCCCCGAGGGGGCCGCTGCGCCTGCGGCCCGGCAGAGCCGGTTCCGCGGCCCCGGCTGGCATGAAATGCCTGTCGCCCTTTGTAGGTCCCCCACGTTTGTCGCTTCGCGTACTACGGGGTTCATGCCGCCACCCCCGTGCGTTCGGCGACGCGCATTACGGCGCTGCGCGAGCGCGGATTGCCTTCGACCTCTTCCGCGCTGGGCTTGGTGCGGCCAAGCGCCTTGAGCTGCATGGCCTTGGGTTCGGCGAAAGGCGCGCGACGGTCGAACACCTCGCGCGAATGTGCGGCGATGAACTGCTTGACGATACGGTCTTCGAGCGAATGAAAACTGATCACCACCAGACGGCCTCCCGGTTGGAGAACTTTCAGCGACGCAGCTAGCGCCTGTTGCAGCTCTTCAAGCTCGGCGTTGATGAAAATCCGAAGAGCCTGAAATGTGCGCGTTGCAGGGTCCTTGCCCGGCTCGCGGGTTTTGACCGCGCCAGCCACGACTTCGGCCAGCTCAGCGGTGGTTCGAAGAGGGCCCCGTTCCTGTCGGCGACGATCAATCGCCTTTGCAATCTGTTGAGCAAACCGTTCTTCGCCATATTCACGAATCACCTCCGCCATGGTTTCTATGGATGCATCCACCAGCCACTCGGCCACGCTCTGGCCACGCGTGGTGTCCATGCGCATGTCCAAAGGCCCCTCTTGCCGAAAAGAAAAACCGCGCACCGGGTTGTCGATCTGCGGTGAGCTCACACCCAGATCCATCAGTACGCCGGCCGCACTGGCGACGGGCAACAGACCCAGATGCATGAAACCCTCGTGACGGATGGAAAACCGCGGGTCGGTGATGGTGCGCGCCTCGGCAATGGCGTCGAGATCCTTGTCGAAGGCAGTAAGCCGTCCTTGGGGTGAGAGCTGCGACAGCAACAACCGCGAATGCCCGCCGCGCCCGAAGGTCGCGTCGACGTAGTGGCCGTCCGGGTTGACAAGAAGCGCCGCTATGGCTTCGTTCAACAAGACGGTGCGGTGTGTCCATGTGCCGTTCACCGTCTTCTTTCAGAACGAGAAGTCTCTGAAGACATCGGGCATCTCGCCCTTCATTTGCTCGGCCTCCTGAGCTGCGTAGGTGGCGGCGTCCCAAAGCTCAAAATAGCCACCCATGCCCAGTAGCACCGTGTCTTTGCTGATGCCGGCAGCCGCGCGCAATTCGGGCGACACCAGCACACGGCCGGTAGCGTCCATGTCGACGTCCATTGCGTTGCCGAGGAAGATGCGCTTCCACCACTGCGCCTGCATCGGCAACGAAGCGATACGGTCGCGGAATTTTTCCCACTCGTTGCGGGGAAAAATCATGAGGCAACCGTGCGGGTGCTTGGTGATGGTGAGTTGGCCGGAAGCTGTGGCGCTCAGCACGTCACGATGCCTGGTAGGCACGGAGAGCCTACCCTTGGTATCGAGAACTAACGATGAAGCACCTTGAAACACTGCTACAAACCCTTGAAAAACACTTTTCACCACTAAATTGCACTTTTCCCCACTTTAGCAGGAAACCATTTGCAAACAAGGGATTTGAAACAAATTTTTTCAATGAAATCAAGGACTTAGGAGTATCTTCGGATCCGGCGTCTATATTAAAAATCGTTCTAAATTAAGCACTTAGGCGGCGCACTGAAAGTATTGCTTTAAGCACCAGCAACTGGGCGCCAGCCAAAACGGAAAAAAGAGGGACTATTTCCATCCATTCGAACGCTCAGCGACCTGTTGTTGCACAGTGCAAGCATGGTGTAGCTATAAAAAATATAGCAGGTAACGGCCGCCACATAACAAGAGTGGGCGTGACCGCAGAAATGGCGTGTTTTTTGAAGGATACGGTGCAGAAAGCACAGGACGCCGGAAGGCTTGACGGGCCAATCCCGGCATAGACGCCAAATGGCATGACAACACTACCCAAATCGGCCAGTAGAAAGGCCGAAAAGGCTAGTCGATGCGGACTGTGACCCTTGCATGCTCAGTGATGCCGATCACATTGAAGAACGCTGCAACGAGGCGGTTGACTTCCGTGAACTGCACTGACCGGTTTTCTTCTTCGCGGGCTGACACCCAGTTCAGCAGCGTTCCCGCAGCCGAAAAATCCACGCGAATGAGCTTGGCACAGGAGATCAGCATCATGTCTGCACCCATCAGCTTGACTTCCAGTTTGTCCAGCACCGCTATCGCATCACCCTGGATCTGGCCTGACAGTTCGACCGACAGCACATTGCTCATCTGTGAACTCGGTGCATCCATTTGGGTGTCCCCATCAATGGCGCTCAGACTGGAGGACACGGAATCACGGTACACGTCGCCAATGATGGCCTGCCCATCCGTGACGCCGCCCTGCGCATCGATCGGCTTGTATTCGCAACGTGCACTGTCCCAGGCTGGCGGGGAGACCTCGTAGGTGACGCAAAAGTCGAGTGCGGCCAATTCGAAGTCGTCGGGGCGATGCGTTACACGCAGCGCCTCCATGCGCAAAAGCCACCATTGCTGGGCGGTATCGCGGCTGCCTGAAGGGGTGGCGTTCTGCAGCACCTTCTGCAACTGCGTATCACCCATGAAACGCAGCTGAACGGGCTGGGTCGCCCACCCGCTGAAGACCTTGTACAAAGGCTCGACAGCATCAGGCTCGATAGTTTTGAGGTTGTTCCAGTTCAGGCGCCATGGCATGGGTGCCTTGGCGGTGGCCGCCTTGAGGGCTGCCACGGTCTGTATACCCAGCACAGAGGGACAGACCCAATCAACAGCGGGACCATTCGGATTGGTGGCAGCCTTGCCCGCCGCCGGAACACTGAGCATTTTCACCATGTCAGGCATGGAGAACCACTGCGGTGCCGAACGGTCAAACCGCTCGACAAACTGGATGGCTGCCGTTTCAAACTTATCCTGCTGGGCCGTGGCCCGGTACAGGTCAAACAAGGTCAGCCAGGTATCCGGGTGGCCCGCGCGTACGGCACCGGGGGCAAGAATCTCCAGCAGGCCGGCTTCGGCACCCGCATCGTCGCCATTGGCAAACCGGATAGCGGCCTCCTCCAGCTCTGCGTCATGGGCAACCACTTCCTCCACGTCCACCGCAGTGAGCTTGGAAGGGGAAAAGCCGGATGAACCGCCGCCGCTGTCGTAACTGCCGCCGATACCCGCCAGGCCACCAATGGCAGGAGGTTTGGCAGGAGGTTGGGGAGACGGCGTAGACCGGGCTGCAGCCAGCGCAACAGACAGGGAATCGGGCTGGGTCTGGGAGGGCTCGTGAGCGGCTTCCCGGGCCGCCTGCTGCTCGGCGGCCAACCTGGCTGCGTTCAGCTGCTGCAAACCTGCCGGCGCCGTGGCCCTGTATGCGGTGGGCAATGCATTGTCCAGCATGGGGGGCGCCTGCGTCGATGGGCTATGCAAGGGCGCGTGCACCGAATTGTCCGGCATGCCGCCATTCTTGGTTTTCCACCACTGCATGGACATCTGCGCTTCGATCTCATCGATCTTCTTGAGCGTGGTGGCCCTGTCGTCGGGCTTGGACGGCATGCTGCTCTGGAAGAACGAAGGCCGGCCGCCTGGGTCCTGGCCCACACCTACCATGGCTTCACGCTTGCGCATCTTGCGCAGCATGTCGAATTCGCGCTTGCGCACGAAGTCGTTTTGCCGCTTGCGCTCAATCATTTCCTTGAGCAATTGCTTGCTCATGGCTTCGTCGCGGTCTGTTTGCGCGCCGTCCAGATCCGACCAGTTCGTGGCCGGATTCCGGACGAACTTCACCATCTTGGAGAGCAAGCCTGAAGCGGTATCTTCTTTGGACATGGCAGGACGATTAAATAAACTTCAACCGGTAATCTGGGGTCAATCGCCAAACATCTTCTGTTTGAGTTCCCGGCGTTGCTGCGCTTCCAGGGACAAATTGGCCGTGGGACGGGCGATCAGCCGGCCTACGCCGATGGGTTCGCCGGTTTCATCGCAATAACCGTAGTCGCCGGAGTCGATGCGGGCAATCGACTGTTCGATCTTCTTGAGCAGCTTGCGTTCCCGGTCACGGGTGCGCAATTCAAGGGCGTGTTCTTCCTCAATCGTAGCGCGGTCCGCCGGGTCAGGCACCACAACAGTGTCTTCCCGCAGATGCTCGGTGGTTTCACCGGCGCTGTTGTGGATGTCCTGCTTGAGCACCGACAGCTTGTGGCGAAAGAAAGCCAGCTGCTTTTCGTTCATGTACTCGGAGTCCGGCATCGCCTTGACTTCGTCGTCGGTCAGCTGCTCGGCGGATTTGGTCTTCCAGTTGTTGGCGAGCTTGGGGTCTTTTTTGGCCGCCGCCTGGGGTGGCGGCGCAATCACGCGTTCGGTCATTGTGGAGTAACTGGCTTTGGCTGCGTCAGGCGCATGGGTTGGCACCATGGGTGCGGGAGGGGGTGACTGGGTGGCTACGCGGGCGGAGCTGCGCCTGCCGGGTTTCAGTGGAGGCGGGGCCATCAGCCCGGCCCTGACCGGTGCCGGGGCGGGTACCACCACGGCGGCGGGGGCCGGTTTGGCGCTGCTTGCAGGTTTTACGGCCGGTTTTGCAACGGGCTTGGCAGCTGACTTTGCAACAGGCTTTGCCGCAGGTTTTGGGGGAGATTTGAGCACGGGCTTGACGGGTTTGGCGACGGCCTTTGCTTTGGGCAAGGGCTTGGCAGCGGTTTTCTTGACAGCTGCGGTAGCAGGCTTTTTCGTGGAAGCAGCCTTGACAGCCGGCTTGGCGGCTTTTTTGGCAACGGGTTTGGGTGCCGGCTTGGCTTTGGCAACAGGTTTGGCCGCTTTCTTCACAGCTTTGGCGGCGGGTTTTGGCGCCGGCTTGGCTTTCGATGCAGGTTTGACGGCCGGTTTGGCAGGTGTCTTGGTCTTTTTTGCTTGGGCTTTCACAATGTGTCTCCTCTGGGAAGCAGCCCCGGAATGGCCCATGGCCCCCCGCGGCGGCTTCCTGGCCAAACCGCTGCAGCGCAGTTCAACCCTACCTGTTGCCAGATTTCCTGGTTTGTCTGCCGCCTGCCAGCCTCGAAAACCACACTTGGGTGGGTTTCAATCCGCTTTGTAGCCGATTTTGTGCCTGGCTGGCCTCCCGAATCGATTTTCCGGGTATTTTGGTCGGCGCGCGATTGTAGCGGCTGCGCAGCCTGCCGTAGCACCCTTGGAACAAATCGTTGGAGAATCGAGACAAACATGAAGCCCTCCGCCTTTTACAGGCCACAGGCGGACAGCCTACCTCAAACCAGGCATTGCTCCAGGCCCTGCAGAAAAATATCTTTGGGCAAATCGATGCCGATGAAGACCATCTTGCTGTTTTTCTTCTCACCCTCGGCCCAGGCGGGCCCCAGGTCGCTGCCCATGAGCTGGTGCACCCCCTGGAAAATCACCTTACGGTCGGTGCCTTCCATATTCAGCACGCCCTTGTAGCGCAACATGCGCGGGCCGTAAATATTGACGACCGCACCCAGAAAATCCTCCAGCTTGGCGGGGCTGAAAGCCTTGTCCGACCGGAACACAAAGCTCTTGACGTCATCGTCGTGGTGGTGATGGTGGCCATGGCCCTCATGCCCGTCCTTGGCGTCGTGCGCATGTGAAGGGTGATCACAGTGCTCCCCGTGCTCATGGTCATGATCGTGGTCATGCCCGGCATGGTCGTCTTCCTTGAGGAAGTCGGGGTCGATGTCCAGCTTGGCATTGAGGTTGAAGCCGCGCAGGTCAAACACGTCCTTGATGGCGACTTCCCCGAAATGCACCGCTTTCTGGGGCGCGCGCGGGTTCATGTGCTTCAGGCGGTGCATCAGCGCGTCAACTTCGTCCTTGGCCACCAGGTCCGTTTTGCTGATGAATATCTGGTCGGCAAACCCGACCTGGCGGCGCGCCTCCTGGCGGTCGTTGAGCTGGGTCGCGGCATGTTTGGCGTCAACCAGGGTCAGGATCGAATCGAGCAGATACTGCTCGGCAATTTCTTCGTCCATGAAAAACGTCTGCGCCACCGGTCCCGGGTCGGCCAGCCCGGTGGTTTCAATGACCACGCGCTCAAAGTCGAGCAGGCCTTTGCGTTTTTTGGCGGCCAGCAACTGCAGTGTTTCGCGCAGGTCCTCGCGGATCGAGCAGCAGATGCAGCCGTTGTTCATCTGGATGATGTTTTCTTCGGTGTCATTGACCAGGATTTCGTTGTCGATGTTTTCTTCACCGAACTCGTTCTCGATAACAGCGATTTTCTGGCCGTGCGCCTCGGTCAGCACACGCTTGAGCAGCGTGGTTTTGCCGGAGCCCAGGAAGCCGGTGAGGATGGTGACGGGGATCAAGCTCATGGTGTTACCTAAAAACAGGAATTGCAGGGGTAGCGCGAAGGGCGAAGCAGGTCGCAGCCACACAGGTGGGGGAGTTTAGCGGCGGGTTCAAGCCCGCCGCGCCGCCGGACTGAATACCACCTTGGCCAGCAGTTACTTTACAGGTCGTGTCAAGCGCAGGGCCTCAAAAGCCAGTGCAGGCTGGTAATTTTGGCCTCGCATCTGCTATATTTTTAATAGCTGCTCGCGCTCGTCCTTATTGGCCTGGAACCACTATTTATATAAAAATCAGCCGCCCACCCGTTTCACCAGCACCAGGCCCTTCAGGTATTCGCCTTCCGGGAAGGCTACCGTCATGGGATGGTCGGGTGCGCCGCCCATGCGCTCGGAGATGAAAGCGTCCACCCCCGCATCGATGCCGGCCGAGGCTACGATCTTGTGGAACAGGTCGGCGCTGACCCCGCCCGAACACGAGTAGGTAAACAGCACACCGCCGGGCGCCAGAATCGACAACGCCAGCCGGTTGATGTCCTTGTAGGCACGGGCGGCACGCTCGGCATGCGTCACCGTGGGCGCGAATTTGGGCGGGTCCAGCACGATGGCGTCGAACATCCGGCCTTCCTTCTGGTACTGGCGCAGCGAGGCGTTGACGTCGGCATCCAGCAAGGTAGTGCGGCTGGCGTCAAAGCCGTTCAGTGCCACATTGGCCCGGGCCCGCTCGATCGCCGGGCCGGACGAATCGATGGACGTGACGTGCCCGGCGCCGCCAGCCAGCGCGGCCACGGTGAAGCCGCCGGTATAGCAATAACAGTTGAGCACCTGGCCGAACTGCAGGCGGCGCGTGTAGGCGGCAAATTTCTGCCGGCTGTCGCGCTGGTCCAGGTAAAAGCCGGTTTTATGGCCTTCGGCCACGTCCAGGCTGAGCTTCCAGCCGTGTTCGATGATGGTGATGCCGGTTTCGCCCGAGCCGGCCAGCCAGCCGGTCACTTCTGGCAGGCCTTCCAGGGCACGTGAACTGGCGTCGGAGCGTTCGTACAGGCGCGTGAGGCCGGTTTGGGCCAGCAGGGCTTCGACAATCACGCTTTTCCATTTTTCTGCGCCACAGCTGGAAAACTGCGCCACCAGCGTGTCTGCATAACGGTCCACCACCAGGCCCGGCAGGCCGTCGGATTCACCGTGAATGAGCCGCCGCCCGTCGCTCTGGATGTCAAACAGCTCCCGTGCTTTCAGGGCCTGGGCGATGCGCGCTGAAAAGAAGGCCGCGTCGATGCGTTGGGCTTCGTCAAAGCTCCAGACCCGGGCCCGGATCCTGGAGGCCGGGCTGAACGCTGCCCAGCCCAAAAATTCGCCGGAGTGGCTTTCCACCCGCACGGTCTCGCCTGCGTCACCGCCCCCTTTGGCGATGGCGCCGTCAAAAATCCAGGGATGGCGCCGCAGCAATGAGCGCTCCTTGCCGTCCCGCAGTCGAATTATTTTCATGCCGCTATTGTCGCGGCTGGTGGCATCACCCCTCCTGAGCACGGAGCGTCCACCCTGACAAATGAGCTAAATGAGCTGGCTGACAGCGGTTTGACAGCTCGGTGTAATTTTCGTGAAAGTTTTGCGACAATCGCAGGTTAATGTTTTTGACCTCATTTTCGCGGCGATGGAAGAAACACGGGCCGCTGGCAAGCCCGGCCATGCGCACGCCCGCACCCGTCCGCACCCTGTTGCTGGGGCTGGTTATCAGCCTGTTCATGGGCTCGTTGCTGGCGCTGACCAGCCTGGATGCACGATCACGCACCATACTGGACCTGGACACCCAGACAGAACCTGTCGCACTGCAGGACTGGGGCGACTACTGGATAGACACAACCGGCCAGTTCACCCCCGAGCAGGTTGCCGCCAACCCCGACCTCCCCTGGAAGCCGACACACGGCAACGCGATCTACCCGGTGACCAGCGGCCAGACCATGTGGGTGCGCTTTAACGTGCCTCCGGCGCCGGACGCAGAGCGCTGGTACCTTGAGGTTCCCTACCCGTCCATTGACCGGGCTTCGCTGTATACCCTGGACGGTGTCGGCCGGTGGAACGAGCAGCGCGCCGGCGACCTGGTGGCGGTAGACAAGTGGCCAGTGCCGCACCGCCATCCCCTGCTGCCCATCGCGCTGTCGGCCGAGGTACCCACCCATTACCTTTTGCGCCTGGAGAACGGCCACGCTTTCAGCGCGCCCCTGCAGTTCATCAGTGAGGGGCGCCTGAGCCACTCAGAACAGCGTGTTTCCCTGATCCTGGGTATCTTCTTCGGGCTGACGGGGCTGGCGGCGCTGATCTCGGCGCTGGGCGCTATTTCACTGCGCGACACCGCGTACGGTTACTACGCCCTCTGCGTGACCCTGATGGGCCTGACGCAGGCGACCGTCACCGGCATCGCGGGGCTGCACCTGTGGCCGGCGTGGCCGGGGTGGAACGACATTTCGACATCCGTGCTGCCCATGCTGGCGGTGTCGGCCACGTTGTTGTTCATTTCCGCGGTGGTGGCCCTGCCCGAACGCTCATTGCGCCTGCACTGGCTGATGGCGGGCCAGGCCGCGCTGGGCGTGCTGGCGGCTGTGGTGCTGGCGCTGGTGCCATCTGCATCGCGCATGGGCCTGTTCATTCCCATCGTGTCACTGCTGGAATTCAGCAGCATGCTGGTCATGGGCTGGGCCTGGCGCCGCGGCGACCGGTTTGCGCCCTGGCTGATGCTGGCCTATGTGCCGGTGCTGGCCGCCGCCGGATGGACCATGGCCCGCAATGCCGAGCTGGTGCCCATCGGCTTCTTCACGCAGCACGGCATGCAGCTGGGCGTGGCGCTGCATCTGCCCATCGTCATGCTGGTATTGATGCTGCGCAGCCAGCACCGGCGCGAGAACATCCGCCGGATCCAGGGCCTGGACCGGGTGGACCCGGCCACGGGCCTGATCAACGGCCACGTGTTTGCCGAGCGCCTGATCCGCATGATTGCGCGTTCCGAACGGCTGCGCCACCAAAGCGCGGTGATGATCATCGACCTGGTCAACTCCGAGCAGATCCAGCGCGACTTCGGACGCAAGGCCGCCGAGGAATTGCCGCTGCACGTGGCCGAGCGCCTCCTGTCCACCGCACGTGAAATCGACAGCGCCGCACGGCTGTCGGAACGGCGCTTCGGCATGCTGGTCGAAGGCCCCTTCAGCGCCGAGGACGCCGGCACGCTCGGGCCGCGCATCGTGGCGCGCTGCCTCATGCCCTACAAAGGCCTGCATGTGGACTGCGTCGCACAGGTGCATGTCGCGTACGCCCTGGTGCCCTACCAGGGCTCCAACGCCCAGGGCCTGCTGACCCAACTTGAAGAGCGCCTGGCCGCCGCCCCGGCTGACAGCAAGCGGGCGGTGTTCATGCTCGGGGAAGTGCCGCCGATACGGCCGGCAAGGCGCGACCGCCCCAGTCCAGCCTGAGCGCCGCCCGGCACCAGTGCTGGTGCCAGGCTCAGGCTTTGTCTTTAGCGTCTTTGTCCGCCTTCGCCAGGCTTCCTGGCGATGCCGGCGCGCCCGCGCCGGCCTTTCCGGCTTTCGACAGGGCCCGCGGGTGCGCCGCGTCATACACCTTGGCCAGGTGCTGGAAATCCAGCCGGGTATAGACCTGCGTGGTCGTGATGTTGGCATGGCCCAGCAGCTCCTGAACCGCCCGCAAATCACCGCTCGACTGCAGCACATGGCTGGCAAAGGAGTGGCGCAGCATGTGGGGATGCACCGGCGTGGCCAGCCCCGCTTTCAGCGAGCGCTGCTTCAGCCGCACCCGGATGTGCTGCGGCGTCAGGCGGGTGCCGCGCTGGTTGATAAAAAGCGCATGGTCTTCACGCGCCCAGCCGGCCCGCGCGGCAAGCCACTGCTGCAGTGATTGCAGCGCAGCCCGGCCGACCGGCACGCTGCGCCTTTTGGAACCCTTGCCCAGCACATAAGCTTCGGCCGCATCCGTGTCGATCCAGCCGCGCGCCTGCGCACTGGCCTTCACATCCAGGCCCACCAGCTCGCCGATACGCAGCCCGCAGCCGTACAGCAGCTCGGTGATGCATTGGTCGCGCAGTTCCAGCAGCGGGTCACCATCCGAAGCGTCGGCCTGGTAGCCCGCGAGCTGCACGGCTTCGTCTACGCTCAATGCCTTGGGCAGGGGCTTGGCGGCTTTGGGCGCCCGCACGTCCTGCACGGGGTTGCCGCTGATCAGGCCTTCGCGGCCCAGCCAGGTGTAAAAGCCGCGCCAGCCTGAGAGGATCAGTGCAATGCCCCGGCCGCTGCGCCCCGCACCATGCATTTGCGCCACCCAGCGCCGCATGTGAACGTTTTGTACCGCCACCAGCGCCACCCTGGCCTGGTGCGCATTGGCTTCAAGCTTCTGCAGGTCGAGCGCGTAGAGCTCCACGGTGCGCTGGGCCAGGCGCTTTTCCACGCGCACATGCTCCAGGTAACGCTCGACCAGCGGATCGGAAGGCGGCAACACTGGCTGCCCGCCGCCGGATTCAGAGGCTGAAGGCGGCGTTTGCATCATGGCCGTGGTGCATGGCCCCGGTGCCTATTCGGCAGCAACCGGCTGGGGCCGCAGCCGGGTCAGCGCCGCGCCGGCCAGTTCACCCAGACGCTCCAGAAAATCCGTGCCCATGCCGCTGTGAAAGCGTTCCGGGTC
Organism: Polaromonas sp. P1_F4; assembly: GCF_056405675.1. NCBI lineage: Bacteria > Pseudomonadati > Pseudomonadota > Betaproteobacteria > Burkholderiales > Comamonadaceae > Polaromonas > Polaromonas sp. P1_F4. The sequence continues at coordinate 106,310 of NZ_JBFUBP010000006.1, read as the reverse complement.
GGGCGAGGCCAGCACGAGCAGGCCCGAGACTTCCGCCCCCGCTGCGGCGCGCAGCGGTATCAGCGCGATCGACAGCGCCACCGCGGGCTCGGGCAGCCAGTTAACCGCTTCGAAGCCCGAATTGACGCCGCAGTAGGGTGCGCTCAATGACGATGCAAAAGTTTTGGCGTCCTCGCTCACATCGGTCGCAAAGCTTTCATCCGAAAAAATCCCGTTCACGTCCCAGACCTTGATGGCGGCCTGCGGGATCAGGAATTCGCCGGTGATGCCCTCGACGATGGCGCCCGGCAGGTCGCGCGCCTGCGTCGCCTGCAGCAGCTTGCGTGTCCAGCGCTGCATCTTGTCGGCAATGGCCACGTTGTCCTGCCCGTGACGGATCATGTCGACCATCCGGGTTTCGAGCCCCTTGATCTTCTCGCGCAGCATCAAGGCCTGGCGCTCCTGCAGGCTGACGGCACGGTTGCCGTGTCCGCTGGACAGTTGCACCGAAGCCAGCAGTTCGGCGTGGCGCTCGAAGAAGTCGGGCGTGTTGGCCAGGAAGTTGGCGATGTCGTCTTCGGTGATGGGGTGTTCAGTTGGATTCATCCGGGCATTGTCCTCAGTTTTGTGGCGGGCGCAAAGGCGCAGGGTGCCCGCGTTACATCCGCTTTCGTCGAAAGGCAGTCTTCAGATCCCGTCGGGGATATTAATCTCGGACTCGAATACCGTCGTAGCCGGCCCGGTCATCATGACAGGCGCATCGAGCCGCCCCGGCCATTCGATGGTGAGCTGGCCGCCCCGCGTCATCACGTCGACCCGCGTGTCCAGCAGGCCCCAGCGTATGCCCGCCACCACCGCCGCGCAGGCGCCCGTGCCGCAGGCCAGCGTCTCGCCCGCGCCGCGCTCAAAGACCCGCAGTCGGATCTGGCTACGCGAAACCACCTGCATGAAGCCGGCGTTCACACGGCGCGGAAAACGCACGTGGTTTTCAATCAGCGGACCGGTTTGCAGCACCGGCGCAGCGTCCACGTCATCCACCAGTTGCACCGCGTGTGGGTTACCCATCGACAAGGCCGCTATCAAAAGAGGAGCTGCTTGCGCCCGTCCATCAAGCGCCAGTGGCCATTTTTGCCATGAACCCTGGGTCACAGGCGCGAGTCCGGAAGCGTCGAAGGGAATGCGCACCGGGTCAAACACCGGCGCGCCCATGTCGACCGTCACACGCCCGTCAGCCTGCATGCGTGGCTCGATGATGCCGCTCAGGGTCTTGACCCTCACGACGTCCTTTGTCGTCAGCCCCTGCTCGCGCACAAAACGCACAAAGCAGCGCGCACCGTTGCCGCACTGCTCAACCTCGCCGCCGTCGGCGTTGTGGATCACGTACTCAAAGTCGATGCCCTCCCCCGCATCCGCAGGCGGCGGCCGCACCGAGAGAATCTGGTCGGCGCCCACGCCGAAGTGACGATCGGCCAGGAAGCGGTATTGCGCGGTGGAAAGGCCCAGCGGGGCGCGGGTTTCGTCGAGCATGACAAAGTCATTGCCCGCGCCCTGCATTTTGGTGAATCGGATTCGCATGGGGGAATTATCTGCGGTGCGAAGGCGGCGCTTAAAGAGGTGAATCGGCCATTTCGCGCCCACCGGCCGTTGTTTTGAAGGAATTCGGGGCAATACGCTTGGTTTGCCCTGGGCATTGCACAGCAGAAAACCCTCCAAATCCCGCCGGCAACGCCCGCGCAGCCCCGAAGCCATAATTTGCGGATGCCACGTCCTTCCCAACTGCTCCATCCTTCGCGCGAACCCGCGCCTGTACGCCCGGCGGCCACCGTGCTGTTGCTGCGCGACACCCCGCACGGCGTCGAAGTCCTGATGACACGGCGCTCCATGACCGCCAGCTTCGCCCCGGGGGCCTATGTTTTCCCCGGCGGCGGCATCGACCCGGCCGATGCCCTGGCGCATGCACAGTCCACGCGGCGGGCCACGCAAAGCGACCTGCACCTGACCCAGGCCATCGCCGCCATTCGCGAAAGTTTTGAGGAACTCGGCGTGCTGCTGGCGCGCCATGCCGACGGCAGTTATGCCACGACCGCCGACATCGCTTCGCTGGACCGCAAGGCGCCCTTTGCCGCGCAATGCCGGGAGCGCGGCTTGACGCTGGCCGGTGACCAGGTGTTTGTGCTGGCGCACTGGGTCACCGACCGCGACCTGCCGCGCCGCTTTGACGTGCCTTTTCTCGTTGCGCGCATGCCCGAAGGGCAAAGCCCGGTGGCCGACGAGGCAGAGCAGTTTGAGCCGGTCTGGGTGCGGCCGGCCGAGGCGCTGGCGCGGCACGCGGCAGGGGGATTCTTCATCATCTTTCCCACCATACGCACACTGGAAAGGCTGCAGCACTATCCCGACGTGGCCTCGGTGCTGGCGGCCTGCGCATCCGAAGTCCCGCTCTGGACCTCCTGCCCGCGTGCCGGGCTGCTGGCCGGCAAGGAAGCGCGCTATATGGAACACGAAGCGCCCTATGGTGAGCTGGCGCTGACCTGCCCGGACGGGCAGATCGTGCACGCACTCGACTGGCAGACATCACAGCCCGTGGCGCTGCTCCACAACGTGATGCGCCTGACGGCGCCCAACCCCGGCGTGATGACCGGGCCGGGCACCAACAGCTACCTGGTCGGCGACCCTGGCAGCGGCTACATCGCCATCGACCCCGGCCCGGCTGATCACGAGCACCTGCAGCGCCTCTGGCGGGCGGCCGGCGGCGACATCCGCATGATTGTGTGCACCCACTCGCACCCCGACCATTCACCCGGCGCCAAACCGCTGCAGGCCATGTGCAGCGTTGCGCCGCCGATTCTGGGCCTGCCCTCGGCACCCACCGCGCGCGCCGCCAGCGCCTTCTCGCCGGATCGATCGCTATCAAATCAGGAGCTGCTTGCGCTCACCAGCAAAGGGCCGGAAGGCGAAATCACCCATACCCTGAAGGTGCTGCACACACCCGGCCATGCCGCCAACCATGTGTGCCTGGTGCTGGTGGAAGACGGCCTGCTGTTCAGCGGCGACCACATCCTCAACGGCAGCACCACGGTCATTGACCCGCCCGACGGTGACATGAGTGCCTACCTGGACTCCCTGGATGCGCTGAGCGCGGCCTGCGATGAACACCAAATCGGCTTCATCGCCCCGGCGCATGGCTACGTGCTGGCGGACGCAAAGAATGCGATCGCCCGGCTCAAGGCGCATCGCCTGCAGCGCGAAGCCAAGATCATGCGCGTGATGCAGGCCCACCCGGAAGGCACGATCGACGACTGGGTCGCGGGCGCCTACGACGACGTGGACCCGCGTATCTGGCCGGTGGCCAAACGCTCGCTGCTGGCGCACGTGGACCGCGTGCGTGAGCTGGGCCTTGTCCATTAACGATTTCTGCACACGCGCCAGGCATCGCTATTGATTTGCAAGCCGCCACCGAGTACCCACACTACTGTGGCGTGAAAGTTGCTAAACCTTGGACCGTACGTAAGGGTATATACCGGCGTTAAGGCCTTGAACAGTCACCAAGGCTACTGAAAGGGGCTGTTTGACCCAGGGGCTGCGGTTTATACTTTTTGTTCGTATGCCGGAAGCCGTGCCTGACCGCATGGCTTGACGGGCATCACCATCATTTCAACCTTTTTTGAGGGACTTCATGTCTTCCTACTCCATCTCAACGCGACGTTTCCTGCAAACCGCCGGCACCCTGGTCGCCGGTATCGTTCTGGCCGCCTGCAGCAAGACCGAGCCGCCGGCACCCGCAGCCAGCACACCCGCTCCCGCCGCCTCGGCACCCGCACCTGCGGCCAAGGTGTACGTCGTCGGCACGGATGCCGCGTATGTACCTTTTGAGTCCCAGAACGACAAAGGCGAGATCGTCGGTTTCGACATCGAAGTCGTCAAGGCCGTGGCACAGAAGGCCGGCATCGAAGTCAAGTTCCTGAATACGCCATGGGAAGGCATCTTTAACTCCCTGAACCAGGGCGACCGCGACCTGCTGGTCTCGGCCATCACGATCACGGCCGAGCGCAAGCAGACCATGGATTTTTCGTCGCCTTACTTTGACGCGCAGCAACTGATCGCCGTGAAGAAGGATTCGAAGATCGCCAAGTTCAACGACCTCAAGAAACTCAAGGTCGGCGTGCAGAACGGCACCACGGGTGACGAAGTCATCACCAAGCTGCAGGGCAAGGACAGCGCCAACATCAAGCGCTTTGAAGCGACGCCACTGGCACTGAAAGAGCTGGAAGCCGGCGGCGTGGACGCCGTGGTCGCCGACAACGGCGTGGTGGAGCACTACGTCAACAACAACACCGGCTCGAAGTTCAAGACCATCGCCGACGCCAGCTTTGCACCCGAGCAATACGGCCTGGCCGTGAAAAAGGGCAACGCCGAGCTGCTCGCAAAACTGAACAAGGGCCTGGCCGACATCAAGGCCGACGGCACCTACGACAAGATTTTCGCCCAGTACTTCGGTAAAGCGCCCGCTGCAGCCGCCACCGCACCGGCACCGGCTGCCGCCGCCTCTCCCGCCAAATAAGACGCTGCAGGCAGGGCCGGCAAGGCCCAAAGACAAAGCCCCGTTCATTGCTGAACGGGGCTTTTTTATTAGTGTGAAGCCCGCCGATAAGCCGGATTCTGTGCACCGGACCCCCTTGGAGAAAGTCCGGCGTGACCGCCATTAATCTGGGCCGGGGGTCGCCCCCACGGCTCAATGCTACCTACCCGCCAACTCTGCGGAACCACATCAACGTTGGCCTACTTGGTATTGCTGCGCGTAGAGATTGCCCGTTTCACCCGGCCCGGGGTTGCCCCAAGGCCGACTCGTCTCTGTTGCTCTGATCCTCACCTCACGGTGGAGAGGTATTACCTCCTACGCTGTCCTGTGCAGTCCGGACGTTCCTCCAGTGCCTGGTTTCCCAGATTGCACCAGCGGCGGTCTGGCGTGCTTCACGGGGCCCATTATCCGCCAGTCCTTTAAAATGCAGGTTGCTTGATCAACACGAGCCCCTCTCATGATTCGCCTGACCGAACTCAAACTTCCGCTGGACCACGCGGAGGATGCCCTGCCCTCCCTGGTGGCCCAGACACTGGGCGTCGCCGCAGCCGCCCTGCAGAACGTCCACATCCACAAACGCAGCTTTGATGCCCGCAAGGCAGACCTGCTCAAGGTCTACATCGTCGACGTCACGCTCGCCGATGCGGCCCAGGAAGGCGCACTGCTGGCGAAATTTTCCGGCAACCCGCACATCTTTCCCACACCGGACATGGCCTACCGCACGGTGGGCCAGGCGCCCGCCGCCCTGCCGTTGCGACCGGTCGTCGTCGGCTTCGGCCCCTGCGGTATGTTCGCAGCCCTGCTGCTGGCGCAGATGGGCTTCAAGCCCATCGTGCTGGAACGCGGCAAGACGGTGCGCCAGCGCACCCGGGACACCTGGGGCCTGTGGCGCAAGAACGTGCTCAACCCGGAATCGAACGTACAGTTCGGCGAAGGCGGCGCCGGCACCTTTTCCGACGGCAAGCTCTACAGCCAGATCAAGGACCCGCGTCACCTGGGCCGCAAGGTGATGAACGAGTTCGTGAAGGCCGGCGCGCCCGCCGACATCCTGTTCGAGGCGCACCCGCACATCGGCACCTTCAAGCTGGTGAAGGTGGTCGAAAACATGCGCGCGCAGATCGTCGCCCTGGGCGGCGAGATCCGCTTCGAGCAGCGCGTGACCGACGTGCTGATCGAGGACGGCCCGCAAGGCAAACAGCTGCGCGGCCTCACGGTACTGGACCAGGCCACGGGCCAGAGCCACGAGATGCGTGCCGACCAGGTGGTGATGGCGCTGGGCCACAGCTCGCGCGACACCTTCGCCATGCTGTATGCGCGCGGTGTGTACATCGAGGCAAAACCCTTTTCCATCGGCTTTCGGGTCGAGCACCCGCAGGGCATCATCGACCGCGCGCGCTGGGGCCGCCATGCCGGCCATCCGTCGCTGGGCGCGGCCGAATACAAGCTGGTGCACCACGCCAGCAACGGCCGCTCGGTCTACAGTTTTTGCATGTGCCCGGGCGGCACGGTGGTGGCCGCCACCTCCGAGCCCGGCCGCGTGGTGACCAACGGCATGAGCCAGTATTCGCGCAATGAGCGCAATGCCAATGCCGGCATCGTGGTGGGCATAGACCCGCGCGACTACCCCGGCTTCGAGGCGGGCGACGCGCTGGCCGGCATCGCGCTGCAGCGCCAGCTCGAATCGCACGCGTTTGTATTGGGCGGCAGCAATTACCAGGCGCCGGCGCAGCTGGTGGGTGACTTCGTGGCGGGCCGCCCCTCGACCGCGCTGGGCAGCATCACTCCGTCCTACAAGCCGGGCGTGACCATCGGCGACCTGTCGTCTGCCCTGCCTGCGTATGCGATCGAGGCCATGCGCGAGGCCTTTCCCGTGTTCGGCAAAAAGATCAAGGGCTTTGACACCCATGACGCGGTGCTGACCGGGGTGGAAACGCGCACTTCCTCGCCGATCCGCATCAGCCGCGGAGAAGACCTGCAAAGCGTCAACGTGCGCGGCCTCTACCCGGCCGGCGAAGGCGCCAGCTACGCCGGCGGCATCTTGTCGGCCGGCGTGGATGGCATCAAGGTTGCGGAAGCCCTGGCGCGCAGCGTGCTGCAGGACGCCGAACAACAGCGGATGGCCGCGTGATGGGCCAGGACTTTCACTACTACGAGCCCTCGAAAGGCCACGGCCTGCCGCACGATCCCTTCAACGCCATGGTGGGGCCACGCCCCATTGGCTGGATTTCGTCGCAGGACGCCAGGGGGCAGCTCAACCTGGCACCCTACAGCTTTTTCAACGCCTTCAACTACACGCCTCCCATCATCGGCTTCGCCAGCATTGGCGCCAAGGACAGCCTGCACAACATCCGCGAAACCGGCGAGTTCGGCTGGAACCTGGCGACGCGGCCGCTGGCCGAGGCCATGAACCGTTCCTGCGCGATGGTGCCGCCCGAGGTCAACGAGTTCGAACTCGCGGGCCTCACGCCCGTGGCCTCGCAACGCATTGCCGTGCCGCGCGTGCAGGAAAGCCCGGTATCGTTTGAATGCCGGCTGACGCAAATCCTGCAGTTGCAGGGCGCCGACGGCGTGCCGGTTCCCACCTGGCTGGTGCTGGGCGAAGTCGTCGGCGTGTACATTGCAAGGCATCTGCTCAAAGACGGCATTTACGACACGGCGGCTGCCGAGCCCATTCTTCGCGGCGGCGGCCCGGCCGATTACTTCGCCGTCACACCCGACAACCTCTTTCGCATGTTCAGACCCCGCTGAGCTTTCTGAACACCCCGCCATACCATCTTTTTCACCCACACACATGACCGAAACCACCACACCCTCCCCGCGTGCCAAACGCCCCCGCCCCCCGCAGCGCCCGGCTAATCCGCAGCAGCGCTCACGCGAAGTCCATCCCGTGCTGGAAAAGCTGTTCGAGCTCTACCCAAAAATGTTCGGCGCACAGTTCCTGCCGCTCAAGCTGGGCGCTTTCCAGGACCTGCTGGCGGAAAACCCCGAAGCATTCAAGCGCGACGAACTGAAAGTGGCGCTGGGCCTGCATGCCCGTTCCACGCGTTACCTCGAATGCGTGGCGGCCGGCCACCCGCGCCACAACCTGCAAGGCGAGCCCGTCGAGCCGGTCGCACCCGAGCATGTGCACCACGCGATCATGGAGGTGTTCCGCCGGCGCCAGGCACGTTCAAAGGAAGACCTGCGCCCCAAAGTGCGTATGCGCCTCATCGAGGCCATTGAAGCATCCGGCTTGAGCCGCGAAGAGTACGCAGAACGCACCCGCACGCAGGATGAGGTGTCGAACACCTTGCTGGACGAGGCTTTTGCAGAGATGGCCGTGCAAACTGCCAAACGCGAAGCACTGATGCGTGCCTTTGAGGCCAGCGGGAAAACGGCGGCGGAATTTGCCGAGATGTACGGCCTGGACCCGGCGGAAGTGGCACAAACCATAGAGCGGGTACAGCGAAGCCGCCAGGCCTGAGGTTCCCCGCTGCAGCCTCAGTCGATCAGCAGATCAATGGATCAGTAGAGCGAGCGGCCAAAACGCTCGAAGCGCGGCTGCCACTTCTCGAGGATGTCCGCCGACACCAGGATCCGTTCCGCACGCCCAATCAGCAGGTTGCGCGGCACCAGGCCTATGTAGCGCGAATCTGCGCTGTTGTCGCGGTTGTCACCCAGCATCAGGTACTGGTCAGCGGGAATCGTGATCGGCCCCCAGCTGTCCTTGGCCTTCACACCGGCCAGCCACTGGATTTCATGTTGCTCCTGGGCAGTGGCTTCTTTCACGTGCGTGGCCACCAGTACGCCAACCGGCCCGGCCGGCTCCAGCACCGTGTCCAGCGCCTCATAGCGGGCTGACTGCCCGTTGATGATGAGCACCTTGTCGCGCATTTCCACGACGTCGCCCGGCACAGCCACCAGCCGCTTGATCAGGCGGACGCCGTCCACCGGCGAGGAAAAAGTGACGACGTCGCCGCGCTGCGGATCGGTGGTGCGCGCCAGCACGGTATCGGTCAGCGGAATCTTGACGTTGTAGGCCAGCCGGTTGACGAAGACCACGTCACCTTCGAGCAGGTTGGGCCGCATGGAACCTGAGGGAATGGGGTTCCAGTCCGCGATTGCGGTACGGAACAGCCCGAACAACAACAGCAACACCAGAAAACTGCGGTTCTGCCTGATCCAGCTTTTCATGCCTGCACTCCTGTGAAGAAAATGGGAAGAAAAAAAGGGCGCCCTGTGCGGGGCGCCCTTTGATGGTTCAAGCCTGGCTGTTCTGCAATGCTGCGATGCGCTCTTCAATCGGCGGGTGCGTGGCAAACAGCTTGCCGATGCTGCCGGTGATACCCATGGCTTCCACCGCTTTGGGCAATTCGCCCTGCTGCATGCCGCCCAGGCGGGCCAGCGCATTCATCATGGGCTGGCGGCGGCCCATCAGCTGCGCGGCGCCGGCGTCGGCGCGAAACTCGCGCTGGCGCGAGAACCAGGCCACGACGATGGCGGCGGCAAAACCGAGCACGATGTCCAGCACGATGGTGCTGACGTAGTAGCCGATACCGGGGCCGGAGTTGTTGTCGCTGCCGCGCCGCAAAAAGCTGTCGACGGCGTAGCCGATCACACGCGAGAGGAAAACCACAAAGGTATTCATCACGCCCTGGATCAGCGTCATGGTGACCATGTCGCCGTTGGCCACGTGGGCAATCTCATGGCCCAGCACGGCTTCGATTTCTTCCTTGGTCATGCCTTGCAGCAGGCCGGTGGACACGGCCACAAGCGACGAATTCTTGAACGCGCCGGTGGCAAAGGCATTGGGTGCGCCGTCAAAGATGCCGACTTCGGGCATGCCGATCTGGGCCTTGTCGGCCAGCTTGCGCACAGTTTCGACGATCCAGGCCTCGTCGGCATTTTGGGGCGACTCAATCACCCGTACGCCGGCGCTCCATTTGGCGACGGGCTTGCTGATCAGCAGCGAGATAAAGGCGCCGCCGAAGCCCATGATCAGTGCAAAGCCGAGCAGCGCAGTCAGGTTCAGCCCGTTGGCCGTGAGGAAGCGGTTGACGCCGAGCAGGCTGGCGACAATGCCCAGCACCACCACGACAGCAAGGTTGGTCAGGACAAACAGAAAAATACGTTTCATGGGTTCTCCGTGGGGTCGGTGAAAAAAGCCCGCCTTGCGCAGGATATGAGGGCTTGCCAGCCCAGTTCAAGCTGTGGGGCACATTGACGGCTGATCTCTATCTGTTGTTTTGCAGCCGTGGCGGTCGGAATACAAGGGAGTCATCATAAAAGGAAAAGTTCTCGTTCCCGGGCCACCAGCCGGGCACCCCCAGCACCGGCAAAGGAAGAAACGGCTTGCCGGCCAGCTTGTCCGCGCTCAGGTCGGCAGCAATCCAGCAGTCCAGATCTGCTATTGAATTGATAGCTGGTTGCGCCCGGTACACATGGGCTGTGATCGGTTTTCGTGGACAAATCAGTTTCTCCAGCAGCGCATGGCCAAACAGCACCAGCCGGGCTTGCTGCCAGAGTGGGCGCAAACCCACAAAGAGCTGCTGCCAGTCCCGCGCCGCCAGCGCGTCCCACAAGGGTTGCGGCGCCGACAGGAAAGCAGCGTTCTCGTCAAAGAGGGTCAGCGCGTCACGGACCGGGCCGCGCACCTTTTGCACACCGGCCTGCGCTATTTCGGCGGCCTGCAGTTGATTGAGCCTTTTTTTGGTTTCGGGGAACTGCATCCAGCACAGGCCATTGAAAAAATCATGGGCACCTTCGCGCGTGGGGCATTCACCTGTCCTGAAAATAAAGCTCTCGTAAGCCTCGCCGGCGGGCAATGCACTTTGGGGAACAAAGCGCACCGGGGCACGCTGCCCGGCATTCAGGGCCTGATGCAGCGCAGTGCCCGCCGCAATGGCCTGGGCGACGCGTTCGCCAGGCTCCTGCCAGGGTTGCAGCCAGGGCTGGTTCCATGCCGGCATCGGCATGGCCGGCGCTGGCTGCAGGGCTGCAGCGACTCGCACCTGCAGGCCCCCTAGGCCCGGGCCGACTTGTTCAGTCGCCTGTCGCGCACTGCGACGGTCGACTTGCCTTCGTCGGCGATGTCAAACAGCTGGGTGGCCACCAGCAGCTTGGTCAGCGTGGCATAGCCGTAGTTGCGATGGTCAAACGAGGCCTGGTTGGCGATTTGCGTCCCCACAGCACCCACGCGCGCCCAACCCTCGTCGTCGGCTGCGGCCTGGACGGCATTGCGCAGCAGCATGACCAGCTTGGCGTCCTGCTTGAGCTGGGCGGGTGTTGCCCTGAGGGGCGCGGCGGCAACCGCCTCGCCATCGTCACGGCTGTCTCCGTGGGCACCGCCCGCCGCATCACTGACGGCGATGGGGCGCAGCTTGTCGAGGAACAGGAATCTCGAACACGCATTGACAAAAGGCTCCGGCGTTTTCTGCGCGCCAAAGCCGTAGACCGCTGCGCCCTTGGCGCGCAGGTGCATGACCAGCGGCGTGAAGTCGGCGTCCGACGAGACGATGCCAAAGGCGTCGGGCCGGTCGGTATAGAGCAGCTCCAGCGCGTCGATCACCATGGCCATGTCGCTGGCGTTCTTGCCTTTGGTGTAGTCGAACTGCTGCATGGGTCGGATGGCATGCTCGTGCAACACCTCTTCCCAGCCCTTGAGTTCATTCTTCTTCCAGTTGCCGTAGGCGCGGCGGATGTTCGTTTCGCCGAAGGTCGACAGCTCGTTGAGGATCAGGTCGATCTTGGACGCCGGCGAGTTGTCGGCATCAATGAGCAGGGCAACACGCGGCTTGTGGTCCATCAGGTGCTTTCTGAAGTGTGCAGTTTCCAGGGCAGGTTTTCACCCGAGCGCAAAGGCTTGAGCTCGGCCTCGCCGAAGGCAAAGCTCTCGGGCGGGTGCCAGCTTTCCTTCTTGAGCGTGATGCGGCCGGTATTGCGCGGCAGGCCGTAAAAATCCGCACCGTTAAAGCTGGCAAAGGCCTCCAGCTTGTCCAGTGCGCCGGCCGCATCAAAGGCTTCGGCGTAAAGCTCCATGGCGGCGTGGGCGGTGTAGCACCCTGCGCAGCCCGTCGCGTGCTCCTTGAGGTGCGCAGGGTGCGGTGCGCTGTCAGTACCCAGGAAAAAGCGGTTGTTGCCGCTGGTGGCAGCTTCTACCAATGCCAGACGATGCGTTTCGCGCTTGAGCACCGGCAGGCAGTAGTAATGCGGGCGAATGCCGCCCGTGAAAATGGCATTGCGGTTGTAGAGCAGGTGGTGCGCGGTGACGGTCGCACCCGTGAACTGGCCGGCATCGCGCACGTAATGGGCGGCTTCGCGGGTGGTGATGTGCTCAAACACGATCTTGAGCTCAGGGAAATCGCGGCGCAGCGGAATCAACTGGGTGTCAATGAATACCGCTTCCCGGTCGAACAGGTCGATGTCGGAGGACGTCACCTCGCCATGCACCAGCAGCAGCAACCCTTCCTTTTGCATGGCCTCGAGTGTCTTGTAAGTCTTGCGCAGGTCGGTCACACCGGCATCGCTGTTGGTGGTGGCGCCGGCCGGGTATAGCTTGAGCGCCACAACACCGGCGTCTTTCGCGCGCTTGATCTCATCGGGTGGCAGGTTGTCGGTGAGGTAGAGCGTCATCAATGGCTCGAACTGCACGCCGGCCGGCACAGCGGCCTGGATGCGTTCCCGATACGCCGCCGCCTGGGCGGCCGTGGTCACCGGCGGGCGCAGGTTGGGCATGATGATGGCACGGCCAAACTGTGCGGCCGTGTGCGGCACCACGGTGTGCAGGGCCTCGCCGTCGCGCACATGCAGGTGCCAATCGTCGGGCCGGGTGATGGTCAGGGTGGAGGCGGGTGTGCGGGTGGCTGAAGTCATGGCCTGAATTGTCGCACTGGTCACACCACCCGACCATCATGAGCCGCCATGAAAAAAGCCCCGGGGTTCGGGGCTTTTTTTCCGGGGCGCATGGCTTTCAGTGCGCCAGGATCTTGTTGAGGAAATCCTTGGTGCGCGCCTGGCGGTTTTCCGGGTGACTGAAAAACTCGTCCTTCGAGCAGTCTTCCAGAATCTTGCCGCCGACATCCATGAAAATCACGCGGCTGCCCACTTTTTTGGCAAAGCCCATTTCGTGGGTCACCACCATCATGGTCATGCCTTCGACAGCCAGGCCCATCATGCAGTCCAGCACCTCGCCCACCATTTCCGGGTCCAGCGCGGAGGTGGGTTCGTCAAACAGCATGGCGATCGGGTCCATGCTGAGCGCGCGGGCAATCGCCACACGCTGCTGCTGGCCGCCGGAGAGCTGGCCGGGGAATTTATCCTTGTGCGCCATCAGGCCCACGCGATCCAGGTATTTGAGGCCGTGCTTTTTGGCTTCGTCGGGCTTGCGGCCCAGTACCTTGACCTGCGCCAGCGTCAGGTTCTCGGTCACGCTCAGGTGCGGGAACAGCTCGAAATTCTGGAACACCATGCCGACGCGGCTGCGCAGCTTGGGCAGGTCGGTCTTGGGGTCATGCACAGCCTTGCCGTCGACAAAGATCTGACCCTTCTGGAAAGGCTCCAGCGCGTTGATGGTCTTGATGAGGGTGGATTTGCCTGAGCCCGATGGGCCGCAGACCACAACAACTTCACCCTTCTTGATGCTGGTGGTGCAGTTATTGAGAACCTGCACTTCACCGTACCATTTGGAAACTTCTTTCAACTCAATCATCTTCTTCTCCAGTGTGCTCTTTGAGAGATAGGGGGTGTTTTAAGAAACAGCGATCTCAGCGAATGATGGCGATTCGGCTGTTCAGGCGCTTGACCATGTAGGACAGCCCAAAGCAAATCACGAAATAAACCACGGCGGCCAGCAGGTAGGCCTCTTCAGGACGGCCGAAGATCTTGCCGGCGGTGCTGAAGCCCTTGAGCAGGTCGTAGGCGCCGATGGCGTAAACCAGCGAAGTATCCTGGAACAGGATGATGGTCTGGGTCAGCAGGATGGGCACCATGTTGCGGAAAGCCTGCGGCAGGATGATCAGCTTCATGTTCTGCGAATAGGTCATGCCCAGGGCACGACCCGCATTGACCTGCCCGCGCGAGATCGACTGGATGCCCGCACGCATGATTTCGCTGAAGTACGCGGCCTCGAAGGCCACGAAGGTGATGATGGCCGAAATCTCGGCGCGGTAGTTGGCCCCCCAGGCGCCGAAGGTCGTGTAGAACGACGCAGGTACCAGCAGGAAGAACCACAGGATCACCATGACCAGCGGAACGGAACGCATGCCGTTGACGTAGATGGTCGCGGGAACCGTCAGGAATTTTTTGCCCGACAGACGCATCAGCGCAAGCACGGTGCCGAAAATAATGCCGCCTATGGTGGCGATGACGGTCAGCTCGATGCTGAAAATAAAGCCCTTGACGACGAACTGGGAAATCATTTCCCAGTTCAGGAAGCTCATGTCGAGTCCAAGCATGTCAGTGCCCTCCGCCCGTTGAGCCGGCTACAACGAAGCCGGGGATCTGGACCTTCTTTTCAACAAAGGCCATGACCCGGTTGACCGCGAAGGCAGAGATTGCATAAAGGGCCGTCACCGCCAGGTAGATCTCAATGCCGCGCGAAGTTTCTTCCTGCGCCTGCATGGCGAACATGGTGAGCTCGGCGATCGACACCGCGAAAGCCACGGAGGAATTTTTCAAGAGGTTCATCGACTCGCTGGTGAGCGGCGGAATGATGATGCGAAAGGCCATGGGCAGGATCACGTAGCGGTACGTCTGCACGGTGGTAAAGCCCATGGCCATGCCGGCATAGCGCTGGCCGCGCGGCAAGGCCTGCACGCCGGCCCTGACCTGCTCGGCAATACGCGCCGAGGTGAAAAATCCGAGAGCGAACACCACCAGGATGAAGCTGGGCAGCTCCTTCATGGCGGGGAAAATTTTGGGAACCACAAAGTACCAGATGAAAATCTGGACCAGCAAGGGAACGTTGCGAAACAGCTCGACCCAGGCATTGGCAAAGCGGACCAGCCACGGGCTGTTGGGCAAGGTGCGCAGCGTGCCGACCAGTGCGCCAAACAGCATGGCGATCACCCAGGATGCACCGGCGACGGACAGCGTCCAGCCCCATGCGTCAAACATCCACTGCAAGTAGGTTCGGCCACTACCGTCGTCATTTAGAAATACCTGCCAATCCCAAGTCATCACGGCTCCAGCAAAGGGTTGTTGTGTTGTTTTTCCATGCCACGGTAAACGAGAAACCCCGCCAGAGCATGATGTCCGGCGGGGTTCTCAATTTACCTGACCCGAATTACTTCTGGGCGTACTCTTCCATGGGCTTGTCGTTCGGATTGTCCCAGGCAGCCTTGGTGCTGGCGCTCAGTGCCAGGCCCACCTTGGTGTTCTTCGGAGGAATCGGCGACAGGAACCATTTGGTCCACAGCTTGTTCATCTCGCCCGACTTGATCATGCCCTTGACCGTGTCGTCGGCCAGGCGCTTGAGCAGCGGGTCATCCTTGCGGATCATGATGGCGATGGGCTCGACGCTCAACACTTCACCAACGATCTTGAAGTCCGAAGGCTTCTTGGCGGTGGCGATGTTGCCGGCCAGGATGGAACCGTCCATGACGAACGCATCGGCGCGGCCCGATTCGAGCAGCAGGAAGCTGTCGGAGTGGTCCTTGCCGAAGATTTCCTTGAACTCGACGCCGGTGGCGCGCTTGTTCTTGCGCAGCGTCTGCACGGAAGTGGTACCCGTGGTGGTGGCCACGGTCTTGCCGCTGAGCTGGGCAACGGAGGTGATGCCGGAGGTGGCTTTCACCGCGATGCGGACTTCTTCGACGAAGGTGGTCACGACGAAGGCCACGTCTTTTTGACGGGTCGCGTTGTTGGTGGTGGAGCCGCACTCGATGTCGACTGTGCCGTTTTGCACGAGGGGAATGCGGTTTTGCGAGGTCACGGGCTGGTATTTGACTTCCAGCTTGCGCTCGGCGGCTTTTTCGAGGCCGGCCAGGATGCGCTGGCAGATTTCGACGTGGTAGCCGGTGTATTTGCCGTCACCGAGGGTATAGGACAGTGCACCGGAGGAGTCACGCACGCCCATGGTCACAACGCCTGAAGCCTTGACTTTGGAAAGGGTGTCGGCAAACGCACCGCCGGTGGCGAGCAATGCAACAGACAGAGCGACTAGCTTGAGTTTCATGGAATCTCCTGTAATGAATGAAACGATTAGCGAACTATTCTAGAGAGTTGGTTCCCGGGCTACGCCTAGGTTTACCCGGCCTCTAAAAATGGGGGAAAGCGGACGGCGTGAAAGGGTTGATGGTTTTGCAAACCCGCAGCATTGACAGCAATTTCTGGGGTTTTCCAAAATGGTGCACGCATTAAAAGTCCGGAACTATACGGCAGATGTAAGCAGTCTTTGTGCCAGCGGACCGTCAGGCCGCCTGCACCCGTGGCCGCACAGGCTGGGCGATCACCCGAATGGCGCCGTGCCTTGCGCAGACCGATGCCGCACCAAGGGCCGTAAGGAAGGCAACGCAGACAGCAAATGAATCAACAAGCACGGGCAAGCACCAAAATTTGAACGTCACGAACTGTAAATTTGGAGGTGTCAAAACACCAATGCTGTTTCGACGATCTTCCATGCATTTTTCTTATAACCACTTAGGGTTACTACTAGTCGTCAGTCTGATGCCAGCATTTGACCGCAAGGCCAGCCCGCTTAGGCAACGGGCGGTCGGCTAGCGCGATGCCGGTGCCCCCGCGCCGCGGCCGCCAGCCTTTTCCTTGCCGCCGGTTTGTGCCTGCAGGTAAGTCCACAAGGCCTGGGCATGGGTTTTGGCAGACTCCTTGGAGGTGGGCCGCTCACGGTACACGCGCACGTCCATGGTCATTTCCAGGTTGCCGCCGGCGCTGACCAGTTTTTTGGCCCGCAATTCCTTCTTGACGGCGCTGAGCGGCAAAAATGCGATGCCGTGGCCTTCCAGCGCCATCGCCTTCAGGCCTTCGGCCATATCGGTTTCGTACACCCGGTCCAGGTGGATGGCCGTGCTGGACTGCTTGAGGATCATGTCGACCATGCGGCCCAGGTAGGCGCCCGGCGCATAGCCCAGATAAGGCAAGGGCTGGCCAGCGCGGCCCGGCAGGCTGAACTCGGGCTCGCCCGCGGAATTGGCCCTGACAAAAGGCGCCAGCACTTCCTGGCCCAGCGACACCATTTCATAGCGGTCCGGGTCCAGCTGGAAAGGCTGGGAGTCGTGGTGATAGGCGATCAGCAGGTCACAACTGCCCTCGACAAGGCGCAGTACCGCATCGTGCACATTCAGGGCGATCAGCCGACTCTTGATGGGGCCGAACTTCTCGCGCAGGCTGCTGACCCAGGCCGGGAAAAAGGTGAACGCCAAGGTGTGCGGCACCGCAAACTCGATGACATCCTGCCCGGCCGAGGTGTGGCCGCGCAGCATGGCGCGGGTCGACTGCAGGCCCTGCAGCATCTCCAGCGACTGGCTGTACAGGGTTTCTCCGGCCGGCGTGAGCCGCGTGGGGTATGAGCTGCGGTCCACCAGGTCGGTACCGGCCCAGGCTTCCAGCGCCTGAATCCGCCGTGAAAACGCGGGCTGGGTGACATGACGCAATTGGGCGGAGCGGCTGAAACTGCGGGTTTCAGCCAGGCTCACAAAATCTTCCAGCCATTTGGTTTCCATAGGCCAATTATGCGAGGGCCTGAAGCATTTCGACCTACGGGGAATCCCATGGCTGCAAAGAAGCTGGAAATTCCGGCTCACACGGCCCGCGCCAGAGCGCTATTAATTTTATAGCTGCTTGCGCTCGTCAGTTATGGCCAAAACCGATATTTCACTTAAATCAAGCCTCTGCCGAACTCTGCTGCAGCGCCCACATGCGTGCATAAGCGCCCTCCATGGCCAGCAACTGTGCATGCGTGCCGCGCTCCACAATCCGCCCGGCGTCCATCACCAGAATTTCATGCGCATCGACCACCGTGGACAACCGGTGCGCGATCACCAGCGTGGTCTTGTTTTGCGCGGCGGTGCGCAGCTCGGCCTGGATGGCGCGCTCATTGGCAGAATCCAGCGCCGAAGTGGCTTCGTCAAAAATCACCACCGGCGGGTTTTTCAGCAGTGTGCGGGCAATGGCCACGCGCTGTTTTTCGCCGCCCGACAGCTTCAGGCCGCGCTCGCCCACCATGGTCTGGTAGCCCAGCGGCGTCGAGGCAATAAAACCGTGGATGCGGGCCGCACGCGCCGCTTCCTCGACCTCGGCATGGCTGGCGCCCGGCTTGCCGTAGGCGATGTTGTATTCCACCGTGTCGTTGAACAGCACGGTGTCCTGCGGCACGATGCCGATGGACTGGCGCACGCTGGACTGTGTGACCTGCTTGATGTCCTGGCCGGCAATGGTGATGTGGCCCTGCTGGACATCGTAAAAGCGGTAGAGCAGGCGCGCCAGCGTGGACTTGCCGGCGCCCGAAGAGCCCACCACCGCGACGGTCTTGCCCGGCGGGATCTCAAAACTCACGTTGTGCAGGATGGGCCGTGCCGGGTCGTAAGCGAAGTTCACATTCTCAAAACGCACCGCCGGCGTGCCTTTGATGACGATAGGCTGGGCACCCGCCACATCGGCGATTTCACGCTCGCGCTCCATCAGCACAAACATCTTGTCCAGGTCGGTCAGGCTTTGCTTGATCTCGCGGTAAATCACACCCAGGAAACCGAGCGGAATGTAGAGCTGGATCATGAAGGCATTGACCATCACCAGGTCGCCCAGCGTCATGCGACCGTCCACCACGCCCTGGGTCGCGCGCCAGAGCATGGCCACCAGCCCGAAGGCGATGATGAGCTGCTGCCCGGTGTTGAGCAGGCTCAGCGTGTTCTGGCTCTTGATGGCGGCACGCCGGTAACGCTGCAGGTTTTCGTCGTAGCGTGCGGCTTCAAACTCTTCGTTGTTGAAGTACTTGACGGTCTCGTAGTTCAGCAGCGAGTCGATGGCGCGGCTGTGGGCCGACGAGTCGAGCTCATTCATGGCCTTGCGAAACTGTGTGCGCCACTCGGTCACCGTGACAGTGAAGAAGATGTAGAACACCAGCGCGATGCCCGTGATGCCGGCAAACCAGACGTCGAACTTGACGGCCAGCAGCGTCAGCACCAGTGTTACTTCAATCAGCGTCGGGATGATGCTGTAGAGCGAGTACGAGATCAACGAATGCACGCCGCGCGTTCCGCGCTCGATGTCGCGCGTCATGCCGCCGGTCTGCCGCTCCAGGTGAAAACGCAGGCTGAGCGCATGCAGATGCCTGAACACTTCCAGCGAAATCCGCCGCGCCGCGCCTTCGGTGGCTTTGGCAAACACCAATTCGCGCAGTTCGGTAAAAAGCGTCGTCGACAGGCGCAGCAGGCCGTAGGCCAGCAGCAGCGCCACCGGCACCACCAGCACGGCCTGTGTGTCGCCCGGCTTGAAGTTCATGGCGTCGACCAGGTTCTTCAGCAAGAGCGGCACGCCCACGTTGGCCATCTTGGCGCCCACCATGAAGCTCAGGGCCGCCAGCACGCGCCATTTGTAATCCCACAGGTAGGGGAAAAGGCGTTTGAGGGTGCCAAGGTCCGAGCGCTGGAACGCGAGCGCCTTGCCGGCGCCCGGCGCTGACGCGGCGGCAGGCACAGCCAGGGAAGAATCAACAGCGGAAGCTCGGGAGCGCATGAGGGACAATCGTGTAGGTTGTTGTAATAACTTTTTCAGATTGTGCCTATGTCTACCGAATCAAGCACCCATACGGACATTCACGCCGAGGATGCCCTGAACGTCCAGTTGCCCACCGACAAGGAGCTGGTGCTCAAGGTCATTCCCATGCCGGCCGACTGCAATGCCAACGGCGACATCTTCGGCGGCTGGGTCATGGCGCAAGTCGACCTGGCCGGCTCGGTGGTACCGGCCCGCCACGTGGACGGGCGCATGGCGACTGTGGCCGTCAACCAGTTCATCTTCAAGCAGCCCGTGCGGGTCGGCGACATCCTGTCGTTTTTCTCCTGCGTGACCCGTATCGGCACCACGTCCATCACGGTCCAGGTTGAGGTCTACGCCGAGCGCTTCCGCGCCCAGGGCCGCTACATCAAGGTCACGGAAGCCAGCCTGACTTACGTGGCCATTGACGATTTCGGCAAGCCCCGCAAGATTCCCAAGGCCTGACGCCCGGGTGCCAGGCACCTTCACCCGCCACCCGGATGCTATTTATTTGATAGCTGCTTGCGCCCGATACAAAAGGCGTACAGGCTTTTTTTGCTTAAATTTTTACGCAATCCCCGTCAGGCACCCCACCAGCCCGCACGAGGGGCAGCCTGGGCTTCTTCCAGCTCTGCCTCGCTGACTTCGATCTCCATGCGCAGCAGCGCTGCTGCCATGGCCTTGCCCAGGTTGTCCATGCGCAGGTTGCGCGCGCCACCGCCTTGCAGCGCGCCCTGCAATACCAGCTTGAGGGCCAGGATATTGGGCAAGCGCCAGCATTGCACCGCGCCCGGCAGCCAGGGCGCAAAGTGCGCCTGCACGCGTTCGGCCGTCACCTCGCGCTCCATGATCCGGTAACCCGCTTCGTTCCAGGCAAAGAGGCCAAAGTCCACCCAGTCGGCCTTGTCGCCGCTGCGCGCATGCGCGAGCTTCACCAATTGCACCCTCATGACTGCAACACCTCCACACGCACCGCCGCCTCAACCGTTTGCCGGTCAATCAGCGCAGGCCAGATGCCCAACAACTCACTGCTGTTGTTCAGGCCGTGAAAGCCGCAGGTATAGGCCGGCCCGCTCAAGGCCATCCACGGAAAGAGCCGGCCAAAACCTTCGGCCACCGCTTTGTCCTGCGTCCTGATCGCCATACGGACCCAGACTTCGTTGAGCTCCGCCAGCACTGCAGGCGCAGGCAGTGGCGCCAGTGGGCCATGTGCCGAGTTGAGCCCCGGGAATTCGACAAAGAGTTCGTCATGTGCCATGCGCTTGTCGGCCAGTTGCGCCTTCACCATCTCTACCGCCGCAAGCGCCTTGTCATGCGCATCAGGCCAGCTAAAGCCCCAGGTGACCTCGGCCTTGTAGCCGTCGCGAAACCCGCCCACCACCTTGAGCTGCGCGGGCCGCGCGTGGCCGCGCACGCCCGTCATGCGCACGGCATCGTCGCCCAGGTCTTCGAGCCGCACCGCCGATAAATCCATCACCACATCGGGCGAGGCATAGTGCCCCGGGTCGTGCACTTCATACAGCAGTTGCTGGCGCACCGTATCGAAGTTGATGCGGCCGCCGGTGCCCGGCGCCTTGGTGATGAGCGCGCTGCCGTCTTCACTCACTTCGGCGATCGGGTAGCCGATATGGGCGAGATCGGGAATGGCCTTCCACGCCTGCTGGCTGCCAAAGTTGCCGCCGCTGCCCTGGCCCGAACATTCGAGCAAGTGCCCCACCGCCAGCCCTTGCGCCAGCCGGTCAAGATCTACCTGCGCCTCTGCGTCCTCCAGCTTCCAGTTGAATTCATGCACCAGCGGCGCCAGGAACAGCGCCGCATCGGCGACGCGCCCTGTCACCACAATATCGGCGCCTTGCTGCAACGCCGACACGATGGGCCGCGCGCCCAGATAGGCATTGGCAAACACCATGCGCTCGCGCACGGACTCAAAGCCCTGGCCGTTGAACATGTGCGGCGGTGCAATCGCCCCCAGTTGCGGCAGTACTTCATCACCCGTGACCACCGCGATGCGCGCCTTCCAGCCCCTGGCTGAAAACGCAGCGCGCAAGGCAGCACCAGCGCCGGCGGGATTGAGCCCGCCCGCGTTGCAGATGAACTTCACGCCGCGCGTCTGCATCAGCGGCCACAGCTTCATCAGCATGGGGACCACATCGCGTGCATAGCCCAGTGCAGGGTCGCGCTGCCGGTCCTTTTGCAGGATGGCCAGCGTCAGCTCAGCCAGATGGTCACTTGCGATGTAGTGCACACCGCCGCGCTCGATGCTCGCGGCCACAGGCTCCCACGCGTCGCCGTAGAAGCCCAGGCCAGCGCCGATTCGAACATTTCGTTCCATCTAGGGATTACGCTTGATCGCCAAGGCGACACGTATTCGGAACAACCCCTAGCGACAGAGCAATAGGCGAGAGCTATAACCAAGTCTCACTAAAGGGAGACCGCGACGTGCAATTCTTGCAGCTGCTCATCAGCGGTATTGCCCAAGGTTGTATTTATGGGTTGATCGCGCTGGGCTTCGTACTCATCTACAAAGCCACCGAAACGGTCAGCTTTGCGCAGGGTGAGCTGATGATGCTGGGCGCTTTCGGCGGCCTGGCCTGCATGACCTTGCTGGGCTTTCCCTTCTGGCTGGCAGTGATCAGCGCGATTGCCGGCATGGCGCTCTTCGGCATGGTGCTGGAGCGCCTCGTGATACGCCCCATCCTCGGCCAGCCCGCGTTTTCCATCGTGATGCTCACCATCGGCGTCGGCTACACGGCGCGCGGCCTTATCACCATGATCCCCGGCATAGGCACCGAAACCTATGTGCTGCCCGTGCCCTACAAAGACCAGATTTGGAGCCTGGGCGCGCTGGTCATCAATGTCGAGCAGGTTGCCATCATCGTCACCACCGCAGCGCTGTGCCTCGTCCTGTTTGCGATGTTCAAGTACAGCAAGCTGGGCATCGCCATGCAGGCGTCGTCGCAAAACCAGCTGGCTGCGTACTACATGGGCATCCCCGTGAAACGCCTTAATGGCCTCGTGTGGGCGCTGGCCTCGGCCGTCGCGGCGATTGCCGGGCTCTTGCTCGCGCCCATCACCTTTGTGCATGCCAACATGGGTTTTATCGGGCTCAAGGCTTTCCCGGCTGCGGTGGTAGGCGGTTTCGGCAGCCTGCCAGGCGCAATTGTGGGCGGCCTTGTCATCGGCCTGGTCGAATCGTTCTCGGGTTTTTATTTGCCCGACGGCTTCAAGGACATCGCCGCCTATGTGGTGGTGCTCATCATGCTGATGGTCAAGCCCAGCGGCCTGTTCGGCGAAAAGCTGCGCAAGAAAGTTTGACTGCCCATGCGTTTTATCTTTAAAACTGACTACGGCCAGGACATCAAACTCGCCAAACATGCCGGCCATGTGTTCTGGTACGGCGCGCTGATGTTGCTGCTGCTCGCCGCGCCCTGGCTGTTTCCCGAGTACTGGCTGGCGCAGCTCACCTTCGTGATGATTTATTCCATCGCCGGGCTGGGCCTGATGCTGCTGGCAGGCTTTACCGGCCTCTTCTCTTTGGGGCATGCGGCCTTTCTGGGCGTCGGCGCTTACACGCAGGCGGTGATGACCAACGCCGGCCTGCCCTTTCCCATCGCCTTGTTGTGCGCCGCCGGGCTATCAGCCGCCGTGGGCCTGGTCGTGGGCCTGCCCGCCCTGCGCGTGAAGGGCATTTACCTCGGCATGGCCACGCTGTCCTTCGGCTTCATTGTTGAAGAGGTGTTTGCACGCTGGGAAAGCGTCACCGGCGGCAATGCAGGCATCCACATCAAGATGCCCGACATGTTCGGCTGGAAGCTGGCCAGCGGTGAGTCGTTTTATTTCCTCTGCCTCATCATCACCGTGGCGGCCACGCTGGGCATCCTCAACCTGTTGCGCTCACCCACGGGCCGCGCTTTTGTGGCGATTCGCGATTCAGAGATTTCCGCGCAGAGCATGGGCATCCACCTGGCGCGTTACAAGACACTTTCGTTTGCGCTGTCTGCCGCGCTTGCCGGTGTGGCCGGCGCGCTCTATGCGCACAAGCTGCAGTTCATCTCGCCCGACCAGTTCAACATCCTGCAGTCCATCGACCTGCTCTTGATGATCGTGATCGGCGGCGTGGGTTCGGTGCACGGCGCTTTCCTGGGCGCCATCTTTCTGATCTCCATGCCGCAGATCATTGGCCTCACCAAAGACTATTTGCCCGCCACTATAGGCCAGGCGCCGGGCCTGCAGGCAGCGGTCTACGGCATCGTGCTGATTGCCTTTGTGTTGTTTGAGCCGATGGGGCTGTATGGCCGCTGGCTGAAGATTCGCACCTATTTGCAGCTCTTTCCTTTCTACAGAAAAGGGCTCTTTAAACGGCAGAAATCATTCCAGAAGTCAGATCGCCTGAAATGAGCACGACCCTCCTTTCCGCCAAAAACCTCAGCGTTCGCTTCGGCGGCGTGCTGGCGGTCAACAACGTGAGCTTTGATGTCAAGCAGGGCGAGGTCTTCACACTCATCGGCCCCAACGGCGCGGGCAAGACCACGGTATTCAATCTGATCAGCCGCATCTACACGCCCACCACCGGTGAGATTGAATACCGCGGCGAAAAACTCACCTACCAGCCGCCCCACAAGATTGCCTCACTGGGCATTGCGCGCACCTTCCAGAACATCGAGCTGTTTGAACACGCCACGGTGTTGCACAACCTGCTGATTGGCCGGCACACGCACCGGCAGACAGGTTTGCTGCACGACCTTTTCTTCACCGCCAAGGCGCGCGAGGCCGAACTTCTGGCACGCGAAAAAGCCGAGCAGGTCATTGACTTCCTCGACCTGCAACATCACCGCGATTCGATGGTCGCAGGCCTGCCCTACGGTGTACGCAAGGTGGTCGAGCTGGCGCGGGCGCTGTGCACCGAGCCGCAGTTGCTGCTGCTTGACGAACCCTCTTCCGGCCTCAATGTGGAGGAAACCGGCGACATGGCCTTCTGGATCCAGGACATCCAGCATGAGCTGGGCATCACGGTACTGATGGTCGAGCACGATATGTCGCTGGTCTCACGCGTGTCTGACCGGGTTCTTGCCATGAACCAGGGCGAAGTCCTGGCCATGGGCACGCCGCGCGAAGTGCAGAACGATCCCGGTGTGATTGAGGCTTATCTTGGCTCGGTGGATGAGGTCACGTCTTTAAGGAGAACGGCATGAGCGCGGTTCCCCCACCGGTGAGTGACCAACCCGTCCTGAAGCTCCTCAACGTCGAGAGTTCGTACGGCCCGATCAAGGCCATACGCGGCATCAGCCTGCAGGTGCGCCGCAGCGAAATCGCCACGGTGCTGGGCTCCAACGGCGCGGGCAAATCCACCATCCTCAAGACCATCTCGGGCATTCTCGATCCGCGCAAGGGCTCCATCGACTTCAAGGGCGAGGACATCACGGCGCAGGACCCGGCTCATATCGTGCAGCAAGGCCTGTCGCATGTGCCCGAGGGACGCGAGGTATTTCCTTTGCTGAGCGTGCGCGACAACCTATTGATGGGAGCCTACACCCGCAAGGACCGCGACGGCGTGGCGCTCGACATGGAGTCGGTGTACGGCTACTTCCCCATCCTGAAAGAGCGGGCCCTGCAGGATGCCGGGCTGCTGTCGGGCGGGCAGCAGCAGATGCTGGCGATCTCGCGCGCACTCATGGCTTCGCCCGACCTCATCCTGCTCGACGAACCCAGCCTGGGGCTTTCACCCAAGCTCACCAAGGAAATTTTCGAGATCGTGGTGCGCATCAACCGCGAGCGCGGCACCACCATCCTGCTGGTCGAGCAGAACGCCAACATGGCGCTCAACGCTTCGGACTACGGCTATGTGCTGGAAAACGGCCGCATCGTCATGGAAGACACCTGCGCCCGCCTGCGGGAGAAGGACGATATCAAGGAGTTCTACCTGGGCATGAAGGAAGACGGTGTGCGCGGCGAGCGGCGCTGGAAAAAGAAAAAAACCTGGAGATGAAAAAGACGCCCCCTGAATCGGCCTTCGGCCTCCTCCCCCCACTGGGGGGCGATGCTGGCGGCCCGGCTAAGCCGTATCGTTGGACGCCCCCTGTGCGGCCTTCGGCCACTCCCCCCACTGGGGGGCGATGCTTGCGGCCTGGCGGAGCCAGCTCCGCGGCATCCTCGTCTTGGCTCGGTGGAATCGCGCAATGGAGTTTTGAATGAGCAATCTTTGGGATCTCTCTCACATTCAGCCCGAGCATGCCATCGTCATGCCCGGCGAAACCATTCCCGCCGTGTTCTGGAATGCAGTGGAGCAGCGCGCCAACAAGACCTGGATGCGGCAGAAAAAGCTCGGCATCTGGCGCAGCTGGACGTGGACACAAACCGGCGACGCCGTGCGCGAAGTCGCCGCCGGCCTGCTCGCCCTGGGTTTTGCGCGCGGCGAGTGCGCCTCCATCCTCTCCAATACCGTGATCGAATGGGTGCTGGCCGACCTGGCTGTGTTGAGTAGTGGCGGGGTTTGCAGCGGCATCTACCCGACCGACGCCGCATCGCAGGCGCACTACCTTTGTGAAGACTCCCGCACCACCATGCTGTTTGTCGAAGACGACGAGCAGCTCGACAAGGCGCTGGAAGTGCGACCGCAATTGCCCCTGCTGCGCAAGATCATTGTGTTTGACACCGAAGGCCTGCGCGACCTGGATGACGCCGGCGTGATGGGCCTGGCCGAACTTCGCGCGCTGGGCCGCGACTACCTGGCCGACCACCCCGATGCCGTGAAGAACAGCGCCGCCGCCTGCAAACCCGAAGACCTGGCCATCCTGGTCTACACCTCTGGCACCACCGGCAAGCCCAAGGGTGCGATGCACAGCCAGCGGGGTCTGGTGTTTACCGCGCGCGGCTACAACACGCTGGTGGCGCAAAACGAAGACGACGAGCGCATGTGCTTTTTGCCGCTGTGCCACATCGCCGAGCGCACGGGCGGCGAATATTTTGCGATGTATGCGGGCGCCAAACTCAACTTTGTCGAAAACCCCGAAACCATTCCCGAGAACGTGCGGGAGATCGCACCCACGGTGTTTACCGCCGTACCGCGTGTGTGGGAAAAGTTTTACTCCGGCGTGATGATCGCGTTGAAGGAAGCCAGCTGGCTGCAGCAGGCCGCCTATGCCTGGAGCATCGGCGTGGGCATGCGCATTACCGACACCGTGCTGGCCGGTCAGCCGGTCAGCGCATCGCTCAAGGCCCGGTTCACGCTGGCGCGCTGGCTGGCGCTCAACAACACACGCAAGCTCATCGGCATTCACAAGGCGCGGTTTTGCGTCACCGGTGCCGCGCCCATCTCGCCCGACCTGGTGAAGTGGTACATGGCGCTGGGCGTTCCCATGCTCGAGGTCTGGGGCATGACGGAGACCTGCGGCGCGGCCAGCGGCGTGCCGGCCAGTTGCATGAAACCCGGCTCCATCGGCCCGGCCGCCGGCTACAACGAGATGCGGCTGGACCCGGCCACCGGAGAAATCCTGGTGCGCGGCACCAATGTCTTCATGGGCTACCTGAACCAGCCCGGGAAAACCGCCGAAACGCTGGACGCCGAAGGCTGGCTGCACACCGGCGACGTGGGCGTGATGGACGAGCAGGGATTTTTCCGGATCACCGACCGGATGAAGGACATCATCATCACCGCCGGCGGCAAGAACGTGACGCCCAGCGAGCTGGAAAACGAACTCAAGTTCTCGCCTTACGTCACCGACGCGGTGGTCATCGGCGACAAGCGCGCCTACCTCACGGTCATCATCATGATTGACCAGGAAAACGTCGAGAAATTCGCCCAGGATGCGGACATACCCTTCAGTAATTACGCCAGCTTGACGCGGGCCACTGAAGTGCAAGAATTGATTCAGTCGGAGATCGACCGGGTCAACAAGAAGTTTGCGCGGGTCGAGCAGATCAAGAAATTCTTCCTGCTCGACACGCAGCTCACGGCGGAGGACGAAGAACTCACGCCGACCATGAAGCTCAAGCGCAAACTCGTAGAAAAAAAATACGCCCCGCAAATAGAGGCCATGTACTAGTCAACAAGAGCCAAAAACCTTTACAGGAGACAAAACCATGAAACTGAAGTCAACCGCCGTTCTTTCCGCGCTGGCCTGTGCAGCCTTCCTGCCCCTCGCCCAGGCGCAAAGCCAGGGCGTCAGCAAAACCGAAATCACTCTGGGTTCCATCCAGGACCTGTCGGGGCCGCTCGCGGGCTTCGGCAAGCAGATCCGCAACGGCATGACGCTGCGCGTCAACGAACTGAATGAACAGGGTGGCATCAACGGCCGCAAGGTCAAGCTGATCGTTGAAGACTCGGGCTACGACCCGAAGAAGGCGGTGCTGGCGGCGCAAAAACTGGTCAACCAGGACAAGATCTTCGCTATGGTCGGCCACCTGGGCACGGCGCAAAACCTGGCCGCCATGCCGGTACAGTTCGAAAAAAATGTCATCAACTTCTTCCCGGTGACGGCCGCACGCGAGATGTATGAGCCTTTCCACAAGCTCAAATACTCTTTCGCCGCTACTTACTACGACCAGATGAAGTCGGCCGTGCCCAAGCTGGTGAAAGAAAAGAACGCCAAAAAGGTCTGCTCGATGTACCAGGACGACGAGTTTGGCCTCGAAGTGCAGCGCGGCGCCGATGACGGTCTCAAGACCATCGGCATGACCATGGTCGAGAAGACCTCTTTCAAGCGCGGCGCAACCGATTTCTCGTCGCAGATCGCCAAGCTCAAGGCTTCTGAGTGCGACCTGGTGGTGCTGGGCACCATCATCCGCGAAACCATTGGCGGCATCGGCACCGCTCGCAAGCTGGGCTATAACCCGGTCTTCCTGGGCTCCAGCGCGGCCTACACCGACCTGATCCACAAGCTGGGCGGCAAGGCCATGGACGGCCTCTACGCCACCATGACGGTGCAAAACCCTTACCTGGACGAAGCCTCGCAGCCCATCCGCTTCTGGGCCAACAAGTACAAGACCGCCTTCAATGAAGACCCGACGGTGTTCTCGGTCTACGGCTATACGGTGGTCGACAGCTTTATCCGTGCGTCGCAAAAAGCCGGCGCCAACCTGACGACCGACAGTTTCATCAAGGCCATGGACACCATGGTGATCCCGGCCGACATCTTCGGCAGCTCCGAAGGCAAGTTTGGCCCGCAAAAGCGCCTGGGCAACAACCAGTCGCGCCTGTCGATGTTGCAGGATGCGCGCTGGAAAGTGGTGTCTGACTACATCACGCAGTGAAGCCAGCCGCGACTCCGAAAAACCACCTCCGGGTGGTTTTTTTATGCAAAAGGTGGCCGAAGCCCTTTAAATACGAGCGCAAGCAGCTCCTGAATTAATAGCGCGTACCCTCCATCAATCGCCCCCATGGCTTGCCCTGAACCCCGCGCGTCACGCAAAATGCGTCATGCCCACCTCCACCAAACCCGCTTCCAAAACGCCTGCCAGGACTCCCGCCGCCCCGCTTGCCACCGTGCGCTGCAAAGACACCCAGGCCTTCACGAAGTGGCTGGCCAAACACCACACCGACAGCGCCGGCGTCTGGCTGCAGATCGCGAAGAAGGATTCGGGAATCGCCTCCATCACCCACGCCGAAGCACTGGAAGCTGCACTCTGCCACGGCTGGATAGACGGCCAGAGGAATTCCATGGACGCGCAGTATTTTTTGCAAAAGTTCACCCCGCGCCGCGCACGCAGCACCTGGTCCAAGGTCAACTGCGCCAAGGCCCTGGCACTGATTGAATCCGGCGACATGCAGCCGGCGGGCCTGGCCGAAGTTGAACGCGCCAAATCCGATGGCCGCTGGGACGCGGCTTATGACGCGCAGAGCAAGATGACGGTACCGGATGATCTGGTGGCATTGCTCGCAAAAAGCGCCAAGGCCAAGGCATTCTTCGAGTCACTGGATTCGCGCAACCGCTTCGCGATTTTGTTCAGGCTGCAAACCGCCAAGAAGAGCGAAACACGCGAGCGCCGGCTGGTGAAGTTCGCCGACATGCTCAAGCGGGGTGAAAAAATCCATCCCTGACAGTGGACAGGGCCTTTTCGGTGACGCCGTACGGCAGACACGCTACAGTCAATCGGGCGAGCCCATCCCTCAACCGAAACCGTAAAAAGGAGTCCGCATGGCGTCCACCTGGTGGCAGCAAGTCGGTGAAACCATCGCCTCGGAGTTTTCAGATTTGCCCGATGCCGAGCAGGCCACGCGCGTCATGGTTCGCCTGACGCTGGCGGCGTTGCTGGGCGGCCTGCTGGGCATAGAGCGCGAGCAAAAGGGCAAGGCCGCCGGCGTGCGCACGCACATGCTGGTGGCCATGGGTTCTGCGATGTTCGTGCTGGTGTCGCAGCAGTCCGGCATGATCACCGCCGACTTGAGCCGGGTGATTCAGGGCGTGATTGCCGGCATCGGCTTTCTGGGCGCGGGCACCATCCTCAAGGGCCACATCAAAGGCAACCCTGACGAAGAGCAGGTCAAGGGCCTGACCACCGCCGCCGGCATCTGGCTGACGGCGGCCATTGGCGTGGCGGCCGGCATGGGCCGCGAAAGCACTGCGGTGCTCAGCACCCTGCTGGCGCTCGGCATCCTGGCGCTGGTGCCGCGCCTGGTGCGTTTTCTGGAAAAGCCCGAACCGCTGCTCAAGCCTGACGGCGACAAGCGCGGGGACGGTTCATAAGCTCGTCCAGGGGCGCCGTGGTGGTTTAATTTTTCGTGCGCTGCGAGACGAATTCGCCTTCATAGCCCTTGGCCAGAGACAGCTTCTCTGCTTCAGTGAGCACCTTGCCCGCCAGCTGGAACACACCCTGCTCCTCGTCTTCAAGGTGGTGATAAATCTTGTGGTGCAGCTCTTTGGCAGTGGCCAGCCAGGCGGGCGAGCTGAAATCGGTTTCTTCCAGCGTTTCCACCAGCTTGTCCATCTGGTGGTGCTCGGCAATGCCGTGGCGTGAGGGTTCCTGTGTCATGTCGTGCGCGATCAGCGGCACATAAAAAAAGCGCTCCTCCGCCGCGGCATGCGCCGCGAGTTCGAGCTTGAGTTCCTTGAACAGTGTGGCTCTTTCCTTGCTGTCGCCCTGCGTTTTGATGAGGTTGTCCGCCAGGGCGCGCTGGGTGACATGGCTTGTTCGCAGTGCTTCAAAAATGTTCATTCAACCATTATGGGGACGGTGCACGCCTTGGCGTGTAGGCCAAGGACGGATCCTGCAAGGCCAAAAATCGCTATTAATTTGATAGCTGCTTTCGCCCATCCAGCATGGCCTGTAGGCCTGAATGGCCAAAGAATGGGCCAACAGGGCGCAGGGCACGGTAAAAGCGCTAAATTAGGGGTTATGAACAAAATCCTTCTTCTTGGCGGAACCGGCTTCGTCGGCGCGCACGTCTGTGAAAAACTGGCGCGGCTGCAATGCCGCGTCACCGTGGTCACACGCCGGCAGGCCAGCGCCCGCCACCTGCAAATGCTGCCGCTGGTCGACGTGATTGAGGCCGACGCCCACGATGCTTCCTCGCTGGCACCGCTGCTGGCCGGCCACGACGCCGTGGTCAACCTGATTGCCATCCTTCACGGCACAGAGGCCGCGTTCGACAAGGCGCATGTGCAACTGCCGCTGGAGCTGGCGCGGGCCTGTGAAGCCAGCGGCCTCAGGCGCATCGTTCACATCAGCGCCCTGGGCGCTTCGCCAGGTTCAGCATCGATGTACCAGCGCAGCAAGGCGCGCGGTGAAGCCGTGCTGCTCAGCACCGGGCTGGATGTGACTGTGCTGCGGCCCAGCGTGATCTTTGGTGCCGAAGATAAATTCCTCAACACCTTTGCCCGGCTCCAGCAGATCTTTCCGGTGGTTCCGCTCGCAGCCGCCGATGCGCGCTTTCAGCCCGTCTGGGTGGAAGATGTCGCCGACGCCATCGTGCACTGCCTGCAAGACCCCGACACCGCCGGCCAGATCTATGAAGTTTGCGGGCCCGACGTGTTCACGCTGCGCCAGCTGGTCGGGCTGGCCGGCCGCTACGCCGGTATCAACGGTGGCCAAGGTCGCCCGGTGATCAGCTTGCCGGATTCCCTGGGGCGCCTGCAGGCGCGCCTCATGGAGCTCGCGCCCGGAGAGCCGCTGCTGAGCCGCGACAACCTCGATGCCATGGCCACCGACAACGTGGCCACCGGCAAGCTGCCCGGCCTGCAGGCACTGGGGGTTCACCCTGCCGCGCTGGATGCGGTGGGGCCTTCTTATCTGGGAGCGCAGGGCTTGCGCAGCGGGCTGACGGCCAAGCGTAAAACCGCCGGCCGTTTCTAAAAGCCCCCACGGTCGCTCACTTCGTGTAGCTCCCTGCCCCCCGAGGGGGCCGCCCGCCTGCGGCCTGGCAAAGCCGAAAATTGGCACACCCCTATCGGGCTCACTGCGTGTAGCCCTTTTCCCCTTGCAGGGGGACTGCGCCTGCGGCCCGGCAAAGCCGGTTCCGCGGCCCCAGCTGGCCTGAAGAGGAATTCCGCGCTTCTTATTCGCCGCGGGGGTAGCATCAATTTCAGAGTTTTTTTGCATCAATGACGCGCTGGCGGAGTTGTAGCATCGCAAGTCGTTTCATTTTGACTTCCACCTTTATCACCAGCATACGGGGACACCATGCTCAAGCTCTACATCGGCAATAAAAACTACTCCTCCTGGTCCATGCGCCCCTGGGTTCTGCTCAAGCAGGCCGGCATTCCCTTTGAAGAAATCAAGCTGCGCTTTGACTCGTTCGATGCCAACTCGACCTTCAAGGAAAAAATCGGCGGCGTGAACCCGACCGGCCGGGTGCCGGCGCTGGACGACGGCGGTTTTGTCGTATGGGACACGCTGGCCATCGCCGAATACCTCGCGGAACGCTTTCCCGAGAAAAAGCTCTGGCCGCAGGATGTGAAAGCGCGCGCCCGGGCGCGCAGCGTGTGCGCTGAAATGCACAGCGGCTTCGGAGCCCTGCGCTCGGCCTGCCCCATGAACATCGAGGCCGACCTGTCGGACATGGGCCAGCTGATCTGGCGCGACAAATCGGCCGTGCGTGCCGACGTGCAGCGCCTGGTCGAGATGTGGACCGAGCTGCTGCAGCAATACAAAGGGGCCATGCTGTTTGGCGAATTCGGCATTGCAGACGCCTTTTTTGCACCGGTGTGCATGCGCCTGAGTCGCTACGCCCTGCCGGTGCCTGCAGAGATCGGCGCCTACATCCAGCGCGTTGTGGAGCTGCCCGGCGTGAAAGCCTGGATCGACGACGCGCTGGCCGAAGACGATTTCCGCGAATTCGAAGAGCCCTACCGCGTCAAGCGCTGAACGGGAGACATCATGGTCACGATCTATCTGCGTTACGTGCTGAACACCGCCAAACTCAAGGAGTTCGAGCACTACGGCAAGCTGTGGATTCCGCTGGTCGAGAAATTCGGCGGCACGCACCATGGCTACTTCATGCCCAGCGAAGGCGCCAACAACATTGCATTGGCCTTGTTCACCTTTGAGAGCCTGGCGGCCTACGAGATTTACCGCCAGAACTCCTTTTCCGACCAGGAATGCCTGGCGGCTTTCAAATACGCCGAAACGACCGGCTGCATCATCAGCTACGAGCGCAGTTTCTTCCGGCCTGTTTTTTCCTGAACTGAAAATCCGGCGCCGACCGGGCTTTTGGGGCTGGCGCGAACCGCTAAACTGGCCTGATGGAAATATTCATGGTTGGTGGCGCGGTGCGCGATGCCTTGCTGGGCCTGCCCGTGCAGGACCACGATTGGGTCGTCGTGGGCGCCACCCCCGAAGCGCTGGTGGCACAAGGCTACCTGCCGGTCGGCAAGGATTTCCCGGTGTTCCTGCACCCGGACACCCGTGAGGAATACGCCCTGGCCCGCACTGAACGCAAAACCGCGCCGGGCTACCGCGGGTTTGTGGTGCACGCCGAGCCCGACGTCACGCTGGAGCAGGACCTGGCGCGGCGCGACCTCACTATCAATTCAATAGCTGCTCCCGCCCGTCCAGAAACAGCTTCAGCCAGTTTTAACCCCAATTTTTCGGCGCTGATCGACCCGTTCGGTGGGCAGCAGGACATCCGGGACAAGGTATTGCGCCACGTGACGGATGCCTTCCGCGAGGACCCCGTCCGCATCCTTCGCCTGGCCCGCTTTGCCGCGCGCTTTCCGGATTTTTCCGTGGCGCCCGAAACCATGGCGCTGATGCGGGACATGGTGGCCGAAGGCGAAGCCGATGCACTGGTACCCGAACGCGTGTGGCAGGAGTTCGCACGCGGGCTGATGGAGGGCAAGCCTTCACGCATGTTCGAGGTACTGCGCGAATGCGGCGCGCTGCAAAAGTTGTTGCCCGAGGTTGCGCGCCTCTGGGGCGTACCCCAGCCCGCCAGCCACCACCCCGAAGTCGACACCGGCGTTCACCTGATGATGGTGCTGGACATGTCGGCGCAGCTTGAGGGCTCTCTGGCCGTGCGCTTTGCCTGCCTGTGCCACGACCTCGGAAAGGGCACGACACCCGCCGATGTTTTGCCGCGGCACATCGGCCACGAAGAGCGCAGCGCCCAACTGCTGAAAGACGTCTGCGAGCGCCTGCGCGTGCCGGTGGACTGCCGCGAGATTGCCGACGTGGTGGCACGCGAGCACGGCAACGTGCACCGCAGCGAAAGCCTGGGCGCCGCAGCCCTGGTGCGGCTGCTGGAGCGCTGCGATGCGTTTCGCAAGCCCCGGCGTTTTGCCGATATTTTGCTGGCCTGCGAATGCGACGCCCGCGGGCGCCTGGGCCTGCAGGATTCACCCTACCCGCAACGCCCGCGCCTGCTGGATACCCTGGCCGCAGCCCAGGCGGTACAGACGCAGCCGCTGGCGCTGGAGGCCCAGGCGGCGGGACGCGGCGGCAAACAGATTGGTGAGGCCATCCACAAGGCACGCGTCAAAGCGGTGCAGGACAGCCTCCCCGGCACCGCTACAGGGCAGCCGCCATTGGCTGAAATGTGAAAAAAGGCGAAACCGGCCTACAGTGATTCAACAGGGGCTCTGCTAAGGTGAATGGCGATGCATTTATCACCTTCTTCATCGCCGCCCCGGCCCTCTTCGCACGCACTTCCTCACGGGCCTTTCGGGTTATTGCCGGTCATCAACGCGCAGACTGCCCTTTTTCTGGACTTTGACGGAACGTTGGCCGACCTGGCGCCTGAGCCCGACGCAGTTCAGCTGGTTTCAGGCGTGATTCCAGCCTTGGCGAGGCTTTCAGCGCAGTTGGGCGGCGCGCTGGCGATTGTGTCGGGCCGCAGGCTGGCCGACCTCGATGGCTTTCTCGCGCCTTTGCGGCTACCCCTGGCCACCGAGCATGGCGCGCAGCGCCGCGATATGCTGGGCCGCGTCGTCAGCCTGGCAGAACCGGACCTGCGGGAGCTCACCCACCGCGTCACCGACCTGGCCGCGCACCATGACGGGCTGCGCGTGGAAATCAAACAGGCGGCCGTTGCCCTGCACTATCGCCACGCACCCGAACTGGAATCGCTATGCCAGCAGGTCATGCAGGAGGCAGCCGACCGCACGCCCGGTGTCGAACTGCTGCACGGCAAGTATGTTTTTGAAGTCAAGCCGTCCAACGTCAGCAAGGGCTCGGCCATCAAGGCTTTTATGGCCGAGGCGCCGTTTGCCGGCCGCCTGCCCCTTTTCGCCGGCGACGACACCACCGACGAAGCCGGCTTCGCGGCCGTGCAGTTGCTGGGCGGTGAAGGCATCAAGGTCGGCGAAGGCGCCACCCAGGCACGCCACCGCTGCGCATCGCCCGAGGCGCTGCACCAATGGCTGCATGCGGCCTTCGGCGGCATGGCGCGGGAGACCGACGATGCACCGGCCGCCGCGCCAGAAAGCCGCCCATGAACGTCGCCGCCGACTCGCTTCACTTCGCGCCGCCCGCCCAACCTTCGCTGGCCATGGGCGTCATCGGCAACTGCGCCTTCAGTGCGCTGATTGATGTGCGCGGCCGCATCGTCTGGTGCTGCCTGCCGCGGTTTGACGGCGACCCTGTATTCAATGCGCTTCTCGAGCCGCAGCCCGCGCAGGACGACGCGACCGCCCCGGGCATCCAGGACTCGCAGTCCAGCGCCTTCGCCATCGAGATCGAGGATTTCGCCGAAGCAAAGCAGTGGTATGAGCCCAATACCGCCGTACTGCGCACCCAGCTGTTTGACACACGCGGCCAGGGCATAGAGATCACCGACTTCGCACCGCGTTTTTTCAGCCGCTCGCGCTTTTTCAGGCCCATGACGCTGGTGCGCCGCGTCAAGCCCATCCATGGCGCGCCGCGCATCCGCGTATCGCTGGACATCCGCTTCGACTGGGGCCGGCGCAAGCCGCTGATCACCCAGGGCAGCAACCACCTGCGCTATGTGGGCGACGAGCTGACGCTGCGCCTGAACACCGACGTGTCGATTTCACACCTGCTGTCAAAGCAGCCTTTTGTGCTGACACGCGAGCACAATTTTCTGCTCGGCGCCGACGAGTCACTGCCCGATGGCATTGCCGACACGGCGCGCCTGTTTGAACAGGAAACCATTTCCTACTGGAAAAAATGGAGCCAGCGCCTGCACATTCCGCTGGAATGGCAGGAGGCCGTGATACGCGCAGCCATCACGCTCAAGCTTTCGCTCTTTGAAGACACCGGCGCCATCGTCGCCGCCATGACCACCAGCATTCCCGAGGCACCCGGCAGCCAGCGCAACTGGGACTACCGTTATTGCTGGCTGCGCGACGCCTTTTTTGTGGTGCGCGCGCTCAACAGCCTGTCGGAAGTCGGCACCATGGAAGACTACCTGCGCTGGCTCGCCAACGTGGTGGTGCAGTCCAAGGGCGGGCACATCCAGCCGCTCTACGGTATAGGCCTGGAGCGCGAGCTGCCCGAATCCACCATGTTGCACCTGGGCGGGTACCGCGGCATGGGACCGGTGCGCGTGGGCAACCAGGCGCAAGAGCACTTCCAGCACGACGTCTACGGCAATGTGGTGCTGGGCGCGGCCCAGGCCTTTCACGACCATCGCCTGCTGCACCGCGCCGGCATTGCCGAGTTCAAGCGGCTCGAGGAAGTTGGCGAGCAGGCCGTGCACAGCTATGACAAGCCAGATGCCGGCATGTGGGAGCTGCGCACGCGTGCACGCATCCACACCTCATCGGCCCTGATGTGCTGGGCCGCCTGCGACCGGCTGGCCAAGATTGCGCTGGTGCTCAAGCTGCAGGATAGGGCCGACTACTGGCGCAGCCACGCGGCAGTGATGCAGGAACGTATCCTGCGCGAATCCTGGAGCGAAGAACGCCAGGCCTTTGCCGAAAGCTTTGGCGGGCGCGACCTCGACGCCAGCGTCCTGCTGATGATTGAGGTAGGTTTTATCGACCCCAAAGACCCGCGCTTTGTGGCCACTGTAGACGCGCTGGAAACCCATTTGTGCGACGGCCCCTATATGCGCCGCTATGAGGCGCCGGACGATTTCGGCAAGCCCGAAACCGCCTTTAACATCTGCACCTTCTGGCGCATCGACGCGCTGGCACGCATAGGCCGCAAGGAGCAGGCCCGCGAAATTTTCAACACCATGCTGGCCGCGCGCAACCATGTGGGCCTGCTCTCGGAAGACACGCATCCCGTGACCGGCGAGATGTGGGGGAATTTTCCGCAGACGTATTCGATGGTGGGGATCATCAACGCGGCGGTAAGGCTCTCAACCCCCTGGGAGTCACAAGTATGAGGATGGCTCACCCCCGTCGGTGGCTCACTGCGTGTAGCCCCTTTCCCCATTCCAGGGGACGGCGCCTGCGCCCCGGCGAAGCCGGTTCCGCGGCCCCTGCTGGTGAAGAGGACTGTTTGTCATGAGCCGGCTTGTTGTTGTTTCGAATCGCGTGGCGGATCCGCGCAAGGCGGCCGCCGGTGGGCTTGCTGTGGCACTCGGGGACGCGCTGAACGCTACCGGTGGGCTTTGGTTCGGCTGGAGCGGCACGGTCGTTGAGGGCGGCGCCGCCGGTGAAGGCGAGCTGCATGTGCAGCAGGCGGGCAACATCAAGCTGGCCACGGTGGACCTGTCGGCCGAAGACCATGCGGGCTATTACCTGGGCTACAGCAACGGCGTGCTCTGGCCGGTATTTCATTACCGGCTGGACCTGGCCCGTTTTGACGCGGGCTTCATCGAGGCCTACCGCCGCGTGAACCGGCTGTTTGCGCACAAGCTCATGAGCCTGCTGCAGCCCGACGACATCATCTGGATCCACGATTACCACCTGATCCCCATGGCGGCCGAATTGCGCGCCATGGGTTGCAACAACCGCATCGGGTTTTTCCTGCACATTCCGTTGCCGCCGCAGCAGGTGCTGGCGGCCATTCCCCAGCACGAATGGCTGATGCGCGCGCTGTTCGCGTATGACCTGGTCGGTTTCCAGAGCGAAAACGACCTGCTGCACTTCTCGCGCTATGTGCAGGCTGAAGCCGGCGCCGTGGCGCTGGGCGACAACCGCTTCAGGGCCTTTCACCGCACCGTACGCGCGGGCGCTTTTCCCATCGGCATCGACGTGGACGAGTTCGCGGCGCTCACGCACGCGCAGGATGCGCGCGACATGTACGAACGCATGAAGGAAGAGTATTCACGCCGCAAACTTCTGCTGGGTGTAGAGCGGCTCGACTATTCCAAAGGCTTGCCGCAGCGGCTGCGGACGTTTGAAACCTTGCTGAAAAAGTACCCGGAAAATCTCCGCAGCGCCACGCTGATCCAGATCGCCTCGCCCAGCCGTGAAGACATGGGCACCTACACCGATCTGCTGCAGGAACTGGAAAGCCTGTGCGGCGCCATCAACGGCAATTTCGGCGAGCTCGACTGGATGCCCGTTCGCTACATCCACCGCAACGTGGCGCGCAAGCGCCTGCCGGGCTTGTACCGTGTGGCGCGGGTGGCGCTGGTCACGCCGCTGCGCGACGGCATGAACCTGGTGGCCAAGGAATTCATTGCCGCGCAAGACCCGGCCGACCCCGGGGTGCTGGTGCTGTCCCGCTTTGCGGGGGCCGCTGAGCAACTGGAAGACGCGTTGCTGGTCAATCCCTACGACATCGACGGTACTGCGGACACCGTACAGCGGGCATTGCAGATGCCTCTGGAAGAACGCCAAGCCCGGCACCAGAAGCTGCTCAAGACCATCCGGGAACGCGATGTGCATTGGTGGCGCAGGGAGTTTCTTAATGCTCTCGGCTACGAGGGACCGGCTTAGTTGACGGTTCTTGCTCCGGCCTTAGCGCTCTTTGCTGAGGGTTGCTGGCCGGGGGTAGCCCGGCGGCTACTCACTTTTCTTTTGCTTCGCCAAAAGAAAAGTAAGCAAAAGAAAAGGCGACCCTGCTGTCTGCGACCCTTCGCTGCGCTACGGGCAACCTGCGGTGCTCGGTCCAGGCGGGGTCTCGCTCGAACTCGCTTCGCTCAGACAATCGCGATCCCTGATCCGCCTGGCCCTGCGCTCCTCGGCGCATACAGAAGGGGTAATCGGGAGCGGGGACTCAAGACAAATACCAACGCCAATACCAACAAGGACACGCCATGGCGTGTCCTTGTTTCTTCAGGTGTTCGGGTTCTGGTATTCGGTTGTTGGCTGTTCGGTATTCCTCTCCCACCCCCTTGTGGATGCGCCGAGGAGCGGAGGTCCAGACGGATCAGGGCAAAAACTTGTTTGAGCGAAGCGAGTTGTTTTTGACCCCGGCTGGACCGAGCACCGCAGGTTGCCCGCAGCGAAGCGTAGGGACGCAGGAACCAGGGTCGCCTTTCTTTTGCTTACTTTTCTTTGGCGAAGCAAAGAAAAGTGAGTCGCCTGCCGGGCGACCCCGGCCAGCAACCCTCAGCAAAGAGCGCTAAGGCCGGAGCAAGAGCCGGCCAAGAAAACTTAAGAAACGATGTAAGCCCCAGCCCCAGTAGAAAACAACTTACCGTCAGCCCCCAGAAACTCCATCCTCGTACTCGCCACCCGAGACCCCAGCCGCATCACCTCAGCCCGCAACTCAAAAAACTCACTGATGCCAGGCCGCAAATAATCCACCCGCAGATCGATGGTTCCCAGCTTGGCAAAGCGGTGCAGCCGCTGCATCGGCGATTCGTCCATGTGGCGCGCGCCTATGGCCGCCATCACGGCGAGCCCGCCCATGGCGTCCAGACCGGCGCTGATCACGCCGCCGTGAATTCGGTTGTGGGCGTAGTGGCCGATCAGCTCGTTGCGCATGTCGATGCGGGCGGTGACCCGTTCCGCCGTCACCGAGGTGATCTTGAGCCCCAGCAACTTGTTGAAAACGATTTTTTCCTCGAACAGCTCTTTGAGGCTGGCGACAAATTCCGGCTCGAACTCAATGGCGCCGGTAGGGGTGGGCTGTGCTTTGGTCATGGCGTCCATTGTCGTGCAGCGAAATCTTTCCTGATTTTCCGGGTTCTCATGCTTTGGCCTCATCGAACCTCAGCAACACCTGCCCGGGACTGGTCTGCTGGCCCACCTCTGCCATCACGGCAGCCACCGCAGCATCGTGCGGGGCATTGACCGCGTGCTCCAGCTTCATGGATTCAATCACCAGCAGCGTGTCGCCGCGCTTCACAGTCTGGCCGGGCGCCACATGGACTGCAATCACCTTGCCGTTGAAGGGCGCCCGCAACTCCCGCGCGGTTGCAACACCGCCGGATGCCGCTGGCTCCAACGTGGCATCTTCCAGAAACAGGTCGACAGAGCCCGTCTGCACATGCCAGCGTGCACCGGGTTGCCCGGCAGATTCCTTCAGGCGCACCACCGATACGCGCTGCCCTGCCCGGCCCGTGCGTACCGCCAGAGCACCATCGGCGCCCTGCATGATCACCGCCGGCAACACTTCGCCGCCCGTTTCGATTTCCAGCGCCCCCCCGCCCAGCTCACGCACACGCAGGTCCAGCAGCTGCGCGCGGTGGCGCAGCCGGACCGGTCTGGGAAACGGGCACGGCAGGCTGTTTGCGGTACTGTTTGAATCAATATCTTGAGAGAAAATGGCCGCCAGGCCATAAGGGACGAGCGCAAGCAGCTCCTCTTTTTGTAGCGCTCCGCGTATCGCATCGCCCTGCTCCGCCAGGAAAGGAATCAGTGCGTGCCCGGCGCGGAACACCGGATGGACAAGGCAAGCCGACAAAAACTGCCGGTTGGTGGGCAGGCCCAGCACTTCGGTGCGGCCCAGCGCCGCCACCAGCTGGTCTATGGCTTGCTCACGTGTCGCGGCATGCGCCACCAGCTTGCCCAGCATGGAGTCGTAGTGCGGCGACACCACCTGGCCTTCAAACAGCGCGTGGTCAAAGCGCACATCGCCGGGTTCGCGGAACCGCTGAACGATGCCCGTGTGCGGGGTGAAGTTTTCGTCTTCCGCACATAGACGCACCTCCATCGCATGACCGCTGAACACCACCTGCTCCTGCGCAAGAGGCAGCGGCTCGCCTTGCGCTACGCGCAGCTGCCATTCGACGAGATCAAGGCCTGTGACAGCTTCAGTCACCGGATGCTCGACCTGCAAGCGAGTGTTCATTTCCATAAGGAAGAAACTAGCCCCCACGCTTGCCACTTCGTGTGCTGCGCTGCCCCCCAAGGGGGCCTTCGCGCCTTGGGGCGACCCGGCGGCGCTCACGTCGCCACCATCAACCAGAAACTCCACCGTCCCTGCACCCACATAACCCGCGGCTTGCGCCAGCGCTACCGCCGCCCCACACATGCGCGCACGCAGCGCAGCATCCACCGCCGGGCTGGGCGTTTCTTCAATGATCTTCTGGTGGCGGCGCTGTACCGAACAGTCGCGCTCTCCCAGGTGAATGCAATGGCCGTGGGCGTCGGCAAATACCTGCACCTCGACATGGCGTGGATTCAACAAAGCCCGTTCCATCAGCAGCTCCCCGCTGCCAAAGGCCGAGAGCGCTTCCGAACGGGCGCTTTGCAGCGCCGCCGAAAGGTGCGCGGCATCCCGCACCAGCCGCATGCCGCGCCCGCCGCCACCGGCCACGGCCTTGACCATCAGCGGGTAACCGATGCGCGCGGCTTCGGCTTCAAAGCGCGCGTCGGACTGGTCATGACCCTGGTAGCCCGGCAGGCAGGGTACGCCCTGGGCGCTTGCGAGTTGCTTGGCAGCCGACTTGCTGCCGAGCTGCCGGATCGCGGCCGGCGGTGGCCCCACCCAGGTCAGCCCCGCAGCAATCACCGCGTCGGCAAAGGCGGCGTTCTCGCTGAGGAAGCCGTAGCCCGGATGCACCGCATCGGCGCCGCTGGTCTTGGCCGCAGCAACCAGTTTGTCGATGCGCAGATAGGAATCGACCGAGCTGACACCTCCCAGCGCACAGGCGATGTCCGCCTCCTGCACATGCAGCGCACCGGTATCGGCGTCTGAATACACCGCCACCGTCTGCATGCCCATGGTTCGTGCGGTGCGCATGATGCGGCGGGCAATCTCCCCGCGGTTGGCCACCAGCAGGCAGCGGATATTTTTCATGCAGACGCCCCGCTCCATATGCCAGGCACGGTCATGAACTCAGCCACCCTTCTTGCCGGACTTGGCCACACCCATCATTTTGGCAATGATCCCCATCATGACTTCGTCGGCCCCGCCGCCTATGGAGCCGAGCCGGCCGTCGCGGAACATGCGCGCCACTTTGTTTTCCCAGGTGTAGCCCATGCCGCCCCAGAACTGCAGGCAGGTGTCGGGCACCAGGCGGTTGAGCCGCCCGGCCTTGAGCTTGGCCATGGAGGCGAGCTCGGTCACATCCTGGCCCTGCACATAGAGCTCGCAGGCGCGGTAAGTCATGGCGCGCAGGCTCTCGA
Source organism: Polaromonas sp. P1_F4 (assembly GCF_056405675.1). Taxonomy (NCBI): domain Bacteria; kingdom Pseudomonadati; phylum Pseudomonadota; class Betaproteobacteria; order Burkholderiales; family Comamonadaceae; genus Polaromonas; species Polaromonas sp. P1_F4. The sequence goes on along the minus strand of NZ_JBFUBP010000006.1, from coordinate 64,259 downwards.
CTTCGGTCTTCATCTCGGCGAGCTTGAACTGCACCCATTGCTGGTCAGCCAGGGTGGCGCCGAAAAGCTTGCGCTCGTGCGCCCACCCGACTGTCCATTCAATACAGTTGGAGAGTGACTGGATGCAACTGGCCGCGCACCACAGGCGCTCTTCCTGAAATTGCATCATCTGGTAGACAAAGCCCGAGCCTTCGCTGCCGATGAGGTAGCGCTGCGGCACACGCACTTCGTCAAAGTAGATCAGGCCGGTGTCGGATGAGTTCATGCCGATTTTCTTGATCTTCTTCGCCGCTTCAATGCCTTTTCGCAGCTTGCCCTTGTCGCGCATGGGCACCATGACCAGGCTCTTGTTCTTGTGCACGGGGCCCTCGCCGGTGTTGACCAGCATGCACATCCAGTCGGCCTGCAGGCTGTTGGTGATCCACATCTTCTGGCCGCTGATGATGTAGTCGCCGCCGTCCTTGCGGGCGTGGCTTTTGATGGAGGCGACGTCGCTGCCGGCGCCTGGCTCGCTCACACCGACACAGCCCACGGCATCGCCGGAAATTGCGGGCACCAAAAACTCGCGCTTGAGTTCGTCGCTGCCGAAGCGCGCCAGGGCCGGTGTGCACATGTCGGTCTGCACGCCGATGGCCATGGGCACGCCGCCACAGTCAATATGACCCAGCGCCTCGGCCATGGCCATGGCGTAGGAGTAGTCCAAGCCAGCGCCGCCGTATTCCTCAGATTTGGTCAGGCCCAGCATGCCCAGGTTGCCGAGCTTCTTGAACACTTCATGCGCCGGGAATATTTCGGCGGCTTCCCATTCATCGACGTGCGGGTTGATCTCGGCATCAATGAAACGCTTGAGAGTTTTCTGGATTTCGAGGTGTTCGTGGGTGTACTGCATTTTTGTCTCCGTTTTTTTTCAGGCGGTCTACATACGCGCCACGCCAAACTGCATGGGCCTGAGCTGCCGCGCATCGGCCTCGGCGCACATCGCCAGGCACTGTGCCAGCACTGCGCGCGTGTCGCGCGGGTCGATGACGCCGTCGTCCAGCATCAGGCCCGAGGTGTAGAACACATCGGCCTGCGCCTCGAACATGGCGACGATCTTGTCGTACTGGGCTTGCGACTGGGCCGGGTCCGGCGTGATGCCTTTGCGCGCCAGGGCCGCCTCACCCACGATCTGCATGGTGCGCGCGGCCTGTTCGCCGCCCATCACCGCCGTTTTGGCGCTGGGCCAGCTGAAGAGAAAGCGCGGCGCGTAGCCGCGGCCGCACATGCCGTAGTTGCCCGCGCCGAAGGACGCACCGCACTGGATGGTGATTTGCGGGACGGAGGCGTTGGTGACGGCCTGGATCATCTTGGAGCCGTGCTTGATCATGCCGGCCTGCTCGCTCTCCTTGCCCACCATGTAGCCGGTGGTGTTCTGCAGGTAGATGAGGGGGTGGCCCAACTGGCACATCAGCTGGATGAAGTGCGTGGCCTTGTTGGCGCCGGCCACATCAATCGGGCCGTTGTTGCTGATGATGCCGACCGCATAGCCATCAATCGATGCCTGCACGCACACCGTGGCCTCACCGTAGAGCGCTTTGAAAGGCAGAAAATCGGAGCCATCCACCAGCCGCGCGATGACCTCGTGCATGTCCAGCGGCTGGCGCAGGTCGCTGGGGACCAGGCCCAGCAGCTCGTCAGGCGGGTAAACAGGTTCGCTGGGGGAATCCTTACCTGCTATTAAATTAGTAGCTGCTTGCGCCCGTCCTGCTTTGCCTGCCGCCCGATTTGACCATGAAGTTCGGGCCACTACCTGGCGCGCCAGCCCCAGCGCATGGCGATCGTCATCAGCCAGATGCTCACCCAGGCCCGACACGCCGGTGTGCATTTCGGCGCCGCCCAACTCTTCCTCGGTGGCGACTTCGCCGGTGGCAGCCATCAGCAGCGGCGGGCCGGCAAGGAAAGCGCGGGAACGCTTGCGCACCATGATGACGACGTCGCTCAGGCCCGGCATGTAGGCGCCCCCCGCCGTGCCCGAACCGTGCTGCACGGTGATCACGGGAATGCCCGCCGCCGACAGGCGCGCCAGGTTGCGAAAGAGGCTGCCGCCGTGCACAAAGCCTTCGACCCGGTAGCGCATGAGGTTGGCGCCCGCGCTTTCCACCAGGTGGATAAAGGGCAGCTTGTTTTGCAGCGCGATCTCCTGCACGCGCAGGATCTTTTCCAGCCCCATGGCCTGGACGGCGCCGGCTTCTATACCCGAGTCGCTGGCCACCACCATGCAGCGCACGCCACTCACAAAGCCGATGCCGGCCACCACGCCGCCACCCGGCACCGACTGGCCGGCCTCCTTGCTGTCCTGCAAATAACCCGCGAGGGAACACAGGCCCAGCCAGGGCGCCCCCGCATCCAGCAGCAAGGCCACACGCTCACGCGGCAGCAACTGGCCGCGCTTGTCGAAGGCGGGCCGCGACTTCGCCGAGGCGGCAGCGCTGCGTTCTTCCAGCGCACGCAGTGCGGCGATGCGCGACAGCATCGCCTCACGCCGCTGCGAGGCTTGTGGCGATTGCGCATTCCACGCAGACTGGAACAGCGTCATGACTGGAAGACCTTGGGGGTTTCTGCCAGGTGAAAGCCGTCGAAGGGCTTGATCGCCTCACGCTGCAGCGCTTCGGCATCGGGCCGCCGCATGGGCCAGCCCATGCGCACCTGGGGCCGGGCGCCATCCACCCGCAGCGTCGTGCCGCTGATGAAGTTGGCGGCTTTGCTGAGCAGGAAGACGACGGCCGCCGAGGTTTCACTTTCGGTGCCGAAGCGGCCCAGCGGCACGGTGTGGCGCATCTCGCGCAGCATGGGACCGGCCTCTGGCGGGTAGTGGTCCATGCCGCTGGAGGCGATGTAGCCGGGCGCGACCGCATTCACCCGCACGCCGCTATGGGCCCATTCGGCCACCGCGGTTTCGGTGAAGCTCACCATGCCGGCGCGCGCCGCGCCGCTGTGGCCCATGCTGGGCATGGAACCCCACATGTCGGCCACGATGTTGACGATGCTGCCGCCTTTGCCCTGCATGGCTTGCAAATAGCATTCGCGCGCCATCAGGAAGCCGCCGGTCAGGTTGGTGTTGATGACGGCCTCCCAGCCCTTGGCGCTGATGGACTCCAGCGGCGTGATGTACTGGCCGCCCGCGTTGTTGACAAGCCCATCGATACGGCCCTGCGCCACCACGATGGCGGTGATGGTGGTCTTGACGGCCTCTTCCTGGCGGATGTCGCAGGGGTGAAAACTCACGCGACCGCCCTGCGCCACGATTTCCCCGGCCACGCTGTGAAGTTTCTCGATATTCCTGCCTATCAGCACCACATGCGCGCCCAGCGCAGCGAGTTCATGCGCGATGCAGCGGCCAATGCCGGAGCCACCACCGGTGACAACGATGACCTGGCCGGAAAAAAGGCCGGGGCGGAACACGGATTGGTAACTCATGCGCGGACCTTTCTTGCCGGGGATTTCGGAGTTTTTTCTCCAATGAACAGCGCCATGGCCGCATCCGCCAGATCATCCAGCGATGCATCTTTTTTGGCGTCAAACCACTGCACCGACCAGTTGAGCGCGCCAAAAATCAAAAGGCGCGACAGCTTCACCGGCCCCTTGAGTTGCCCTGCGGTGGCCAGCGCCTCCAGCACCGGCTCCCACACGGCTTCGTAGTCGCCTTGCAGCTTTGCCAGCAGGTTGCGCTGCCGGGCTGTGATGGAACGCGACTCGTAAAGCATCACAGGGATGAAGTCGCTGCCGGGGCCCAGCAAGACGTCAAAGTGATTGCGGATCAGCACGCGCAGCAGCGCTGGCGCCTCAGCGGTGGAAAGCCCTGCCGCCTTCAAAGCCGCGGCCTGGCGCTGCAAGGCGGAACGCATGCCCTCTTCCATCACGGCATTGAGGAGTGCCGCCTTGCTTTTGAAGTGGTAGAAGGGCGAACCGCTGTGCATGCCGACGGCCGCCGCGATGTCGCGCGTGCTGGTGGCGTCAAAGCCTTTTTTCCGGAACAACCGGGCGGCCGCATTGACGAGTTCGACCCGCCGGTTGCCGTCGTCGCGTTCGTCCAGGGTTTTGCGCGGCCGGCCGCGCGGGCGCTTTTCAGCGCTGTCGGTTGCGGTTTTCGAAGGGGTATGAGCGCGTGCGGCAGGTCGCGAACGCGCGGCAGGTTTGTCCATAAGGACGGACCTTAGCAAAACCCGATATTTTTAGCAAGCAAGTGCTTTGTAAAAATAAGCAGCCCGCGTTTCGTCACTTGCGCACGGCTGCCGCCTTGCCGGTGGCGGGGTTTTGGCGGTCCTCTTCTTTGGCGGGCACACCGACCTGCGGGTGCGCGCCGTGGATATGTGCGGCATGGCCGCGCCCGGCGGGGACGCGGTTCTGGCTTTGCCGCAGTGCAGCTTTTTCCAGGCCGCTGAGGATGCCGCAGTCGCCCGCGGCCTGGCCGCTGGCACACTGCTCACGCAAGACCTTGAGGTCTTTTTCCAGCGCCTTGAGTTCGCGGATGCGCGTGGCGACGTGGCTGATGTGCTCGTCCAGCAGGCTGTTGACGTCGTCGCAGCTGCCGGCCGGCGCATCCTTGAAGTTCAGCAATGCGCGAATTTCCGCCAGCGTCATGTCCAGCGACCGGCAGTGGCGTATGAAGGCCAGGCGCTGCACATGGCTTTCGTCATAGATACGGTAATTGGCGTCGGTGCGCGCCGCTTCGGGCAACAGACCCTCACGTTCGTAGTAACGGATGGTTTCCGTCTGGGTCTGCGCGGTTTTGGCCAGTTCTCCGATTTTCATGGCGACTCCTTGAACATCGTCCCCACATCGCTGTAGGGTCACTTCAGCAGCCAGCTTGACTCTAAGGCCGCTACAGGGTTTCCAATTAGGCCATGAAATCTGAAAAAACCCTTGTTTCCGGCCCGGATGCCCCTACCGGCGACTGCTGTGGCGGCGCCCATGCCGCACACGCACCTGTATCCAATGCCGCCGGTGCCGCGGGGCGGATTTTCCGCATCGCCACCATGGATTGCAGCGCCGAAGAGTCTGACATCCGGCGCGCGCTGGAGCCGATCGCCGGTATCCGGTCGCTGGGCTTCCAGCTGGGTGCACGCACGCTGCGAATAGACGCCAGCGAAGAAGCCTGTGCGACGGCCCTGGACGCGATCCGCAAGGCCGGGTTTGACCCGCAACCTGCCCAGACGGGTGCCAACGCGCAAGCAGACGGCCATGACCATGAGGGGCATGCGCACGACCACGGCCATGATGACGGTTTTGGCAGCGGTGTCACCCGCCTGGCCGCGGCGCTGGTGCTGGCCGTGGGCGCCGAGGCCGTGTCTTTTTTTGCGCCCGAGCTGCTGGCCTGGAAAGTCGCCGGCATGGCGGTGGCGGCGCTGGCCATTGGCCTGGCCGGCCTGGACACCTATAAAAAGGGCATGGCCGCCCTGCTGCGCGGCAAGCTCAACATCAACGCGCTGATGTCGGTCGCCGTCACCGGCGCTTTCCTGATCGGCCAGTGGCCGGAAGCCGCGATGGTGATGGCACTCTATGCCATTGCCGAGTTGATCGAAGCCAAAGCCGTAGACCGCGCGCGCAATGCCATCAAGGGCCTGCTGGACATGGCGCCAGAAGAAGCGCTGATGCGGGGCGCGGACGGCGCATGGACAGCAACGCCTGTGGCCGCCGTTCCGCTAGAGGCCGTGGTGCGCATCAAGCCGGGTGAGCGCGTGCCGCTGGATGGCGTAGTCACCCTGGGCAACAGCGCCGTCAATCAGGCGCCGATCACGGGCGAAAGCATCCCGGTCGACAAGGAACCCGGTGCCGCCGTCTTTGCCGGCACCATCAATCAAACCGGAGAGATCGAAGTGCGCGTCACGGCGGCTGCCGGGAATACCACGCTGGCACGCATCATCCACGCCGTCGAACAGGCGCAAGGCAGCCGCGCACCCACGCAACGTTTTGTCGACCGCTTTGCCGCCGTCTACACGCCGGCCGTGTTCGCCATCGCCGTTGCGGTCGCCGTGTTGATGCCGCTGCTGGCGGGCCTGAGCTGGCAGGAGTCGATCTACAAGGCGCTGGTGCTGCTGGTCATCGCCTGCCCCTGCGCGCTGGTGATTTCCACGCCCGTCACGGTGGTGAGCGGGCTCTCGGCCGCCGCGCGCCGGGGCATCCTGATCAAGGGCGGCACCTACCTCGAGCAGGCGCGCCTGCTCAAAGCCGTCGCGCTCGACAAGACCGGCACCATCACGGAGGGCAAGCCCCGGTTGGTGGATTGGCGTACCTGGGGCAACGCAGACGCAGCGATGGCCGTACAGCTGGCCGCCGGCATGGCCTCACGGTCTGATCATCCGGTGTCCAAAGCGATTGCAGCGGGCCTGAACACCGAAGCCGCCGACGTGCAAGCCTTCAAGGCCCTGCCGGGCCGGGGCGTTGAGGGAACGGCCCAGGGCCAACGCCTCGTGTTGGGCAATCACCGCCTTATCCATGAGTTGGGCTTGTGCGGCGTGGAGCTGGAAACTGAACTCGCCCGGCATGAACAGCAAGGCCGCACGGTGACGCTGCTGGCCGACAACACACGTGTGCTGGCCCTGTTCGCGGTGGCCGACACCATCAAGCCAACGTCCCGGCAGGCGATTGCCGACCTGAAGGCGCTGGGTGTCACGCCCGTGATGCTGACCGGTGACAACACTGCTACGGCGCGCGCCATCGCCGCCCAGGCCGGCATCAGCGATGCGCGCGGCGACCTGCTGCCCGAGGCCAAGCTCGACGCCATCCGCGAAATGCAGCAGCACTACGGCGCCACCGGCATGACAGGCGACGGCATCAACGACGCGCCCGCACTGGCGCAGGCCGACATCGGCTTCGCCATGGGCGGCGCCGGCGCCGACACGGCCATGGAAGCGGCCGACGTGGTGATCATGAACGACAACCTGGAGCGGGTGGCCGAAACAGTGCGGATGTCACAACGCACGCACGCCATCCTGTGGCAGAACATCAGCCTGGCGCTGGGCATCAAAGGCATCTTCCTGCTGCTGGCCATCTTCGGCACGGCGACGATGTGGATGGCAGTGTTTGCCGACATGGGTGCCAGCCTGCTGGTGGTGGGCAATGGCTTGCGTTTGCTGCGCCATCGGCACAACTAGGATGCTATAAATTTAATAGCTGCCTGCGCTCATTCCGACTGCGATGGAGGCCCAAAAAGCATAAAACCCGAAGTGGCCCGGAAAGGCCCGCTTCGGGTTTTCGCATGCGCCTGCGAAAGGCGCTGGCAATGGATGATCAGCGCTCGACCGTCTTGTTCCAGCGCGCATTCCAGGCCGGGCGGTTCTCGTTGATGGCATCCCAATCCACCGTAGTCGCCGTCTTCATGTAGGTGTTCATCTGGGTCACAAGCGCGGCAGCCTTGCCGCTGGCCTTGGTTTTGGGGTTGGACGGTATCTGGTCGCCAAACTCCAGCGCCGCGGCCTGCGCCTCAGGCGACAGCAGGTACTGGGCCAGCTTGTGAGCCAGCGCAGGTTCGCTGTTCTTCGCAATCACGCATTCACCCACCGTCAGCACGGCCGAGCCTTCCTTGGGCTGCACGTATTCCACGGGCAAGCCCTTGTCTTTGAGCACGCCGACGGCGGTGGGCGTGAGCGGGAACATCGCGGCCTCACCGGTCTGCACCATTTCAGCGATCTTGGCCGAGCTCGGGATGTACTCGAGCACGTTGGGGCCTATGGTGGTGGGCCAGGCCTTGAAGCCGGGCTCCACATTCTTGTCGTTGCCGCCCTGGATGCGGTTGAACAGCAGGAAGCCGTGCAGGCCGAAAGTTGACGACGACAGCGACTGGAACACTACCTTGCCCTTGTATTTCGGGTTGGCCATGTCCATCCACGAAGTCGGCGGCGCCCAGCCCTTCTCGGTGAACATCTTCTTGTTGTAGGCGATGCCGGTCATGCCGATGTTGACGCCGGCGGCCATGTCGCCCTTGAAGCGTGCCGTGGGAAACAGGTCATTCAGCGCGGGGGTGGCCTGCATCTTCTCGCACAGGCCCATGCCGATGGCACGGTACATGATGCCGTCGTCCAGGAACATCACATGCATCTGCGGGTTGTCCTTGTTGGCCTGCGCTTTGGCCAGGATGTCCGACGAGGTGCCGGGCACGACGACGACCTTGACGTTGTTGGCCTTCTCGAACGCGCCGAAGACATGTTCGGTGTAGGTTTTTTCCATGGTGCCGCCGTTCATGCCGATATACAGCGTCTTGGTCTGAGCCATGGCGTTTCCGCCGGCCAGGCCGGCGGCTGCAACGGCAAGCGACACCGCTGTAGCGCGGGCGGTCAGGAATCGTAGGGAGATGTTCATGGAAAGCTCCTGGTGGCGTTGGTGAAGTGAAGGCAGTGAAATCGAGGAGGGCTGTGAAAGAGAACTAGACAACGGAGGAAGAAACGAGCCCGGCGGTTGTCGCACGCGGGTTTGCGGAAAAGCGTTCAATCGAAAAGGCGTCGATAGGCGTGGCACTCTCGCCGCTTTGCACCAGGTCAGCCAGCACCGCGCCCACACCCGGCCCCAGCTGGAAGCCGCCCCCGGCGAATCCGAATGCATGAATCAGGCCCGGTGTGGTGGCGCTCGGTCCTATGACCGGCTGGCGGTCGGGCAGGTAGCCTTCGGTGCCGCTCCAGGTGCGAATGATGTGGGCGTTCTTCAGTGCCGGCAGCAGTTCGACGGCTTGCTGCATCAGGCCGGCCAGGCCGCTGCGCTGGGCGCGGGCACGCTGCTCGTCCAGCGCGTAACCCCGGCCGCCGCCGATGACGCAGTTGCCCCGCGCGACCTGGCGGGCATAGATACCGCCGCCTTCCACGCCGAGACTGAGGTTCATGAATGCGGGCAGCGGTTCGGTCACCGACATCTCGGGATGGCCGGCCTCCATGGGCACGGGCTCACCGAACTGCGTCGCGAGGGCGCCTGCCCATGCGCCCGCGCAATTGAGCAGGTGTTTGGCGCGAACCTCCAGCGCATCGCCCGAACGCAGCACAAACACCGCTCCGTCGCGCGCCACCTCGTCCACACGGGTCTGTTCGCGTACGTCGGCGCCGAGCTTGCGCGCGGCCATTGCAAAGGCCGGCGACACGAGGCGCGGGTTGGCCTGTCCGTCACCAGGGCACAGCGACGCGCCTATGGGAGCTTTTCCCAGCCACGGGCAGCGTTCGCGCAAGGCCCGCATGGAGAGCATCTGCAAATCCATGCCGAAGCCCAACGTGCGCTCACGGTAGCTTTCGAGCGAGACCAGGTCGGCTTCGCTGCGCGCGATCTTGAGGTGCCCCGAAGGGAGATATTCGCCGTCGATGCCGATCAGTTCGGGCAATTGCGTCCACAAGCCCTGCGCGCGCTGCGAAAGCGGCAGCTGGCTGATCGGGCGGCCCTGGCGGCGCACGCCGCCGTAGTTGACACCGCTGGAGCGCGAACCGCACAGGTCACGCTCGAGCAGCACGACCGACAAACCCATACGGCGCAGGAACAGCGCCGCCGACGAGCCCATGATGCCGCCGCCCACAATGGCAACGTCGGCCGCAATGCGTTCCATCAGACGCCCTCCTGCGTTATCACCTGGGCGGCCATGGCTGAAAACGGCAACGGCTTGATAGGTGACTGCCCGCGCAGCCGGCCCACGGCGTCAGGCTGCGCAGCACAGGCCTGGGCGAGGATTTCCGCCGCGGCCACGCCGCAGGTACGCCCCTGGCAGCGTCCCATGCCGACCCGCGTCAGTGCCTTGAGGCGGTTCATCTCGCGCGCGCCGGTTTCGGCCACGCAGCGGCGCAACTCGCCCGCAGTGATTTCTTCACAGCGGCAGACCACCAGTTCATCAGGGGCGGCTGCAGCCCAACCAGCGGGAAATGGAAAGGCCCGCTCCAGTCCTTCCCGGAAGGCCGCCGTACGCGAAAGCTGGTTTTCGAGCGAGGCCGCGCGTGCCACATCGATCCTGTGCCCGGTGTCCGCCAGCAGAGCCAGCGCGGCACGCTCGCCAGCCCATTCCGCGGCATCAGCGCCCATGATGCCGGCACCATCGCCGGCCAGGTAAACACCTGCCACGCTGGAGCGGCCCATGGCGTCGCGCTCGGGCAATGCGCCACGCTGCAGGCTGTCATAGCGAAAATGGCAGCCCAGCAAATCGGCCAGTTGCGTCTCGGGCCGCAGCGCGTAGCCAAAACCCACGCCGTCGCAGGCGATCTCGTGCGTTCGGCCGGCCTTGCGCCAGTGCATCGCCTGCACGCGTTCGTCGCCTGTGGCGCATACCAGTTCCGCGCCTTGGTGCACCGCGACGCCGTGCGCTCGCAACCAGCCCAGGTAATAAAGGCCCTTGGCCAACAGCGCCGGCTGGCGCAGCATGGCGGGCACGGCGGCGGCCTTGCCTGCAAAACTGGCCGTATCAAGCACTGCCACAACTTTGGCGCCCGCCCTGGCGTATTGGTAAGCAATCAAATACAGCAGCGGCCCGGTGCCGGCAAACACCACGCGCGAACCGATCGCGCAGCCCTGGAATTTCAGGGCCACCTGCGCGGCGCCCAGCGTGTAGACGCCGGGCAAAGTCCAGCCGGGAAAAGGCAGGACACGGTCCGCCGCACCGGTGGCAACGATGAGATGGCTGTAGGGCAGCGTGCTCATCACCCCATGGTGAAGCAAGTCGAGCTTGCCGCCTTCAGCGCTCCAGACCAGGGTGTCGGGGCGGTAATCGACCTTGTCCAGGATACCGGCCATGGCCTCATGTACCGCGTCGGCGCGCCCGGCCTCAAAACCATACAGAGCTTCTTTGGGCCGCATGAAGCCTGCGGGCGGCTGGCGGTAAATCTGCCCGCCCCAGCGCGGCGCCTCGTCCACCACCACAGGGCGCAGGCCGTGCGCCACCAGCGCCTCGGCAGCGCGCACGCCGGCCGGGCCGGCGCCCACAATCACCGCCTGCGTACTCATACCGGTCCCTCCGCGCCAGTCACCAGCCGCATGCCTTCTTCGATGAAGGTGCTGCAGGCACGCAGGCGCCGGCCCGATTCGGTCGCGACCCAGCAGTCCTGGCAGGCGCCCATCATGCAAAAGCCGGCGCGCGGCTCACCGCTGAATTCGCTGAAGCGCAACTGCGCGCTGTGCGTCAGCACCGCCGTCATCACGGTGTCGCCGGCCAAGGCCTTCAGGGCCTGCCCATTGAGCACAAAGTTCACCGGTTTGCGATTGCCTTCGGCCAGGCGGTGAAGCAGGGCTGCAGGCTTGCGGCTCACCCGGGCAATTTCAATGGTTGATTTCATTTGTGTCCGACCAGGATCTTGTCGAGGCCGTAGATGCGGTCCAGCACCAGCATGGCCACAGCCGTCAGCGCCACCATGAGGGCCGAGACGGCCGCCATCAAGGGGTCTATCGACTCGGTCGCATACATGTACATCCGCACCGGCAAGGTCACGGTGGAGGGCGCGGTGACAAAGATCGACATGGTCACCTCATCAAAGCTGTTGATAAAAGCGAGCAGCCAGCCGCCGGTAACGCCAGGCAGGATCATCGGCAGCGTGACGCGCACAAACACCGTCGCCTGGCTTGCGCCCAGCGAGAGGGCCGCCTGCTCAGCGCTGCGGTCGCTGCCTTCGACCGAAGCCAGCACCAGCCGCAGCACATAGGGCGTGATGATGACCACGTGCGCCAGCGCCAGCCAGAAAAAGCTGCCGGTCGCACCGATCAGCGAGAAGGTACGCAGCAGCGCCACGCCCAACACCAGGTGCGGAATGATGAGCGGCGAGAGAAACAGGCCATTGAGGAAATCACGGCCCGGGAAGGTATGGCGGGCAATCGCCAGCCCGGCCGGCACAGCCAGCAGCGTAGCCAGCGTGGCAGCTATCGACGCCAGCCAGAGGCTGTTCTTGAAGGACTGCACAAAGTCGGAATGCGCAAACACCGCACGAAACCAGCGCAATGAAAACTCCGTGGTCGGAATCGCCAGCGTGTTGCCGGGCGTGAAGGCCACCACGCATACGATGACCAGAGGCGCCAGCATGAAGGTGATGACGAGTGCGTTGAAGAGCAGCGCGAGAGGACCGTTCTTGGACATGGCGTACTCCTTATCCCAGCGATTTCTTGTACGAACGCTCAAGCACGCGGTTGTAGCTCAGCATGATGGCCAGGTTGGCCAGCAGCAGAGTGAGCGCGATCGCCGCGCCCAGCGGCCAGTTGAGCTCGTGCAGGTATTCGTCGTACACCACAGTGGCCACCATCTTCAAACGCCGCCCGCCCAGGAGGCCCGGGATCGCGAAGGCGCTGGCGCTCAGGCCGAACACAATCAGGCTGCCAGACAGGATGCCCGGCAACACCTGCGGAAAAATGATGCGGCGCAAGGTGGTGAAGTGCGAAGCTTGCAACGACAGCGCCGCGTCTTCCACACCCGGGTCCAGCTTTTGCAGCGAGGTCCAGACCGGGATCACCATGAAGGGCAGCATGACATGCACCAGCGCGATGACCACGGCGGCTTCGGTGTAGAGAATACGCATGGACGGCAGGCCCACGGCGCGCATGGCCTGGTTGACCACGCCTTCGGGGCCGAGCAGCATGCTCCACCCAAACGCCCGCACCACCACCGACACCAGCAGCGGCGCCAGCACCACCAGCAACAAAATAGAACGCCAGGGGCTGCGCATGCGGCTGAGCACATACGCTTCGGGCGCGCCGACAACGATGCAGATCAGCGTGGTGAGCGCCGAAATCCACAGCGTGCGCCAGAAGATGCCGTGGTAGTAGTCGTCCGTCAGCACGGCGGCGTAATGCGCCAGGGTGAAACTGTTCTTCACGCCGGTGGCGTGGTCAAACACCTGGAACGACAGCACCGCGGTGAGCGCCAGCGGCACCAGCAACAGGCAGGCAAACAGCGTGAAGGCCGGCGCTGACAACAGCCAGGGCGTGCGGGATGCACTGGCCCGGGCCGGTGCCATCGGTGCAGCCACGGCCGTACTGTTCACGCTGGCACCCCTTGCGTGCCGGGCAGCAGGCGCACCTGCTGGGCGGTCCAGTCCAGACCGACGTTCGAGCCTTCTTCGGCGGGCGACGTGCCATCGTTAGGGCAGACCACCGCGAGCTTGCCGGCTGCCGTCGACACCTGGTAAAGCCACTGGCTGCCGAGGAAAAAACGTTCATGCACCGTGCCGCCTATACGGCCCTGGGCTTCAGGCACCAGGCGGATTTTCTCGGGACGCAGGCTCAGCACCACGGCATCGCCCTCTGACACACCGGGCGCTTCGACTTCCAGCGGCACATTGCCGCCTACATTCACCGTGGCCCAGGGGCCGGTGGCCATCACACGGCCTTCCAGCAAATTGGCCTTGCCGACAAAGCTGGAGATAAAGCGTGTCTGCGGATGTTCATACAGCCGGTGCGGCTGGTCGATCTGCGTCACACGGCCGGCTTCCATCACCACCACGCGGTCGCTGATAGACATGGCCTCGGTCTGGTCGTGCGTGACCATCACGGTGGTGGTGCCGACCTTGCGCTGGATCTGCCGCAGCTCGAACTGCATTTCCTCGCGCAGTTTGGCGTCGAGGTTGGAGAGTGGCTCATCCAGCAGCAGCACGGGCGGCGAGATGACCAACGCACGCGCCAGGGCCACACGCTGGCGCTGGCCGCCCGACAGCTCACGCGGGTAGCGGCCGGCGTGCGCCTCAAGATGTACCAGAGCCAGCGCGGCTTTCACGCGCTCGGCACGTTCTTCTTTGGGCACGCGGCGCATCTCCAGGCCGAAACTGACGTTGTCGTACACGCTCATGTGCGGGAAAAGCGCGTAGCTCTGGAACACGATGCCCAAGCCGCGCGAATTGGGTTTGGCGTGGGTGATGTCGCGACCGTCCAGCGTGACATGGCCGGAGGTCACCTCACAAAAGCCCGCAATCATTTGCAAGGTGGTGGTCTTGCCGCAACCCGAAGGGCCGAGCAGCGAGACGAATTCGCCCTTTTCCACCGACAGGTTCATGTCGGCCACGGCGCGGGTGGCGCCATAAGACTTGTTCACATTCGCCAGGGTCAAAAAAGACATGGGGAGCACCTCTGCAACAAGGGGGATGGCCAGCGCCGCAACATGCAAACGATATGCAAAACGATGACACCTTGATGACTTCATGCTAGGGCATCACCTAAAAAATCGTCAATAGGTTATTCCGTATAGAGATATCTTTATTTGATTTATTCCGTTGAATGGAATTTATATACACTTAATGCCATACTGATTCCACCAAAGGAGACGCCGTGAAGGATGAAGACAATAGTTCCAGCAGCGTGCAACGCGCCTTTTCCATCATCCGGGCGCTGGCCGCCACGCAGGCCAAGGGTGGGCGCATCACGCACATCGCCAAGGCCACAGGCCTCACGCAGGCGACCACCCACCGCATCCTGCAAAGCCTGGTGGCCGAGCGCGTGGTGGAGCAGGAAACCGGCTCCAAGCTGTATCGGCTGAGCATTGATTTTTTTGCGCTGGCCGCGCAGGCCGGCAACACGATGGACCTGCGCAGCCTGTGTCGGCCTTCAATGCTGCGGCTGTGCGCCAGCCTGGGCGACACCATCTTTTTGCTGGTGCGCAGCGGCTTTGACGCTGTCTGCCTGGACCGCAGCGAAGGGCCGTTTCCCATCCGCTCTTTCACCGGCGACATCGGCGGGCGCGTGGCGCTGGGCATGGGCCAGGGCGGTCTGGCCATCCTGGCCTTTTTGCCAGAAACCGAGCGCGAAGAAGTGATCCGCTACAACCTGCCGCGCGTACGAGAGTTTGGCGTGTACGACGAGGTCTACCTGCGCACCGAGATCGAGCGCGTGCGCGAGCTTGGTTATGCAGGGCGCAACACCAATCTGCTCGACGGTATGGCCGGCGTCGGCGTGCCGGTGCTGGACCGCGAAGGCCGCGCCGTCGCCGCGCTCAGCGTGGGCACGATCTCGTCACGCCTGAGCCCCGACCGCCTGCCCACGGTGGTGGAGTTGCTTAAGCGCGAAGCGACGGCCATCAGTGCGCAGATCAATCCGTTTGACAGTACGCTGAGGCGGCCAGCGCAGAGTCTGGCGCCTGCCGATAACACGTGACGTGTCAGGGTTGGGTGGTCTGTGAAGCCTGCTCGCGTAACCAGCTACGCAATTGCACCAACGGCCGCCAGCTGGTTTTCTGCGAAGGCCAGACCAGGTAGTACGCAAAGTCTGAGCTCAGCGAAAGATCAAAGGGAACAGCCAGCGTGCCATCGGCGATGTCGTCGGCCACCAGAAAGCGCGGCAGCACCGCCAGCCCCAGCCCGGCCTTGACGGCCTGCGCGATCATGGAAAAAAGTTCGTATTTGGGGCCGGTGCCTGCGCCCTGCGCATCGTCAATGCCGGCCAGCTGAAACCAGTCGCGCCAGGCATGCGGGCGTGTGCTCTGGTGGATGAGCGTGAACTTCAGGACATCAGCCGGGCGGCGCAGCTGGCGCTTTTTCATGAGCAGCGGGCTGCACACCACCACACTGTCTTCCCCCATCAGGTATTCAGACTCCGTGCCGGGCCAGTCGGGCCGGCCGTAATGGATGGCCGCGTCCAGCCCCGTCATTGAAAAATCAAAAGGCTGCAGACGCGTGGCCAGGTTCAGCGTCACATGCGGGTGTGCTTTCAAAAAAGACGGCATGCGCGGGATCAACCACTTCGTGGCAAAGGTGGGCACCACGCCCAGCTCCAGCGTGCCGCCCTCGCCTTTGGAGGACACCAAGTCCAGCATGGCGGCCTCGAGTGAATCCAGCGCGGGGCTGACACGCGCCAGCAACGAGCGGCCGGCGTCCGTCAGTTCCAGCTGGCGAGGCAGGCGCAGGAAAAGGCTCACGTCCAGATCCTGCTCGAGGCCCAGAATCTGGTGGCTGACCGCGCTCTGGCTCACCGAGAGGTCTTGCGCCGCCAGCGTAAAGCTGCCGCGATGGGCCGCCGCTTCAAAGGCCAGCAGGGCCTGGGTGGATGGGATTTTTCGGCGCATCGCATGAATATATCTCATGGCTCCATCGAAATACATCCTTTGTGCGTGGCGCTGAAACTGCCGAAAATCCGGCTTTCACCTGCCAATTACACGACTGATATGACCCATGTTAAGAAGCTCCTCGCCTGCTGCCTGCCAGCCGAAGCCGTCAAAAATATCCATGAACAGATGTACGTTCACCCGTCGCTACAGCAAGCCGCTTCGGGCATCGTCACCCGGGCCGAGTTGGCCCAGGCGCTGAACATGGCGCTGTTTCACGGCCTGGTGCAGCGTGTGCCGGCCGGGCAGGACTATATCGCCAGCGACGTGGTGGCGCAAAAGCGCCAGGTGGTGTTTGACCACGGCGCGCTGCGTACCGTGCGCTGGGCCAGCGGCGCCCTGCCCGCGGGCGAAGCGGCCTTCACCCGCGTGCTGCGCCCGCTGGGTTTTGAACTGCAGGGCACCTACCCGCTGCCGCGCCTGAAGATGACCGGCCGCGCCTACAGCCACCGCGATTTTCCTGAAGACATCGCGCAGTTTTTTGTGTCTGAACTGCACCCCGAGCAGTTCTCCACGCCCTTCCAGTCGGCCGTGACACGCGTGCTGTCGACCTCGCGCGATCCACTGGGCCCGCAGGACGTGGCCGACCTGGAGCAGCTCACACGCGATGGCATGCTGCCCCTGGCACAGGCACTGCGCTTGCTGCCACAGCTGCTGCAATGCTTTGACCGCCAGCACGGTGTCTTTGGCATGGACGACTATGAATTGCTGCTGGCCGAATCCGCCGAGATGGCCTGGATTGCCACCGAGGGTAATGCCTTCAACCATGCGACCGACCGCGTGAGTGACGTGGACGCGGTGGCGGAGCGCCAGCGCATGCTGGGCCGGCCCATCAAGGACAAGGTTGAAGTGTCAGCCAGCGGCCGCGTGCGGCAGACGGCCTTCCGTGCCGCCACGGTACAACGCGAGTTCATCACCGCGCAGGGCCGCGTCACACGCGACGTGCCGGGATCCTTCTATGAATTCATCACACGTGATGCACTGATACCCATCGCCGCAAACGACCCCGTGCAGGCGCCGCGGCTGGACCTGGCCTTTGACGCCGGCAACGCCACCGGCATTTTCGGCATGACGGCTGCACGCGCATGAGCGCTGTGCGTGCGCTGTACGCACAGGCCAGTGGCTCACCGATACGCGCCATGCTGGCACTGGCCAGCCAGGAGGGCATGATTTCGCTGGCTGGCGGGCATCCCGATCCGGCCCTGCTGCCTGCCGACTGGCTGCGTGAATCGCTGGAGGACGTGACAGGCAAGCTGCAAGGCCGCAGCTTGCAATACGGCGCCACCGAGGGCCTGCCCGAGTTGCGCGAAGCTAGCGCTGCCTTGCTCACACAACGCGGACTGGTGGCCCAGGCAACCGAGCTGCTCATCACCACCGGTTCGCAACAGGCTATCGATTTGCTGGCGCGTGTGCTCATCGAGCCCGGCGAAGGCATCGCGGTGGAATCGTTCAACTACCCGGCCGCGTTGCAGGCTTTCCGTTTTGCGGGCGCGCGGCTGATTGAAGTTCCGACCGACGCACACGGCATGGATATCGACCGGCTCGAATCCATTCTGCAGGCCGAACACCCGCGCGTGTTGTATGTAGTGCCAAACTTTGCCAACCCGACCGGCGCGGTCATGCCGCTGGCGCGGCGCGTGCGCCTGCTCGAGCTGGCCACGCAATACGGCGTGACCTTGATGGAAGACGACCCGTATGGTGAGCTGTGGTTTGGCGAGGCGCCGCCGCCTCCGCTCGCACAACTCAACCAGCAGGCCGGCTCGCCCGCGCAGGTCGCCTACATGACCAGCTATTCCAAGGTAGTGGCCCCTGCCCTTCGCCTGGGTGTACTGCTCGCGCCGGCGGACATTCTGCGCGCGGTGGTGCTGGCCAAGCAGGCGGCCGACGTGCACAGCGGTTCGCTGGAGCAGCTCACGCTGGCGACCATGCTGGGCTCCTACCGCCTCGCGTCGCACCTGGCCTCGCTGCGCACAGCCTACGCGGCCAAAGGCGCCACGCTGGCCAACGCCTTGCGCGCGCATGCCGGCGGGTTGCTCGAATTCGATGCGCCGCAGGGCGGCATGTTTGTCTGGGCACGACTGCGCAGCGACTTGCCCCTGTTGCCGACAAAAGATTGGGTGGACTTCGGGCTTCGGCATCGAGTGCTGGTAGTACCAGGCGCCGCCTTCAGCATCAGCAACGCCGCACAACCCTGGTTGCGTTTGAGTTTTGCCAACCCATCACAGGCCGCGTTGCAACAAGGCGCCGAGCGCCTGGGCCGCGGGCTGCAAAGCCTCGCCACCCACACCGCTTCCGATTTCAGGACAACCCACGAAAGGACTTTCGCATGAGTCACTCCAGCGACGTTTCATCCCTCTTTAAAACCCTGGGCGTCAACGCCGACCTCGGCAGCAAGGCGTCCGCGGCCATCGAAGTGGTCACCCCCATCGACGGCAGCCTCCTGGCGCGCGTAGCCATCCACAGCGCCAACGAAGTCGACAGCGCACTGAACGGCGCACACCAGCGTTTCATAGCCTGGCGCAATGTGCCCGCGCCCAAGCGCGGTGAGCTGGTACGCGCTTTTGGTGAAACCGTACGCCGCCACAAGGCCCAGCTGGGGCAGCTGATCTCTCTGGAGACCGGCAAGATCTTGCAGGAAGGCCTGGGCGAGGTGCAGGAAGTCATCGACATCTGCGAGTTCGCCGTGGGCCTTTCGCGCCAGCTCTACGGCCTCACGATTGCCAGCGAGCGCCCCGACCACAAGCTGCTGGAAACCTGGCACCCCGTGGGCGTGGTGGGCATCATCTCGGCCTTCAACTTCCCGATGGCGGTGTTTGCCTGGAACGCGGCGCTGGCGCTGGTGTGCGGCAACACGCTGGCCTGGAAGCCTTCGGAAAAGACGCCGCTATCAGCCATCGCCCTCAACGGCCTGCTGCTGCAAACGGCGAAAGACCTGGGCCTGGCAACGCAAGGCCTGAGCGAACTGCTGATCGGCGAGCGTGCCACCGGCGAGGCGCTGGTCAATCACCCGCATGTGAAGCTGGTGAGCGCCACTGGTTCCACCGCCATGGGCAAGAATGTGGCGATTGCCTGCGCCGGCCTTTTCAAACGCTCGCTGCTGGAGCTGGGCGGCAACAACGCGGCCATCGTCTGCCCGTCGGCCAACCTGGAGCTGGTGGTGCGCGGCGCAGCCTTTGCTGCCGCTGGCACCGCAGGCCAACGCTGCACCAGCCTGCGCCGCCTGATCGTTCACCGCTCAATTTACCCGGAGCTGGTCAAACGCCTGGTCGCTGTCTTCGAGCGACTGCCCATTGGCAACCCGCTCAATGACGGCACGCTGGTCGGCCCGCTGATCGATGGCCGCGCATTTGACGCCATGCAGTCGGCCTTGGGCGAAGCGAAGAAGCTGGGCGCGACCGTGCATTTCGGTGAGCGGCAACCAGGCGATGGATCAGCCCACTATGTGCGCCCCGCCATCGTCGAGTTGAAGACGCAAGCCGGCCCCATGTTGCACGAGACTTTCGCACCGATTCTGTATGTGGTGCCTTATGACAACTTTGACGAAGCCATCGCACTCAACAACGCCGTGGTGCATGGCCTGTCGTCGGCGGTCTTCACGCAAGACCTGCGCGAAGCCGAGCAGTTCACCTCGGCGCGCGGCTCCGACTGCGGCATTGCCAACGTCAACATCGGCACCAGCGGCGCAGAAATCGGCGGCGCCTTTGGTGGTGAGAAAGAAACCGGCGGCGGACGCGAGTCGGGCTCCGATTCGTGGAAGGCTTACATGCGCCGTGCCACCAATACCGTCAACTACGGCAGCAGCCTGCCATTGGCACAAGGAATCCGGTTCGATATCTAAAAGTCGCGAGCCCCCCTGCCTTCCCCCAGCGGGGGAAGGAGCGAGAAACTCAGACGGCGCTGAAATCCGGCTTGCGCTTCTCCATGAAGGCAGAGAAGGCTTCGCGCGCCGCGGGCTCACCCAGCATGCGGCCGAAACTCACGCCTTCTTCGGCCATGCGCTCGGCCACCACGGTGGCGTTGCCTTTTTTCATGAGACGCTTGGTTTCCATCAGCGCGCTGAGCGGTTTGGCGACCAGCTTTTGCGCCTGGCGCTGGGCCAGTGCATTGGCTTCGGTGGGCGGCACGATGCGGTTGATCAAGCCGATCTCCAGTGCGGTCTCGGCCATGAAGGGTTCGCCCAGCAGCAGTGCCTCGGCGGCGCGCGGGTAACCCATGAGCTGCGGCACCAGAAAGCTCGACGCGGCTTCAGGGCACAGGCCCAGGTTGACGAAAGGCATGGAAAACGCAGCGTTGTCTCCGGCATAGACCAGGTCGCAATGCAGCAGCAGCGTGGTGCCTATGCCGACTGCGGGGCCGCACACAGCGGCTATCAGCGGTTTGGGAAAGCTGCTGATGCCGCGCAGGAAACGGAAGACCGGCGAATCGGGCGTTGATGGCGGCTTGTTCAGGAAGTCGCCGATGTCGTTACCGGCGGAAAAAATGGTTTCATGTCCCTGGATCACCACCACACGCACGGCTGCATCGTGGTGGGCCGACTCCAGCGCATCGGCCATGGCGCCATACATGGCGGAGGTGATGGAATTTTTTTTGTCCACACGGTTGAGCGTGATGGTCATCACGCCCGCGTCGACGTGGCTCAGGATTTCGGGAATGCTGCCGGTGGAAATAGGGGTGGGAGTGTTCATGTGTTTTCCGTTAAGACGCAAGTGTAGGGGCCAGCCATGCATGCTGCCCTGCGGGCCTATTCTTTGTAATAAACAATCTGCGCGCTGGTAGCCAGCAGTACACCCGCTTCGCTCCACAGCTGCGCAGTCTGGTCAAAGAAACCATTGCGAAAGGCCTGGGCCCTGGCTTGCCCCAGCAAATAGCCTTCACCGCATTCAGCCAGTTGCCGCCCGTCGGCGTGGAAGTACGTGGTGATCGACACCGTACCGGCGGGTACACGTGTGGCACGGCGCAGCCAGACCCGCGGATAGAACACGTCGGACATGGCCGCCAGTGCCGGGAAGTCGAGCGGCCGCGGTGGATCGTCGCGCACCCACAGCTGCGTAAGGCTGTCTACGCCACTGCCGTCCCACACCTGCGGAATCACGCCGCGTACCGGCCGCATGTCGTAGCGATTCGTCCACGCGGATGTTGAAAACCGCAGCCTGCCCGCAGCGTCGGCCAGCGTGACCGCGGGCATGGGCGTGTCGTTGAGGCTCCAGGTCTCGCGCCGCACGGCCGTGACGGCTGTGGCTGTCATCACGGCACCGGCGACGTCGCCGTCCTGCGACAACTCCACCACCCAATGCTGGGTGGAACGGTTGGTGCGGGCCGGCCTGGCCGTGACGGTGAACGGCCCTTCTGCCATGGCCGCCGCGTAGTTCACCGTCAACGCCACCGGCTCGCCCAGCAGGGCCGGATGCAGCAGAATGGCCCGCAGGGCCGTGGCCGCTGTAGTGCCGCCGAAGGGGCCCACCATGTTCCAGTACTCAGGGCTGCTGTGACCCAGCCAGGTGTCGGGCCTGTCGCTGCCGGCGGCTTCCAGCCTGAGCGCGTCGTCAAAAGTATGCGTGCTTGTCATGTCGGCAGGTGTGATGGGGCTTTCCGTTTCAAACCGGGGCTTTGGCGGCACCGGTCATGCCGTCGATGATCTGCTGGACGCGCGGCCACAAGGTCTGGTTGAACTGTTCCCGGAAGAAGCCGAAATGCCCGATGCGCCTGACCTTGAGATCTGCCGGCGCGATGCGTTCAAAGCTGCGCGGTGCATTGGTGTACAGGTTGATGAGGTTTTGCGTGCCGCGCCAGGTCATCAGCTCGTCGTCTGTCATGGACAGCGCGGTCACAGGAAAACTGACCCGCCCATAACTCAGCCGTGCGCTTTCTCCCTCGGCCCCCACGCTGTAGTGCGGATCCAGGCACCACTTGCGCCACTGCAGCATCACGCCGGCTGGCAGGTCGCCGACTTTTTTGAGCCTGCGCCCGGGGAAATAACCGCAAAGACGCGTGGCCAAAGGCACCAGCACATACCAGAAGTACAGAATCAGGCGCCTGAGCTGCGGTGCGTTGTCGCGCCAGTAACCGCTTCCTGCCGCGATGCTGACGAGGCCATCGATCTTGTCCTGATTCTTCAGGAAACCCGGCAGCTGCGCACCCAGGCTGTGACCCAGCAGGTAAAGCGGTGCATCCGGTAAAGCTGCCTTGGCGGCATCTACCACAGCCTCATAGTCGGCAGCCCAGTCGAGCAGGTCGGCCTTGAAACCACGCAGGCTGCCGCTGGCGGTGTTGGGCAAGGATCCGCCCGAACCGCGGTAGTCAAAAGTGGTGACGCAAAAGCCCTGGGCAGAAAGCCATTGCGCAAACGGTGCGTAATAGTCTTGCCGCACCCCCATGGCGCCACCGATGACCACGCTGGCACGCGCAGGCGAAGAAGGCGCATAGACGCGAGTGGACAGTTGCGCCGTGCCTGAACTGAGGATCTGCATCTGCATCACATGCTCCTGGAAATGGATGAACTGAACTCGGGCACACGCATCAGGCGTGAAGATGTTGCACAAGCTGCGGCCAGAAGCTGGCACGCAGCTTGTCGCGAAAGTAGCCGAAGTGGCCTATATGCCTGACACCCAGATTTCCCGGGTCAAGGGTCATGCATTGCACCGGTTCACTTCGCGCACCGAACAAGGCCACAAACCGGTCTGACGACCACTGTGAAAAGACCTCGTCATCGCTTGAGTTGAAGTAGGTGATGGGCGTCTGCACGCGTTCAAAACGTTCACGCTGATGGGCATCACGCGCCAGGTAGTCCGGATGGCGGCACCAGCGCGTCCATTGCCGCATCACACCTGCGGGAATGTTGCCAACCTTGCGCAGTTTCCGGCCCGGGAAATAACCGAACAACGGTACCAGTAAGGGCGCCCAGATCTGCGTGGCGGCAAACAGGCCCCAACGCGGCACGGCGTTGCGCAGGCGCGGCCAGTAACCGCTGCCACTGGCAACCAGCACGGCACGCTGAAAGAAGTGCGTAGTTTCGGAGCTGGCAAACAATTGCCCGCCCAGGCTGTGCCCCAGGTAGTAAAGCGGAAGGCCCGGCACGCGTTGCCGCAAGAACCGGGCAGCGGCGCTCACGTCCTGCTGGCCCCAGGTATCGAAGGTGGCATCGGTGGACGCCACGCGCTCACCGCCGGAGGCAAAAGTGCCGCGGTAATCGAGCGTCAGCACGGTAAAGCCTTGCCCGGCCAGCCAGCGGGCGAAGGGCTCGTAATGTTGCTGGGGCGTGGCCATTGCACCGGCCAGCAGTACACCGCCGCGGGCCTCGCCTCCCGCGAGATCCGCTGCAAATACCGTCGCTGCCAGCGCCCAGGAGTCCTGGGTCAGAACCGTGATTCGCTCCATCTTCTGTCTCCAGTCAGGAAAAGCCCAGTCTGCCCCGCAGCTGCCATAACCGCTGCCGCAAGCGCGACAGCGGGGTCGCCGCCGACGGCCTTACACGCGTTCGAAAATACCCGCAGCGCCCTGACCCATACCTACGCACATGGTCACCATGCCGTACTTGAGCTGGTGGCGATGCAATGCGTGGATCACAGTCGCAGCGCGGATCGCACCCGTCGCACCCAGCGGATGGCCCAAGGCGATTGCGCCGCCCATGCGGTTGACTTTGGAGGCGTCGAGCTTGAGTGTATTGATCACCGCCAGCGACTGTGCGGCAAAGGCTTCATTCAATTCAAACCAGTCGATGTCTTCCTGCTTGAGGCCGGCATAACGCAAGGCTGCGGGGATGGCTTCGATCGGGCCAATGCCCATGATCTCGGGCGGCACGCCCTTGGCGGCGTAGCTGACAAAGCGGGCGAGCGGCTTCAGGCCGAAGTCCTTGACGGCTTTTTCGCTGGCCAGCACCAGGGCACCCGCGCCGTCGGACGTCTGCGAGCTGTTGCCCGCGGTGACCGAGCCGCGCGCGGCAAACACCGTCTTGAGTTTGGCCAGGCCTTCCAGCGAGGTATCAGGCCGTGGGCCTTCATCCAGGCTCACGGTGCGCGTCTTGGCGACGACTTCGCCGGTTTCCAGGTTGGCCGTGCGGTCGGTCACTTCAACAGGCGTGATCTCGTTGCTGAACTCGCCAGCCTGCTGCGCCTTGATGGCCTTTAGGTGTGACTCCAGCGCGAACTGGTCCTGCGCCTCGCGTGAGACCTTCCACTGTTGCGCCACCTTTTCGGCCGTGAGGCCCATGCCGTAGGCGATGCCGACGTTCTCGTCGTTCATGAACATATTGGGCGACAGCGACGGCGAGTTGCCCGACATGGGCACCATGCTCATGCTCTCGGTGCCGGCGGCGATCATCACGTCGGCTTCGCCCACGCGGATGCGGTCGGCCGCCATCTGGATGGCCGAGAGGCCGGAGGCACAAAAACGGTTGACGGTGATTCCGCCCACGCTGGTGGGCAGGCCCGCCAGCACCGCGCCAATGCGCGCCACGTTCAGGCCTTGCGGGCCTTCGGGGATTGCGCAGCCGCAGATGATGTCTTCAATCGCCTTCGGGTCCAGCGAGGGCACTTGCGCCAACGCGGCCTGCAGCGCCTTGACCAGCAGGTCGTCGGGCCGCATGTTGCGGAAATAGCCGCGGCCCGAGCGCCCGATGGGCGTGCGGGTGGCGGCGACGATGTAGGCTTCCTGGACTTGTTTGGCCATGATGGTTTCCTTCAATTTCTCGGTTAACTTTTCCGTGGGCCGGAGGGAATCCAGGCCCAGACAAATTCACATTCAACCGGGTTGACGCCGGCTTCATCGGTCACGGTGACCGGCACAGTGACTTCACCCTTGTCGCTGGCCTGCATGGCCGCGCGTTGCGCTTCGCTCAAGGTGGCCACCGCACGCAGGGCGCCGGTGGCGCGTTTCTTGAACGCCATCTTCAGCTCCTTGGCCAGCGGGATGCAGTCGTCGCGCACGTTCATGCCCACCACCATGCCGGTGGCGGTTTCCGCCAGCAGGTTCATGGCCGAAGCATGCACGCCGCCGATGTGGTTCTGCACCTTCTTCTCGTTCCTGATGCCGATCTCGACCCGGCCCGTGCCCATCTCAATAAAGTCCAGGCCGGCGGTGCCGGTAAAGGGCACGGCACGGCGCAGCACCACGCTGCGGAACCAGGCGCGCGCAAACGCCGGTACTTCCTCAAGCCGCTGCAGTTGCCGCGCCAGACGGTTGGGTAGTTGATCGTTCATGAGTTTCTCCCAACCAGCAAACGCCGCGGAACCGGCTTTGCCGGGCCGCAGGCGTTGCCCCCTGCAAAGGGGAAAGGCGCTACACGCAGTGAGTGTCCGATGGAGGTGTTCATCAGTTTCTGACGGGCTTGCCCGTACTCATCATTCCCATGATCCGCTCTTGCGTTTTCGGGTGTTCAAGCAGCGAGCAGAACGCCTTGCGCTCCAGCGTCATCAAATACTCTTCGGTCACCAGCGTGCCAGCATCGACATCACCGCCGCAGACCACATTCGCGATCAGGCTGGCGATATGGAAGTCATGCGCGCTGATGAAGCCACCGTCGCGCATGTTGACCAGCTGGCCCTTGATGGTGGCCAGACCGCTACGGCCCACCACCGGGAACTGGCGCCTGTGCGGTGCGCGGTAGCCGGAGTTGAACAGGGCACGCGCTTCATTGAGTGCCACGAACAGCAGCTCGTCCTTGTTCGGCACGATCACGTCGCTGTCGAGCAAATAGCCAATCTTGCGGCTTTCAATCGCGCTGGTACCGACCTTGGCCATCGCGGCGGCGGTGAAGCCTTCGGTGAGGAAAGGCAGGATGTCCTTGTTGGTCGAGGTGCCGGCGTTTTCCGCGGCACGGCGGGCGATGTAGGCCAGGCCACCGGCGCCGGGCACCAGGCCCACGCCGACTTCGACGAGGCCGATATAACTTTCCATCGCAGCCACGCGTTTGGCCGAATACACTGCCATTTCGCAACCGCCGCCCAGCGCCAGGCCGCGAATCGCCGACACCACGGGAACCGCCGCGTAGCGCAGCTTGAGCATCACGTTCTGCAGTTCGGCCTCGGCCCCTTCAATCGCCTTGGCGCCGCCCATCATGAAGGCGGGCAGCATGGCTTGCAGGTCGGCGCCGGCAGAGAACATCTCGTCATTCGACCAGATGACCATGCCCTTGTAGCTTTTCTCGGCCAGGTCCACACCCATCGCCAGGCCTTCAGCAACGTCGGGGCTGATGGCGTGCATCTTGGTCTTGATGCTGGCGATCAATACGTCGCCTACTTCACCATTGACACCGTCCAGCGTCCAGAGGCGGATCGCGTCGTCTTCATGCAGCGTGGTACCTGCCGTCTCAAAAGCAGGCGCCTTGGCGCCGAGCACGTCTTCGGGGAAAAACTGGCGCTCATAGACCGGCAGCTGGCGGCGCGGGATGAATTTTTTGGCTGAAGCGCTCCAGGAACCCTCTGCCGTGTGCACGCCACCGGCGTCGGCCACCGGGCCCTTGAACACCCAGTCTGGCAGCGGCGCCTTGGACAGCGCCTTGCCGGCGTCGATGTCTTCCTGGATCCAGGTAGCTACCTGCTTCCAGCCGGCCTGTTGCCACAGCTCGAAGGGACCCTGCTTGGAGCCAAAGCCCCAGCGCATGGCGAAGTCGATGTCGCGTGCGGTTTCGGCAATGCTTTCCAGGTGCACGGCGGCGTAATGAAACTGGTCGCGCAGGATGGCCCAGAGGAAGCGCGCTTCCGCGCCCTCGGCTTCGCGCAAGAGCTTGAGGCGTTCGCCCGCAGGTTTTTTCAGCATGCGGCCGACAACTTCATTGGCCTTGGCGCCGGCGGGCACGTATTCCATGCTCTCCGGGTCCAGGCGCAGGATGTCGCGGCCCTGTTTTTTGTAGAAACCGGCGCCGGTCTTCTGGCCCAGGCTTTTCGACTCGAGCAGCTTGGCCAGCACGGGCGGCGTGCCGTAGACGTCGGAGAACGGATCTTCCACCTTGCCGGGGCCGAGGTTGTCTTGCAGCGTCTTGATGACGTGGGCCATGGTGTCCAGGCCCACCACGTCGGCGGTGCGGAAGGTGCCTGAGCTTGCGCGGCCCAGCTTCTTGCCGGTCAGGTCATCGACCACGTCATAGGTCAGACCGAAAGTTTCGGCTTCCTTGATGGTAGCCAGCATGCTGGCGATGCCCACGCGGTTGGCGATGAAGTTGGGTGTGTCGTGGGCACGGATCACGCCCTTGCCCAGCGCGCTGGTGACAAAGGCCTCCAGGTCGTCCAGCACCTTGGGTTCGGTGGTCGGCGTGTTGATCAGCTCCACCAGCGTCATGTAGCGCGGCGGGTTGAAGAAGTGAATGCCGCAAAAGCGCGGCTTGATGGATTCGGGCAGCGCCTCGCTGAGCTTGGTGATGGACAGGCCCGAGGTATTGCTGGCCACGATGGCGCCTTCGGCAATGAAGGGCGCGATCTTGTGGTACAGGTCGGTCTTCCAGTCCATGCGCTCGGCAATCGCCTCGATGATGAGGTCGCATTCCCTGAGCAGCTCCATGTTCTCTTCGTAGTTGGCTTGCTGGATCATCGCCGCGTCTTCGGGCACACCCAGCGGCGCCGGCTTGAGCTTCTTGAGGCCTTCGACCGCCTTGATGACGATGCCGTTCTTCGGGCCGTCCTTGGCGGCGAGGTCGAACAGCACCACCGGCACCTTGACGTTGACCAGATGGGCGGCGATCTGCGCGCCCATGACACCGGCGCCGAGGACGGCGACTTTTTTGACTTGGAATCGGGACATGGTTAAGACCTGGTTGAGGGAATCTGGTTGAAAAATTCAAGCACGGCGCTCCAGTAGCGCTGTGGCTCGTCGCGCATGCCGTGGGTGTGGTCGGCGCGTTCAAGGATCAGGCGCTGGATGCGTTCAGGACGTGAAGCAGCCTGCTGCAAGGCATCGCCGAAATGCACCGGCGTCCAGCGGTCGCCCTGGCTGTGGATCAGCAGCACGTCCACGTCGCGCATGTTGGCAAGGTGGTGTACGGGCCGCAGGCGCAACTCGCCTTGCGGGTTAATGCGCCGGCTGATGTTGAGCACGGCATGGGCAAAAGGATAAGCTTTCCAGAAATCGGGCAGCGAGGGCGCGCAAGCTTCAGCCACCACCTTGTCGTAAGGAAAATCCGCTTCGTCAATCGCACTCAGCGTGTTGATCGCGCCGAAAGACGCCGTCAGTGCATGCACCGGCAGCCCGGTAAAAGCGCCACGCGCCCAGGAGCCCACCGATATCACGTCACCGGGGTAATCGAAGTTGGTCGACGGGCTTTCACCGAAACCGTTGAAGTCGAAAGCCACCACATGAAAGCCCGCATCGAGCAGCGCCAGGGCATGGCCGTGGCGCAGCCAAAAACCCTTGCAGGCAAAACCCATGGGATGGGCGCACACCACCACACCGCGCGGTGCCAGCGGTGTACGCGCCACGATGGCCTCAAGCTGGCTGGTGCTTCGGCTGGCTATCTGCACCCGTTCCCAGCCTTCTTGCGGCACGTCCGCCGGCCAACGCCAGGGTTTCATGAAGCGGCCGAAAAACGGCTTTTTGAGAAGATGGTGGCCATACCAGCGGCGCGCGGCCGGCACAGTGCTGCCACCGGCGCCGAAAGGCAGTGACCGCAAACGGGAAATGGCTTCACCCATGGCGAGTCCTCGCTTTCAGCATGCTCATTGCACACGCACCCAGGTTTGAGTGCGGCCAAAAGGCCCGATGGAGCCGCGGACTTCCATCTTCTTGCCACCCTCAACGGGTGTCATCTTGAGGGAATAGCTTTTGCCGTTCTCGGGGTCGAGTATCTTGCCGCCTTCCCAAACGTCGCCATCGGGTGACTTCTTGGCGCCCCGAATGATCTCAAGGCCCAGCCGAGGCTTGTCCTTGCGGTCGTCCGTGCATTCGGTGCAGATGTCGTCGGGTTTGACGCCCGGGGACAGGCGCTTTTCGACTTTTCCGCTCAACACGCCACCTGTGTCGACAATACGCACCTCGACTTTGGGGTCGCCGGTTTTTTCATCGAAACCGCGCCACAAGCCCACGGGCGTGTTCTGGGCAAGCGCGGGGATAGCGACAAGACTGAATGCCAGGAACAACAAATTGCGTTTCATGGTGGTGTCTCCCTTGATCTGTTCAGATGGTTCAGGCCAGTGCTTCGTCTGTTTCCATGAGCGCCTTGCTGCCCGAGCGTGCGGTGCGCATCAGCGTTGCGGTTTCGGGGAACAGCTTGGCGAAGTAAAAGCGTGCGGTCTGCAGTTTGGCGACATAGAACTTGTCCGTGTTGCCGGCAGCAATTTCACGCAGCGCGGTTTGCGCCATCAATGCCCAGAAGTAGCCAAACACCAGGTGGCCGGCCACGCGCAGGTAGTCCACTGCGGCGGCGCCCACTTCGTCGGGGTTCTGGAAGCCCTTGAAGCCCAGCTCGGTGGTGAACTTGGTCATCTGGTCGGCCAGATAAGCCAGCGGGTTGATGAACTCGGCCATCTTCTCGTTGACGCCTTCTTCGGCAATCAGCGCGCCGATGACCTTGCCGAATTTCTTCAGCGTGGCGCCGTTGTTGCCCAGCACCTTGCGGCCCAGCAAGTCCAGCGACTGGACGGTGTTGGTACCTTCGTAAATCATGTTGATGCGGTTGTCGCGCACAAACTGCTCCATGCCCCACTCTTTGATGAAGCCGTGGCCGCCGAAGACCTGCATGCAGGCGTTGGTGGAGATGTGGCCGTTGTCGGTCAAAAAGGCTTTGACGATGGGCGTGAGCAATGCGACGATTTCGCCGGAGTCCTTGCGCACCTTTTCGTCGGGGTGATGCAGTTCCTTGTCGAGCAACAGCGTGCAATAGATCGCCAGTGCACGGCCGCCTTCGGCATAGGCCTTGGCCGTCAACAGCATCTTGCGCACGTCGGGGTGCACGATGATCGGGTCGGCCGGTTTGTCTTTGGCTTTGACGCCGGAGAGCGAGCGCATCTGGATGCGGTCTTTGGCGTAAGCCAGCGCATTTTGGAAAGCCACCTCGGTCAGGCCCAGCGACTGGTTGCCCACGCCCAGGCGGGCAGCGTTCATCATCACGAACATCGCGGCCAGGCCCTTGTTGGGCGCGCCCACCATGGTGCCGACAGCGTCTTCCAGCACCATCTGCGCGGTGGCGTTGCCGTGGATGCCCATCTTGTGCTCCAGGCCGCCGCAATAAATGCCGTTGCGCGAGCCGATAGCGCCGTCTTTGCCGATGTTGAACTTGGGCACGGCGAACAGGCTGATGCCCTTGCTGCCCTGGGGCGCATCAGGAAGGCGGGCCAGCACCAGGTGCACGATGTTGGCGGCCATGTCGTGCTCACCGGCGCTGATGAAGATCTTGTTGCCGGTCAGGCGGTAGGTGCCGTCGGGCTGCGGCTCGGCCTTGGTGCGCAGCAAGCCCAGGTCGGTGCCGCAATGCGGCTCGGTCAGACACATGGTGCCGGTCCATTCGCCACTGGTGAGCTTGGGCAGGTAGAGCTTTTTCTGCTCGTCAGTACCGTGCGCATGCAGGGCTTCATACGCGCCGTGCGACAGGCCGGGGTACATGGTCCAGGCCTGGTTGGCCGAGTTCAGCATTTCATAGAGGCACTGGTTCAACACAAAAGGCAGGCCCTGGCCGCCATATTCCGGGTCGCAGCTGAGCGCGGCCCAGCCACCTTCGACGTACTGCGCGTAGGCTTCCTTGAAGCCCTTGGGTGGCGTGACTTCGTGCGTGGTCTTGTCGAGCTTGCAACCCTCTTCGTCGCCGCTGATGTTCAGCGGAAAAGTCACTTCAGCGGCAAACTTTCCGGCCTCCTCGAGTACAGCGTTGATGGTCTCGACATCGACGTCCGCATGCTTTGGGATGGCCTTGAATTCATCGGTGACCTTGAGCACTTCGTGCATGACGAATTGCATGTCGCGCAGGGGCGGGCTGTACTGAGGCATGGTGGATTCCTTTTGCTTAAACTGGTTTGGAAGGGGATGCCTTGCCGGAAGCTTTCTTCGGCAAGGTGGAAAGGGGGGCGTCGCTGCCATAGCGCGCCAGAATGTTGGCAAAGCCGGTATTGGCGCGATCCATGGAACCCGGCGTCTTGAGGAAGCGGGCTTCGTAATGCAGCGCCAGGATCAGGCCGTGGATTTCAAACGCCATCTGGTGCTCGTCGGCGTCAGCATGCAGGTGACCGGCCTCTTTGGCCTGCACCACGGCGCGGTACATGGCCGCCAGCCAGGTGCGAACCGAGCCCGCCAGCGCATCGCGCACCGGGCCGGGCCTGTCGTCAAATTCAACGGCGCCGCTGATGTAAAGGCAGCCCGAGTCGATTTCAAGCGAGGTGCGTTTCATCCAGTTATGAAACAGCGCCGCCAGACGAGGCAGGCCGCGCGGCTGCTGCAGGGCAGGGAAGAAAACCTCTTCTTCAAAGCGCACGTGGTATTCACGGATGACGGAGATCTGCAATTCCTCGCGTGAGCCGAAATGGGCGAACACGCCCGACTTGCTCATGCGCATGACCTCGGCCAGCGCGCCTATGCTCAGGCCTTCCAGCCCGATCTGCGTGGCCAAACCCAGGGCCGCGTCCACGATGGCCGCCTTGGTCTGTTGGCCTTTTTGCTGGCTTTTGGCCACAGCGCTGCCCGTTGCCGGGGCGCGGGAGGCTTTAGCGGGAAGTTCTGTGATGGCCATGAGGTGCTACAAAATAAAACGAACGGTCGTTCTATTTTGCAACACTTTGATGACCATCAGCAAGCAGGGGTTGTTTAGCCCCCGCTTATAGGGACCCTGTTCTAACCAAAACAAGGGTAAACCCCACATATTGAGTCCACCCCCGTCCAGGCTCACTGCGTGTAGCCTGTTCCCCCTCAAGGGGGCGGCGCCTGCGGTCTGGCGAAGCCAGTCCCGCGGCACCCCTGGTTGTCTCCCCCCTTCAAACCCAGCATGAGCCCCGGAACCCGCTTCGCCGGGCCGGAGCGCGAGTTACTTCTTGAACGCCACCACCGTCTGGTGCTGCTCGCCCAAGCCTTCGATTCCCAGGGAGATTTTGTCGCCCTTCTTCAGGTACACAGGCGGCTTCATGCCCAAGCCCACGCCGGGCGGTGTGCCGGTGGTGATGACGTCGCCGGGCTCCAGCGTCATGAACTGGCTCACGTAGCTGACGATCTTGGCGACGCTGAAGATCATGGTCTTGGTGTTGCCCTTTTGAACGCGCTTGCCGTTCACCTCGAGCCAGAGGCCCAGCTTTTGCGGGTTGGGCACTTCGTCGCGCGTGACCAGCCAGGGGCCGAGCGGGCCAAAGGTGTCGCAACCTTTGCCCTTGTCCCAGGTGCCGCCGCGCTCAATCTGGAACTCGCGCTCGCTCACGTCGTTGATGGTGCAGTAGCCCGCCACGTAGTCGAGCGCTTCTTTCTGCGACACGTAACGCGCCGTCTTGCCGATGATCACGCCAAGTTCAACCTCCCAGTCGGTCTTGACCGAGCCTTTGGGCAGCATGATGGGATCGTTCGGGCCCTGGATGCAGCTGGTGGCTTTCATGAAAACCACCGGCTCAGCGGGAATCGGCAAGCCGGACTCGGCCGCGTGGTCGGCGTAGTTCAGGCCGATGGCGATGAACTTGGGCACGCCATTGACCGGGCTGCCGTAGCGCGGCGAGCCTTTGACCAGCGGCAGCTTGTCGGCCTTGAGCTTGCGCAGTTTGGCAATCGCTGCGTCACCCAGCTGGTCGGGGCCGATGTCTTTGATGACGGCGCTCAGGTCGCGCAGCTTGCCATCGGCGTCGATGAGGCCGGGCTTTTCTTTGCCGGGGTTGCCATAACGAACGAGTTTCATGGTTTTTCCTTCTGGTTAATGATTCAGTATGTAGAACGTCCGCCCGACAGATCGAAAACGGCACCGGTTGAGAACGAGCAATCTTCGGTGCACAGCCAGCCGACCATGGCGGCTACCTCATCGGGCGTGCCGAAGCGGCCCATGGGGATCTTAGAAAGCATGAACTGTATGAACTCGGGCGTCATCTGCTCAAAAATCGGCGTTTTCACCGCGGCCGGTGTGATGCAGTTGACGCGCACGCCGGTATCGGCGAGTTCCTTGCCCAGCGATTTGGTCAGCGCGATGACTGCCGCCTTGCTGGCGCTGTAGGCACTGGCATTCGGGTTGCCCTCCTTGCCGGCCACCGAGGCAATATTGACGATGCGACCATAGTTGCGCGCACGCATGTGCGGAACGATTTCACGGCAGCAGAAGAACAGACCGTTGAGGTTGACCTGCTGCACCTGCATCCATTGCTCGGGCGGGTAGTCCCAGAGCTTGACGTTGGGGCCGGTGATGCCGGCCGAGTTGACGAGCGCATCGATGGCCGGGTTGTGCGCCACGGTTTGCTGGACCGCCTCCACCACGCTGGCATGGCTGGCCACATCGACGGCCACCGTATGTACCCCGGCGCCCAGCGCGCCCCTGGCCGTCGCCAGTGCCTCGGGGTTGATGTCCCACAGCGTCACCGTGCCGCCCGACGCCAGCATGCGCTGAGCCACGGCAAAACCCAAGCCGACCGCACCGCCGGTGATGACCGCATGGCGCCCCCTCAGGTCAAGCTGGTTCATATGGTGATGCCACCGTCCACGTTGTAGGCCTGGCCGGTCACGAAAGCAGCCTCGTCGCTGGCCAGAAAGACCACCAGCGGGGCAATCTCATGAGCCTGCGCCAGGCGCCCGAGCGGCTGGCGCGCGATGAAGGCCTTGCGGGCCGCCACGGGATCCTCGTTGGCATTGATACGGTCCTGCAGCGAAGGCGTGTCCACGGTACCAGGGCAAATCGCATTGCAACGCACGCCGTCACCCACAAAGTCGGCCGCGACGCTTTTGGTGAGGCCAATCACGGCCGCCTTGGTGGTGCCATACACAAACCGGTTGGGCAGTCCTTTGATGCTGCTGCAGACGCTGGCCATGTTGACAATGCTGCCGCCTTTTTTGGCCTGCATGCCCGGCAGCACGGCCTGGATCATCCAGAACTGGGCGCGCACATTGAGGTTGAAGGCGAACTCCAGATCGGCATCGGTGGCCTGCAGGGCAGTGCCCCCGTGGACAAAACCGGCGCAGTTAAAAAGAATGTCCATGGGCGGCAGGCCGCCTACCAGTTTCTGAATGGCTGCCTTGTCCAGCACGTCCAGGGGCAGCGCCGTGATGTTGGCCGCCCCTTTGTAGCTTTCCAGCAGTTCGGGTTTCAGGTCGGTGGCCCAGACCTGCGCGCCTTCGGCCGCCAGCGCCAGTGCTGTGGCATGGCCGATTCCCTGGCCGGCTGCGGTCACCAGCGCTTTTTTTCCTTCAAGTCTCATCTTCACTCCTACAGGGTTTTGCCGGATGTTGTCCCGGGGGTTTCATGGGATTATCAATTGGTCTTACCACTTGTCCAATTCTGGCTAACCCTTAAAGCCCCACCTTTCACCCTTTTCTCTCCATGCCCCTGCAAACCGTCGAACCGCAACGCCTTTACCGCCAGATCGCCGAGCAACTGCGCTCATTGATCTCGGCCGGCGAATGGGCCGTGGGTGCACGCCTGCCGGCCGAGCGCGACCTGGCGCGCCAGCTGGGCGTGAGCCGGCCTTCGGTGCGCGAAGCGCTGATCGCGATGGAGGTCGAAGGCTGGGTCGAAGTACGCACCGGCTCGGGTGTCTATGTTCTGGACCGAAGCAAGCCCGCCAGCCACGACGGCAATGGAAATGGGCGGGCCGCGCAGATTTCGCCCGACGAATGGGGTCCTCTGGAATTGATACGCGCCCGCCGTGTGGTGGAAGGCGAAGTCGCCGCAATGGCCGCCACCCAGGCCAAGCGCAAACACATAGACGCGATGGACAAGGCCATCGCCAGCATGCAGCTTGACGCCGACCGCGGCGTGCTGCCGCTCGAAGGCGACCGCGCTTTTCATACCGCCGTCGTCGAGTCTTGCGGCAATGTGGTGCTGATTGAAACCATTCAGCGCTTCTGGGACTCGCGCCGCGGCCCGTTGTTCGAGCGGCTGGGCGGGCATTTTGAAACCGTTGAATCCTGGCGTTCGGCGATTGCGGAGCACCAGGCCATTTTTGATGCGGTGCGCAACCACGAACCGGATGCCGCGCGTGCGGCCATGCATGCGCACATGGACCAGTCGCACAAGCGTTTCAGCGTGAGCTGGAGCCGGACCAAAAACCAGGAGGTGCAGAAGAAATGAGTCGCCACGATTTCTTTCAGCGCTCACCTCACCCCGGATTTCCCTTCCAACAAAAAGCGAAAGCGAGACAAGCATGAAGTTTCCGACACCGCGCAAATTGCTGGCAACAGCCCTTATGGCGCTCACCAGCCTCTGCGGCAACGCCTGGGCGCAGGCCTACCCGAACAAGCCTATTGAAGTGATGGTGGCCTTCCAGCCTGGCGGCGGCACCGACTCGCTGGCGCGCGCCTATGCCGAAGCCGCCAAGAAATACACCACCCAGTCGCTGGTGGTCTACAACAAACCCGGCGCCAGCGGCGCTATTGGCCTGGCCGACGTGGTCAACGCCAAGCCCGACGGCTACAAGATTGCCATGCTGTTTGTGGAGGTAACCATCCTGCCGCACATGGGCATCACCAGGATCACGCAGGACGACTTCATCCCCATTGCCCGCCTGAATGCCGACCCGGCTGCCATCACCGTGAAAGCGGACTCACCCTACAACACGATTGAAGAGTTCCTCGCCGCCGCCAAAAAGACCGGCAGCGACGTGAAGGTCGGCAACGCCGGCAACGGCTCGATCTGGCACCTGGCGGCCGCGTCGCTGGAAGAAAAAACCGGCGCCAGATTCAACCACATCCCCTACCAGGGCGCAGGCCCCGCCGTGCTGGCCCTGCTGGGCGATCATGTGGACGCAGTAGGCGTGAGCCCGGCTGAGGTTGCCGTGCATGTGGCGGCCGGCAAGCTGAAGATTTTGGGTGTGATGGCCGACCAGCGCGTCAAGGGTTTTGAGAGCGTGCCCACCCTCAAGGAACGCAACATCGACCTGTCCATCGGCACCTGGCGCGGCTTGGGCGTGGCCAAAGGCACACCGCCTGAAGTCGTGGAAACCATCCGGACCTTCAGCAAAAAGGCGGCCGAAGAGCCCATCATGCGCGAAGTGATGGACAAGCTGAACCTCGGCTACGCCTATGCCGACGGCCCTGCCTTCAAGGCGCAAATGGTGCGCGACAACGACAACTTCAAACAACTCGTGACCAAGCTCAACCTGAAGAACTGAGGCAAAGACCTCGGCTTCACGGCATGCGCGCTGGCGCGCACCGCCGATTTCTTTCCTGCCAGCAACCACCCTCTCGAGGAGACAACATGAACGCATTCGACAAAAAGAGATTCGCTATCAAAACCATAGCTGCTTGCGCCCTACTGGCAGGCACTGTGGGCTTTTCCGGCCTTGCGTCGGCGCAGACCAAGCTGAAATGGGCGCATGTCTACGAGACCTCCGAGGCCTACCACAAGTGGTCGGTCTGGGCAGCTGACGAAATCAAGAAGCGCACCAGCGGCCGCTACGAGATCCAGGTGTTCCCGGCTTCCACGCTGGGCAAGGAAAGCGACATCAACCAGGGCCTGCAGCTGGGCACCGTCGACATCATCATCTCGGGCGCATCGTTTGCGGCCCGGAGCTTTCCGCGCATCGGCGTAGCCTACTACCCCTATACCTTCCGCGACCCGGAGCACCTGCTGAAATACGCGAAGAGCGATGTCTTCAAGGAACTGACCGAAGGCTACAAACAGAAGACCGGCGTGCAAACCGTCGCCGTCACCTACTACGGCGCGCGCCACTCCACCAGCAACAAGCCCTTCAAGACCTGCGAAGAAATGAAGGGCCTGAAAATGCGGGTGCCCGACGTACCGGCCTACATGGCC
Source organism: Polaromonas sp. P1_F4 (assembly GCF_056405675.1). NCBI lineage: Bacteria > Pseudomonadati > Pseudomonadota > Betaproteobacteria > Burkholderiales > Comamonadaceae > Polaromonas > Polaromonas sp. P1_F4. Next base: position 27,420 of record NZ_JBFUBP010000006.1, on the reverse strand, counting down.
CTGCCGCGCGCCTGCGGCGCCAATCCGACGCCGATCGCTTTTGCCGAGGTTTACCTGGCGCTGCAAAACGGCACGGTCGATGCACAGGAAAATCCGCTGCCCACCATCGAAGCCAAGAAGTTCTATGAGGTCCAGAAGAACATCATCCTGACCGGCCACATCCTCGATTCGCTGGTCACGCAGATCGGCCCTCACGTCTGGACCAAGCTCAGCGATGCCGACAAGAAAGTCTTCACGGATGTGATGCAGGAAGCGGCCGCCAAAGCCACGGCCGACATCCAGAAGCGGGAAGGCGAGCTGGTGGACGAGTTCAAGAAAAAAGGCATCAACCTGATCACGGTCAACAAGGACGAGTTCCGCGATCACATCGTCAAGGCCGTGGACATGGCGTCAATGGGCTACGACAAGAAGGATTGGGACCGCATCCAGGCCATCAAGTAAGTCTTGCCCATCCGGCCAAGGCTTCCCGCCCTTTCCTCCATCGGAGGGAAGGGCCTCATTACCCACTACCCCACCATCATGACTTCCATTCCCGACATTGACGCCTTGCCCAAGGTCATGGGCGACGACGGCGAGTTCCACGCCACGGATGAAGCAGTTGACCTGTCCGGCACGCCCGTTGAAGCCTGGGCGGCGCTGTTTTTCTTCTGGGCACTGGGCCTGACGGTTTTCTACCAGTTCTTCACGCGTTATGTAATGAACGATTCCGCCGCCTGGACGGAAGAAATCGCACGCTACCTGCTGATTGCCACCGTCTTCGTCGGCGCCGCCATTGGCGTGGCCAAGAACAACCACATCCAGGTCGACTTCTTCTATCGCTTCATGCCCGCGTGGCTGGCCCGGGGCATGGCCCTGTTGACCGACGTGCTGCGCATCGCCTTCCTGGGCGCCATGGTCGTGCTGACCTGGCAAATGATGGACAAGATGGGCAACTACAAGATGACCATCATCGATCTGCCCATGAACCTGGTGTACGGCGTCTGCCTGGTGGGGTTTGCGGCCATGGCCGTGCGCTCGGTCTGGGTCATGCGCATTCACCTGCAGCGCGGCTACAGCGTGCTGGAACGCCCTGAATCCACGATGGAGGACCGCTGAATGTTGAAGGTTATTTTTCTCTTCCTGATGAGCGGCGGCCTGCCGGTGGCCATGGCCATGGCCGGGGCGTCGCTGGTCTACATCCTGTTCACCAACAGCTCGCCGCCCTTTGTGGTGGTTCACCGCATGGTCAGCGGCATCGACAGTTTTCCGCTGCTGGCCGTGCCGTTCTTCATCCTGGCCGGCAACCTGATGAACAACGCCGGCATCACCAACCGCATCTACAACTACGCGCTGGCGCTGGTAGGCTGGATGAAGGGCGGACTGGGCCACGTCAACGTCGTCGGCTCAGTGGTGTTTGCCGGCATGAGCGGCACGGCCATTGCCGATGCCGCCGGCCTCGGCACCATCGAGATCAAGGCCATGAAAGACCATGGCTACAGCACGGAGTTTGCCGTGGGCGTGACGGCCGCCTCGGCCACGCTGGGCCCCATCATTCCACCCAGCCTGCCCTTTGTGATCTACGGCATGATGGCCAATGTCAGCGTCGGCGCGCTGTTCCTGGCGGGCATCCTGCCGGGCCTGCTGATGGCCATCCTGATGATGCTGACGGTGGCCTATTTCGCGCACAAGAACAACTGGGGCGCCGATGTCCCCTTCGCCTGGAGCCGCCTGAGCAAGGCGCTGGTGGAGACCGCCGTGGTCGTGGGATGGCCGCTGCTGTTGTGGCTGCTGATCGGCAAACTGAACTTTCCGCCGCAGATCACCGTGGCCGTCGCACTGGTAGCGCTGTTTGCGGCCGACAAAGCCTTCAATTTCCAGGCCGTGTTGCCCATCATGACACCCGTGCTGCTGATAGGCGGCATGACCACCGGCATCTTCACCCCCACGGAAGGTGCGATTGCCGCCTGCGTCTGGGCGCTGATCCTCGGGTTTGCCTGGTACCGCACGCTGACCTTCAAGAGCTTTGTGAAGGTCTGCCTTGATACGGTCGAGACCACCTCCACCGTGCTGTTCATTGTGGCCGCGGCATCGATCTTCGGCTGGATGCTCACCGCCACCGGCGTGACCACCGACATTGCCAAATGGGTGCTGGACTTCACCAAAGAGGCCTGGGTCTTCCTGCTGCTGGCCAATTTGCTGATGCTGTTTGTGGGCTGCTTCCTCGAGCCGACCGCAGCTATCACCATCCTGGTGCCCATCCTCGTTCCCATCGCCACGCAGCTGGGGATCGACCCGGTCCATTTCGGGCTGGTGATGGTGCTCAATTTGATGATCGGCCTGCTGCATCCGCCCATGGGTATGGTGTTGTTTGTGCTGGCCCGCGTGGCCAAACTTTCCGTGGAACGGACCACCATTGCCATCCTGCCCTGGCTGTTCCCGCTGCTGGGCAGCCTGGTCATCATCACCTATTTCCCCAAATTGGTACTCTGGTTGCCGAAGATGTTTTACTAAAAATGTCACACTCCCCCCGAAGCGCCTTCGGCGCCTCCCCCCAGGGGGCGCCACCTGCGGCCCGGCTAAGCCGGTTCCGCGCTGGCACTCGATGAAAGACCGGAATCCAGACCATGACACCTTTTATTCGCCTCCACCCCGCCGATGATGTCCTGATTGCCCGAGCCCAGCTGGTGGGCGGCACCGAGGTCGAAAACATCACCGTACGCGGCCTGATCCCTGCCGGCCACAAGATCGCCACGCGCGCGCTGGCCCTGGGTGAGCCCGTGCGGCGCTACAACCAGATCATCGGTTTTGCCAGCAAACCCATCGCGCCCGGCGAGCACGTGCACACGCACAACCTCAACATGGGCCCTGACAAGGGCGACTTTGCGCGGGACTACGCATTCGGCGCCGACGTGAAGCCGGCACCGGCCAGGCGCGAGGCGACTTTCATGGGCATCAAGCGGCCGGACGGACGCGTCGCCACGCGCAACTACATCGGGATTCTCTCGAGCGTCAACTGTTCGGCCACCGCCGCGCGGGCGATTGCCGACCATTTCTCACGGCAGAACAACCCTGCAGCGCTGAAAGATTTTCCCAACGTCGACGGCGTGGTCGCGCTGACGCACGGCACCGGCTGCGGCATGGACAGTGACGGCCTGGGCCTGCAGATCCTGCAACGCACTCTGACGGGTTACGCCACGCACCCCAACTTCGCGGGCGTGCTGGTGGTGGGCCTGGGCTGCGAGTCCAACCAGATCAATGCCTGGCTGGCCCACGGCAGCCTGCGCGAAGGTGAAACCCTGCGCGTCTTCAGCATCCAGGACACGGGCGGCACGGCCAAGACGGTGGCCAAGGGCATCGCGATGATCAAGGAAATGCTGCCGCAGGCCAATGCCGTCAAGCGCGAACCCTGCAGCGCCGCGCACATCACCATCGGCCTGCAGTGCGGCGGCTCCGACGGCTATTCGGGCATCAGCGCCAACCCGGCGCTGGGCGCGGCGGTGGACTTGCTGGTGGCCCACGGCGGCACAGCCATCCTCAGCGAAACGCCCGAGATTTACGGCGCCGAACATTTGCTCACGCGGCGCGCCGTGCGGCCCGATATCGCCGAAAAGCTGATCTCTCGCATCAAATGGTGGGAGCACTACACCCAGATCAACGAAGGCGAGATGAACAACAACCCGTCGCCCGGCAACAAGGCCGGCGGCCTGACCACCATCCTGGAAAAGTCGCTGGGTGCGGTGGCCAAGGGCGGCACCTCCAACCTGGAGGCTGTCTATGAATACGCCGAACCCGTGAAGGATCACGGCTTTGTCTACATGGACACGCCGGGCTACGACCCGGTCAGCGCCACGGGCCAGGTGGCCGGCGGCGCCAACATCATCTGCTTTACCACCGGCCGCGGCTCGGCTTACGGCTGCGCGCCCTCGCCTTCACTCAAGCTCGCCACCAATTCGGCGCTGTGGCAGCGGCAGGAAGAGGACATGGACATCAACTGCGGCGAGATCATCGACAGCGGCGTGACGGTGCAGGAGATGGGACAACGCATTTTCGAGATGGTGCTGGCCACCGCATCGGGCGAACCGAGCAAGAGCGAAAAGCACGGTTACGGACAAAACGAATTTGTGCCCTGGCAAGTCGGCGCGGTGATGTAAGGGCTTTTCATATGCAAAAAGTGCTTCAAGCCCAATATCTACGGGCGCAAGCAGCTACTATTTTTATAGCAGCAGGCAGCACGACCGCCGAAGCGGAAAAAATCGCCGCCAACCTTGTCATGGCCAACCTGAGCGGCCATGACTCGCACGGCATAGGCATGCTTCCGCGCTACGTCGATGCGGTGCTCGAAGGCGGCCTGACGCCCAACGCCCAGGTCAAAACCCTGCTCGATACCGGCTCGCTGCTCAGCCTGAACGGCCAGCGCGGTTACGGCCAGTCGATCGGCGAGCAGGCGATGGCGCTCGGCATGGCACGTGCCAAAACCCATGGCAGCTGCATCATGGCGCTGGCCGAGTCGCACCATCTGGGGCGCATAGGCCATTTCGCCGAGATGGCCGTGGCCCAGGGGCTGGTGTCGCTGCACTTCGTCAACGTCATGACGCGGCCCGTGGTGGCGCCCTGGGGCGGCGCAGACGGCCGCTACGGCACCAACCCGTGCTGTATTGGCATACCGCTGAAGGACCAGCCGCCCTTCATTCTCGATTTCGCGACCAGCCGTGTAGCCCAAGGCAAGATGCGCGTGGCGCACAACCAGGGAAAATCCGTCCAGCCGGGCCTGCTGATCGACGAACACGGCCAGCCCACCACCAACCCCGGCGTGGTGGTGGTGCCGCAGCCGAACGGTTTTTTTGGCGCGCTCATGCCGTTCGGCGAACACAAGGGCTACGGCCTGGCGGTGGCATGCGAGCTGCTGGGCGGCGCGCTCACCGGCGGCGGCACCTGGCACCACCCCACAAGCAGCGCACGTGCGGTCTACAACAGCATGCTCACCATCCTGATCGACCCCGGCAAGCTGGGCACCCAGTCGGCCATGGAAACCGAGGCGCTGGCTTTCGTCGAGTGGCTGCGCAAAAGCCCGCCGGCCGACGGTGTGGACGCTGTGCAGATTGCCGGTGAACCGGAACGCCGCGCGCGGCTTGAACGCGAACAGGGCGGCATTGAAATGGACGGCGAAACCTGGCGCGAGATCGTCGCAGCCGGCCAGAAGGTCGGCGTGCGTGTGCCGGGCTGAGCACCGAACGCTATCAAATCAGTAGCTGCTCGCGCCCGCTGAATAAGGTCTACTGGCCAAAATTACCATCAACTTTGCCGGAAAACCATGACCCCAACGATTCAAGACCAGGTTGCGCTTGTCACCGGTGCCAATGCCGGCATGGGCCTGGCCACGGTGCGTGCCCTGCTGGCCGCCGGCTACAAAGTGGCGGCCACTGACCTCGGCACCGAACGTGTGGCCGCCGAGCTTGCCGCGTATGGTGACCGTTTGGCGTGCTTCACCATGGACGTGAGCGAGCAGGCCCAGGTGCATGCCGCCTGCGACGCCATCGAAGCGCGTTTTGGCCGTATCGACGTCTGCGTCAACAACGCCGGTTTCCTGCAGTACGCCAACTGCGAACAGACCACGCCGGAGCTCTGGCACAAGACCCTGCGCATCAACCTCGACGGCGTCTTCTACGTCAGCCAGCGCGTGGCGCCCGGCATGAAGGCGCGTGGTTTCGGCCGCATCGTGAACGTGTCGTCCTACGGCGCCAAAACCGGGGGGCTGTCGCCGCTGCCCGCCTATGCGGCCAGCAAGGGCGGCGTGATCTCGCTGACCTTCAGCTTTGCCCGCGAATACGCCGCGTTTGGTGTGACCTGCAACGCGCTGGCTCCGACCTTTGTGAAGACCCAAATGCTGACCGAACAGGTCAGTGCCGAGCGGCAAGCCGAGCTGCGCCAGAAGATACCGGTGGGCCGTTTTTGCGAGCTCGAAGAGTTCGCCCACTGCGTGCTGTTCCTGGCCCACCCGATGAGCGGCTTCATCACCGGCGAAGTGCTGGACCTCAACGGCGGCCTGCAGTTTGACTGAGCGTGCGATGCTGAACACCCGCGCTTTGCCGGAAATCGCCACGCAAGGCATCGGCGTCCCAACTTACCCACGCCGCGGTACTGTGGGCGTGGTGCACCTGGGTCTGGGCGCTTTTCACCGTGCGCACCAGGCACTGGTGTTCGATACCCTGCTGCAGCGCGGCGATACACGCTGGGGTGTGCTGGGCGTCGCCATGCGCAGCACTGAGCTGGCCGACGCCATGGCCGCGCAAGATGGCCTGTATGCCGTGCAGGTTGCCAGCAGCACAGACGTGCAGTGGCAGGTCGGTGGCGCCATCTGGCAGACCTGTGTGGCCGCCCGCGAGCCTGCGCAGGTGGTGCAGGCACTGGCCGCGCCGTATACCCGCTGGGTCACACTGACGGTCACTGAAAAAGGCTACGCCCCGGAACTGGCCCAACTGCTGGTGCAGGGCCTGGCGGCGCGCCATGCGGCGGGCCTGCCCGGGTTGACGCTGGCTTCCTGCGACAACCTGGCGCACAACGGCCGCAAGTTGCAGGCTTTGTGCATCGATGCCGCACAAAAGGAAAATCCGGCGCTGGCGCAATGGATCAGCACCGCCTGCGCCTTCCCGAACAGCATGGTGGACCGCATCGTGCCGGCCGCAACCGGCGAGCGTCTGGCCGCTGCCGGGCAGGCTCTCGGCGTGGCTGACCAGGCCGCACTGGGCACCGAAGCTTTCTGGGAATGGGTAATTGAACGCCGCTTTGCCGACTCTGCGGATGGCGACGTGCTGGCCGCTGCGGGCGTCACGGTGGTGGACGACGTGGCGCCGTTTGAAGAAGCCAAATTGCGCATGCTCAACGGCAGCCACACGGCCATGGCCTGCATGGGCGCGGTAGCGGGCTGGGCTGTCGTCAGCGACTGCATCGCGCGGCCTGCGGTGCATCGCTTCATTCACGGCCTGATGACGCAGGAGATCGGCCCGCAGCTCAACCGCCCGGACTGGCCCGCCTACCGCGACGCGCTGCTGGCCCGTTTTGCCAACCCCGAGTTGCAGCACAGGGTGCACCAGATCGCCACCGATAGCTCGCAGAAGATCCCGCAGCGCTGGGTGCCTTCGGTGGTCGATGCCCTGCGTGCGGGCCAGCCCGTGGAACGGCTGGCTTTTGCAGGGGCAGCCTGGATGCGCTACCTGCGCGGCATCGACGAGCAGGGGCAGCCCTACGCCTTAAACGACCCGATGGCCGAAACGCTGAAAGCCCTCGCCCTCGCCCATTCCGGTGACGCCACAGCGACGGTGCAGGCCCTGGGCACGCTGCCGGCCATCTGGGGCGAGGCCCTGCCGCAGCAAGCGCAATGGCTGGCCCGCATCGCCCACTGGCTGGCGCAGATCAACCAGCGCGGCATGCCGGCCTCCCTGGACCAACTTCACTCCCACCCCATCTGAACACCATGAAAATCACCAACGCCCGCGTCATCGTCTGCAGCCCCGGCCGCAATTTCGTCACGCTCAAAATCGAAACCGATGAAGGCCTGACAGGCATCGGCGACGCAACGCTCAACGGGCGCGAGCTGTCTGTCGTGAGCTACCTGACCGAGCATGTCATCCCCTGCCTGATCGGGCGTGATGCGCACCAGATCGAGGACATCTGGCAATACCTGTACAAGGGCGCCTACTGGCGGCGCGGACCGGTCACCATGAGCGCGATCGCCGCAGTCGACACCGCCCTCTGGGACATCAAGGCCAAGGCCGCCAACATGCCGCTGTACCAGCTGCTGGGCGGAAAGAGCCGCACCGGCGTGATGGTCTATGGGCATGCCAATGGGAAAGATATTGCGCAGACCGTGGAAGAGGTATTGCGCTACAAGGAGATGGGCTATCAGGCCATACGCGCGCAGAGCGGCGTGCCGGGCCTGGACAAGGTTTATGGCGTCGGCAAGGGCACGTTGTTTTACGAACCGGCCGATGCCGACCTGCCCAGCGAACACGACTGGAGCAGCGAAAAATACCTGCTGCACACGCCAAAGTTGTTCGACGCAGTGCGTACCGCCGTCGGGCCGGACATCCATTTGCTGCACGACGTGCATCACCGCCTGACGCCCATCGAGGCGGGCCGGCTGGGCAAATCACTGGAGCCCTATCACCTGTTCTGGATCGAGGACGCGACGCCGGCCGAAAACCAGGAAGCTTTTCGCCTGATCCGCCAGCACACGACCACACCGCTGGCCGTGGGCGAAATTTTCAACACCATCTGGGACTGCAAGGACTTGATCCAGAACCAGCTGATCGACTACATCCGCGCGACGGTGGTGCATGCGGGCGGTATCACCCACCTGCGGCGCATTGCCGACTTTGCGGCGATGTACCAGGTACGCACGGGCTGCCACGGTGCGACCGATTTGTCACCGGTCTGCATGGGCGCAGCGCTGCACTTCGACACCTGGGTGCCCAATTTCGGCGTGCAGGAGTACATGCGCCACACCGAGCAGACCGATGAGGTGTTTCCGCACAGCTACCGTTTTGACAAAGGTTTTATGCACTGCGGCGAAACGCCGGGCCATGGTGTGGAAATCGACGAGAAGCTGGCCGCGAAATACCCGTATCAGCGCGCCTACCTGCCGGTGAACCGGTTGCAGCACGACGGCACCCTCTGGAATTGGTGAACTGGCTCACCCCTGCTGGCGCTCACTTCGTGTAGCGCCCCCTCCCCCTTGCAGGGGACGGCGCCTGCGGCCGGGCAAAGCCCGTTCCGCGGCCCCAACTGACATGCCCCCGGGGAGGCCAGCTAAGGACTGTTCTTTTCCAGTGGGGGCCGGGGTCCGGCTTTGCCGGCGCCAAGGCGCCCGTCCCCTGAAAGGGGAAAAGGCGCGACACGAAGTGCGCGTCCGATAGGGGTTAGCCCAATATAGTCGCGAGGCTGGCTTCGAGGTGCTCGGACGGCAGGCGCTTGAAGCCGGAGCGGGCGAAACGCTGCAGGCGGCCGACCATGAAGGCAACGATGACCGAGGCACGCACCTGGGCGTCGACCGTGGGAGTCGCCGCGCCGCTGGCGGCCGCTGCGTCGCGCAGGCTTTGCTTGAGGCTGGACTCGAGTTTGTCGAAGAACTGGTTCATGCGCTCTTGCAGGCGGTCGTTTTCAAACACCAGCGCATCACCGACCATGACACGCGTCATGCCGGGGTTCTTTTCGGCAAACTGCAGGATCATGACCACCAGCTTGCGGGTACGGGCTGAATGGTCGGGTTCACGTTCACCAATCTGGTTGATCAGTGTGAAGACGCTTTGCTCGATGAATTCGATCAGGCCTTCGAACATCTGCGCCTTGCTGGCGAAATGGCGGTAAAGGGCGGCTTCGCTCACATCCAGCTTGGCTGCCAGGGCGGACGTCGTGATGCGCTCGGCGCCCGGCTGCTCCAGCATGGTGGCCAGCGCCTGAAGGATCTGGACCCGGCGCTCACCCGGTTTGGGGCGCTTGCGCACCGCAGGCTCGGCTGGCGTGGCGTGCGGGCTCAGTTCAGATTCAGACGCTAAGTCGGACATAGGCGATGAAGTAGGAAATGTTTCAAAAAACCGGGAATCGTTGCAATTGATTCTCGCACAGCCAAGTGACAGTTCGTCTCTCACCAGGCCCGGGTTTTCGCCCATGAGGCGAAGGCGCAACGTTCTGTTCCGTAACAGCAAGCGCTTACTGTGGTGGGCGAGCTACAAACTCAACCGAACCCGCAATCCGTACGGTCCGGCAGGGCCAGTTCCGGTGTGGTCCAGCTCCAGCTGCGAATGGTGAACCCGGGCGATTTCGCTGGCAATGGCCAGGCCCAGGCCGTTGCCCTCGCCCGCCGTTCCCTGCACGCGGTAAAAGCGCTGCAGCGCCATGCTGCGCTCGTCCGGGGCTATGCCTGGGCCGTCGTCTTCCACTTCCAGGAAAACGCGCCAGCGCTGGTGCTCGGCGGCAGCGCCACCAGGACCCGGCTGTTTTGGCGTGCCTGGCGCTTCGAAGCCAGCCGTCGGGCCACAGCGGATCGTGACCGTGCCGCCGGGCGGTGTGTATTTGACGGCGTTGTCCACCAGATTACCGAGCAGCTCGCGCAGCAGCCACTCGTAACCACTGACCTGTGAAGGCCGGGTTTCCAGTCCCAGGTCAATGCCCTTGCGCATGGCGGCATCCAGATGCAGCGGCAGAATGGATTCACAGAGGTCTTTCAGATCTACCCGCTGCATAGGCTGGGCGCCGGCGGCTGACGCGTCGGCGCGCGAGAGCGCCAGCAGCTGGTTGGCCAGCTGCGACGTCCGGCGTGTGGCATTGCGCAGCTTGATGATTTTTTCAGCCGGCAAGGTCACCGCCCCGTCCGAGCCCGCGGCCTCAGCCACTTTGGCCGCCTGTGCCCAGGCCTCGACCTGGGCCTGCAGCCCGGCCAGAGGCGTGCGCAGCTGGTGCGCGGCATCGGCCACAAAACGGCGCTGCCCCTCCGCCTGGTCGTTCACCAGGCCAAAAAGGCGGTTCAAGGCACTCACCAGAGGCTGCACCTCTGCCGGCGTAGCCAGCGGGTCGATGGCGCTCAAGTCGCGCGGGTTGCGGCGCTCCACCGCATCCTTGAGTTCAATCAATGGCTTGAGTGCGCGCGTGACGGCCCAGTTGACGGCAAAACCTGCCGCCACGACCAGGATCAGGTTCGGCAGCAGCACCTTGAACAACACGGAGCGCACCCATTGCTGGCGCGGATCGGATCCATCCGCCAGCTGGACGATCAGCTCACCCACCGCAGTCTTCATGCGCTGCGCGGCAATCCGGTAGGTCACGCCGTTGTATTCGATGCTGTGGAATTCCGGCTCGTGCGTGGCCGGCAGCAACTCGGGAATCCAGGGCTCACCGGCCAGAAAGTCGCCTCCGGCATCGGCGAGGCGAAAGCCGGCAAAGCCAGGCCGGCCCTTGAGGAAATCATCCACGGCGGGGGCCATCAGCAGCACCGGCGCACTTTCCGGGGTGGCGCCCGGCGCCACAACCGAATCGGCCAGCAGGGGAATCAGCCGAAGCAGCTGCTGGTCTTTTTGCAGGGCGACATCGCCGGCCGTCTGGTAGTCAAAGTAAATGCTCACCAGCGCAAAAGTCCCCAGCGGGAAAAGCAGCAGCAGCAGCAGCCGGCGCTGCAGGCCGGACTTCATGGCGGCAGGCACGAACGCGTTGCCGCCCGTGCGCGCAGCCAGCGCACGCAGGCGATTTTTCAGGCGAACGGCCCAGGACCGGCCGAAAGGGTTCATGCCTGCGCTGCCTATTCAGCGCCAGCGCTGGACGGCATCCCCGGGGAAACTTCCACCAGCTCCAGTCGATAGCCAAAGCCGCGAATGGAGCGTACGGCTATGCCGTGCGGCTCCAGCTTGCCGCGCAGACGCGAGATGTACACCTCAATCGCATTGGGCGTGATCTCCTTGTCCCAGCCTGTCATGGCCTGCAGCAGCTTGTCTTTGCTGGCCGGCTTGGGCGCGTGAATCAGCAAGTACTCCATCACCGTCCATTCGCGCGGTCCGAGCTCTATCAGCTGGCCGTTGGCGCGCGCCTCGCGGTTGGCCGTGTCCAGTTCCAGCGCTCCAAAACTCAGTGTGGCGCTGGTGGCGGCCTGGGAGCGGCGCAGCAGCGCGCGCAGGCGCGCCAGCAACTCGGGCAGCTCAAACGGCTTGACCATGTAGTCATCCGCCCCCAGGTCCAGCCCCTGGACACGGTCCTGCAGCGCGTCGCGGGCCGTCAGGATGAGCACCGGCATGGCCATTCCGCCGCGGCGCAGGCGGCGCGTCAGTTCCAGCCCGTCAATGCGCGGCAGCCCGATGTCGATGATCGCCGCATCGAAGGTCTCGCCCTGCAGCACTTCCTCCGCGCGTTCGGCACTGCCGACCCAGTCGACGGCGTAGCCGGCGTCACTGAGCCCCAGCTTGATGCCGCTGGCCACCATCACGTCGTCTTCAACCAGTAAGAGTCGCATCTAGACTCCCCCCCGAGGCGCCTTCGGCACCTCCCCCTCAAGGGGGCGCCACCTGTGGCCCGGCAAAGCCGGCTCCACGGTGGCCGCTTGCAAGGGGGGTGGGCGCGCAATCACGGTATCTAGTGCGAGCGGATCATGGTGCCGTAGGCCTGGTCGGTCAGGATTTCCAGCAGCATGGCATGCGGCACCCGGCCGTCGATGATGTGGACCGAATTCACGCCGCTTTTGGCGGCATCCAGTGCACCTTCAATTTTGGGCAGCATGCCGCCGGAAATCGTTCCGTCGGCAAACAGCTCGTCGATTTCGCGGGCGCTCAGGTCCGTCAGCAGCTCCCCGGCCTTGTTCAGCACGCCGGGGGTATTGGTGAGCAGCACCAGTTTCTCGGCCTTCAGCACGGTGGCCAGCTTGCCCGCCACCACGTCGGCATTGATGTTGTAGCTCTCGTTTTCCTCGCCAAACCCGATCGGACTGATCACCGGAATGAAGGCATCGTCCTGCAGCGCCTTGACCACGCTGGGGTCAATGCTGACGATGTCGCCCACAAAGCCGATGTCATGCTCCTTCGTCGGGTCATCCTTGTCGACCATCTTGAGCTTTTGCGCACGGATCAGGCCGCCATCGCGGCCCGTCAGGCCTACGGCCTTGCCGCCGGCCTGGTTGATCAGCCCGACGATGTCCTGCTGCACCTGGCCGGCCAGCACCCATTCCACGACTTCCATGGTCTCTTCGTCGGTGACGCGCATGCCCTGGATGAAATGCCCCTTTTTGCCCAGGCGGTTCAGCGCCGCCTCGATTTGCGGGCCGCCGCCGTGCACCACCACCGGGTTCATGCCCACCAGCTTGAGCAGCACCACGTCTTCCGCAAAATCAGCCTGCAGGGCCGGGTCCGTCATGGCATTGCCGCCATATTTGATGACCATGGTCTTGCCGTGAAACTTGCGGATGTAGGGCAGCGCCTGGGCCAGGATCTCGGCCTTGTCGCGCGGGCCTACATGGGAGAGGTCTGGGTCGTTGGCGGTATTGGTGGTCATTCGCGGGGCCTTGTCAGGATGAAACAGGGAACAGGAACACAGGGAGCAGGTATTGCCGGGAAATATTGCCCGAATTGTGCCGCATCGCTGCGGCCAGCGTGCCAGCCTCAGCGACGCAGCCAGCGCGGAACCTTGAAACGGATGATCGCGATATAAAAACCGACATACGACAGCACAAACAGCGCGCAAAACATCATGAGGACCAGCGTATTTCGCCAGAACAGGACCGCAGGCACCACCGTCATCAGGGTGAAACTCCACAGATATGGTGAAGTTCGGTTGTTTCGCATCAGCATGCGACGCGAAGCATCATCATGGAACACACCACGCACAATACGGCGAAAGATAAGCTGATGAAAATGCAAGGCATCGGCGAGGCCCGGGGAACTGCCGCGCGCAAGCTTGCGATAGATCGAAAAAATCGTCTCCCAAACCGGGTAAATCAGCAACAGCATCGGGAACCACGGCGAAACAGACTCATGGCGCTGAACCAGCAGGATGGACGCCACAGCGATCACGATACCCCACAAATAGGCGCCACCGTCACCCGCAAAAATCAGCCCTCTCGGGTAATTCCAGTAAAGAAATCCGGCGGTCGCACCGACCAGACAAATCAGCATGGCGGCCAGTTGCCTGTCGCCGAGCTGCAATGCCACATGGGTAATCGCCATGCACACGAGCAGGGCAACCGTTCCTGCCAGCCCGTTATAGCCGTCGATGATATTGAACGCATGGGGCAAGCCGCAGATCGCAAATACCGCAAGCGCGATACCGAGCCAGGGCATTGCCAGCAGCCAGTTGTCAATCCCGGGCAAGCCCAGACGCGAGAGTGACAGACCCAACAGTCCACAGGCCAGCACAGCCGAGATGCCTGTCAGCACGAGCCGGTAACGCACCGACAGACGCTGTGTTGCGTCCTCATAGACCCCGCCCAACACGGCCGGCAGCACGACCACAATCCAGCTCACAGCAAATTTCCAGTCGACGCCGACATTGATGGAAACGCCGACGCTTTCAGCCAGAGCTGCAGCGAGCCAGCTCACCGCTATGCCAGCCAGTACGCCCACACCGCCCAAGCGCGGGACATCCCCCGCATGGAAGCGCTGGGGCTTGGCTTCGCCATAGTGGCCCGTACGCCCCCGCACCGCGCGTATGACAAAGATAGTCGCCAGCAGGGACACGAGAAAGCTACAAAATAGCAAAGCCACCATAAATATGCCTCTAACGGTTCCTGCACCAACGGTACGCACTATCCATTGTCAACGCTTTGGGGAGCCCCATTGAGGCGAGAAAATTTTCGGTATGAATCGCTTGACCAAAGACGTAAAAGGCTGGTCATATGCCATGCCAGGTGTTTGAAATTTATTCGGCTATTTCTGTGGGCAGGATGCGTTACCGTAACTCTCGATTGTCCAAGCCTGTACCCCGCGATCTGAAGCCGGAGGCAAATATCAACATCTTCGCAGTACATAAAATACCGTTCATCAAACCCCCCGAGCTCTTCAAATATCTTCGTGGGAAAAACCATGAACGCGCCATTCACCCATTCCGGCGGCGAAGATGTCGCCTGTTGTCGATCAGGCCCGACATAACGTGAAAGCAAAGCCCACGGCGACGGACGTTTTCTTGCGTAGTCCTGTAACGCCCCCGATTCTGCAAGTTGCACTGGAAACGAGCATCCGACTGCTGCATCCCTGAATTGGCCGATCAACGCCGGAAAGGGGTCATTACTTAAAACAATATCCGGATTGACCACGCAATAGTATTCGCAGTCGCATTTCAAAAATGCAGAGTTGTGATTGGCGCCAAAACCCTTTGGCGTCAAATTTTGTACGACTGACAGCTTGAATTTCCAGCTTCTCGCATTGATCAAATTGAGTAAGTCAGGCTCCGGAATATTGATTGTCAGCACCACGTGCTTTACCGTTTCAATGCACAAAGCCTCCAGTGTGGAAATGAGTTGAAAGACCTCATTTCCATGCCCATGGCTTACCACTGATATGCATACTTTGCCGGTTAGTAGATCGTCCGAATTTTCCAACTTTTATTTCCTGCGGTTTTCCCTGCATCAGCGCAACTGGCAAGTTCACAATTCTAAATTCAGGAAATTTATTGAAATGGGGGCCTGGAAGCCAGGCGCACAGGAGATCATCACCCTTTGGCCCTGATGACGCAGCCTGCAGAATAATAAGGCGCATTGATTCTGCTCTCGCCGATCGGACGATGAATGTGGGTTCGTGTAAAGGGGTCGCGCACGCGCCAGTGCTTCAGGGCGGCGGCGCAGAAGTCAGCGTTATAATTGTTGATTATTTTGAGTGCCCTTGCAAGGGATGCGGTGGCTTCGTGAAGCCTGCCGTTTACCCTCCCCTCCCCCTTGAATAAGATGCCGCGGATAGAAATCTGCAGGTTTTTAGCCGGAGATTTAACTTGAGGAGCTGGGTGAACAAGCCTTTAAGAGCAGTAACGCCAGCCTCTGGCGCTACTTGCTTTACCAACAACGATTCTGGTTCCCAAACGAACGCCCACATGTGGACGCCGTTTAGCCAGGCATGCAGCAGTTCAGATCTGGGTCGGTTGTTCAGGGGCATGACACGCAGACCAGTCGATCCTTCTTCAAACTCAGGAGTTCAGTTTTGAGCGCTGCGATGCCTATTTCTCAACTCTCCCAGCGAGCCAAGGCAATCCTGGACATCAAGCGCGGTTTGACCATGTACTCATTGTGGGGAGCACTGGCCTGGCTGGATACCAAACAACGCTACAGGCGCTCTCTCCTGGGACCTTTCTGGATCACATTGAGTACGGGTGTGATGGTGGCAGGCATGGGGCCGCTGTATGGTGCACTGCTCGGGCAACCTGTCGGGAATTATGTCCAGCATCTGGCCATTAGCCTGATCTTGTGGACATTCATCTCCAGCTCCGTTAACGATGCCGGCACAGTATTCATTGGCGCTGAGTCTTATATCAAGCAGGTGCCGCTGCCACTGTCAGTTTTCGTGTTTAGAGGCCTGGCCAAAAACCTGATCATGCTGGCACACAACGCCCTGATCATTGTGGTCGTGCTGTATGTTTTCCCACCTGCCACACTCAAAAACCTGTGGATGGTGCCTATCGGGCTGGTTCTCATCATTGCCAACCTGTTCTGGTTCACGCTCTTGCTGGGCGTACTGAGCACGCGCTTTCGCGACATTCCCCAACTGATCGCCAATATTGTTCAGGTTGCATTCTTTTTGTCGCCCATTCTCTGGCGCCCGGAAATGCTGAGCCCGCGAGTCAGGTTTCTGTCGGATTTCAATCCGCTATACCACTTCATGGAAATTGTGCGGGCACCCTTGCTGGCTGAGCCAATCCGCCTGATCAGCTGGGCAGTGGCGGCAGGGCTCCTGGTAGTCGGATTTGGTTTGACCCTGCTCGCTTTCACGCGTTTTCGCTCCCGCGTCGCCTATTGGCTTTAACGGCGCTGACCAGCCCGAAAATCAAAAATGACCATTGTTAAAGCGAGTAATCTGGTTGTCGAGTTCCCGATCTACGGGATGAGCAGTAACCGGTCTTTAAAGAAAAGTTTGGTGAATATTGCCACCGGCGGCGTATTGGCCAAAGATGCGGCAAATCGCGTGCTGGTTCGCGCTCTCGACGGGCTAAACTTCGAGTTTCGCGAGGGAGACAGGGTTGGCCTGATCGGTCATAACGGGAGCGGCAAGAGCACTTTGCTTCAAGTGCTGGCCGGCATCTACGAACCCACGAGTGGCAGCCTCGAAATCCACGGACGGGTAACCTCCATGCTGGGCATCACTTTGGGCATGGACTCTGAAGTTACCGGGCTTGAAAACATCTATCTACGCGGCAGAATCATGGGTTTGACCCGCAAGCAGATTGAAGAGCGGCTAGATAACATTGCGGAATTTGCAGGGATTGGCGACTATCTCCACTTGCCTATGCGGACCTATTCCAGCGGCATGTCGATGCGCCTGGCCTTCGCCATTGCAACCAGTGCAGATGCAGACATCGTTTTGATGGACGAATGGCTCAGCGTTGGCGATGCGGAATTCGTCGACAAGGCAAAACGCCGGCTCACAGACATGGTCAACAACGCACGGCTCGTCGTCATTGCCTCACATGACGCCGCGATGATCAAGGAACAGTGCCGGACCATCCTGAAGCTTGAGCATGGCAAAATCGTCTCGATTGAAAAAAGTTAACCCTTTTCATCTTTTTTAACCTTGAATACCTCAATTATGAAATTTCTGGTCACCGGCGGCTGCGGCTACAAAGGTCACGTTCTTGTTCCCAAGCTCCTGAACAGGGGTTATGAGGTAGTGGTTCTGGACACAATCTGGTTTGGCAACTACCTGCCGCCTCATCCAAACCTTACTGTCATTCAAGGCGACGTGCGCAATATCGATGCCATCAACCTCGATGGGATCGACGGCATCATCCATCTGTCTTCCATAGCCAACGATCCCTGTGGCGATCTGGATCCCAAACTTACTTGGGAAGTCAGCGCGCTGGCAACCATGCAGCTGGCCGACAAGGCCAAGCGCAAAGGCGTCAAACGCTTCATCTATGCCTCGTCTGGCAGCGTCTACGGGGTGAAGGACGAGCTGCAAGTGACCGAAGAGCTCGATCTCAAGCCAATCTCTGAGTACAACAAGACCAAAATGGTCGGGGAGCGGGTTTTGCTGAGCTATTCGGACGACATGGTCGTCCAGATTGTGCGTCCGGCAACTGTTTGCGGCGTTTCGCCCCGCATGCGCCTCGACGTGTCGGTCAACCTCTTGACGATGCAGGCACTTAGCAAAGGCAAGATCACCGTGTTTGGTGGCGACCAGACCCGCCCTAACATCCACATCGATGACATCACTGATGTCTATCTGCACCTGATTGACCACCCTGAGGTGACTGGCGTCTACAACGCAGGTTTTGAGAACATCTCCATCCTTGACATCGCCAAGATCGTCACGAAGCATGTCCCGGTTGAAATTGTCGTGACCGAATCGAACGACCCGCGCTCCTACCGCGTCAACTCGGACAAATTGCTTGCAACCGGATTCAAGCCGAAAAAGGGCGTTGAAGACGCAGTCAAGGAAATCATCGCCAAATTCCGTGCCGGTGAGTTGAAAGACGAAGACCGCTTCTACAACCTGAAGTGGATGGAGCAAACCGTGCTGTCCAAGCAAACTGCGTAGGAGACCATGATGGAGCTCAAAGTACCGATGGAAGCAGGATTCGCCGACTATGCAAACCGCTTGTCGCATGTGCTGCAAACGTCCGACTGGTCGGGTGTGGCCGAGCTGGCCAAAGACATGAAGCGCGCATGGGACAACGGAAACCAGGTGTTCTTTTGCGGCAACGGCGGCAGCGCAGGCAATGCGGTGCATTTGGCCAATGACTTCATTTATGGCGTTGCCAAGCGTACCGGCGGTGGTATTCGAGCGGTTGCCTTGTCGGCCAATACAGCGGTCATGACCTGCCTCGCCAACGACGTCGGATACGACCACATCTACAGCGAGCAACTCGCCGTACTTGCCAACGAAGGCGACGTGCTGATCACCTTGTCCGGCAGCGGCAATTCCCCCAACATCCTTCAGGTCCTTGAGCAGGCCAGGATCAAGAAAGTACGCAGTTACGCCATCCTGGGTTATTCCGGCGGCAAGGCCCTGGCCATGGCCGATGTAGCCATTCACTTTCCCGTCAACGACATGCAGATCGCTGAAGACATGCAGCTCGTCGTCGGACATATGTTGATGCAATGGCTTTACGACAACAGGCCGGCCGTTACCTGACACATTAAAAATAAGCAGTATCCATGGAAACCGTATTCGTTATCGGCAGCAACTCTTTTTCGGGTGCCAGCTTTGTAGATTTCGCCTTGCAGCAAGGGGTCAAGGTCATCGGCACCAGCCGTTCCGAAGAGCCTATCCCGGCGATGCTGCCGTACAAGTGGCGGGACCACAGCAATTTTGCCTTTCACAAGCTCGACTTGAACAAGGATCTCGACGGTATCGAGGCACTCCTGCATTCGGTCAAGCCCAAGCATGTCGTCAACTTTGCAGCGCAAAGCATGGTGGGTGAAAGCTGGAAAACTCCAGAAGACTGGTTCATGACCAACGTGGTATCCACCGTCAAACTACATGACGCGCTGAGGAAGTGCGACTTCCTGGAACGCTACGTCCACGTATCGACGCCTGAGGTTTATGGCAGCTGCTCCGGTTTCGTGGATGAGAACTTTCCGTTCAATCCCAGCACGCCTTATGCAGTCTCGCGGGCCGCAGCCGACATGAGTCTTCGCACCTTCCGTGCAGCGTACGACTTCCCGGTGGTCACCACGCGTGCCGCCAATGTGTATGGCCCCGGGCAACAGCTGTATCGCATCATTCCCCGCACCATCCTGTTTATTTTGCTGGGCCGCAAACTGCAATTGCATGGCGGCGGCGTTTCGACACGCTCGTTCATACATATGTCCGACGTCTCCGACGCCACGTGGCGGATCATGCTCAAGGGCAATAACGGCGATACCTACCATATCTCCACCAGTGAAGTCGTGTCCATCAAGGAGCTGGTCGAGCGCATCTGCCAGAAGCTCGGCGTCAATTTTGACGATCACGTCGAGGTCGTCGGCGAGCGCATGGGCAAGGATTCAGCCTACCACCTTGACAGCACCAAGCTTCGCACCGAACTCGGCTGGTCCGACCACGTCACCCTGGATGCCGGGCTCGATGAGTGCATCGCCTGGGTACGAAACAATTTCGAGGCGCTCAAGGCGTCTTCTTACGACTACTCCCACAAACCCTGATGCAAGCCCAAAACCCAACCCAACTCGCGCAAACGGCTGCCAAGCTTCGCGCGCGCATCATCGAAACCTCGTCGAAGACCGGCACCCCTCACCTCGGTTCATGCCTTTCCTGCGTGGATATTTTGACGGCGCTGTATTTCAACGTGCTTCGCATCGACACCAGCAACCCGCGCGGCAAGGACCGCGATCGTTGCATTCTCAGCAAGGGCCACGGTGCAATGGGACTGTTTCATGTCCTGGCTGAGCGCGGCTTCTATCCACTGAGTCGCCTGGACAGCTACGGTGAAGACGGCGGCGTGTTTGCCGAGCATCCGCCGACGCCCGACCATCTGGACGGCATCGAGGCAGCGACAGGTTCGCTGGGCCATGGCCTTCCGCTCGGCCTGGGCATGGCGCTTGCCGGCCGCATCCAAGGCCAGTCCTACAACGTCTACGCGGTCCTCAGCGACGGCGAATGCAATGAAGGTTCGGTTTGGGAGTCCGCCATGTTGTCGGCCGCACAAAAGGTCAACAACCTCTGCGTCATCATTGACTTCAACAAATGGCAGGCCACTGGCCGCAGCCAGGAAGTCATGGCGCTAGACCCGCTGGCTGACAAGTGGCGCGCATTCGGCTGGAACGCTGTCGAAGTGGACGGGCATAGCTATCCCGAATTGCTGAATGCTTTGGCGCAATTCCCGAACACCAATGGCAAACCCACCGCCATCATTGCCCACACCGTCAAAGGCAAGGGTGTGTCGTTCATGGAAGACGACAACAACTGGCACTACCGAATCCCCACTGCAGACGAAGTAGCGCAATCGAAAATTGAACTTGGGGTGGCAGCATGAGAAACGCCTTTGCAGAAGAGATGACAAAGGTTGCAGCCACGGACAAACGCGTTGTCGTTTTGTCCGGCGATATTGGCAACCGGCTTTTTGACAAGCTTCGCGTGGTCGATGCATCGCGGTTTTACAACTGCGGCGTTGCGGAAGCCAACATGATGGGCGTCGCTGCAGGCATGGCATTGTCTGGCCTGCGACCCTTTGTTTACACCATCACGCCCTTCACCACTACCCGCTGCTTCGAGCAGATTCGTGTCGACGTTTGCTACCACCATGCACCGGTTGTCATTGTTGGCACGGGTTCGGGTTTGTCTTACGCAGAACTGGGACCTACCCACCATTCGCTCGAAGACATGGCCATCTTGCGCACGTTGCCTGGCATGCGTGTGCTTGCGCCTTGCGATTCGTCAGAACTCCGCCAAGCCCTTCATGAGGTGCTCAAAGACGACAGCCCAACGTACATCCGTATCGGCAAAAAGGGCGAGGCAGACATTCACAAGAGCTTGCCTGACCTTCGCCTCGGCAAAGCCCTGGTGATTCGCCCAGGAACCGACGTCGCCCTGCTTTGCGCAGGCAACATGATGGCTGAGACGCTCAAAACAGCGGACCAATTGGCGGCTAAAGGTATCTCGGCTGAGGTCGTGAGCTTTCACACCGTCAAGCCGCTCGATGCCGAATACTTGCAGCAAGCGGCAAGTCGCTTCAAATTGCTGGTGACGGTTGAAGAACACAGCCGTATCGGCGGCTTTGGAAGCGCAGTGGCCGAATGGCGCATGGCTCAGCCCGACAACGTTCGGCAACTGAGCTTTGGCACGGACGACGAGTTCATGCACGAAATCGGCAGCCAGGTTTACGCCCGTAAAAAATATGGACTGACCGCCGACAACATGGCGACCCGGACTTTGGCGGCTCTGGCTGCAGTCATTCCTCGTCCTTGAGAATGCCCATGCACCTTGGGTTGGACTTTGATAACACTATCGTCAGCTATGACGGGCTTTTTCATAAAGTCGCCATGGAAGGCGGCTGGATCACTGAAGAAATTCCGGTTTCCAAAGTAAGCGTACGGGACCATCTGCGGTTGATCGGCAAAGAGCCGGTCTGGACCGAAATGCAAGGCTACGTTTATGGCGGCCGCATGGATGAAGCGCAGGCTTACCCGGGTGTCATCGACTGCCTGACATGGGCCCGCGCCAACGGCATTCCGATGTCCATCGTGAGTCACAAGACGAAGCACCCGTTTCTGGGCAAGCAATATGACCTGCACGAGGCAGCGCGACACTGGATCAGCCTGTACCTGACCGATGCGGACGGCCCCCTGATTCCGGTCGACCGCGTTCACTTCGAGCTCACCAAAGAAGCCAAGTGCAAACGCATCACCGACATCGGCTGCACTGTCTACGTCGACGATCTTCCGGAGATCTTGCTGGCCCCGGGGTTTCCGGCGTCCGCTGACAAAGTGCTCTTCGATCCGGACGGCCATCATGCTGCGCAGGATCTTCCGCGCGCCGCTAACTGGCCCGAAGTCCGTAGCCGCCTGGAGACTCTATGGCGCCAGAGTCCCTGACACCTGCCGTCTCGCAGTTGCTTGCTACTGTTGGGCGGGAAAAGCAGGGGTTCGAGCTGCAGCCATTGTCGGCCAGTGGGAACAACCGCGTCTTCGTCCTCAACACCGCTGACGAAAACCTGGTGCTCAAGTGGTATTTCCATGACCCAGCCGATTTGCGTGATCGTCTGGGCGCTGAATACGCTTTTCTCGAGCATGCCTGGGACACTGGACTTCGCAGCGTTCCCAAACCTATGGGAAAAGACCCGGTCAACCATCTTGCGCTGTATGAGTTTGTCGAAGGCGAAAAACTTCAGGCCCAGCAGATCAAAGACACAGACATGGAGCAGGCCGCGCAGTTTCTCGCGAGCCTGAACACAGCGCATAGCCGCGCGACGGCTGGGGCCCTGCCCGCTGCGTCGGAAGCCTGTTTCAGTGTTGCCGCGCACCTGGCGATGGTCGATGCGAGGCTCGCACGTTTTGCAACCTTGCAACCCGAGTCTTCAGTCGACAGCGTCGCGGCAACTTTTGTTGCCGACCTTGCAAAGTATTGGGCGTTGACAAAAACGCGGTTGATAGCTGAATGCAAAGCAATGGGGCTCGACCCCGAGGCCGATTTGCCCGCATCCCAGCGATGCCTGTCACCATCAGACTTTGGGTTTCACAACGCATTGGTCAGACCCGACGGAACACTGTGTTTCATCGATTTTGAATATGCAGGCTGGGATGACCCAGCCAAGGCGGTGGGGGATTTCTTTTCCCATCCCGGGGTGCAGGTGTCCCGGCAGTACTTTGACAGGTTCCTTGCCGCCGTGCTGGCGCCTTTTGCGGAGCCTGAAACCATGGCTGCCAGGGTGCGCCTGCTTGAGCCCGTGTTCCAGTTGAAGTGGTGCTGCATCATCCTTAACGAATTTCTACCAGCCGGCGCTAGACGCAGGACATTTGCGAATCCCGGGGACGACGCAGAACAGCGCAAGCAACGCCAGTTGCTCAAGGCGCAAACCCTCTATCAATCATTTGCCCACTAAAGGACCTCAATTGGCTTACATCGACTTTCTGTCATCTGTTCACAAAAGCACTACCCGCGACTACCTGGCCCGCGTCAACGAGCCGGAGTTTCCAAAGGCCAAGGCTGCTGCGCTGGCCAAGCAATGGGGTTATGACTATTGGGACGGCGACCGCCGCATCTGCTACGGTGGCTACAAATACATGCCCGGGCGCTGGGCGCCCGTCGGCCAGGCCATGGTCGACCATTACGGCCTGAAAGCCGGCGACAAGGTTCTGGACATCGGTTGTGGCAAGGGCTTCCAGCTTTATGAGCTAACCCAACTGGTGCCGGGCCTCGAGGTTTATGGCATCGATGCTTCCACCTACGCCATTGAAAACGCCAAAGAAGAAATCAAGGACCGGCTGCAGGTCGGCAATGCAAACAGCCTGCCTTTTCCTGACAACCATTTTGACTTTGTGTTCTCGATAACCACGCTGCACAACCTTCACAACTACGACCTCGACAAGGCGCTGCGCGAAATGGAGCGTGTCGGCAAGAAAAACAAATATCTGTGCGTGGAGTCCTATCGCAACGAGCAAGAGAAAGCCAACCTGCTGTACTGGCAAGTGACCTGCGAAGCCTTCTGCACGCCGGAAGAGTGGGACTGGTGGTTCAAGCAAACCGGCTACACCGGCGACCATTCCTTCATTTACTTCGAGTGAGCCCAGCATGACCATTCCAAAAACCATGAAGGCGGCGATCCTCGTCGAACAACGCAAGCCACTGATCGTTGACGACATCGAAATGCCGTCCACACTCGAGGTCGGCCAGGTGCTGGTCAAGGTGCTCTTTAGCGGCATTTGCGGCTCCCAACTTGGCGAGATCGACGGCGCCAAGGGCGAAGACAAATTCCTTCCCCATTTGCTTGGTCATGAAGCGTCCGCCAAAGTCATTGAGACCGGACCAGGCGTCAAGCATGTCAAAGCCGGTGATCTGGTCGTACTGCACTGGCGAAAAGGCCTGGGCATCGAGGGCGCACCACCGAGCTATCGCTGGCGCGGCAACAAACTCAACGCCGGCTGGATTGCCACGTTCAATGAATACGCCATCGTCGCGGAGAACCGCATGACGGCCATTCCAGCGGACAGCGATCCAGAGGTTGCAGCACTGTTCGGATGCGCCGTAACAACCGGCTTTGGTGTTGTCGAAAACAACGCCAAGGTCAGGATCGGTGAATCCGTGGTGGTGTTCGGTGCCGGCGGCGTAGGCCTCAATATCGTGCAGGCATCCGCACTGGTAGGCGCATACCCTGTCATCGCAGTCGACATTCACGACAACCGCCTGGCACTGGCCAAAGAGATGGGTGCCACCCACCTGATCAACTCCAAGAACGAAGATGCCAAGGCAGCCATTGAACGCATCGTCGGCATGCAAGGCCTCGACGTGTTTATCGACAACACCGGCCAACCAGCCATCATCGAAATGGGTTACGGCATCACCAAACCGCAAGGCCGCGTGACGCTGGTCGGCGTTCCCCGAAAAGGAAACACCACTCAGATCTTCTCGCTGCCCCTGCATTTCGGAAAAGTGCTTTCCGGGTCACATGGCGGTGAAGCAATTCCTCACGAAGATATTCCCCGCTACCAGAACCTGTATGTTGCTGGGCGTATTCACCTCAAAGAACTGCTGACAGAGCGCGTGCCCCTCGCCGATATCAACACGGCAATTGAAAACATGCGCTCCGGCAAAGCAAGCGGACGCTGCCTGATCCGGATGGATGGGGCATGACGGATGGATGCTGAAGGGCGAGAGGTTGCGAGTACAGATGCGCTGACGCATCCCAAATACCGCGCAGACATCGACGGTCTGCGTGCGGTGGCGGTGTTGTCCGTGCTCGGTTTTCATGCGTATCCCGAATGGGTTCGCGGCGGCTTCATCGGCGTTGACATTTTTTTCGTCATCTCGGGCTTCCTGATCTCGACGATCATTTTTCAGGGCCTGGCCACCTCCCAGTTCAGTTTTCGCGACTTCTACTCCCGGCGCATCCGCCGCATATTTCCCGCGCTGACCACCGTACTGCTGTTTGCGCTGGTCGCGGGCTGGTTTGTGCTGTACCCCGACGAGTACCGCCAGCTGGGCAAGC
The DNA here is from genome assembly GCF_056405675.1 of Polaromonas sp. P1_F4. Classification (NCBI taxonomy): domain Bacteria; kingdom Pseudomonadati; phylum Pseudomonadota; class Betaproteobacteria; order Burkholderiales; family Comamonadaceae; genus Polaromonas; species Polaromonas sp. P1_F4. Next base: position 2,130 of record NZ_JBFUBP010000006.1, on the reverse strand, counting down.
ACGTCATAGGCGGCGCCGGCTTCATCTCCAACTTTGTACTCTGGCGCGAAAGCGGCTACTTTGACAGCGCTGCTGAAGTCAAGCCGCTCTTGCACCTGTGGTCACTGGCAATCGAAGAGCAGTACTACATCGTGTTCCCCCTGCTGGTATGGCTGGCCTGGAAGCGGCGCTTTAACCTGTTCACCCTCATTGTCCTGGTTGCCGCGTTTTCGTATGTCCTCAACATCGCCTACGTGCGCAAGGACGCGGTGTGGACCTTCTACCAGCCCCAAACCCGGATTTGGGAGCTGATGATTGGCGCGCTGCTGGCGCTGCTGGTGATCGATCATTCAGGGCGTGCCAAGCGGGTACAGGCCGGCGTTGCAGGATTCCTCACCAAGGTGATTTACCGCGATGGCGTGCAGATTCAGCCAGCGGCGGTGCTTTCCAATGTCAAGGCCTGGCTGGGTGCGTTTTTCCTGGTCGTGGCAATGTCGCGCATCACCCGTGAATCGCACTTCCCGGGCAGTTGGGCCCTGGCGCCCACGTTAGGCGCGGCATTGCTGATCTGGGCCGGGCCGCACGCCTGGCTCAACCGCCTGATGCTGGCCAATCCGCTGATGGTGTGGGTGGGCAAGATCAGCTACCCGCTGTATTTGTGGCACTGGGTCATCCTGGTGTACCTGCGCATCCTTGCCAGTGAGACGCCTTCCGTGGCCGTACGTACTGGCGGCTTGCTGGCAGCGGTTGTGCTGTCCTGGCTGACCTATCGCTTTATCGAAACGCCCTTGCGCTTTGGCGCCCACGCCCGCCGCAAAACAGTTGGCCTGCTTCTGCTCATGCTCGCCATCGCAGGCATCGCGTTTGCGTGCTTCCGGACCGAAGGCTTTGGCAATATACGTCCAGGCATGGGTATGGCAAGCTCTGAGCAGTTCGCCTGGAAATACATGGGCAATGCAGAGTGCGCCGCTAAAGTCAAAACGCCGGCTGGGTTCTGCATGCAGCTTGGCAATGCGAATGCCATCAGCATCGGTGTCATCGGAGACTCCACGGCGAACGCCCTCGTACCGGGCATTGCTGATCTGGTCATGGCAAAAAACGAAGGCATGATCAATATTGGTCATGGTGCATGCCCGCCCGTTCGCGGGCTGGTTCCAACGGCCACGTGGGGTGCCAAGCCCAACTGCCCCGAAATTGTGGACGATGCCTATCGGGTAGTTATGGCCGACCCGCATATCAAGACCGTCATCATGTCGGTGTTTACGCACGACATGCAGGACTGGGGTTACAAGGACTTGCCGGCCAAGGCATCTGTGGCAGAGCGGTTTGCCAAGGCGATGGAGCTGATGGACCGTGACATTGCCGCGCTGCAGGCCAGTGGCAAACAGGTCATCCTGACCTATGACGCCGCATATTCCCCGGTTTCAAGCAAAGACTGCGTGCACAGGCCTTACTCCAGCCTGCTCAGGGCAACCCGCAACTGCGAGGTTACCGAGGCCATGATCATTGACCGGTACCCCTATTTGACCCTGTTCAACGAACACTTCAATGGCCGCAAGGATGTTTGCGTATTTCGCCAGTCTGATATTTTGTTTACCAATGGGAAGCTCAATTTTGTGGATGCCAATGGCAGCATTCTGCTGCGGGATTCGCATCATCTCTCGGTTTATGGCTCCAAAAAGATGGCGCAATACTTGGCCACTTCAGCATGCAAAGACCGCTTGCCGTGGAAGACCGAACAATGAATCAGTCGCATGGGCAATGCCTGAACGAACTCATGGATGGGGCATGACGGATGGATGCTGAAGGGCGAGAGGTTGCGAGTACAGATGCGCTGACGCATCCCAAATACCGCGCAGACATTGACGGTCTGCGTGCGGTGGCGGTGCTGTCCGTGCTCGGCTTTCATGCCTATCCCGAATGGGTTCGCGGCGGCTTCATCGGCGTTGACATCTTCTTCGTCATCTCGGGCTTCCTGATCTCGACGATCATTTTTCAGGGCCTGGCCACCTCCCAGTTCAGTTTTCGCGACTTCTACTCCCGGCGCATCCGCCGCATATTTCCCGCGCTGACCACCGTACTGCTGTTTGCGCTGGTCGCGGGCTGGTTTGTGCTGTACCCCGACGAGTACCGCCAGCTGGGCAAGCACGT
>NZ_JBFUBP010000005.1:0-320044 GCF_056405675.1 Polaromonas sp. P1_F4 | reverse complement strand
GATCCCATGGAGCCAGATCAACGTGGCCGGTGCTGCACTGGGCGCCACAACTTCCGGCTTTACCAATGCGGCCATTACCCACCCAGCATTCAACCTGGGCGCAAGCGGCGGAGCCGGTACCGCCACCACGTTGACCGCTACCAACAAGCTTGTCCGCGTCGAAGGCAAGTGGACCTACACCTACCTCAATGCAACCTTGCCAGCAGCCGGTACCTACGGCGGCACCATCGTCAAGAATGGCCGCGTTACCTACACCGCTACACAACTCTGATTACATAAATCCTTAAATGGCCCCGCTTGTCGGGGCCATTTTTATTTTTTGTTGATATTTCTTAGTTAGCGTAAAGTGGTACTTATGCGCACCCAATCCCTGTTCTTCGTGCCCACTCGCAGCAGTGTGTTGCAAGTGCTGCGCGTCGCCGCATTGGTGGCCGGCGCTCTGGCCTGTGCAGGCGCCCAGGCCTTTGTCGTCACCATCACAGCAGGCACCAAGTCATTGTTTTTGCAGGTGGGCGCAGGAACCATGACCGGCGGCAACTTCAATTCCGGGGGCACGCCCGGCAACAACTCCACCATCAACCGTGTTTCGGTCACCATTCCAGCAGCCAACATCGGAGCCGGCACCAGCGCCATGACAACCGACAGCACCGTTACGGCCAGCCCTTATGACAGCTTTGCCTTTTGCACGGTGCCCGCGCAGGTTTACGTCGGCGGCTTTTACCGCACACCGGGCACCGGCGCCAACGCCACACTCACCGCCACCGCGCCGGCCTCTCTGGTCAATGCCACGGGCGACACCATTCCCTTCAATACCATCTCCTGGGTTTCCGGCGGCGCACAAGACCCGACCCCCACCATCCCCAGCGGAACGTTTGTAGGCGGGGCATCGCAAACGCTGCTCAGCGTTACACGCAATACCTGGTTTGAAAGCTGCCTGCAGTTCAACTACGCCAATACCCAACTGGTGGGTTCGGGCACCTTTACCGGACGCGTCAGCTACACCCTGACCTCCCCATGATGATGAAAAGACCGGTCAGCCTGTCACACCTCATCGGATTTGCCGCCCTCCTGCTGCTTGCCAACGCACTGACTGCGCAACACGCAGCCGCCACCACGACCCGCGTGGATGACACCGGCACCGTGGCCACCCAGAGCGTCGTCCCCATGCGCTGGCGGCAGCTGGTTCCCGGCCGCGGGGCCGACAACTCGGTGGAGGCCAGCCTGCGGGTCGCCCTGCGCCTGAACCTCTCTCGCTGGCTGAACCAGCCGGTCAGGCTTTACATGGGGCTCGCCCCGGTCGCGGGCGAGCCCATCTTTGTCACCTGGAGAACCCAGGGGCGTTTGCTGCCGGGCTCACTGCGTTCCGGCGGTCGTACCCTGATTTTCGACGGCATCGTCAGCGCAGCTTCCCTGGAAGAAACCGTTGAGCTGATTCTCAGAACCGATGGGCGTGCGCTGACGTCTTCCCAAGCCCTGCAGTTTTATTTCGAGGTAGACACCCCATGACCCGTCTGCGGTTACCTGCCCTGCCACGGTGCGCGGCTGGCTTTCTTGGTCTGGCCTTCGCCCTGGTTGCGCCTGGCGCAATGGCAAGCGAATTTGCATTGGCAGTGTCGCCTCCCCGGTTTGAATTCGAAGTCAAACCCGGCGAGCGCCTGCGCCAGATCATGGAAATCACCAACGCATCATCAGCATCCACCTCGTTCAGCATCAGGACAGCGGACTGGCGGCTTGGCATGGACAACTCCGTCACTTTTAATGATGAACTGGGGCCCGGCAGCTGCCGACCATGGGTGGCCATCGAGCGGCGCGAACTCACCATCGCGGGCGGACGTCCTTACCGGTTTCGTTTTGAGGTCAACGTGCCGCCCGACGCAAAGCCCGGTGAATGCCGCTTTGCCATCATGCTGGAAGGCCAGGAGCAGGTTACCCGCATGGAGTCGGGCCCGCCTATTCCTTTTTCAGCCCGTCTCGGCGTGGTGGTTTACATCGCCATTGGCGGCGCCACACCAGAGCTGAGCGTGGCCGGCTCGGGCGTGCAGACCGTGAACGGCAAGCCCACACCCGTCCTGCAGATCCGCAACAGCGGCACGGCCCACGGCCGTGTCACCGGCTTCCTGAACGGCACTGATGCGTCCAATACCTCCCTGGAATTCTCGCCGGCCAACACCCCCATACTGCCTGGCGAGACGCGCACCATTCCACTGAGCGCCACTCGCCCGGGAGACCAGGACACGGCGGCGCAAATCCGCTATCCCGTCACGGTGCGCGGCAAGCTCGAATGGGGCAAAGGCCAAACACAAAGTATTGAGCAGCGCTTCGCCCCATGAAGCGACGAGCGCACACGCCGATCATCCCTTTTTCCTTGCCACTCAAGTGGTGGCGCTTCGGCCTTGCGGGACTTGGGGCCGGTTTTGCGACGGCTGCGGCCCTGGCCCAGGGAACGGCTCCGCCCGCCGAGGGCCAGCCTTATGTGGACCGCGTCATGGAGGGCCTGCCGGACCCTGACGGCGGACTTCAGCTGAAGGCCAGCGAATACAACGAAGCCGGCTGGCCGCGAAGCTGGCGTGTTGACTATTCCCTGTTCAAGCAGAACGGCGGCGGTGGCGACACCACATCCCGCGCGTTGGGCATAGGCGGCTTCCTGGACACACCGAACCACGGCGCACTGTCGATCAATGCCAACCTGGTCCAGCAGCAGTCGAATGCGCCGGGCAACCAGGCCCAAAACAGCGGCAGCACCTGGCGGATTGACCAGCGCGCCCTGCCGCTGGACGGCGGCTGGTTTGCCAACCACAACGCGGGCGACATCAATACCGTCAGCACCAGGCTCGCCCGCGGTACCGGGAGGGTGTCGGTGCCGGCCACGCCCATCCGGGGTGTTGGCGGACAGTGGTACCTGAACGACGCCGTAGACCTGAACGCAGCCGCGGGACGTACCGGCCTTTTTAGCGGGCTGGATGCCGTCGGGTTCCAGACCTCCGGCGGCAGCATCGGGTCTGCCGGTGCGCAATTTCGCCTTCCCACCGGTGACGCATTGGGGGCAGGAAGCCGCACTGACGCCGCATTCCAGCTGATCGACGGCAAAAACATTTCGGACGGCGCGGGCTTCGGCAACGCACTGAACACCCGCGCTTACTTTGCTGCGGCGTCCTGGGAAGGCGCAGCGCCGTGGGGCACGGGAGTGGCTACCGGCTATGGGTCGCCCAGCGATCGCGTCGGCGGCTTGCGCATGCAGGCCAACGTGGTACGCAGTGACAGCACGCAGGGCGGCGTCGCGACCGGCCTCTGGCTGGACGCCGCATGGCGAACCGAGCGCTGGCGCACCACAGCCGGTGTTTTTCGCTTTGAACCCAATTTGCGCTGGGGCACAACAGTTCTCGCCAGCGACCTGCAAGGCGTCTACTGGCAGGCCGACACCTCCACCCGGCAGTGGCAAGCCGGGTATGCGGTCGAGCTGAGCGACAGCGTGAGCCGTGCCGGCGCAGGCAGCAGTGCGTCGGGACGCAGTGCCTTCATCAACGTCAACGGCCGCTACCTGCTCGATTCGCGCAACTCGGTGGGCGCGGCCCTGAGCTTTCGCGCCATCACCAGCCCCGGCCAGTCGGCGCAGCTGTCCTGGAGCCGCGCCAGCGACTGGGGCCAGACACAATGGCGCGCCGATCTGGCCAATGCATCCGGCGTCCGGACAACCCGGCTCGGGGTAGACCAAAGCTGGCCGGTTGTCTTGCCGGCCACTTTCGGCACCTCGCTGGCATGGGAGCGGATGAGCGGCAATGTCAGCCCCACCACAGGCCTGATCTGGGGCATTCTCGGCACCCTGTCGCCGTGGTCGCAATGGTCGTTGGATGGGTCGGTGCGGGGTGCACGCCGCAGCGACGGCGGCGAGTCGGTCAATGCAAACGTTGGGGTGAGCTGGCAGCCTTATATCGGCTGGTCGCTCACCCTTCGGTATACCGAATCACGCGGGCAGGAACCGCTTCCGGCGCTGGTGGTCTCGGCCCTGACGGCAGCAACGCAGCAGGCCATTGCAACCACCCAGACCAACCGCAGCATCCAGCTGCTGCTGCGCTACGAAGACCGGGCCGGCACTTCCACGGCACCGCTGGGCGGCCTGCCCGGAACCGGCTCCGGCGGACTGACAGGCACGGTGTTTTTCGACGCAGACAGCAATGGCCGCAGGGAAGCCTCCGAAGGCGGCGTGCCTGGCGTCACCGTCATCCTTGACAGGCGCTATGTGACACGAACCGACAGCCAGGGCCGCTACGAGTTTCCCTACGTCGCGGCCGGAGAGCATTTGATCGAAGTTTCTCCGGACAACGTCCCGCTGCCCTGGAGCCCGGTTCTTCGCGATCCTGCGAAGACGGTCATCCTGGTACGCCAAACCAACTCGCTCGACTTCGCCGTGCAGCGCGAACGCTGAAAACACCGCCTCCCGCGCTCCACGGAGAGCCCACGTGAGCGGAGATACCTGGCTTCTATCCTCAGAACGTCTGGGTTCCGGGCAGCAGCAGTCCCCCGCAAACGCAAAAATTGACAAATCAATGGCCCCGTCCGGCCAAAATTTGATAAAACAATCAAAAACAAGCTGAAATTTGCTGAAAAACCAGATAAATCGGTAAATAAGTCACATATTTACTGTCATTAATATCTTGCATCACTTTTATCAATTTAGTTACTATGAGGGCGTACTTAATCATTTTCTGGTTCAGCCCCAATGTCCTCCTGCCGCACCTACCCAACGTCTTTCAGCCGCCTCATGGCGCTGTCGGCGCTGCTGGTGGCCATGTTCTGCGTAGCGCAGAGTTCACGTGCAGGCGAGATGCTGAGTGTTGACAAACCCCAGGCCAGCACGAAGCTGGATTTCGCCATCGTCATTCCGGCTGTGCTTCGTATCCTGGAAAACAGCCACCCGGCAGCCCTGTTCTCTGCCGACACAACGGGATCCCTCATTTCCGCCACGCAGCGCATGGTGCTGGTATCGACCCTGGGCAAGGGCTTCTGCATGGACTTGCAGCTCAACCAGGAACAGGTCGCCGGCTGGCAAATGAACGTCAGCGGCAGCGCGGGCACACGCGTCGAGGCGGCTGATGGCGGCTACCGGGTCTGCGCACTGCGTCCTGGCCGTTTTGAACTGGCCCTCCAACACGCCTTCAGCCTGAAGGAACGCAAACCCAACACAGACGCCCCGGCCGCCAACTTCAGCTGGCCCGTCAGTGTGAGCCTGGTCACCCCCTGACCAGATTGCGTAAAACCCCCGGCCGCCAGGAAGGCTAGCGGCCCAGCCATTGCACCAGCTGGCGCGTCACCTCGGGGCGGCCCAGCAATTCCATGTGGTTCATGCCCTGCGCCACCCACTGGTTTTCCGGCGCAAACGCCAGCGTGCGGGACGCCTCTTCATGCAGGCCCAGGGCACTTTCCAGCGACACCAGCCCATCACCCACCATCTTGCGCGCCAGTGCCTCCCTGACCGGGACCAGCGGGCCGCGGCCGGCTGACAGCGTGGTGGCGGCGACCGCATAACAATCCACGCCCGCGGGCAGGGGGACGACCTCCCGCACGTCGGGGCCACGCTCAAAACGCCCCGCCTGCCGCCAATCGGCTTCCAGCACGTTGCCGTGGCGCAGGTCGGTGATGCCGGCACTGCGCACCTGGCCGATCCTGGCAAAGGGCCGCGTCACCAGGTTGCTGCCCAGCACGCCGTCGACCCAGCTGCCCAGCCGCTCCAGCGGCGCGCCGTGATGGGGTGTTCCCAAAAACACCATGGCCTTGAGCTGCTGCCGCCAGCTGTGGCCCGCCTGGGCTGCGTGGTGGCAGGCGCTGCGCGCAACCAGGCCGCCCATGCTGTGCACCAGCAGCGTCACGTCCTGCACCGGTTGCGGCCAGGCCTTGACCAGCTGCTGCAACAGGCCGGCCAATTGCTCGCCGTTGGCCGAGGTATGCAGCCCCGTGTTGTAGTGCAGGTACACCGGCGTGTAACCCAGCTCGCGCGCCAGTTGCCCCCCATGGCCCTGCGGCAGCGCGCTGTTGCCGCTCCATTGCAGGTCATTCATGCACAGCCCGTGAACCATCACCAGGATCTTTCCCGTCGCTTGCGGCAGCCGCGCAGCCAGCGCCTCTGGGTCCAGCGCCAGCGGCTGGCCTTCATGGCGCAAGCTCATGCGGATGGCCAGCGGATTGGCGGTGTCCAGCAGCAGGTCTCCCAGCACGCCGTTCAGGGCCGAAAGCATGGCCTCGCGCTGCGGTGAAGAAGCCTGCGCGCCGGCCAGCGGCACTGCCCGCGACAACACCGCATTGGCCGCCCCTCCTGCCAGGCGCGTGACGCCCCTGATGCTGCCGTAGACCCAGCCCGTGATGCCGGAAGGCTTGACGCCGCTGCTTCCCGGCGCGCTGTCGACGAACCTTGAACCCAGCAGGCCAAACGGTGCAGCCACGGCTTTGTACACATTGCCCTGCACAGTTTCCGCCAGGCCTGTGACGCCCAGGGTGGCCTGCGTGGCAAGCTGGGCCAGCCCCTGGATGTCGGAAACATGTAGCCAGGTCGGCAACCTGAAAGACCCGGGTTTGGGGATGGTTGCCGTGGCGTCAAGCCGTTCTGGTGTGCTCATGGCGCGATTGTGGCGCCATAGGCGCCCATGCGCCAGCGGGTAGTGCCGTAGCGGCAGTTTTACAGATAAAAAGCGGTGTTAAGGCAAGCAGAGCGAGCGCAACCAGCTACCAATTTAATAGCAACAGGTTTCAGCAAACACCGTTAACAGAGGCTAGCCGTGCGACAGCAAAGTGCCGCATTGCAGCGTGCCGTTCTGTCTAGTGCAAGGTCGTTTGTTCCTGGCAATAATCAAACAGTCCTTCGAGCTCGCTGGATTTGTCGAACACCGCATCGGCCCCGAGTTCGGCGGCGCGCCTGCGGATTTCATCCGTCGCGTAGTTGCTCAAAACGACCACCTTCTGGTAAGGCTCGCGATTGCGGCAACCTGCGAGCACGCCCAGCCCGCTGCCTTCCTTCAGGAAAAGGTCCACGATGGCCAGATGCCACTCACCGTTGTGAAGCTTCAGCCAGCGGGTGGCCTCCGTCTGGGTGGCGCCGTGGCCCGTTACCTGGACAGCGGCAATCTCCTTGAGCGCCTCTATCAGGTTCTCAAGAACGATCTCGTTGTCTTCTACCAGGTAAGTAATAAGTGCCATACAACCCACTTTAGGCCGCGGCACACGGGAAACTGCCATCCGTTTGCGCACATCCGGGTAGGACAGGGGCACGCTCGGGTAAGCCCGAGCGTGCAGGCTAGAAGTGCTCGTGCGGCGCCAGGTAGCGCCATTGGCCGACCGGCAGGTGGCCCAGGTTGACATTGCCGATGCGCACGCGCTTCAGTCCGGTGACAAAGAGGCCCACCTGCTCGCACATGCGGCGAATCTGGCGTTTTTTACCTTCCTTGAGCACAAAACGCAGTTGCTCGGGGTTTTGCCATGACACCTGCGCGGGCTTGAGCGCCTGGCCGTCCAGGCTCAGGCCGTGGTTCAGCAAGGCCAGCTTTTCGCGCGGGAACAAGGCCTGCACGTTGGCGGTTTCGTCCCCTTTTTCAGTTCTGTAGCTGACACGCACCAAATACTCTTTTTCGATCTCGGAGTCTTCACCGATGAGCTGGCGCGCCACACGGCCGTCCTGCGTCAGCACCAGCAACCCGATGGAGTCAATGTCCAGCCGCCCGGCCGGCGCCAGTCCGCGCAACTGCTCGTGGCCCCAGCGCATGCGGCTGTTGCATTCGCGCCAGCGGTTTTGCGGCTGCACCAGCACCACGGCCGGCTCATGCCCGTCTTCCGCCTGGCCGCTGACATAACCGACCGGCTTGTTGATCAGGATGGTGACCTGCTGGCGCTGCTGCTGCTCGGCCTGGCGGTCAATCTCGATGCGTGCATCCACGGCCACCGGTTGCCCCATGACCGCCGGTGCACCGTTCACACGCACCCAGCCGCGGGCGATCCAGTCGTCAGCCTCGCGGCGCGAGCAAAGGCCCAGTTCGGCCATGCGTTTGTTCAGCCGCACGGTGGCGGCCGGTGCGCCTGGTGCAGCCGCTGCTGGCGCGGCTTTCTGGATTCGTACGGCGCCGCCGACAGGCCTCGGGCCGGGTTTGAGAGGTTCAGTCATTTGCTATCTATTTTATAGCTGCTCGCGCAGGTTATTCGTGGGCTACAGGCGTATTTGGCACTTAAATGCCGCCTGGTACGGCCCTCAGGCTACCCAAAGGCGGTATCCCACAGCCGTTTCCGTGAGCAGGTGTTTGGGCTGCGCCGGATCGGCCTCGAGCTTCTGGCGCAGGTGGCCCATGTAAATGCGCAGGTAGTGATTCTGCCCGGCATGGGCGGGACCCCACACCTCGCGCAACAGCTGGCGATGCGTCAGCACCCGCCCGGCGTTGGTCATCAACACGGTGAGCAGGCGGTATTCGATCGGCGTGAGGTGCACCTCCACACCGCCGCGGCGCACCAGCCGCGCCTGGCGGTCCACCACCACATCGCCAAAGGTAAAAAGCGGCTCGTCAGGCGTTCCGTCAGCGCTGGCAGCGCGCGGGCGGCGCAGGTTGGCACGCACCCGGGCCAGCAGTTCGCCCACACCGAAGGGCTTGGTCAGGTAGTCGTCGGCGCCGGCGTCCAGCGCGGCGATTTTGTCGGCCTCGTCGGCGCGCGCCGACAGCACCACAATCGGCACGGCCGACCAGCCGCGCACGTCGCGAATCACCTCCAGCCCGTCGCCGTCGGGCAAGCCAAGGTCCAACACCAGCAGGTCGGGCTTGCGCGTGCCGGCCTCGGTCAACCCGCGCTTGCCGGTGTCCGCCTCGAACACCTGCCAGCCTTCGGCCTCCAGCGCTGCGCGCACAAAGCGGCGTATCTGCGGCTCGTCTTCAATCACAACGGCAACGGGTGTGGGGTGGGACATGGGCAAAGAGGAAGAAAGGTCAGGCGGTTTCGGGCAGGCCCTGCGGCGGCGGGCGGCGCGGCAGGGTGATGGTGAATTCTGCACCACCGCCCGGCGCATTGGCGGCTGTGATCTGCCCGCGGTGCGCCTGCACCACCGCCTGGCAGATGGCCAGGCCCAGCCCCACGCCCGGCGTGGCCGATTCGGTCTCGCCGCGCGTGAACTTCTCGAACAGCTCGTGCTCGCGGCCCTTGAGGGTGGCGGGCAGGCCGGGCCCGTGGTCACGCACCGCCAGCATCAGCGCCTGCTCCGTCGCCTCTGCGCTGATTTCTATAGGCGACCGCCCGTACTTGGCGGCGTTTTCCAGCAGGTTGACGAGCACGCGCTCCATCAGCACCGCGTCAAATTCGACCAGCGGCAGATCGGCGGGTAGCGCAGCCGTGACAGCCTTGCCGGCCAGCGCGTGCTGCGCCTGGCGGATCGCCGAACCGACAATTTCCTCGACAGACTGCCATTCGCTCCTCAGGTTAACGGCACCGCTTTGCAGCCGCGCCATGTCCAGCAGGTTGTTGACCAGCGCGCTCAGGTGGCGCGCTTCGCCGGCGATGGCGCGCGCCGCCTGCGACTGTTCGCTACTCAGTGGCGGCGCCGTGCGCTGCAGGGAGTCGGCCAGGCCGATCAACGCGGTCAACGGCGTGCGCACGTCGTGCGAAATCGCCGCGAGCAGCATGTTGCGCAATTTCTCGGACTCCATCTGCACCACCGCCTGCTGGGCCACCTCCACATAGTGCACGCGCTCCTGCGCGATGGCGATCTGCCGCGCCAGGGTTTCGAGCTGCTGCATCTGCTCGGGAATCAGCAGCCAGCGCGCCTGCGCAGGCTTGAGCGCCAGCACGCCGCGCACGCGCATCGGCGCCTTGAGCGGGATGTAATGCCATGCCTGGGCCGATAAGGTAGCGGTGGCCAACCCCGCCGGCTGTTCGTTGCGAAACACCCAGTCGGCCACACTGGCATCAAAATCCGCTGGTGGCTTCTCTGGCGGCACCAACTGGTCGTGGCTGTCGGTCACCATCACCAGCGCCTGCCCGCCGAAGTTGCGCTGTGCCGCTGCCTCGCCAAGCTCGATAACCTGCTCGCTCAGCAGCGCCGCCGACAAATCGCGTGTGAGTTCGAACAGCGACTGCGCGCGGCGCTCGCGGCTGGCCGCGATGCGCGCCTGAAAGCGCAGACCCGCCGTGAGCTGCCCTGTCAGCAAGCCGACCACCAGCATGACGGAAAATGTCAACAGGTACTGCACATCGCTGACGGCAAACGACAGCTGGGGCGGCACAAAGAAAAAGTCAAACGCCGCCACGTTGAGGAAAGCCGCCAGCGCCGCCGGCCCACGCCCGAACTTCAGCGCCACCAGCACCGTACAGAGCAAAAACAGCATCACGATGTTGGCGAGGTCAAAAAAACTGAGCAAGGGCAAAGCCAGCACGGTGACGGCTGCGCTGCCGGCCGCAGCCCATGCGTATCGCGGCAGGCTCTCCTGCCAGGCCGCGGCGGCGTCATCGTCGGCAGACCGCTGCACGGCCCGCGCCAACCGCCGCGCGCTGTCGGCGTGGCCCACCTCCACGATGTCCAGCGTGGGCGCCAGCGTCGCCAGCCGGCGCGTCATGGTGGAGCCGGCCCACAGCGCGCGCCAGCCCGGCAGCTGCGGGCGCCCCACCACCAGCGTGGCGCAATTGAGCTGCTGTGCCTGCGCCACCAGTTCGACCGCGGCATCGCTGCCGGTCAGCACCGCCGTGGCCGCGCCCAGTTCTTCGGCCAGCTGAATGACGGCCAGGATGCGGTCGCGCCTGGCGACCTCCAGCAGCTGCAGGCGCGGCGTTTCCACATAAGCTGCATGCCAGCGCACATTGAGCTGGCCGGCCAGGCGCGCCGCCGTGCGCACGGTCTGCTCGGCGCCTTCACGCGGGCCTATGCAAGCGAGGATGGCGCCTTCGGTGTTCCAGACCGGGGCGATGGATTTTTCGACGCGGTAGCTGCGCACGTCGTCTTCCACATGCTCGGCCGTGCGCCGCAATGCAATCTCGCGCAGTGCGATCAAATTGCCTTTGCGGAAAAAATTCTGCGCCGCGCGCTCGGCCTGCTGCGGCAGGTAAACCTTGCCGGCTTTCAACCGCGCCATCAGTTCGTCAGGCGTGACGTCGACCAGGATGATTTCGTCGGCGCCGTCCAGCACCGTGTCCGGCACGGTTTCATGCACGCGTATGCCGGTGATGGCGCCCACCGTGCCATTGAGGCTTTCCAGGTGCTGCACATTGACCGCTGACCAGACGTCGATGCCGGCTTCCAGCAGCTCCTGCACATCCTGCCAGCGCTTGGCATGGCGCGAGCCCTCCACATTGCTGTGGGCGAGCTCGTCGACCAGCAGAAGTGCCGGCTTGCGCGCCAGCGCCGCGTCCAGGTCGAACTCTTTCAACCTGTGCCCGCGATAGGCTACCTCCTGCAAGGGCAGTTGCTCAAGCCCGGTCAGCAGTTCCATGGTTTCACTGCGGCCATGGGTTTCGACCACACCGACCAATACATCCCGCCCGGCCTTACGCTCGCGCTGCGCGGCGCTGAGCATGGCGTAGGTCTTGCCCACGCCGGCACTGGCACCGAAGTAGATGCGCAAACGTCCCCGGCGCGCTTTTTCCTCCTCGCCGCGCAGACGGTCAAGGAGTTCGTCGGGGTCAGGGCGGGAGTCGGAAAAACTGGCCATGCCGTTGCGCTATTCCTGGGTGATTCAAAAGTTTCAAAGATCGCCTCGCAAAGGGTAACACCGGGTGTGTTTTTCCTGTTCGCCTGACTCGCCATCTTTTGGCATGCCGGACTCCCGCCTTTCACCGCGGCCCGCGATCCACCAGGCCACCGCCAGCGGCACGCCAAAGGCGGCCAGCGCACACAAGACCCGCAGAAGATCAGAGTTCATGGACATTTCTCTTAACGAAGCGCTTCCAGCGCGAGGTTGAGTTGCAGCACATTCACCTGGGCCTCGCCCAGAAAGCTCAGCAAAGGCTGCTCGGTGTACTGCCCGACCAGGGCCTGAACCTTCTCAGGCGCCAGGCCGCGTGCTTTAGCCACACGAGCCACCTGGTAACGAGCCGCAGCCGGGCTGATGTGCGGGTCCAGCCCGCTGGCAGAAGCCGTGACCAGGTCCACCGGCACCTGATCCGTGTTGCCGGGATCGGCTGCTTTCAGTGCCTCGACACGGCCCTTGACGGCATCGACCAGCGCGGGATTCAGCGGACCCTGGTTGGAGCCGCTGGAAGCTGATGCGTTGTAAGGCATGGGGCCCGTGGCCGATGGGCGGCCCCAGAAGTGTTTGGGATCGCTGAAGTTTTGCCCGATCAGCGAAGAGCCGACAACCTTGCCGTCACGCTGGATCAGGCTGCCGCCGGCCTGCGCCGGAAACAACGATTGCGCGGCGCCGGTCACCACCAGGGGATAAGCCACGCCGGTGACCAGGGTCAGCACGGTGAACATCACAATTGCGGGGCGAAGAATATTTGTCATGAGGATTCCTTGATATGCAGGTGTTCAGGCGAGGTTCATTGCTACCAGCAGCAAGTCAATCGCCTTGATTCCGATAAAGGGCACGATGAGACCGCCCAGGCCGTAAATAAGCAGGTTGCGGCGCAGCAGCGTAGCGGCGCCCACAGCGCGGTATTTCACACCTTTGAGCGCGAGCGGGATCAGGAACATGATGATCAGGGCGTTGAAAATCACCGCCGACAAAATCGCCGACGACGGACTGCCCAGACGCATCACATTGAGTGCGGCCAGTTGCGGGTAGGTGGTCACAAAGATCGCCGGGATGATGGCGAAGTACTTGGCCACGTCGTTGGCGATTGAAAACGTGGTGAGCGAGCCGCGCGTCATCAGCAGGGCCTTGCCGGTCTCCACAATCTCCAGCAGCTTGGTGGGGTTGGAGTCGAGGTCCACCATGTTGCCGGCCTCCTTGGCGGCCTGGGTGCCGCTGTTCATGGCGACTGCCACGTCGGCCTGGGCCAGGGCCGGCGCGTCGTTGGTGCCGTCGCCCGTCATTGCCACCAGTCGGCCTTCGGCCTGGTATTGGCGTATCAGTTTGAGTTTGTCTTCGGGCGTGGCCTCGGCCAGGAAGTCGTCAACACCCGCCTCGGCAGCGATGGCAGCGGCCGTGAGCTTGTTGTCGCCGGTGATCATCACCGTCTTGATGCCCATGCGGCGCAGTTCGCCGAAGCGTTCCTTGATGCCGGCCTTGACAATGTCTTTCAGCTCCACGATGCCCAGCACCGTGCTGCCGTCGGCCACGGCCAGCGGCGTGCTGCCGCGGCGCGACACGTCATCTGAAGCGCGCAGAACTTCAGCCGGAACGGTTCCGCCCAGTGCTTCCACATGCTTGCGGATCGCATCGACCGCGCCCTTGCGCAGTTGCCGTTTGCTTCCATCGGGGTTCAAGGCGTCCATTCCGCTCATGCGGGTTTGCGCAGTAAAGGGCACCTCAATCACAGCCTGCATGGGCAACTGGCTGACGGCCAGCTTCAGGGCCAGCGCCACGATGCTGCGGCCTTCCGGCGTTTCATCGGCATAGGAGGCCTGCATGGCGCAGGTGGCGAGCGCTTTTTCAGACACGCCGGGCGCGGGCAAAAAGCTCGAAGCCTGGCGGTTGCCGTGGGTGATGGTGCCGGTCTTGTCGAGCAGCAGCACATCCACGTCGCCGGCAGCCTCAACCGCGCGGCCCGAAGTGGCGATGACATTGGCCTGCATCATGCGGCTCATGCCGGCCACACCCACGGCCGACAGCAGGCCGCCAATCGTGGTCGGGATCAGGCAGACCAGCAGCGCCACCAGCGCGGTGATGCTCACCACCTTGCCCGCCCCCACCGCACCCACGCTGAACACGGAGAACGGCAGCAACGTGACCGTGACCACCAGGAAAACAATGGTCAGCGCCACCAGCAAAATCGTGAGTGCGATTTCATTGGGCGTCTTCTGGCGCTTGGCGCCTTCAACCATGCTGATCATGCGGTCCAGGAAGGACTCGCCGGGGTTGACGGTGATGCGCACCACCAGCCAGTCTGACAGCACGCGCGTGCCGCCGGTCACGGCGGAGAAGTCGCCGCCCGACTCGCGCACCACCGGGGCCGATTCGCCGGTGATGGCGCTTTCGTCGACCGAGGCCACGCCTTCAATCACTTCTCCGTCCAGCGGAATCATGTCGCCGGCATCGACCAGCACCACGTCCCCTTTCCGGAGATTTTCAGCTTCTTGCGGCAGGAACGTGGCGCCATGCCGGGGTTCCTTGAGCTTCTTGGCCCAGGTGCTTTTTTTCAGGCTCCGCAGCGACGCCGCTTGCGCCTTGCTACGGCCCTCGGCCAGCGCTTCGGCGAAGTTGGCGAACAGCACGGTGAACCACAGCCAGACGGCCACGGCAAAGATGAATCCGGCCGGTGCTTCGCCCTGGCCTTGCAGGGCTTGCAGGCCCAGCAAGGTCGTGAGAATGCTGCCGATGTAGACGACAAACATGACCGGGTTACGCCACTGCACACGCGGGCTCAGCTTGGTGAACGAAGCCACGATGGCCGGCTTGAGCAGCGCGGGATCCAGCAGCACTAAAGTTTTTTTGGTACTCATATGGGTTTCTCTTTGAGCCTCGCGGTTATTGGCCTGGCCACAGCATCAGGTGCTCGACCACCGGGCCCAGCGCCAGGGCTGGCACGTAATTGAGCAAGCCCACCAGCAGCACGGTGCCTATCAACAGCGCCACGAACAGCGGGCCGTGCGTGGGCATGGTGCCGGCCGTGACCGGCAGGCGCTTCTTGGCGGCCAGCGCACCGGCAATAGCCAGCACCGGAACAATGAAGCCGAAGCGGCCCAGCCACATGACGATGCCCAGCAGCGTGTTGTAGAACGGCGTGTTGGCCGACAGCCCCGCGAAGGCGCTGCCATTGTTGTTGCCGGCCGAGCTCAGCGCGTAAAGGATTTCAGAAAAACCGTGTGCACCGGGGTTGGCAATGCCCGCCTTGCCTGCGCCGGCCAATACGGCGATGGCGGTGCCGGCCAGCACCAGGACAGGCGTGACCAGGATGGCGATTGAGGTCAGCTTCATCTCATGCGCCTCGATCTTCTTGCCCAGGTATTCCGGCGTGCGGCCAATCATGAGGCCGGCGATGAACACCGCCAGGATGGCGAAAATCAGCATGCCGTACAGCCCGGTTCCGACACCGCCGAACACCACTTCGCCCAGCTGCATCATCACCATGGGCACCATGCCGCCCAGCGGCGTGAAGGAGTCGTGCATGGCATTGACCGCGCCGCAGGAGGCCGCCGTCGTGATGACCGCGAACAGGCTGGAGGCATTGATACCGAAGCGGGTTTCCTTGCCTTCCATATTGCCGCCGGCCTGCAGCGCGCTGGCCGTCTGGTCCACACCCAAAGGCGGGAGCAACGGGTTGCCGGCCTGCTCGGCGGGCGTGATGGCCACGACCGCGATCACAAACATCACCGTCATGGCGGCGAGCACGGCCCAGCCCTGGCGCTGGTCGCCCACCGCGCGGCCGAAGGCGAAGCACAGCGCCGCCGGAATCAGGAAGATGGACAGCATCTGAAAGAAATTACTCAGCGCCGTCGGGTTTTCGTAAGGGTGGGCCGAGTTGGCGTTGAAGAAACCGCCGCCGTTGGTGCCCAGCATCTTGATGGCTTCCTGAGACGCGACCGGGCCCATGGCCAGGGTCTGCTTGTCGGATTTGGCATCCTCCATCACGGGATTGCCCTTGTCGTCTTTCAGCGCCTGGCCATCAGGGCCGTTTTTCGGCTGCTGATAGCTGGTCACTTCCAGTGTGCTCACGTCTTTGTAGGCATCAAAGTTCTGGATGACGCCCTGCCCCACAAGAAAGACGGCAAACACCAGCGACAACGGCAGCAGCAGCCAGGCCGTGATGCGCGTGATGTCCACCCAGAAGTTGCCGATGGCGCCGGTCGCGCGCGCGGCAAAACCGCGGAACAACGCAAACACCACGGCGATACCGGTGGCTGCGGAGAAGAAATTCTGCACAGCCAACACCAACATCTGCGTGAGGTAGCTCATGGTGGACTCGCCGGCATAGCCTTGCCAGTTGGTATTGGAAACAAAGCTGACGGCGGTGTTGAAGGCCGAGTCGGGCGTCACCGCGGCCATGCCGGCAGGGTTGAGCGGCAACCAGACCTGCAGGCGCTGCAGGGCATAGACAGCCAGCACGCCGAGCGCGTTGAAGGCCAGCAAGGCCAACGCGTACTGCGACCATTTCATGTTGGTATCGGCCGATGTACCGGCGAGGCGATACAGCGGCGCTTCCGCCTTATGCATCCAGTTGGGGAGGCTACCGGAATACAGGCGGGCCAGCCAGATACCCAGCGGCCAGGCCGTGACCAGCAGCGCACCGAGGAAGAGGGCGAGGAGCCCCCATGACACGTTGCTCATCAAAACTCCTCGGCGCAGATCAGCGCATAGACGAGGTAAGTGAGCAGCAGGACAGCACAGACGCCGCCGAAGCCGTACAAAACGTCGAGGCTGATCATGAACGGCCTCTTTCGGATTTTTCAAGCTTCTGGAAGCCCCAGACCAGCAAGACCATCACACCCCAGAGGGCGGCGGCGCCAAGAATAAACGCGAGATCCATGACTTTCTCCAACAACAAACGATGGAAGAAGTTTCGGATCCGACGTGTAAAAACGGGGATGAAAGACCGGTAGCCGGTATAAAGAAAGCGTAAAAATCAGGGGTTTAAACCCTGTTCAAGCCGATGCGTGAGACCGCATCACCACGCGCAGGTGCAGCGCGCGCAGGGCGTCAATGTCGTCCAGCAGGGACGAGGCCAAAGGCAGCAAGGGATCACCCTGATCGCCCGCTTCCTCCAACAGCAAGACCAGACGCGCGGCTTTGGCATGGAGCGCCTCCATAGCCTGCGAAACCTCGCTGTGGTTTTCCATCGCACCGGCGTGGCTATCGCATCGCGCTGCGGGTGACCATGTAAACGCCTATCAGCAGCAGACCAGTGAAAAACAGGCGCCTGAAACCCTTCTCGCCCACTCGCCCGCGCAGCTTCTGGCCGACGACCATGCCCAACAAGGCAGCGGGCAATGGCAGCAGCAAACTCCAGCCACCCGGCATACTGCCCATGGCAAAAGAGCCCTCCATCACCAGGCGCAGAAAAAGTGCGACAGTAGAAACGGTAAAAGACAGGCCAAGCGCCTGCACCAGCTCGTCTTTCTTGAGCGATAAGGCCTGCAGGTAAGGCACGGCCGGAAAGACAAACACGCCGGTGGCCGAGGTGATGGCGCCGGTCGCCAGGCCGGCAGCGAAGGAAGAAACCCGCTCGCCGCGCGGCGTGACCACCAGCGGCAGCGCGCACAGCCCCAGCAGCGCATAAATGATCAGCGCGGCGCCCAGACCTGCCGAGGCGAGGTCCGCATCAAGGGTGACCAGGCTGACCGGTGCCCACAACGTTCCGGCGATCACGCCAGCCTGCAGCGGCCACAGGCGCCGCAACAGGCTTGCCAGCGCGGCGCCGTCCCACATCTGCCAGGCATTCGTCAGCAACGAAGGCAGGATCAGGATGACGGCTGCCTGCGCAGGCGGCATCACGCCGGCCAGCAAGCCCATGGAGAGCGTCGGCAACCCCAGGCCCACCACGCCCTTGACGAGGCCGGCCAGCAGGAATACGCCGGCGACGGCGGCCATCAAGAGGGTGTCGTTCCCTGCGCTCACGAAGTTGTTCATCGAGTTCATGCGCCGATTCTGCGCAGCGGCGCGCTGGCGCTCAAGCGGTAATATCCGTTTACAGCCTTCGCCGTTGCCGAAGGCTAAAACGCCTGCAGCCCATGCCCGCCACTCTTCGCTTTGACCTCATCGACCTTCGGCTGTTTCTGCACACCGTTGATACAGGGAGCATCACGGCGGGCAGCAAGCTCTCGCACCTGGCGCTCGCCTCGGCCAGCGCACGCATACGCGGCATGGAAGACGCCCTGGGTGTCCCGCTGCTGGAGCGCCTGCGCGCCGGCGTGAAGCCGACCAAGGCCGGCCTGGCCGTGGCCCACCATGCGCGGCTGATGTTGCAGCAGCTTGAGCGCATGCACGGAGAGATCGGCGACTATGCGGGCGGGCTGGCGGGCAAGGTGCGTTTGCTGTCGAACACCGCCGCCATCACCGACTACCTGCCGCAAGCGCTGGCGGATTTTCTCAATACCCATCCGGCCATCGACGTTGACCTGGAGGAGCGCCCCAGCCACCTGATCGTGTCGCAGCTGCTGGGCCAGGTGGCCGACCTCGGCATCGTGGCCGACTCCGCCGACGTCTCCAGCCTTGAATCCAAACCTTTCCGGCACGACCAGCTGGTGCTGGTGGTCCCGCCCGGCAGCGGATTCGGCCGCCGGCATCAGATCTCGTTTGAGCAAGCCCTGACCCACGACTTCGTCGGCCTGGGAGAAGACAGCGCGCTGCAACAGCACCTGAACCTGCAGGCCGTACGCCTGGGGCTGCGCATGCGCACCCGCATACGGCTTCGCAGCTTTGAGGCGGTCTGCCGCATGGTGGAGGCCGGGGTCGGCGTGGCCGTGGTGCCGGCCATCGCGGCCGAACGCCATGCGGAGGCAGGCAAGCTGCTCATCCTCAAGCTGACCGACACCTGGGCCGACCGGCAGTTGCTGATCTGCGCGCGCCGCTTTGACCAGCTGTCGCTGCCGGCGCTGAGACTGGTCGAGTCCCTGTGCGCGCCTGCCGCCCCGCCGGAGCGCCCACACACGCACAAAACTCCCAAACGATAAAGTCATGCCCATGCAAACCCCTGACCCCACAGACCTGCTGGCCAGATCCTGGCGGCTTTGCGCTGATGCCCTTGCCGTCCGGCCAATCGGGCGGGCGGTGTTCGACGAACTGGTGGCGCGCTACTCAGAGCCGCACCGCAAGTACCACACCGTGCAGCACCTCAGGGAATGCCTCTCGCATTTCGAGGCCGCCCGCGACCTGGCCGAACAGCCCGCAGAGGTCGAGATGGCGCTCTGGTTCCATGATGCGATTTACGACACGCAACGCCACGATAACGAGGAAGAAAGCGCCGACTGGGCTCGCGAGGTGCTGCTGGCGCATGGCACCGCTGAAGCCGCCGCGCAGCGCGTTCACGACCTGGTCATGGCCACCCGCCATACGGCGCTGCCGGCCTCGGCTGACGAACAGTTGCTGGTCGATATCGACCTGTCCATCCTGGGCGCCGGCGCGGAGAGGTTTGCCGAATACGAGCAGCAGATCCGGGACGAATACGCTTTTGTGCCCGCGGCCCTGTTCCGGCAAAAACGGGGCGAGATCCTTCAGGGCTTTCTGGACCGGCCTGTGATCTACAGCACGGCGCATTTCCGCGAAACACTGGAAGCGCGTGCGCGCGAGAACCTGCGCAAGGCGATTGCCGGCACGACATCGGCATCCAGCCCTTCAGCACAATGAACATCTGCCCCCACTGCCGTCAGGCTGGAATCAACATCTGGGAAAAACGTCTCTCCAGCCGAGGCAACCCCGCCACCTGCACCTTGTGCGGAGGGCTCTCGCATGTTCTGGCCAGCGCTGCGGGCGGCACATTTGTCCTCACATCCGTCCTGTTGGTGATTGCCGTCCTTGCCGGCTTCTTGACCAACTCATGGCTGGCCGGGTTGTCGGGTGCACTGCTGGCGGCGGCCTACAACCTGTGGGCATGGCAACGCGAAGTGCTTTGGCCAATCCTCAAGGAAAACGCCCAGGCTGCAAACCGCGCCAATTGGGTGGTCGAAGCGGTTTCCATCTTTATTTTGTTTCTTTCCTGAGGACGGCGGCTGTACTGGTCACACCAAGCGCTCCTGATTTCATAGCTGCTTGCGCCCGTTCTGATTGGTCTGCAGGCACTTTTGGCACCTGAAAAGCGCCCCAAACCGCACCCCAAACGCCCAAAATGGCTCCCCGGGCAGTTCAAGCCACCGAACACGTTTGCTACTAATTCAATAGCTGCTTGCGCTCGCCACCATTGGCCTGCAGCCCTTATTTGCTTGAAAAAACACTGGACCGCAGGGCGCCCAGGTCCAGCACGCGCAGGCCGCCGTATTCGATGCGGATGAGCCCCTGGGCCTGCAAGGCGTTGAGCGCCTCGTTCACGCGCTGGCGTGACAGGCCCACCAGGTAAGCCAGTTCCTGCTGCGTGATGCGCAGGATTTCGCCCACGCCCGGATACAGCACCGGGTTGAACAGCGAGGCCAGGCTGCGTGCCACGCGGATGTCGGGGTTGTTCATGCGGTCGATTTCGCGCGCGGCGATGAACTGGCCGAGCCGCTCGTTGAGCTGGTTCATCACAAAGCGGTTAAAGCCGATGGAGTGGTCCAGCAGCCAGTGGAAGGTTTCCACGGGCAAACCCGCCACCACGCTTTTGCGCAGCGCCTGGATGTTGTAGCGGTAGGGCTCGCGCTTGAGCGCCGTGCCTTCGCCGAACCAGCCGCCGGGCGGCACGCCGGTGAACGTCATGGTCATGCCCTGCTCGTTGTCGCTGCTCATCTTGAGCAGGCCTTCGACCACGCCAAACCAGTAGGTCACCGGCTTGCCGACACGGCACACATAGTCGCCCGGCGCGGCGTCGCCCACCTGCAGCCCGGCTAACGCACGTGCTCTTTCTTCAGGCTGCAGCAAGGGCAGCCAGGGAATGCCGCGCAGCTCGTCGGGCGTGGGGTTCCTGCGGCGCTGGTGAAGAGGCGGTTCAGTGGACATGGCTCACAACATTCGGGTGAAAGTCAGTGAAAGGTCAGGGAAAGTCCGGGGCGGGCGCAACCCTTGGATTGTCGTCGGATAGACATTTCATTGCCAATCCAAAGCATAGCATCGGCCCCGCTGAGACAACAAATCAACAAGCCGATAACGACAGCCAGGAGACCCGCCATGACCGACAACCGCACACGCCCATCGCCCGATTTATTCCCCGCACACGCCGCCCGGCCGCACGCACAGCTGACACGCCGCCGCATGCTGGGCGCGCTTGCCGCCGTACCCGCCGCGCTCTACGGAACGGCGCACGCGCAAGACACCGGCCCGGTGCGCATCGCGCAATCCATCGCGTTGAGCGGGCCGCTGGGCGAACTGGGCCAGGCCATGCACCAGGGCGCCAAAGCGTGCTTTGCCAGCATTAATGCCAAGGGTGGCGTCAATGGCAGGCCGATAGAACTCACAGTGGCCGACGACGGCTACGACGTCAAACGCGCGCTGACCAATGTGAAAGGCTTCATCGACGACAAAAGCAATTTCGCGCTCTTCAATTGCATGGGGACACCCATGATCGAGGCCATGCTGCCGCAGGTGATCGAGTCGGGCATGCCTTTCTTCGCACCGTTTTCCGGTGCGCTGTCGGCGCGCCCCGCCAACGCGCGCAACGTGTTCAACATCCGCGCAAGTTACGCCGACGAAGCCGAGCAGCTGGTGCAGCACCTGGCAACCATCGGCATCCGGCGCATCGCGATCGTCTACCAGAACAACTCCTTCGGCAAAGAAGTGTTCGACGCCACCCAGCGCTCCATGACCAAACACAAGCTGGAAGCGACCGCGATTGTCACGGTGGAAAACAACTCCTCGGATACCGGCCCGGCAGCGGTAAAAATTGCGGGCTCCAACCCGGAAGCCGTGCTGGTGGGCCTGGCCGGCAAGCCGACCATCGACTTCGTGAAAGCAATACGCGTGCAGCGCAAGGGACTGCCTCTCTATGCACTATCCATCATGGGCGCGGCCGCCACACTCAAAGCCATGGGTGACGACGCCACCGGCATTGCCGTGTCTCAAGTCGTGCCCTTGCCGGGCAATACCGTGGTGCCCATGGTGCGCGAATTCCAGCAGGCGTGGAAGGCCGCGGGCGTGGCGCTGGAGCCTTCACACCTGGCGCTGGAGGGTTACATCAATGCCCGTGTGTTTGCCGAGGCGCTGCGGCGTGCAGGCAAAAACCCGACGCGCGCCGGCTTCATCGACGGCACCTGGAATTTGAAGCGCTATGACCTGGGCGGCTTTGAAGTGAGCTTCAGCGACTCGGCCCGCAATGCCTCGCGCTTTGTGGAGCTCACCATGGTTTCGCGCGACGGGCGCTTTATCCGATAAACCGCGCCGACCCCGGGCACACCCCAGTAGGACTTACCCGGAAATTGTCGTCGCAATGACACCATAGCGTCAAAGCTGGTCCTACTATTCATCCCATATCAGCGGTTTTCCTCGAAGAAGGCCGCAACAAAACGGAGACAAGAAAGCGAATGCAGACCACGTTCCCAAGATTGCTGCTCAAACACGCAGCCGAGCGCCCGGGCGCCGCCGCCATGCGCGAAAAAGAGTACGGCATCTGGCAAGCGCACAGCTGGGCCGGTATGGCGCAGCTGGTGGAGCGCATCGCCTGCGGCCTGCATGAAGCCGGCCTGCAGCGCGGCGAGCACATGGTGATCATCGGCGCCAACCGCCCGCGCCTGTACGCCACCATGCTGGCCGCGCAGTCGCTGGGCGCCATTCCCATTCCGCTTTACCAGGACGCCGTGGGCGCCGAGTGCGTCTATCCCATCAACAACGCCGACGTGCGCTTTGCCTTGGTCGAAGACCAGGAGCAGGTGGACAAGCTGCTGGAGATTCGCACCCAGTGCCCACAGCTGGCGCAGATTATTTATGACGACCCGCGCGGCCTGCGCAACTATGCCGAAGACGGCCTGCAGTCGCTTGACGCCTTGCTGGAAAAAGGCGGGGCCTTTGCCGCGAAACAACCCGGCTTCTTCAAGAGCGAAGTTGAAAAATCCCGGCCGGATGATGTGGCCGCGATGTTTTTCACCTCGGGCACCACGGGCAACCCCAAGGGCGTGGTCCACACCCACAACACCCTGCTGGACCGCGCCAGGGCTGGCGCCGATTTCGACAAACTCACCTCCGGCGAGGAAGTGCTGGCGTACTTGCCACCCGCGTGGGTCGGCCAGAACATCTTCAGCTATGCGCAGTGGCTGGCCTGCGGCTATGTGGTGAATTGCCCCGAGAGCGCGAGCACCGTGATGATCGACCTGAAAGAAGTCGGCCCGACCTATTACTTTGCGCCACCGCGGATTTTCGAGAGCCTGCTGACGACCGTGATGATTCGCATGGAAGACGCGGGCCGCATCAAGCGCGGCATGTTCAACTATTTCATGGGCGTAGCCAAACGCGCCGGCCCGGCCCTGATGGACGGCAAACCTGTAGTCGCCATGGACAGGTTGCTGTATGCGCTGGGCAGCGTGATGGTCTATGGCCCGCTGCGCAACACGCTGGGTTTTTCGCGCGTGCGGGTGGCTTATACCGCGGGCGAGGCCATCGGCCCCGACCTTTTCACCTTCTACCGCTCCATCGGCATCAACCTCAAGCAGCTGTATGGCTCGACCGAGACCGCCGTGTTTGTGTGCCTGCAGCCGGACAACGAAGCACGCGCCGATACGGTAGGGGTGCCGATCAGCGGCGTGCAAATCAAGGTGGCCGACAACGGCGAGATCATGGTCAAGTCGGCCGGCCTGCTCAAGGAATACTACAAAAACCCGACCGCCACGGCAGAGGTGCTGACTGCCGACGGCTGGTACCACACCAGCGATGCGGGCTTTATCGATGCCGCCGGCCACCTCAAGATCATCGACCGCGTGAAAGACGTGGGCCGCATCAAGGGCGGCGCCAACGACGGTGCCATGTTCGCGCCCAAGTACGTGGAAAACAAGCTCAAATTCTTCCCGCACATCAAGGAAGTCGTGGCCTACGGTGATGGCCGCGAAAAAGTCTGCGTGATGATCAACATCGACTTCGACGCCGTGGGCAACTGGGCCGAGCGCCGCAACCTGCCCTACGCCGGCTATACCGACCTGGCGCAAAAGCCCGAGGTCTACCAGCTCATCAAGGAATGTGTCGAAAAAGTCAACGCCGACCTCAGCGTGGATGCGCTGCTGGCCGGCTCACAGGTCAGCCGCTTCCTGGTGCTGCACAAGGAGCTGGACGCAGATGACGGTGAGCTCACCCGAACCAACAAGGTACGGCGCGGCTTCATTGCCGAGAAATACCTGCCGCTGATCGATGCGCTTTATGGCGGCAAGACTGAGCAATTCATTGAAACCGTCGTGAAGTTTGAAGATGGCCGGTCAGGCAGTGTCAGCGCGACGCTGAAGATCGACGATACGCAAACCTTTGCACCTGTGAAGGCGGCTGCCTGATGACAAAAAAAATCGGCGATGTCATCCTCGACGTCAACAACATCAGCCTCAGTTTTGGCGGCGTGAAAGCGCTGTCCGATATTTCCTTCAATGTGAAAGAGCATGAAATCCGCGCCATCATCGGACCCAACGGCGCCGGCAAAAGCTCCATGCTCAACTGCATCAACGGCGTCTATGCGCCGCAGCAGGGCTCCATCACCTTTCGCGGCCAGACCTTCAAGCATATGAACAGCCACCAGGTGGCGGTCATGGGCGTGGCGCGCACCTTCCAGAACCTGGCGCTCTTCAAGGGCATGAGCGTGCTCGACAACATCATGTCGGGCCGCAACCTAAAGATCAAAAGCAACCTGCTGCTGCAGGCGCTGCGCATAGGTCCCGCCGAAAAAGAAGAAATCATGCACCGCGAGGCGGTGGAAAAAATCATCGACTTCCTGGAAATCCAGGCCTATCGCAAGACGCCCGTCGGGCAACTGCCCTACGGCTTGCAAAAACGCGTTGACCTGGGCCGTGCGCTGGCGATGGAGCCGCAGGTGCTGCTGCTCGACGAACCCATGGCCGGCATGAACGTCGAAGAAAAACAGGACATGTGCCGCTTCGTACTCGACGTGAACGACGAGTTCGGCACCACCGTCGTACTGATCGAGCACGACATGGGCGTGGTGATGGACATCTCCGACCGCGTCGTGGTGCTCGACTACGGCAAAAAAATCGGCGACGGCACCCCCGACGAAGTACGCAACAACGAAGACGTGATCCGGGCCTACCTCGGAACCAGCCACTGAATATGCATAAACACCAACAAACCAGATCCAGCGGCCGCCGTGGAACCGGCTTTGCCGGGCCACAAGCAGTGCCCCCTGCAAGGGGGGAGGCCGCTACACGAAGTGAGTCGGCAACGGGGGTGTGCAACACGTTCTCACGAAGTAAGCCCGCAACAGGGGGGAGCCAATAACATGGGTTCATTTCTTGAAACCATTATTGGCGGCCTCATGTCGGGCATGCTGTATTCGCTGGTCGCATTGGGCTTTGTGCTGATCTACAAAGCCTCGGGTGTCTTCAATTTCGCCCAGGGCGCGATGGTGCTGTTCGCGGCGCTGGCCATGGCGCGTTTTTCCGAGTGGATTCCGCAGTGGACGGGACTGGACAGCAAGTTCATCAACAATGCATTGGCCTTTGCAGTCGCGCTGGCCATCATGGTCGTGGTGGCCTGGTTGATTGAAAAGCTGGTGCTCAGCAAACTCGTGAACCAGGAAGGCGTCGCGCTGCTGATGGCGACGTTGGGCATTTCGTATTTCCTGGACGGCTTCGGCCAGACCATCTTTGGCTCCAGCATTTACAAGATTGACGTGGGCATGCCCAAGGATCCGATGTTCCTGCTGGAAGGTGTCTTCCAGGGCGGCCTGCTGGTGAACCAGGAAGACCTGGTCGCCGCGCTGATCGCCACCGCCCTGGTGGCGGCACTGGCCGCCTTCTTCCAGTACACGAGTACAGGCCGGGCCTTGCGCGCCGTAGCCGACGACCACCAGGCCGCGCAATCCATCGGCATTCCGCTCAACCGCATCTGGGTCATCGTCTGGAGCGTGGCGGGCTTCGTGGCCCTGGTGTCCGGCGTCATCTGGGGCAGCAAGCTGGGCGTGCAGTTTTCGCTCTCGGTGCTGGCGCTGAAGGCGCTGCCGCTGGTCATTCTGGGCGGCCTGACTTCGGTGCCTGGCGCGATTGTGGGCGGGCTGATTCTGGGCGTTGGTGAAAAACTGGCCGAAGTGTTTCTCGGGCCCTATGTCGGTGGTGGTATTGAAATCTGGTTCGCGTATGTGCTTGCGCTTTGTGTCTTGCTCGTTCGGCCTCAGGGCTTGTTCGGCGAAAAAATCATCGATCGCGTATAGACATGAAGCCCCCACGCTTGTCACTTCGAGCCTTCGGCGCGCTGCCCCTTACATGTGAATTGGGGCCGATGCGCCTACGGCGCGGCAAAGCCCAGCGCACAACTTCTTTTATTGCGATCTAACGGCGGCTCACCTTTATGTTTTACAGAGAAAACGGCCAGTTCAAAACCAACTACCGGGCGGACCAGCAGATCTTCCCAATCCTGCAGGACCGCATCGCCATCGGACTGCTGCTGGCGTTTGCCTTCGTGGTTGTGCCGCTGCTGGCCAGCGACTACCTGTTCCGCGCCATCCTGATTCCCTTCCTGATCTTTTCGCTGGCAGCCGTTGGGGTGAACATCCTGGTCGGCTATTGCGGGCAGATCTCGCTGGGCTCGGGTGCCTTTATGGCGGTGGGGGCCTATGGCGCCTACAATTTCTTTGTGCGTATTCCCGGCATGCCGCTGATTCCAGCACTGATCCTGGGCGGCTTGTGCGCCATGCTGTTCGGCATCCTGTTCGGGCTGCCCAGCCTGCGCGTGAAAGGCCTGTACCTGGCGGTGACGACGCTGGCCGCGCAGTTCTTCAGCGACTGGATGTTTTTGCGCATCAAATGGTTCAC
Organism: Polaromonas sp. P1_F4; assembly: GCF_056405675.1. Taxonomy (NCBI): domain Bacteria; kingdom Pseudomonadati; phylum Pseudomonadota; class Betaproteobacteria; order Burkholderiales; family Comamonadaceae; genus Polaromonas; species Polaromonas sp. P1_F4. The sequence continues at coordinate 293,421 of NZ_JBFUBP010000005.1, read as the reverse complement.
GATGGACACGCCTTCGGGTTCGGTGTCGGTCTCCAACCTGCAGGTGTTTGGACTGCCCATCGAAAGCGCGCTGAGCAAATACCTGTTTTGCCTGGCCATCGTGGTGGTGATCACCCTGCTGGCCAAAAACCTGGTGCGCAGCGCGATCGGCCGCGAGTGGATGGCCATTCGCGACATGGACGTGGCAGCCGCCGTGATCGGCATTCGCCCGATGTACGCCAAGCTCAGCGCCTTTGCAGTCAGCTCTTTCATCATCGGCATCGCTGGCGGCCTGTGGGCCTTTATTTACCTGGGCGCCTGGGAGCCTGCCGCGTTTTCAGTGGACTATTCCTTCCGCCTGCTGTTCATGGTGATCATCGGCGGCATGGGCGCGATCATGGGCAGCTTCTTCGGCGCGGCCTTCATCGTGGTGCTGCCCATCGTGCTGAGCCAGTTGCTGCCGGTACTGGCGGGTTGGCTGGGCATCTCGATCTCCACGGCGGGCATCTCGCATGCGGAACTGATGATTTTCGGCGGGTTGATCGTGTGGTTTTTGATTGTCGAACCGCACGGGTTGGCCAAGCTGTGGGCCGTGGGCAAACAAAAATTGCGGCTGTGGCCTTTCCCACATTGAGATCGTCAGAGCAATTATTCATAGGGTTAAGGATTACTCGAAATCACCAATGCGCAATGGATTGTTAGGTCGTTTACTGAGGTGTCAGTTTTTTCACGGTGTTTATAAATTTTCCAGGAGACAACAATGAAGATTCGTAAATTGATGTTGGCGGTGGCAATCCTCGCCACCGGCGCCTCGTCCCTCGTGGCGACCAGCGCATTCGCCCAGGCGAAGGAGCAGTTCTTCCCGGTGCTGTCCTACCGCACCGGGCCTTACGCGCCCAACGGTGTGCCCTGGGCCAACGGCTACGTGGACTACCTCAAGCTGGTCAATGCGCGCGGCGGCATCAACGGCGTGAAGATCTCGTTTGAAGAATGCGAGACCGGCTACGACACCGCGCGCAGTGTCGAATGCTACGAACGCCTGAAAGGCAAGAACGGCGGCGCCACGCTGGTGCAACCGCTGTCTACCGGTGCCACGTTTGCCATCACAGAAAAAGCCCCCGTCGACAAAATTCCGGTGGTGACCGTGGGCTACGGCCGCAGCGAGAGCGCGGACGGATCCATCTTCAAGTGGAACTTCCCAATCGCAGGCACCTACTGGGTTGCTGCTGACGCCATCCTGCAAGCCATCGCCAAGAAGGAAGGCGGCTTCGACAAACTCAAAGGCAAGCGGATCGCGCTGGTCTATCACGACTCGCCGTTTGGCAAGGAACCGATCCCGCTGATGCAGGAACGTGCCGCCATGCACGGCTTTACCTTGCAACTGCTGCCTGTTACCGCGCCCGGCGTCGAGCAAAAAGCCACCTGGCTGCAGGTTCGCCAGTCGCGCCCTGACTACGTGGCACTGTGGGGCTGGGGCATCATGAACACCACCGCCATCAAGGAAGCGCAAGCCACCGGCTACCCACGCGAGAAGATGTACGGCGTGTGGTGGGCCGGCGCAGAGCCTGACGTGAAAGACGTGGCTGAAGGCGCCAAGGGCTACAACGCCGTGACGATGCAGCACGGCGCCGAGCCGAACTCCAAGCTGGCCAAAGACATGCTGACCCTGGTGCACGGCAAAGGCCAGGGCACGGGCCCCAAGGAAGAAGTCGGCCAGGTGCTTTACATGCGTGGCGCCATGAGCGCGATGCTGGGCGTGGAAGGCCTTCGCGCTGCACAAGATCGTTTCGGCAAGGGAAAAATCATGACCGGCGAGCAAGTGCGCTGGGGCCTGGAAAACCTGAATCTGACGCAGGCCAAGCTGGACGCGCTGGGTTTTGCCGGCGTGATGCGGCCTATCAGCACCTCGTGCACCGACCACATGGGTTCGGCATGGGCGCGCATCCATACCTGGGACGGAAAGGAATGGAAATTTACCTCCGACTGGCTGCAGGCTGATGAGCAGGTGATCAAGCCCCTGGTCAAGTCCACCGCCGCCAAGTACGCCACAGAGAAAAAGCTGACGGCGCGCACACCCGCTGACTGCCAAAGCTAGGCTCCCCCCGTGGCGGCGCTCTGCGCCGCCTCCCCCTCAAGGGGCGGCACTGGTGGACCGGCAAAGCCGGATCCACGGTGCCCTTGCCTTGAAATCCTTCCGCCAGGCGGGAGGGGTGCGGCTCTCGCGAGCCGCCAATTGGAAGGCCTGCACGCAGGTCTTCCAATTGGTCAGGAAAAAATATGGACACACCTAACATCGTTCTCAACGTCAACGGCATCGAGGTCATCTACAACCATGTGATCCTGGTGCTCAAGGGCGTCTCGCTGCAAGTCCCGCAGGGCCGCATCGTGGCCATCCTGGGCGGCAACGGCGCAGGCAAGACCACCACACTGCGCGCGATTTCCAATCTGCTCAGGGGTGAGCGCGGCGAAGTCACCAAAGGCTCCATCGAGCTGCGCGGCGAGCGCATTGAAAACCTCTCGCCGGCCGACCTGGTGCAACGCGGCGTGGTGCAGGTGATGGAAGGGCGGCACTGCTTTGCCCACCTGACCATCGAGGAAAACCTGCTGACCGGCGCCTACACTCGCAGCAGCAAGGCCGAAGTGGCGGCCAACCTGGAGAAGGTCTACAACTATTTCCCGCGCCTGAAAACCCGGCGCACCTCGCAGGCGGCTTATACGTCGGGCGGTGAGCAGCAGATGTGCGCCATCGGCCGTGCGCTCATGGCCAGCCCATCGATGGTGCTGCTGGACGAGCCCTCCATGGGCCTGGCGCCGCAGATCGTCGAAGAAGTCTTCAACATCGTGAAGGACCTGAACCAGAAGGAGCAGGTCACCTTCCTGCTGGCCGAGCAGAACACCAACATGGCGCTCAAGTACGCCGACTATGGCTACATCATGGAAAGCGGCCGCGTGGTGATGGACGGTGCGGCGAGCGATCTGGCCAACAACGAGGATGTGAAAGAGTTCTATCTCGGCGTGGGCGGTGGCGAGCGCAAGAGCTTTAAAGACGTGAAGAGCTACAAGCGCCGCAAGCGGTGGCTGGCCTGAATGGCCCCCACGCTTGTCACTTCGTGTACTGCGCTGCCCCCCCGAGGGGGCCGCTGCGCCTGCGGCCCCGGCTGGTTTAAGACCGCCCTTGTTTGGCATGGTGTCCTTGAGCGGGTCAATGCAACTACGGCGCGGCCGGCGTCGCGTTCGCATCGTACGTACTGAGTATTGACAGGATTTGGAAGATCGCGAATGACAACACATTACGACTCACTGGAAGTGCGAAGCCCTTCGGAACGCGAGGCGGCGCTGCTGACGGCCTTGCCGCAGCAGATCGCGCATGCCAAGACGCGGGCGCCTGCCTTCACCGCCATTCTCAAGGACGTTGACGCTCAAGCCATCACATCACGCGCGGAACTGGCGCGATTGCCCGTCACGCGCAAGCATGAGCTCCTTGAGCGCCAGCAGGCCGAGCGCGCGCCCGGTGGCAGTGGCAATGCATTTGGCGGTTTCAGCGCCTTGCGTTACGGCGCGCACATGCCCCATGTTTTTGCCAGCCCGGGCACCATTTACGAGCCGGAAGGCAAGCGCAAGGACTACTGGCGCATGGCCAGGGCCTTGTATGCCGCGGGCTTTCGCGCCGGCCAACTGATCCACAACAGTTTCAGCTACCACTTTGTGCCGGCAGGCTCCATGATGGAAACCGGCGCGCATGCCCTCGGTTGCACCGTGTTCCCGGGCGGCACCGGCCAGACGGAGCAGCAGGTACACGCCATGGCGGAACTCAGGCCGGCCGGCTACATCGGCACACCAAGCTTCCTGAAAATCATCATGGAGAAGGCCGCCGAAATGAAGGTGGAACTGCCGACCGTGACGCGTGCCCTGGTTTCAGGCGAGGCGTTTCCCCCCAGCCTGCGCGACTGGCTGGGTGAGCGCGGCATTGCGGGCTACCAGTGTTATGCCTCGGCCGACCTGGGCCTGATTGCCTATGAAACCGAAGCGCGTGAGGGGCTGGTTCTGGATGAAGGCGTGATCGTGGAAATCGTGCGCCCTGGAACGGGTGACCCGGTGGCTGAGGGCGAAGTGGGAGAGCTGGTGGTGACCACCCTGAATCCCGGCTATCCGCTGATTCGCTTTGGCACGGGCGACCTTTCCGCCATCCTTGCGGGCACCTGCCCCACGGGACGCACCAATGCGCGCATCAAGGGCTGGATGGGAAGAGCCGACCAGACCGTCAAGGTCCGCGGGATGTTTGTACACCCCGGACAGGTCGCCGATATCGCCCGGCGCTTTCCGGAAGTGATCAAGGCCAGGCTGGTCGTCAGCGGAGAGATGGCAAGCGACAACATGCATTTCCAGGTAGAAACCGCGTCCGCTCCGGATGGCCTGGACCAGCGTATCGGCGACGCCATCCGTGACGTCACCAAACTGCGTGGAACGGTCCAGCTAATGACCCCAGGAAGTCTCCCCAACGACGGAAAGGTTATTGAGGATGCACGTAGTTACAAGTAGAGCCCCACGCTTGTCGCTGCGCCTGTGGTCTGGCAAAGCCAGTCCCGCGGCCCCTGCTGGCCTGAACTCCCAAAGCCCGGGGTTGCGCGCTGCCCGCAAAGCGACCGGGGGCTAGCCCTTACGTAGTTCCCGCGATGTTTGCGCAGTAAGCGGACCGTAAACTTGGCGCGTTCATCACAAGGAGACGCTCATGAAACGCCTGTTAGTCCTCGCCGCTGCTGCAACGGCCATGTTTGCAGCCCACGCGCAAGCCCCCGCCTTCCCCGGCTCCAAGCCAGTCACTCTGGTGGTCCCATTCGCGGCCGGCGGCCCAACCGACCGTGTGGCACGCGACCTGGCCGAAGCCATGCGCAAAGCCATGGGCGGCAGCGCCAACTTCGTGGTGGAAAACGTCAACGGCGCCGGCGGCACCATCGGTGCGGCCAAGGTAGCCCGCGCAACGCCCGATGGCCACACCCTGCTGGTGCACCACATCGGCATGGCGGCCGCGCCGGCCCTGTATCGCAAGCTGCCCTACAAGGTGCTGGACGACTTCGAGTTCCTGGGCATGATCAACGAAGTGCCCATGACCATCATCGGCAAACCGCAGCTGCCGGCCAACAACTACCGCGATTTCGAGAACTACATTCGCGCCAATGCCGGCAAACTCAACATCGCCCATGCAGGGTTGGGCTCGGCATCGCACCTCTGTGGCCTGATGTGGCAGGCAGCCATCAACGCCAAAGACGCGATGACCACCATCCCCTTCGGCGGTACGGCACCAGCCATGAATGCACTGGTAGGCGGACAGGTCGACATGATGTGCGACCAGACCACGAACACCACCGGCCAGATTGAAGCCGGCCGTGTCAAGGCGTTTGCGGTCACGACCGCCAAACCGCTGAAGAACAACAAGCTGCTCAAGGACTACCCGACGCTGCAGGAAATGGGCCTCAAGGGTTTTGACCTGACGATCTGGCATGGCATGTACGCCCCCAAGGGAACGCCGCCGGCCGTGATGACCCAGCTCAACAATGCGCTGAAAGTGGCGCTCAAAGACCCCGACTTCATCAAGAAGCAGGAAGGCCTTGGCGCCGTGGTGGTGACCGACAAGCGCGTCGAACCCGCCGCCCACAAGGCTTTTGTATCCGCCGAGATCAACAAGCTCAAGCCCGTGATCGATGCCGCCGGCAAGTTCGCCGACTGATCTGTTGACTGTTGGATTGCCAGCCGCCCGGTTCCCGCCGGGCGGCTTTTCTTTTTTGGGGTGGCTGGGTTGAAACCCTCTTGAAGCATGGACCCACGCACGCTATCTTCATGTGACCCCCGGCCGCGCGCCGGCCATCCCCTGGAGCTCCTCTTGAACAACAGCAAGCCCTTTCTTTCCCGTCGCTACAGTGCCTTCCTGGCCACCGCGCTGACCGCCGTCGCCACCTTTATGGCCACGCCCTCCGCCTGGGCGCAAAGCGCCGGCTGGCCGGCCAGGCCCGTCAAAATCGTCGTGCCCTTCGCGCCAGGCGGCACCACCGACATCCTGGCCCGCGCCATGGCGCCGGAACTCTCCAAGGCATTCGGCCAGCCCTTTGTGGTTGAGAACCGTGCCGGTGCCGGCGGCAACATTGGCGCCGACGTGGTCGCCAAATCCGCGCCTGACGGCTATACCCTGCTCATGGGCACCGTGGGCACGCACGGCATCAACAAATCGCTGTATTCCAAAATGGCCTACGACCCGCAAAAAGACTTTGCACCCGTCACGCTGGTCGCGGGTGTGCCAAACGTCATGGTGGTCAACACCGAAAAAGCCAAAGCCGCGGGCATCAACAACGTCACGGACTTCATACGCGCGGCCAAAGCCAAGCCCGGCACTTTCAACATGGCCTCCAGCGGCAACGGCACGTCCATTCACCTGGCGGGCGAACTGTTTAAAACCATGAGCGGAACCTATATGACGCACTTCCCGTATAGCGGATCCGGTCCCGCGCTGCTGGCTTTGGTGGGCGGTGATATGGATGTGATGTTCGACAACCTGCCGTCTTCCATGCAGCTCATCAAGTCCGGCAAACTCAAGGCACTGGCCGTGACGAGCTCGGAGCGTTCGGCCGCCCTGCCCGACGTCCCCACCATAGAACAGGCCGGCGGCCCGGCGATGAAAGGCTTTGACGCGAGCTCCTGGTTCGGCCTGCTCGCCCCCGCCGGCACGCCGCCCGACATCGTGAACCGCATCCAGCAGGAAGCCGCCAAGGCGCTGGGCACGCCTGCGATGAAAGAGAAGCTCCTCGCGCAGGGTGCGATTCCCAGCGGCAACACGCCGGCCCAGTTCTCGGCCTTTATCAACGCCGAGCACAAGAAGTGGGCGCAGGTGGTGAAGGCTTCGGGGGCGAAGGTGGACTGAGCGCATATCAACTCACCATGCAAAAAGCCCTGTTACCAGGGCTTTTTTATGGGCCGGCGCGACTGCTGAGCCTAAACGCCCCAAACCACCTCATGCCCCGACTTCAGGTTGCGCTGCAGCATGTCGATAAAGGGCACGGCGCGCTGGCGCAAACCCAGCCCGTCGCCGGGGACAACGCCATCCTCGGCATTGGCATCGTGGGCTTCCTCGTGCGCGATCGCTGCCTGCAGGGCGGCGATCGCGGCGGGCATTTGCTCGGGCAGGATGATGCCTTTGGGGGCGGGGTCTTTGCCGATGATTTCGAGGACTTTGCGGCCGTTTGCTTCGAGCATGATCACGTCGCCGGCGTCTTTGGATTTGAATTTGTAAAGCATGTTGGATTGCTCCTCTAGTTGGAAAGTCAGACAGGCCATTATGGAAAGTTTCCGGGGCTCTGTATGTAGGCAGGTTTCACCTGTTGCGGCCACGGGGTTCCGGCTGCGGCTGCCGGGCCGGCCGCGCGGCTCAAGCAAAATAGGGCCCATGTTCAATATCGCCACTGTCCCCAAGTCGGCTCGCCAGGCGCTCAGCCAGGACGGGCTGAGCCTGCTCAACCCTGCCGAGCTGACGGCCACGCTGGAACTGCCGACGCCGGCTTGGACATCAGGCTGGCAGGCGCTGACAGACTCCTGGAACCGCTTGCCGCCTGACGCTCATCTGAAAGACGGTGGCCACTACCGCAAGCGCCGCCATTCCTGCTTCGTCCAGGAGCTGGCCGAAGGCACACTCACGCAAACCCCGCATCGTGCCCACTGGCAACCCACCGACTACAACGCCCTGCACGGCGGCTTCGAGCGCTGGTTCGACCCGGTCGAGCCAGCGGTAGCCACAGCCCCGGCATGGACGGACCTGCTGGCCAACCTGGGCAAGCTGTTTGCGCAAGTGCAACCCGCCGGGCGCTGGCATATTGAAGCGCACCAGTTCCGCATCGACACCGCGGGCGGGGTAGGCCGGCCCACGCCAGAAGGCGCACATCGCGACGGCGTGGACTTCGTGGTGGTGATGATGGTGGCGCGGCACGGCGTCAAAGGCGGCGAAACCCGGGTGTTTGACGCCAACGGCCCGCACGGTGTGCGCTTTGTGATGCAGGAGCCCCTGACGGCGCTTCTGCTGGACGACGCCCGGGTGATCCATGAGACCACGCCCATATTGCCGGCAGACGATCGGGCCGGCAGTAGTTTTCGGGATACGCTGGTGCTCACTTACCGGGCAGCAGGCTTTCAGGCACCCTGAAACGCAGTTCCCGCAACCGCCGTAAATACCCCCGCGGCCTCTACCCGCTGCGGTAACACCCGTTTTCCGGTGTTGCGAAAAACATCGGAAAACCCACTTGACGGATTTAGTTTAAACCTAAACAATTAAGGTTAAATTAATCCAGAGAGTACGCATTCATGCACATTCTTTGCCTGGGCGGTGGTCCCGCAGGCTTGTATTTCGCCCTGCTGATGAAGCTGCAGAATCCGGCGCATCAGCTGACGGTGGTCGAGCGCAACCGGCCTTTTGACACCTTCGGCTGGGGCGTGGTGCTGTCGGACCAGACGCTGGGCAACCTGCGCATGGCCGACCCGGTCAGCGCACAGCTGATCGGCGACGCCTTCAACCACTGGGATGACGTGGAGGTGTTCTTCAAGGGCCGATCGGTGCGCTCCGGCGGCCACGGTTTCTGCGGCATAGGCCGCAAGCGCCTGCTCAACATCCTGCAGGAGCGCTGCATCGCGCTGGGTGTGGACCTGGTGTTTGAAATCGATGTGCAGGACGACCAGGCGATTGCGGCGCAATACAACGCCGACGTGGTAATCGCCAGCGACGGCCTGAACAGCCGCATCCGCAACCGGTATGCGGAGACCTTCAAGCCCGACGTGGAGCTTCGCGCCTGCCGTTTTGTCTGGCTGGGCACGCACAAGACGTTCGACGCCTTCACCTTCGCCTTCGAGCAGACTGAGCACGGCTGGTTTGCCGCGCACGCCTACAAGTTTGACGAGAACACCTCGACGTTCATCGTCGAGACGCCCGAGGCCGTGTGGAAGGCGCACGGCCTGGACCAGATGAGCCAGGAAGAAGGCATTGCATTTTGCGAGCGCCTGTTTGCCAAATACCTGGACGGCAACGCGCTGATGAACAACGCCACGCATGTGCGCGGTTCGGCGATCTGGATACGCTTTCCTCGTGTGGTGTGCGAGCGCTGGGTGCATGAGGCTTCCATCAACGGCAAACAGGTTCCCATCGTGCTCATGGGCGATGCTGCGCATACCGCGCATTTTTCCATCGGCAGTGGTACCAAGCTGGCGCTCGAAGATGCGATTGAGCTGGCCAACTGCTTCGCACAGCACGGCGACGCTGCTGGGGCGCTAAAAACCTATGAAGCGCTGCGTTCAGTCGAAGTTCTGAAGATCCAGAACGCGGCGCGCAACTCCACCGAGTGGTTTGAGAACGTGGACCGCTACAGTGGCATGGAGGCCGAGCAGTTCTTTTATTCGCTACTCACACGCTCGCAGCGCATCAGCCATGAAAACCTGCGCGTGCGCGATGCCGCCTGGCTGCAGGGTTATGAGCAGTGGTTGGCTAAAAGCAGCGCACCGCATGCACCGCCGCCCATGCTGCTGCCTTTGAAGGTCCGCGAACTGAATCTGAAGAACCGCATCGTCGTTTCGCCCATGGCTACCTACAGCGCGGTGGACGGCGTGCCGCAGGACTTCCACCTGGTTCACCTTGGCGCGCGCGCATTGGGTGGCGCCGCGCTGGTGTTTGTCGAAATGACCGCACCGTGCGCAGAAGGCCGAATCACCCCCGGCTGCCCGGGCTTGTGGAACGAGATGCAGGCCAAGGCCTTCAAACGTATCGTGGATTTTGTCCATGCCTCGGGTGCCGGCGCCAGGATCGGCATGCAACTGGGACACAGCGGCCCCAAAGGCTCGACACAAGTCGGCTGGGAACAGCCCGACGAGCCGCTCGTCACCGGCAACTGGCCGCTGCTGGCGGCCAGCGCTGTGGCTTACGGCCCCACCAACCAGGTGCCGCAAGCCATGACGCGCGTCGACATGGATCGCGTCAAGACTGAGTTCGTGCAGTCCACCCGCTACGCGGCCGAAGCCGGGTTTGACTGGCTTGAGCTGCACTGCGCCCACGGCTATTTGCTGTCGAGCTTTATCACGCCGCTGACCAACCAGCGCAAGGACGAGTACGGCGGCAGCCTGGAAAACCGCTGCCGCTTTCCGCTGGAGGTGTTTGCCGCCATGCGTGAAGTGTGGCCTGCGCATCTGCCGATGAGCGTGCGGATCTCCGCGCACGACTGGGCGCCGGGCGGCAACACAGCCGACGATGCCGTTGCCGTCGCCCGGATGTTCAAGGCCGCAGGGTGCGACTTCATCGACGTGTCGTCGGGCCAGACCACGCGCGCGGCCAAGCCGGTTTACGGCCGCATGTACCAGACGCCATTTGCCGACCGCATCCGCAACGAGGTGGGCATACAGACCATCGCCGTGGGCGCGATCTCGGAAGTCGACCATGTCAACAGCATCATCGCCGCCGGCCGCGCCGACCTGTGCGCCATTGCCCGCCCGCACCTGGCCGACCCCGCCTGGACACTGCACGAGGCCGCCAGGCTGCAAAGCCGGCATGTGGACTGGCCTCTGCCCTACCTGAGCGGGCGCGACCAGCTCTACCGCGAACTCTCGAAGAAAAAAGAGCTTGCAGACCAGGAAGACCGGGCGCAGGCAGCTATCAAATAAATAGCACCAACAAGTAGCATCATCAAGGAGACAAGCCATGGACATGGAAGCAAGAGGTCACAGCGAACACCCCGAGGCCTTGCGGCTCTGGCTGCGCATGCTGACCTGCACGCAGCTGGTCGAGAAGCAGGTGCGTACCCAATTGCGCGAGCAGTTCGACACCACCCTGCCGCGCTTTGACCTGATGGCACAACTTGAGCGCAGCCCGGAAGGGCTGAAGATGAACGAGCTGTCGCGCCGCATGATGGTGACCGGCGGCAACGTCACGGGCATTACCGACCAGCTGGTGAATGAAGGGCTGGTGGAGCGCGTGGATGTGGAGGGTGACCGCCGGGCCTATCGCGTCCGACTGACCCCGCGCGGACGAAAACTGTTCGACGAAATGGCCAACGAGCATGAAGCCTGGATCGTCGCGGCCTTTGAGGCTTTGTCACCACGCGAGGTGGAGTCCCTGCACAAACTGCTGGGCAAGGTCAAGCAACACCACAACGCCCTGCTGGCCGACAGCAAACTGGAAACGACATGAAACACTACATCGGCCTGGCCAACCCCATGCATGCGCAGTTTGATGCGCTGGCCCATCACCAGGCGGAGCATTTCGCTTATGCGTTCGACGCCGGCGTCGCGACGCTGACGCTGAACCGGCCCGAGCGCAAGAACCCGCTGACCTTCGACTCGTACGCGGAGCTGCGCGATCTGTTCCGCACGCTGAACACCGCCACCGACGTGAAAGCCGTGGTGATCACCGGCGCGGGCGGCAACTTCTGTTCGGGCGGCGATGTGCACGAGATCATCGGCCCGCTGACAAAAATGACCATGCCCGAACTGCTGGAGTTCACGCGCATGACGGGTGACCTGATCAAGGCCATGCGCCTGTGCCCGCAGCCCATCATCGCGGCGATTGACGGCATTTGCGCCGGCGCCGGTGCCATGATGGCGCTGGCCGCCGACATGCGGCTGGGCACGTCCCAGGCGAAGACGGCGTTCCTCTTCACGCGCGTTGGCCTGGCCGGTGCCGACATGGGTGCCTGCGCGTTGCTGCCGCGCCTGATCGGACAGGGGCGGGCATCGGAACTGCTGTTTACCGGCAGATCCATGAGCGCGCAGGAAGGCTTGCAGTGGGGCTTCTTCAACGCGCTGCACGAGCCGAAAGATGTGCTGGCGCAGGCGCAAAAGCTGGCGCAAGAGCTGGCCGACGGCCCGACCTTTGCGCACGGCATGACCAAAACCATGCTGCACCAGGAATGGGCCATGACACTGGACCAGGCGATAGAGGCCGAAGCGCAGGCCCAGGCCATCTGCATGCAGACGCAAGATTTCACACGGGCGTACGAGGCCTTTTCAGCCAAACAGAAACCGGTGTTCCGCGGCGACTGAGCGCGGCAGGACGACAAGGATCACGCATGAGATCAACCACCGCCCACCTGGCACTGCCTTTTTTTGACGAGGTTCACCGCGACCTGGCGCAGCGCCTGGCCGACTGGACGCCGGATCAGCACATCGACGAGAGCGACGACCGCAGGGCTTGCAGGGAGTGGGTGAGCCTGCTGGGCGCCAACGGCTGGCTGCGCTACTGCGTGCCGGCGGGAAAGGACGGCGCCCTGGGCGGCGCGCTTGAAAAATTGGATTCCCGCGCACTCGTCATCCTGCGCGAAACGCTGGCTTTTCATTCGCCGCTGGCCGATTTCGCGTTTGCGATGCAAGGGCTGGGCAGCGGCGCGATCACGCTGGCGGGGACGCCGGCACAGCAAGCGGCTTACCTGCCGTTGGTAGCCAACGGGAAGAGGATCGCGGCTTTTGCACTGAGCGAACCCGACGCTGGCTCGGACGCCGGTGCCATGGTGACCTCCGCCACAGACACGGGTGAGGGCTGGGCCTTGAACGGCAGCAAGACCTGGATCAGCAATGGCGGCATCGCGGATTTTTACGTGACCTTCGCCAAGACGGACCCGCTGGCCGGCACGCGCGGCATTACGGCCTTCATCGTCGATGCGGAAAGCAAGGGCCTGGACAGCAGCGAACACATCGCTGTAATGGCGCCACACCCGCTGGCCACGCTGAAGTTCGCGCATTGCAAACTGCCGCGGGAATCGCAGCTGGGCACGCTGCACGGCGGATTCAAGCTGGCGATGCAGACGCTGGACATCTTCCGCGCCTCCGTGGCCGCTGCCGCGCTGGGCATGGCGCGCCGTGCCCTGGCCGAGGCAGTGCATTTCTCGAAGGAACGGAAGATGTTCGGCCAGACGCTGGCCGACTTCCAGCTCACGCAAGCCAAGCTCGGCGAGATGGCGGCGCTGATCGATGCGGCCGCGCTGCTGACCTATCGCGCCGCCTGGATGCGCGACGAAAGCGAACGTCTGGGCAGCGGTGCGCGCATCACTGCCGAAGCGGCCATGGCCAAAATGACGGCCACCGAAAACGCCCAGAAGGTCATCGATATGGCGCTGCAGATGCATGGTGGCCTGGGCGTGAAGGTTGGCACCAAGGTGGAAAGCCTGTACCGCGACATACGCTCATTGCGCATTTACGAAGGCGCGACCGAAGTGCAGCAACTCATCATTGGAAAGGCCGTATTGCAATCATGAGCACCTCCGTCTCCGACTCCATCGAAAGTGTTGCCGCGGTACCGTCCGCACAGACGGACCGCTTTGTACACGACCGTTTGCCGCCGTATGAGCAGCTTCCCCGCATGGTGTACGCACTGCCCGAGCTGTGCATCCCGGCGCAGGCCAACCTGGTGCAGGCCTTGTTCGACAAGGCGTTTCGGGAGGGACACGCAGGCAAGCCGCTGCTGCGTTCGGACAAGATCACTTTGACATACGCCGATGCGCTGGATCGAGTGAACCGCATCGCGCAGGTACTGACGGAAAACTTCAGCCTGAAGCCCGGCAACCGGGTGTTGCTGCGCGGCGGCAACTCGATCGGCATGGCACTGGCCTGGCTGGGCGTGGTGCAGGCCGGGCTGATAGCGGTGGCGACCATGCCGCTGCTGCGCGCAAAGGAGCTGGGCGAGATCATAGAAAAAGCCAGGCCTGCGCTGGCTTTGTGCGATGCCGGCCTGTTGGAGGAATTGCAGATGGCGCAAGCGCAAAGCGATACGCTGCCCATCATCGTGCCCTTCAACCTGATGGACGCACCGGGCTCGCTCGCGGTTCTGTCGGCGCAGAAGGGCGGCGAATTCACGCCCTGCCCGGTAGCCGCCGACGACATCGCCTTGATGGCCTTCACCTCGGGCACCACGGGAAAACCCAAAGCCGCGGTGCACACGCACCGCGACGTGCTGGCGGCCTGCGAGGCCTGGCCGCGCCACGTGCTCAAGGCAAAGCCGGACGACATCGTCATCGGCTCGCCGCCGTTGGCCTTCACCTTCGGCCTGGGCGGCATGCTGATTTTCCCGATGTGGGCCGGCGCTTCGGTTTACTACCCCTCCATCGCCTATACGCCGGAGGCCATGGTCAAGCTGATCAACCAGGTCAGCGCAACGGTCTGCTACACGGCACCGACGTTCTACCGGCAGATGGCTGCTTTCGCCAAACAGCACGGCGTGCCCGGCTTGCGGATGTGCGTGAGTGCCGGCGAGAGCCTGCCTGACGCCACGCGGCAGCTATGGAAGGACGCCACCGGGATTGAAATGATCGACGGCATAGGCGCGACCGAGATGTTCCACATCTTTATCTCCGCAGCCGGCGCCGACGTGCGCCGCGGCGCCATCGGCAAGGTGGTGCCAGGCTACACCGCCAAGGTGGTGGACGACACCGGCGCGGAAGTGCCGCGCGGCGCCATCGGCAAGCTGGCGGTGGTGGGGCCCACGGGCTGCCGCTACCTGGACGATGCGCGCCAGGGCAACTATGTGAAGGACGGCTGGAACTACCCGGGCGACGCCTTCATGCAGGACGCCGACGGTTATTTCTTCTACCAGGCGCGCGCCGACGACATGATCATTACCGCGGGCTACAACGTGGCGGGCCCTGAGGTGGAAGATGCCCTGCTCAAGCACCCTGCCGTGGCTGAATGCGGTGTTGTGGGCTTGCCCGACGACGACCGGGGGATGGTCGTCAAGGCCTTTGTTGTGCTCAAGCCTGACCAGGCAGCAAATGACGCCATGGCAAAGGCCCTGCAAGACCACGTCAAGGCGGCGCTTGCGCCTTTCAAATATCCCCGTCAGATCGAATTCGTTACCAAACTGCCGCGCACCGAAACCGGCAAGCTGCAACGCTTCAAGCTGCGCGAATCATGAAATTTACCGCGCAAAAGCTCGTCAGGTTTCACCATTGCGATCCGGCCGGCATCGTTTTTTACCCGCAGTTTCTCTATCTGCTGCATGAGGTGCAAGAGGATTTCCTGGCGCATATCGGCTTTCCCGAGCATGTTCTGATTGCCGGAGGCACGGGCGTGCCGATTGTGGATTTGAAGGTCGAATTTCTGGGTATGTGCCGCCATGGCGACCCACTGGAAATTACATTGGAACTGACTCGCCTCGGCAACGCCAGCATGGGTATGCACTACGAGATCCACGGCAGCCCAGCCACGCCGGGCGGCGCCGAAGCCATCAAGCTGAAAGCGCATGGCGTGGTGGTCTATTCAGAGCTCCCCAATGGCAAACCCCTGCCGCTTCCCGAACGAATGCGCAGCGCCCTGTTACCTTATTTAAAAACACCCTCAGGAAGCTCATGATCAAGAAACTACAACCGCCCGGCTGGGCCGAGCCCAAAGGTTATGCCAACGGCATCCTTGCACGCGGCGCCCTGCTGTTTGTCGGCGGCCAGATTGGCTGGAATGCGCAGCAACAGTTCGAGAGCGACGATTTCATCGCGCAGACGCGCCAGGCGCTGCTGAACATTGCGGCCGTGCTGAAGGCCGGTGGCGCCGGACCCGAACATATGGTCCGCATGACCTGGTATGTGGTGGATCGTGTCGAGTACGTGGCCAGGCTCAAGGAACTGGGTGTTGTCTACCGCGAAGTCATGGGAAAGAATTTTCCGGCCATGACATGTGTCGAGGTTGCGGCACTGGTTGAAGACCGCGCCCAGGTGGAAATTGAAGTGACGGCGGTTGTGCCGGACTGAGCAACAGCTATACATGCCTGCTGCAAGCAACGACTGCCGGCGACGTCACTGGCAGCAGAATCGCTGAACGCCGATGTAAGCCGGAAAGCAAAACGCCTGCTTGATGCAGGCGTTTTGCTGTTGGCCTCGAGAGGCTAACGTGTTGGTTGCGCGGGCAAGATTTGAACTTACGACCTTTGGGTTATGAGCCCAACGAGCTACCAGGCTGCTCCACCGCGCGGTATGTGTGTATTGTAGCTTACTCTGCCTTGGCCGTGTCAGCTGTAGTGTCTTCTGACACTTCAGGACGGTCCACCAATTCAACCAGTGCCATGGGCGCATTGTCGCCAACGCGGAAGCCCATCTTCAAAATGCGGGTGTAGCCGCCGGGACGTGCCTTGTAGCGTGGGCCGATCTCTGCGAACAGCTTGACGACCATATCACGATCGCGCAGGCGGTCAAATGCCAGGCGTTTGTTGGCCAGAGTAGGCTCTTTGCCGAGGGTGATCATGGGTTCGACCACGCGGCGCAATTCCTTGGCCTTGGGCAGAGTGGTCTTGATGACTTCGTGCTGAAGCAGCGAGTTCATCATGTTGCGCAGCATGGCGAGGCGGTGCTCGCTGGTGCGGTTGAGTTTACGTAATCCGTGTCCGTGGCGCATAGTGTTTCCTTTTTTAAAATCCAGGCAGCCGTATCAGGTACTGCCCGTGCGAGATCCCCTTTCGGGCGGGATCTTGTGGTTCAAATTAACGCTTGTCGAGACCGGCGGGTGGCCAGCTTTCCAGGCGCATACCAAGAGTCAGGCCGCGCGATGCAAGCACTTCCTTGATTTCGTTGAGCGATTTACGGCCCAGGTTCGGCGTCTTCAGCAGTTCATTCTCAGTGCGCTGGATCAGATCGCCGATGTAGTAAATGTTTTCCGCTTTGAGGCAGTTCGCCGAACGAACGGTAAGTTCGAGTTCGTCGACAGGGCGCAGCAGAATCGGATCGAACTGCTGCGAGCTGCGCTGAACGGGTGCGTCAAACGCGGCCAGTTCATTACCTTCGAGCTGTGCGAACACAGCCAGCTGCTCCACCAGGATCTTGGCCGAGGCACGGACAGCATCTTCGGCCGTCACCGCGCCGTTGGTTTCGATTTCCAGCACGAGCTTGTCGAGGTCGGTGCGCTGCTCAACGCGGGCGCTTTCGACGATGTAGCTCACGCGCTTGACGGGCGAGAACGACGCGTCCAGCACGATACGGCCGATCGACTTTGGCGACTCATCGCCATAGCGGCGCTGGTTGCCCGGCACGTAGCCGCGGCCGTTTTCCACCTTGATCTGCATGTCGATCTTGCCGCCGTGCGACAGGTTCACGATCACGTGTTCAGGGTTGATGATTTCCACGTCGTGCGGAGTCTGGATGTCAGCGGCAGTGACTGGGCCTTCGCCGTCTTTACGCAGGCTCAGCGTGACTTCGTCGCGGTTGTGGAGCTTGAACACCACACCCTTGAGGTTCAACAGGATGTTGACGACGTCTTCCTGCACACCGTCGATGGATGAGTATTCGTGCAGGACACCTGCGATGGTGACTTCGGTGGCGGCGTGGCCGACCATGGAAGACAACAGTACGCGGCGCAGCGCGTTGCCCAGCGTATGGCCGTAGCCACGCTCAAACGGCTCCAGAGTCACCTTGGCACGGTTGGCGCCAAGCTGCTCAACATTAATGGTTTTTGGTTTCAACAAATTGGTCTGCATGCAGTCTTCCTCTCAATACCCTCGGTTCGTTACACCGATAAGGCCGGCGAAGCACACCCTGGCGATACGGTGCCCCGTATCGCAGGAACGAAAAATTAGCGTGAGTACAACTCGACGATCAACGATTCGTTGACGTCGGCGGCAAACTCGTCGCGGTCAGGCACCTTCTTGAAGGTGCCTTCGCCCTTGTCGGCGTTCACATCGACCCAGGCGGGCAGGCCAACCTGTTTTGCAAGCTCAAGGGCTTCGGTGATACGGGTCTGTTTCTTCGACTTGTCGCGCACGGCGATGATGTCGCCAGCCTTGACCATGTACGAAGGGATGTTGACAGATCCGCCATTGACCGTGATGGCCTTGTGCGAAACCAGCTGACGCGCTTCAGCACGGGTCGAACCGAAGCCCATGCGGTACACCACGTTGTCCAGGCGGCATTCCAGGATGAACAACAGATTGGCACCGGTGTTGCCCTTGCGACGATCCGCTTCTTCGAAATAACGGCGGAACTGCTTTTCGAGCACGCCATACATGCGCTTGACTTTTTGCTTCTCGCGCAATTGCAAGCCGAAGTCGGAAGTACGGGTACCGGAGGTACGGCCGTGCTGGCCTGGCTTGGAGTCGAATTTGGCCTTGTCGCTGATGGCGCGGCGTGCGCTTTTCAGGAACAGGTCGGTGCCTTCACGGCGGGATAGTTTGGCCTTGGGGCCTAGGTAACGTGCCACTTGAGTGTCCTTTTGTCATCTGCTGCAATAAATTGCAGGAGCCGGAGGTCGTAACCTGCGGCGGTGGGCTTGGTAAAAATGCCTGGTATCTGACGGGCTGAAACAACCGTCGGATGCCTGGGCACGGGGAATTAAATGCGGCGGCGCTTTTGCGGGCGGCAGCCGTTATGCGGAACCGGGGTCACGTCGGCAATCGAATTGATCCGGATGCCGAGTGCGCCCAAAGCGCGAACAGATGATTCACGACCTGGACCAGGACCCTTGATTTCGACGTCAAGATTCTTGATGCCTTGCTCAATGGCGGCACGACCAGCCACTTCGGAAGCGACCTGCGCTGCGAATGGGGTGGATTTGCGCGAGCCCTTGAAACCCTGACCACCGGAAGATGCCCAGGACAAAGCATTGCCCTGGCGATCCGTGATGGTGATGATCGTGTTGTTGAAAGAAGCGTGGACGTGGGCGATACCATCGGCCACGTTCTTGCGAACTTTCTTGCGAACGCGCTGTGCGGCGTTATTGCTTGGTGATTTTGCCATGACGACCTCTCAATTATTTCTTCAAAGCTGCAGCGGCCTTGCGCGGGCCCTTGCGGGTACGGGCATTGGTCCGGGTGCGCTGGCCGCGCATCGGCAAGCCGCGACGGTGGCGGAAACCGCGGTAGCAGCCGATGTCCATCAGGCGCTTGATATTCATCGTGGTTTCACGACGCAAGTCACCTTCGATGGTGAACAGGGCGATCTGCTCACGGATTTTTTCCAGATCGCCATCGGTCAGGTCTTTGACCTTTTTGGCGTAAGCGATGTCACATGCTTCGCAAATTTTGCGAGCGCGTGTGCGACCGATGCCGAAGATAGCAGTCAAGCCGATTTCGGCGTGTTGCTGCGGCGGAATATTGATACCAGCGATACGAGCCATGTTCGTCCTCTAAAACTCTTGAAATCAGCCTTGACGCTGTTTGTGACGCGGATCCGTGCAAATCACACGGACAACGCCCTTGCGACGGATAACTTTGCAGTTACGGCAAATTTTCTTGACCGAAGCTGAAACTCTCATTTCTATTACTCCTAAACTTTCACTCTGTGCTACTTGGCACGGAAAACAATTCGTGCGCGCGATAAATCGTAAGGCGTTAACTCAACCGTTACCTTGTCACCGGGAAGAATGCGGATGTAGTGCATACGCATTTTTCCCGAGATATGTCCCAGTACAACATGTCCATTTTCCAGCTTCACCCTGAAAGTTGCATTGGGGAGGTTTTCTACAACCTCGCCCTGCATCTGGATCACATCGTCTTTAGACATATCCCATCAAATACCCAGTTAACCGCCCAGTGACGTCTTGAAGTTCGCCTTTTTAAGCAACGACTCATACTGTTGCGACATCATGTAGTTCTGCACCTGCGCCATGAAATCCATGGTCACCACGACAATAATCATCAACGACGTACCGCCAAAATAGAACGGCACGTTGTATTTCAAAATCAAAAACTCCGGCAACAGGCACACGAATGTGATGTAAACCGCACCCGCCAGCGTCAAACGCACCAGGATTTTGTCAATGTAGCGGGCCGTCTGATCGCCCGGCCGAATACCCGGAATGAACGCCCCGCTCTTTTTCAGGTTGTCCGCCGTTTCACGGCTGTTGAACACCAGCGCCGTATAGAAGAAGCAGAAAAACACAATCGCACTGGCATACAGCATTACGTAGATTGGCTGGCCCGGCGTCAGCGTGCTGGCGATGTCCTTGAGCCAACGCATGCTTTCACCGGCGCTAAACCAGCCTACAACCGTGGCAGGCAGCAAAATGATCGATGAAGCGAAAATCGGTGGAATCACGCCCGCCATGTTCAACTTCAACGGCAAGTGCGATGACTGTCCGCCGTAAACCTTGTTACCCACCTGTCGCCGCGCATAGTTCACAAGAATCTTGCGCTGCCCACGCTCTACGAACACCACGAAATACGTCACCAGCACAACCACCGCGACGATCACGATGGCTACCAGGATACTCATGGCGCCGGTGCGAACCAATTCGAGCAAACCACCCATGGCATTCGGCAAGCCTGCCGCAATACCGGCAAAAATCRGGATCGAAATGCCGTTACCCAAACCACGCTCGGTAATCTGCTCACCCAACCACATCAGGAACATCGTGCCGGCCGTCAGGCTGAACACTGCCGTCATGCGGAAACCAAAGCCGGGTGCCAACACCAGACCTGGCGAGCTTTCCAGCGCCACGGCAATGCCCATGGACTGGAACAATGCCAAAGCCAGCGTGCCGTAACGTGTGTACTGCGTAATTTTGCGCCGACCGCTTTCGCCTTCTTTTTTCATCTGCTCGAACGTCGGAACGACGTACGTCAGCAGCTGCATGATGATCGATGCCGAGATGTACGGCATGATGCCCAGGGCAAATACCGTAAAGCGCGACAGGGCACCACCAGAAAACATATTGAACAAATTCAATATGCCGCCTTGTTGGCCCTTGAACAACTCCTTGAGCTGGCCAGGATCAATCCCTGGCACCGGGATGTGCGCGCCAATGCGGTACACCACGAGAGCCAGCAGCAAAAACACAAGCCGGTTACGCAAATCACCGTACTTGCCGGTCTTCGCAATTTGAGCTGAGTTGGTTGCCACTGATTTTCCAGTCAGGTATTTAAGCGACAGAGCCGCCGGCGGCTTCAATAATGGCCTTGGCACCCGCCGTGGCGGAGATGCCGTTCAGCTTGACAGCCCTGGACAACTCACCCGACTTGATGACCTTGACATTCTTGGCGAGCTGACCCACCAGGCCAGCAGTCTTCAGCGCCAGCAGATCGACTTCGGCCAGGCCCAGTTGCTCCAGCGCACTCAGGGTAACCTCGGCGTTGAACTTGAGCAGATGCGACTTGAAGCCACGCTTTGGCAAACGGCGCTGCATAGGCATTTGACCGCCTTCGAAGCCGACCTTGTGGTAGCCACCAGCACGTGATTTCTGGCCTTTGTGGCCGCGTCCAGATGTTTTACCCAGACCAGAGCCAATGCCACGACCGACGCGTCGCTTGGCATGTTTGGCGCCTTGGCCAGGCTTGATTCCGTTCAATTCCATTTTGAGTCTCCGCTCAGACAATCTTGACCAGATAGCTGATCTTGTTGATCATGCCGCGCACTGCGGGCGTATCCTGCAATTCGCTGACGCTGTTGACGCCACGGAGGCCCAGACCGCGCACAGTGGCGCGATGCGATTCCTTGGTGCCAATCGGGCTGCGAACCAGCTGGACTTTGACTTTGGTTTCTTTGGTCATTTCAATGCCGCCTTAGCCGAAGATCTCTTCGACCGATTTGCCACGTTTGGCCGCAATTTCAGAAGCGGTCGTGGAATTATTCAGTGCATCCATGGTGGCACGCACCATGTTGTAAGGATTGCTCGAACCATGGCTCTTCGCCACGATGTCGGTAATGCCCATGACTTCGAAAACGGCGCGCATTGGGCCGCCAGCGATGATGCCGGTACCCTTGGGAGCCGGCGCCATCATGACGCTGGCTGCACCGTGATGGCCGAAAACATTGTGGTGGATGGTGCCGTTTTTCAACGAAACCTTGGTCATGTTGCGACGCGCTTCTTCCATCGCTTTTTGCACGGCTGCTGGCACTTCTTTCGACTTGCCTTTGCCCATGCCGACGCGACCATCGCCGTCACCCACGACGGTCAATGCGGCGAAACCGAGGATACGGCCGCCCTTTACGACTTTGGTCACGCGGTTAACCGCGATCATTTTTTCCTTCAGACCATCGTCTGGAGCGTCGTTTTGCTGTTTTGCTTGAAACTTAGCCATACTTAATTCCAGTCTGCTTAGAACTGCAAACCAGCTTCGCGAGCCGCCTCAGCCAGCGCTTTGACGCGGCCGTGGTACGCAAAACCGGCGCGATCAAACGCCACTTTTTCAACACCTGCTGCTTTTGCCTTTTCGGCAATACGCTTGCCAATGGCTTGCGCAGCAGCAACGTTTCCACCTTTACCCGAGGCGCCGATTTCCTTGCGGACTTCCACTTCCGCGGTGGAAGCAGCAGCCAGAACCTTGGTGCCGTCGCCAGAAATAACGCTGGCATAGATGTGCAGATTGGTGCGATTCACGGTAAGACGGGCAACACCTTGCGTGGCAATGCGAATGCGGGTCTGGCGTGAACGACGAAGGCGCTGCTCTTTTTTGGTCAACATGATGCAGCTCCTTATTTCTTCTTGGTTTCTTTGATCGTGATCTTCTCATCCACATAGCGGATGCCCTTGCCCTTGTAAGGCTCGGGAGGACGAACAGCACGAACTTCAGCGG
This sequence comes from Polaromonas sp. P1_F4, assembly GCF_056405675.1. NCBI lineage: Bacteria > Pseudomonadati > Pseudomonadota > Betaproteobacteria > Burkholderiales > Comamonadaceae > Polaromonas > Polaromonas sp. P1_F4. The sequence goes on along the minus strand of NZ_JBFUBP010000005.1, from coordinate 270,953 downwards.
CGATCTGGCCGACGCGCTGGCGGTCGGAACCCTTGATCACCACTTCCGTGGGAGTCGGGGTTGCAACGGTGATACCAGCAGGCATGTCCATGATCACAGGGTGCGAATACCCCACGGTCAGGTTCAGCTTGGCGCCCTGAGCCTGGGCCTTGTAGCCCACGCCGACCAGGCTGAGCTTCTTTTCGAAGCCCTTGGTCACACCAGTCACCATGTTGTTCACGAGCTGACGCATCGTGCCGCTCATGGCATTGGCTTCACGCGAATCATTGGCCGGCACAAAAGTCAGCTTGCCCGCATCATTCTTGATGGTGACAAGCGCGTTCTGCGTCAGCGCCAGGGTGCCGAGAGCACCCTTGACATTGATCTGGTCTGCTTTCATGGCCACGTCCACACCCTGAGGTACGGTCACTGGCATTTTTCCTACACGAGACATTTCAGTTTCTCCTCAATGCCGCCGTTAGGCCACGTAGCAAAGCACTTCACCACCGATACCGGTAGCGCGGGCTTTACGATCGGTCATGACGCCTTGCGGGGTCGTGACAATTGCCACACCAAGGCCATTCATGACCTGGGGGATGGCGCCGTGGCCTTTGTAAACACGAAGGCCTGGGCGGCTGACGCGCTCAATGCGCTCAATCACGGGCTTGCCTGCGTAATACTTCAGGGCGATTTCCAGCTGGGACTTGCCTTCGTCGGTCTTGACGGAGAAGCCATCAATGTAGCCCTCATCCTTCAATACCTGCGCGATGGCAACTTTGACTTTTGACGAAGGCACCAGCACGACGGCTTTTTCAACCATCTGTGCATTGCGGATGCGGGTCAACATGTCGGCAATAGGATCACTCATGCTCATTTTGTGGTTCTCCTATGCTTACCAGCTTGCCTTGGTGATACCAGGGATATCACCAGCAAAAGCCAACTCACGGATCTTGGCGCGAGCCAGACCGAATTGACGGAAAGTACCGCGTGGGCGGCCCGTGATCGCGCAGCGGTTGCGCTGGCGGGTCGGGTTCGCATTGCGGGGCAGTTTCTGCAGCTCGAGGCGAGCCAGCTGACGCTCTTCGTCAGAACGCTTGGCGTCGTTGGACGTCGCCTTGAGTTCAGCGTATTTTTTGGCGAACTTTGCGGCGAGTTTCTCGCGCTTCAGTTCACGTTGCAGTAAAGCTTGTTTTGCCATGTCCCGCCTCAGTTCTTGAACGGAAAACGGAAGGCGGTGAGGAGTGCCTTGCACTCTTCATCGGTCTTTGCCGTTGTGGTGATGCTGATATTCAGGCCGCGCAAGGCGTCAACCTTGTCGTACTCGATCTCAGGGAAAATGATCTGCTCTTTCACGCCGATGTTGTAGTTTCCGCGGCCATCGAAGGCCCGGCCGGAAATACCACGGAAGTCACGCACACGGGGCAGGGCCACGGTAACGAAACGATCGAGGAACTCATACATCTTCACGCCGCGCAAGGTCACCATGCAGCCGATAGGCAGGTCTTCGCGGATCTTGAAACCGGCGATAGCCTTCTTGGCCTTGGTCACGACAGGCTTCTGGCCGGCAATCTTGGTCATGTCGCCAACGGCGTTGTCCATGACCTTCTTGTCGGCAACAGCCTCGCTCACACCCATGTTGAGCGTGATCTTGGTGATACGGGGAACCTGCATGGGCGAGGTGTAGCCGAATTTCTCAATCAGGCCGGGGGCGATTTTTTCGCGGTACTGGGCTTGCAGGCGTGCCTGCGAAGCAGCTTGTACAGGTGCGGTCTTTGCCATGTTATGCAACCTTGATTTCTTCGCCACTGGACTTGAAGACGCGCACTTTTTTGCCGTCTGCCAGGAGCTTGATGCCAACGCGATCCGCCTTGCCGGTAGCGGCATTGAAAATTGCCACGTTCGACTGGTGAATCGGCATGCTTTTTTCGACGATGCCGCCGGTGGTGCCCTTGAGGGGGTTGGGCTTGGTGTGTTTTTTCACCAGGTTGACCCCATCCACCAGCACATAGCTGTCGTCTTTGCGCAGCGAAATCTTGCCGCGCTTGCCTTTGTCGCGACCAGCGATCACGATGATCTCGTCGCCTTTACGGATTTTGTTCATGGCGAGTCCTTACAGAACTTCAGGAGCCAGGGACACGATCTTCATGAACTTTTCAGTGCGCAGTTCGCGCGTCACTGGTCCGAAGATGCGGGTGCCGATTGGCTCCAGCTTGGCATTAAGCAACACTGCTGCGTTGCCGTCGAATTTGACGAGCGAACCATCGCCACGGCGAATGCCCTTGGCGGTGCGAACGACCACAGCGCTGTAAACCTCGCCTTTTTTGACGCGGCCACGCGGAGCGGCTTCTTTGATGCTCACCTTGATGACGTCACCAACGCTGGCGTACCGGCGCTTGGATCCGCCCAGAACCTTGATGCACATCACGGACTTGGCACCCGTGTTGTCAGCAACATCGAGCTTGGATTGCGTTTGAATCATTTAAATGTGTTCCCAACTTGCACCGGAAGGCAACCCCTTGAGATCACCAACCAATCAGTCTTGGGCCTGTCGTCCACACCACAAACCACTTGTAGTGTTTCCGTTAGGCAGAATTCCTCGCCTTTTTAGAGCGAAGCCCACGATTATGACTGAGCGAAAAGCCACTGTCAACCGCTTGTTGTGAAAATATCCCCACAATAAAGCAGCGGTCCCTCCAGAAGCCGGGGAGCCCTCGGGTACCGGCCACGCTTCGCGCTTACGCCGCGGGCAGATTTTCGGCATTAAATTCGGCCTTTGGCCAATAGGGATGGGCGCAAGCAGCTATCAAAAAGAGAGCAAAAATCTGCCCGGGCATCCAATTTCGCCCGCCTCCTTTGCAGGACGGCAACTGGCGGCAATTCAGGCTGGCAGGCTGAGGTATTGGCCACACAGCGTCAGGAATTCGTCCAGCTGGGGATCCACGCCGTTTTCCTGCTGTAGCAGAGTGGCTACTTCCGGCGCCAGGGTTCTGGCCAGTGCCGCGTCGAGAAACAGCAGACGGGAACGCCGTGCCAGCACGTCTTCAACGGTGCGGGCATATTCATGGCGCGCAGCGAAACGCACCATTGCCTCCGTCAGCCCACCGCCTAACTCGCGGCTGGCACCCGGCAGGTTTTCCATGGCCGACGCCTCGCTGCCATACAGATGAGCCCCTGGCGCCTCGCTGATTTTGTGATTCGAATTGTGAGCGCCAACTAACTTCAAGTTTGTGGTGACGCCGGCCCCGCGTGTTGGCAGCAACGCCGCGCCAAAACATTTGTCCAGCACGTCTTCCGCCATCGCCCGGTAAGTGGTCCACTTCCCTCCCGTCACCGTGACCAGGCCGCTTTTGCTGACCAGCACCGTGTGCTCACGCGACAACGCCTGGGTGCTTCCGGCATCCTCATCCGGCGGCTTGACCAGGGGCCGCAATCCCACCCAGATGCTTTTGATGTCAGCCGGACCGGGAGCCCGGCTCAAGTAGCGGGCTGATTCGCGCAAGATGAAGTCGACTTCTTCCCGGAAAGGCAACGGCTCACGCGCCAGGTCGTGGCGCGGCGTGTCCGTGGTTCCCAAAATGGTTTTACCTAGCCATGGCACTGCAAACAGCACCCGGCCGTCGGCCGTCTTGGGCACCAGCAGGGCGTGGTCGCCAGGCAGAAACGAGCGATCCACCACAATATGAACACCCTGGCTGGGTGCCACCATGGGCTTGGCGTCGCGGCCTATGGCCTGTCCATCCTGCAGCCGCAACTGGTCCACCCAGACACCCGCCGCGTTCACCACGCAATTTGCCCTGAGCTCAAACGTACGGCCTGTTTCCTGGTCGCGCGCATGCAGGCCGACCAGCTTGCCGCCCTCATGGATCAGGCCCGTTGCCGCGCAGTAATTCACCAGCAACGCACCCTGCCGCGCCGCCGTGCGGGCCAGCGCCAACGCCAGCCGCGCGTCATCAAACTGGCCATCCCAGTACTTGACGCCGCCCTTGAGATCTTGAGCCTGCACTGTCGGCAGGCAGGCAAGAGTTTCTTGCCGGTTCAGGAATTCCGTGGCGCCCAGACCCGCCTTGCCAGCCAGCGCGTCATACATCTTGAGCCCGATACCGTAGAACGGCGCCTCCCAGAACTTGTAGGAAGGCATGACAAAGGGCAAGGGCTGCGCCAGATGCGGCGCGTTGGCCAGCAGCGTGGTGCGTTCATGCAAGGCCTCACGCACCAGCGAGATATTGCCCTGCGCGAGGTAGCGCACACCGCCATGCACCAGCTTGGTGGCGCGGGACGATGTGCCCTTGGCAAAGTCGTGCGATTCGACCAGCACGACGGAAAACCCGCGGGCGGCCGCATCCAGTGCGACTCCCAGGCCGGTAGCGCCGCCGCCAATGATCGCGATGTCGTAGTGGTGCGGCTCGGCAAACCGGGCCATTAAATCCTGGCGCCGCGTCTGCGCGGGCGCTAATTCAGTCGTCATGGGCTTTGCTTCCCGTTTCCATACAAACCCATTGGTAAAAAGTGCGCCGAGCTTACCCTGCGCTTGTTGCAATAACCTGAATCCAGAAAAAAAAGCCGTGCAGCGCTCGCGCACCGCACGGCCATCCGATCAGCGTACTTTCCCGTCTTTCCAGGCCTGCAGCAGCTTGTCGTAGTTGATGGTTTCGCCCTTGGGCTTTTCATTGCTCAGCTTGGCCCAGGGGGCGGCCTTGTCGCTCAGCCATTTGGCGGGATCTCCCTTGGGGTTGAGTTTAGGCGGGCACTTGGCCATGCCGGCTCGCTCCAGGCGCCCCATCACGTCGTCCATCTCGCCTGCCAGAGTGTCCATGGCGGCCTGGGGCGTCTTTTCGCCCGTCACAGCCTGCGCCACGTTCTTCCACCACAACTGCGCGAGCTTGGGATAGTCAGGCACGTTGGTGCCAGTCGGCGACCAGGCCACTCGGGCGGGGCTGCGGTAGAACTCCACCAGGCCGCCCAGCTTGGGCGCCATGTCGGTCATCGCCTTGGACTGAATATCCGACTCGCGGATCGGCGTGAGGCCGACGATGGTCTTTTTCAGCGAGGTGGTCTTGGCGGTGATGAACTGCGCATAAAGCCAGGCGGCTGCCGTCTTGTTCTCGTCATGCGCGGCAAAGAAGGTCCAGCTACCCACGTCCTGATAGCCGTTCTGCATGCCTTGCTTCCAGTACGGCCCATTGGGGCCGGGAGCCATGCGCCACTTCGGCGTGCCGTCGGCATTCACCACGGGCAGACCCTTCTTGGTCATGTCGGCGGTGAAGGCCGTATACCAGAAGATTTGCTGGGCGATCTGGCCCTGGGCCGGCACCGGGCCAGCTTCCCCGAAGGTCATGCCGGTGGCTTCCTTGGGCGCGTACTTCTTCATCCAGTCCACGTACTTGGTCAGCGCGTAAACAGCAGCCGGTGAATTGGTCGCGCCGCCTCGCGCCACCGAGGCGCCGACGGGCGTGCACTTGTCGGCCGCCACCCGAATGCCCCATTCGTCGATGGGTAAACCGTTGGGTGTGCCGATGTCGGCCGTACCGGCCATCGAGAGCCATGCATCCGTAAAACGCCAGCCCAGCGATGGATCCTTTTTTCCGTAGTCCATGTGACCGTAAATCGGCTTGCCGTCGATGGTCTTCACGTCGTTGGTGAAGAACTCGGCGATGTCTTCATAGGCACTCCAGTTCAGCGGCACGCCCAGCTCGTAACCGTATTTGGCCTTGAACTTGTCCTGCAAGTCCTTGCGCGCGAACAGGTCGGCGCGGAACCAGTACAGGTTGGCAAACTGCTGGTCGGGCAGCTGATACAGCTTGCCGTCCGGGCCGGTGGTGAACTTGGTACCGATGAAGTCCTTGAGATCCAGGCCCGGATTGGTGTATTCCTTGCCCTTGCCCGCCATGTAGTCGGTCAGGTTCATCACCTTGCCATAGCGGTAGTGGGTGCCGATCAGGTCGGAATCGGAAATCCAGCCGTCGTAAATCGACTTGCCGGACTGCATGGAAGTCTGCAGCTTCTCGACCACGTCGCCTTCCTGGATCAGGTCGTGCTTGACCTTGATGCCGGTGATTTCCTCGAAGGCCTTGGCCAGCGTCTTCGATTCGTATTCATGGGTGGTGATGGTCTCGGACACGACCGAGATTTCCTTCACGCCCTTGGCCTGCAGTTTCTTGGCCGCGTCAATGAACCATTTCATTTCCGCCTGCTGTTTGTCCTTGCTCAGGGTAGAGGGCTGGAATTCATTGTCAATCCACTTCTTGGCAGCCGCCTCGTCGGCCCACCCCGGGCTGGCCATGGCACACACTGCGGCCACTGCCAGGGCCGTATAACGCATCTTCATGATTTGTCTCCTCATTGGTTCACTCCCCGTGGTTGAAGGCTTGTTCGGCTCCGGGGAATATGAGCCGGGTTCCTTTTTTGATTTCTATCCCTTGCGCATGACAAACGCGAGCAGGGCCATCGACAGTAAAAAACTGATCCAGATCGACGGATCGCCGTCCAGGCCCAGCCACCCGGCCAGCTTGCCGCTGATGCCCACAAAGATGAGGTTGACATAGGCCGCACTGAGCAGGCCAATAAAAAGCCGGTCGCCGCGGGTGGTTTCCAGCGGCAAAAAACCGCGCCGCATCGTTGTCGGAGATTTCAATTCCCATACCGTCATGCCCACCAGCATCAGCACGATGCACGTAAAGAAAATTGCCACAGGCGTCGTCCAGGCCATCCAGTCAAACATCTTTCATCTCCTTAAACGCAATGGCCGCAGCCACCCCAATCTGACCCCATTCAAGTGCCATCGCGGAACCGGCTTTGCCGGGCCGCAGGGGGCGCCCCCTTGAGGGGGAGGCGCCGAAGGCGCTTCGGGGGTGCATCAAACTCTGCCCATCGCGAAACCCTTCGCGATGTAGTTGCGCACAAACCAGATCACGATGGCGCCCGGCACGATGGTCAACACTCCGGCTGCCGCCAGCGTTGCCCAGTCCATACCTGAAGCCGACACAGTGCGCGTCATGGTCGCGACGATGGGCTTGGCATTGACGCTGGTAAGCGTGCGCGCCAGCAGCAGCTCGACCCAGCTGAACATGAAGCAGAAGAAGGCTGCAACACCCACACCGGCCTTGATCAGCGGCAGGAAGATACGCACGAAGAAGCGCGGGAAGGAATAACCGTCGATGTACGCGGTCTCGTCAATCTCGCGCGGGATGCCGCTCATAAAACCTTCCAGGATCCACACCGCCAGCGGCACGTTGAACAGCAGATGCGCCAGGGCCACCGCGATGTGGGTGTCCATCAGCCCCACCGTGGTGTAGAGCTGGAAGAAGGGCAGCAAAAACACTGCCGGCGGCGTCATGCGGTTGGTCAGCAGCCAGAAGAACACATGCTTGTCGCCCAAAAAGCTGTACCGCGAAAACGCATAGGCGGCCGGCAGGGCCACAGTGACCGAAATCACGGTATTGATAGCCACATAAATCAGGCTATTGATATAGCCCGAATACCAGGACGGGTCGGTGAAGATGGTCTTGTAGTTGTTCCAGGTGAAGTCCTGGGGAAAGAACGAGAAGCTCGACAGAATTTCAGAATTCGTCTTGAAGCTCATGTTGACCATCCAGTAGATGGGCAAGAGCGCAAACAAGATGTACGCGATCAGGAACAGCGTGCGCGCCTGAAATTTTGGAGTGTTTGGTGAGTTCATTCCACGCCCTCCTTCTCTTGCGTGCCGACACGCTGCATCCAGTTATAGAGGATGAAGCACAGCAGCAGGATGATCAAAAAGTAAATCAGCGAGAAAGCCGCTGCCGGGCCCAGGTCAAACTGGCCGACGGCTTTTTGCGTGAGGTATTGCGACAGGAATGTCGTGGCATTGCCCGGCCCGCCGCCCGTCAACACAAAAGGCTCGGTGTAAATCATGAAGCTGTCCATAAAGCGGAGCAACACGGCAATCATCAGCACGCCACGCATCTTGGGCAGCTGGATATAACGGAACACCGCAAATTTACTGGCGCCGTCGATGCGCGCGGCCTGGTAGTAAGCGTCGGGAATGGAGCGCAAGCCTGCGTAGCCCAGCAGCGCCACCAACGGCGTCCAATGCCACACGTCCATCAGCAGCACCGTCACCCAGGCATGCACGGCGTTGCCGGTGTAGCTGTAGTCAAACCCCATTTTCTGCAGCATGGCCCCCAGCAGGCCGATGTCGGCCCGTCCATAGATCTGCCAGATAGTGCCCACCACATTCCAGGGGATCAGCAGCGACAACGCCACCAGCACCAGCACCAGCGAGGCCTTCCAGCCTTGAGCGGGCATGGACAGCGCCAGCGCAATGCCCAAGGGGATCTCGACTGCCAGCACTGCCAGCGAAAATGTGAGCTGCCGCCACAAGGCCGCATGAAGTTCTTCGTCGCGCATCACCGATGCAAACCACTCAGTTCCGACAAACACGCGCCGCTCAGGCGAAATGATGTCCTGCACCGAGTAGTTGACGACCGTCATGAGCGGGAGGATGGCGGAAAACGCCACACAGATGATGACCGGCAAGACAAGCAGCCATGCTTTTTGATTCACCGGTTTGGTTGTGGTGCTCATGGATTTACCCCCACGCTTGTCACTGCGTGTACTACGCTGCCCCCCGAGGGGGCGGACGCTTGCTTGAAGCGATTCTGCGCTGCGCTCATGCTTCCACCAATTCATCATTGAGGTAAAGGCAGGTATGCGGCCCCATCACTTGCAGCCAGACTTCCTCACCCACCTGCGGCGCGCGAGAAGCCGGGTTCAACCGGGCCTTCAGGGTGTGTTCGCCGATCCGGGCCGTCAGCATCCAGTGGGTTCCGATGTCCTGCACCAGCGTGACAGTGAATGGCAGCGCCGCCGGGTCACCCGGTGCCGTCTTCACCACGTATTCAGGACGCACACCCAGCTTGAGCTCGCCGTCGGGCATGGCTCGTTCAGGTGGCAGCGCCAACGGCCGCTCCGCGACGCGCAGCGCGCCACCGACGACGGTGGCCGGCAAGAAGTTCATGCCGGGCGATCCGATGAAGTGGCCTACAAACGTATGGCGGGGGCGCTCAAACAGCGCATCGGCCGAGCCGGTCTGCACAGCGCGGCCGCGCGTCATGACCACCACCTCTTCGGCAAAGGTCAACGCCTCCACCTGGTCGTGTGTCACATAAATCAGGGTCAGCTTGAGTTCATGGTGAATCTGCTTGAGCTTGCGCCGCAGCTGCCATTTCAGGTGCGGGTCAATCACCGTCAGTGGCTCGTCAAACAGCACGGCCGACACGTCAGGCCGCACCAGGCCGCGGCCCAGCGAGATCTTCTGCTTGGCATCTGCCGCAAGCCCAGCCGCGCGGTGGTTGAGCTGGCCGCTCATGTCCAGCATCTCGGCAATTTCACCGACGCGTTTTTTGATCTGATCTTCCGGCACCTTGCGGTTGCGCAGCGGAAACGCCAGATTTTCAGCCACTGTCATGGTGTCGTAGATCACCGGGAACTGGAACACCTGCGCGATATTGCGCTGCTGCGGCGTCGCATGTGTCACATCCACCCCGTCGAATTTGACTGTGCCCTGCGACGGCACCAGCAAGCCCGACATGATGTTCAGCATGGTGGTCTTGCCGCAGCCCGACGGGCCCAGCAACGCATAAGCGCCGCCATCGCGAAAACTCATGGTGAGCGGGAGCAACGCGTAGTCGCTGTCTTCGCGCGGATTCGGCCGGTAGGCATGGGCCAGGTCGAGATCAATACGCGCCATAAGGCCTCCGCAGCACAGAAGTCGTTGCAAAAAGGTGCTTCATGCAAGTCCTCCCTTGCGCTCTGGCGCCAAAAGCAAGGCACCGGTCGCATCAAAGACATACACCTGGGCGGGGCTGAGAAACAAGGTGATGGGCGCACCCAGCTCGAAGTAGTGCACGCCGGTCAGTTGGGCCACCAGCTCACCCACCGCCGTGGCAACGTGGACAAAAGTGTCGGAGCCCGAAATTTCGGCCAACTCGACCTTTCCCGGCAACGCCACATCACCCTCACGCTTTTCGACGCGCAGGGCACTCCCGCGAACACCGGCCGTGAGGGTGGCCAGGCTTTGCGCCGGCGCATCGGGCAAGGCCAGCGCCAGGGTGGGCCCTGCCGCCAGCTGCAGGCCTTGCGCCAAGGGCAGTGCCGCCATCAGGTTCATCGGTGGGTCGCTGAAGGCACGCGCAACGCGCAAGGACCGCGGCGAGTGGAAGACATCGGCGGTCGGGCCGTACTGCAGCAGCTCCCCACCGTCCATCACGGCGGTGTAGCCCCCCAATAACAGGGCTTCGCCAGGCTCGGTGGTGGCGTAGATCACGGTGGAATCGCCGGCTGCAAAAAGCTGGGTCAGCTCTTCACGCAGTTCCTCGCGCAGCTTGTAGTCCAGGTTAACCAATGGCTCGTCCAGCAGCATGAGGGGAGCCCCCTTGGCCAGTGCACGCGCCAGGGCCACCCGCTGCTGCTGCCCGCCCGACAGCTCCGCAGGGTAGCGGTCCAGAAACATCTCGATATGCAGGCGCTCGGCCAGTTTTCGCACCGTCTGGTCAATGTTCTTTTCGCCGCGCAACTTGAGGGGCGAAGCGATGTTGTCCGCCACCCGCAGCGAGGGATAGTTGATGAACTGCTGGTAGACCATGGCGACATTGCGCTCACGAACCGGCATGCCGGTCACGTCAATTTCGTTCACCAGGACTTTCCCATGCGTAGGAACATCCAGGCCCGCCATGATGCGCATCAGGCTGGTTTTTCCGGCCTGCGTCGCCCCCAGCAGCACCGTCACTTCGCCGCTGCGCGGCGCCAGGTTCAGCTCGTAAAGCCATTGTTCGGCCCCGACTTTTTTGCTGATGCGGTCCAGGGCCAGCTGCATCACGCGCCCTTCCCATACACCACGCCATGGCACAAACGCCGCAGCGGCCCGAAATGACGGTGACGCCTCGGTGTCAAAGCGGCGGCAGTCAAACAAAAAGAAGCAATAAACAAGAGAGAGGCTCCCGGCGAGACTTGGAATGAAGTTCGGTTTTTTTCTATTTTTCTTCTTTTATGATTGTTTTATCTACTTGTTTTCCCTTATCTGTTTCCTTTTGTTTCGATATAAAGTTTCCAGACCTCCACGATTCCCTCAAACTTGAATCCGCGTGAACTCCAATCCCAGGCAAATCAAGCTCCTTGACGTCGTGCGAACCCACGGGTCGGCCTCCGTCGAGCAGCTTGCAGAAAAATTGGACGTGACCCTGCAGACCGTCCGGCGGGATGTGCAGCGCCTGTCAGAAGCCGGCCTGTTGACGCGTTTTCACGGCGGCGTGCGGGTGCCCAGTTCCACCATCGAAAACATTGCGCACCGCCAGCGTGAAAGCCTTCATGCCGAAGGCAAGGCCCGCATCGCGCGCGCAGTGGCCAGGCGTGTTCCGAACGACTGCTCGCTGATCCTCAATATCGGCACCACCACCGAAGCCATCGCCAAGGCCCTGCTGCACCACAAGGGGCTGCGGGTCATCACCAACAACCTGAATGTGGCGGGCATCCTGTGCGGCAATACCGATTGCGAGGTCATCGTGGCGGGCGGCGTGGTGCGTGCGCGCGACCGAGGCATCGTGGGCGAGGCGGCGGTCGACTTCATACGCCAGTTCCGGGTCGACATCGCCGTCATCGGCATCTCCGGGATCGAGTCCGACGGTTCCCTGCGCGACTTTGACTACCGCGAAGTCAAAGTTGCCCAGACCATCATCGAGCATGCCCGCGAAGTCTGGCTGGCAGCCGACAGCAGCAAGTTCAACCGGCCTGCCATGGTGGAGCTGGCCACGCTCTCCCAAATTGACCGGCTGTTCACCGACATGCCCCCGCCCGAGCCGTTTCCAACCTTGCTGGAAGAGGCGGACGTCAACTGTGAAGTGGCCCATTCCTGAGCCCCGCGCACTTGTGCGCGCCTGCCACCCTTTCATACACTCCAGCGCATGACATACCTTCTCGCACTCGACCAGGGAACCTCCAGCTCCCGCAGCATCGTGTTTGACGAACATGGCCACATCGTGGCCCTGGCTCAGCAAGAGCTGCCGCAAATCTACCCCAGGCCCGGCTGGGTCGAGCACGACCTCAATGAGATATGGCGCACCCAGCTGGCGACGGCGCGCGAAGTGCTGGTCAAGGCGAACATCAAGGCCGGCGACATCCGCGCACTGGGCATCACCAACCAGCGGGAAACCACCGCAGTCTGGAACCGCAAAACCGGCCAGCCGATTCACCACGCCATCGTCTGGCAGGACAGGCGCGCCGAAGCCACTTGCGCCGCGTTGCGCGAGCAGGGCAAGGAAAAGCTGATCCAGTCCAAAACCGGCCTGCTGATCGACGCCTACTTCTCCGGCACCAAACTCAAATGGCTGCTTGACAACGTACCCGGCGCGCGTGCGCAAGCCGAGCGCGGCGAGCTGGCCTTTGGCACCATCGACAGCTGGCTGATGTGGCAGCTCACCGGCGGCGCGCTGCATGCCACCGACGTCAGCAACGCGTCCCGCACCATGCTGTTCAATGTGCATACCAACCAGTGGGACGACGAACTGCTGGAGCTGCTGGGCATCCCGGCCTCGCTCATGCCCAAGGTGTTGCCGTCGAGCGCGCATTACGGTGAGGTGAAGCCCGACCTGCTGGGTCACGCCATTGCCATTGGCGGCGTCGCCGGCGACCAGCAAAGCGCGCTCTTCGGCCAGGCCTGCTTCAAGGCCGGCATGGCGAAAAACACCTACGGCACCGGCTGCTTCATGCTGATGCACACGGGCAATCAATTTCAAACCTCGCGCAACGGCCTGCTGACCACCAGCGCAGCCCAGGTAACAGCCCAAACCCAGTTCGCCATCGAAGGCAGCGTCTTCGTCGGCGGCGCCGTGGTGCAGTGGCTGCGCGACGGCCTGCACGCCATCAAGGGCAGCGCCGAAGTGCAGGGGTTGGCCGAAAGCGTGCCCGACTCGGGTGGCGTGATGGTGGTGCCGGCCTTCACCGGCCTGGGCGCGCCCTACTGGAAACCGGATGCGCGTGGAACCATCACCGGCCTGACACGCGGCACCACGGTGGCCCACATTGCGCGCGCTGCGCTCGAAAGCATTGCCTACCAGAGCGCCGCCCTTTTGCAGGCCATGAGCCGAGACGCCGTCAGTGCCGGCGCGGCCCCCGTGGCTGAACTGCGCGTCGATGGCGGGGCCTGCGTCAACGACCTGCTGATGCAGTTCCAGGCCGACCTGCTCGGCATACCGGTGATCCGTCCGGCCGTGATTGAAACCACCGCACTGGGCGCCGCCTACCTGGCGGGGCTCTCCAGTGGTGTCTATGGCAGCACCGACGAGCTCTCCGGCATGTGGCGCGCCGAGCGCAAGTTCTTGCCCACGCTGGGCGCGGACCGGGCCGCCGAGCTGATGGCGCGGTGGGAACAGGCAGTGCGGCAAACCGTCCTGCAGTAAGCACGGATGCCCGGCGCGGCCTGCGCGCCCTGCGCTTGTCACCGCCGTCACAATTCCCACAAGCGCGGCCGCTAGACTTGGCTGCATGAACCCTTCTGTCACAGATGCCACAGCACCCTCCAGGCGCCGGCTGCTCCTTGGGGCCAGCGCAGCCGCAGTGCTGGGTCTGGCCAGCGCCAGGGCACCGCAGCCGGCAGCTGCAGCCACCGCGCCGCCTCATACACGCCTGCGCCTGATTGGTGAATCCCGCATTCCATACCGCCTGCAATTCCAGGGCACCACGGTGGGCGGGCTATCAGGCATTGACTACGACGCCGCCAACAACCTGTATTACCTGATCAGCGACGACGCCTCCAACATCAACCCCGCGCGGTTTTACACCGCACGCATCGCGCTGGACATGAACAGCCTGGGCCAGCCGGAATTGCTGAGCGTCACCACCCTGCGCGAAGGCGATGGCGACGCGTATGCGGCCGTATTGCGGGGCATCCAGATTCCCGACCCGGAGGCGATTCGCTGGCGCCCCACCAGCCAGACGCTGCTGTGGACCAGCGAGGGGCACTCCCTGGCGGGCGTGGCGCCGGAGCTGCGCGAAAGCCGGGCTGACGGCACGATGGTTCGCGAATTTACGCTGCCGCCCATGTTTGAGTTTCATCTCATCCGGGGGCCGCGCGTCAATCTGGCGCTGGAAGGCCTGGCGCTGACACCCGATGACAAGAAAGCCTGGATCGCCATGGAAAACGCTTTCCGTCAAGATGGACCCGTACCCACGGTGAAAGCGAAGGGCGGGCCCTGCCGCTTCACCCAAATTGACCTTGCCAGCGGGAAAGCATTGCGGCAAATCGCGTATGTGCCCGACGCCATTCCGCGCGCACCTGTCCCACCGGCCACCCATGCGGACAATGGCGTGGTGGAAATCCTGATGCTCGACGCTGACCGCATGCTGGTGCTGGAGCGGGCCTATATGGCCGGATGGGGCCCGCAAGCAGGTAACTCGCTGCGCCTGTACCTCATCGACACGCGGCAGGGATCCGACACGCTCGCAACGCCTGTCCTGCAGACCGGCACCTACCGCGCGGTCGACAAAACACTGATCGCCGACTTTTCCGCCTTCACCGGCCCGGGCCCCGGCCTCCGGCTGGAGCGTCTGGACAATACGGAGGGCATGGCCTGGGGGCCGGTACTGCCCAACGGAAATCGCAGCCTGGTCTTCATTAGCGACGACAATTTCAGCTCCCGGCAAATCAGCCAGTGGCTGGCCTTTGAATTTTTGGATTGACAACGCATGACCTCCACTTCCCGCGCAAGCAACGAACACATCGCCTTCATAGGCGGCGGCAACATGGCCAGCGCCGTCATTGGCGGCCTGCTTAAACAAGGCATGCCAGCCAGCCAGATCCAGGTGGTCGAGCCTTTTGAGGAGCAACGCAACAAGCTCACCCGGCAATTCGGCGTGCAGGTGCATGAAAAACCGGGCGCTCCACTGGCCAGCGCCGGCCTGGTGGTCTGGGCCGTAAAGCCGCAGACTTTCAAGGACGCAGCGCTGCAAACACGCTTTCATACCAGGGCCGCCCTGCACCTGAGCGTGGCAGCCGGTGTGCGGTCCAGCAGCATCGCGCGCTGGCTGGGCACCGAACGCGTGGTGCGCGCCATGCCCAACACGCCGGCGCTGGTCGGCAAAGGCATGACGGCGCTGTTTGCGCGGGATGCCGTGACAGATGCCGACAGGCTGGCCGTCGAGAAAGTGGTCAAGCCCACAGGGGACTACCTGTGGCTCACCGAAGAAGCCCACCTGGACGCCGTCACCGCCATTTCGGGCTCCGGCCCGGCCTACGTTTTTTACTTTGTGGAAGCCATGATCGAGGCCGGGACGGATATGGGCCTTTCGCCCGAACAGGCACGCAAGCTTGCCGTTGGCACCTTTGCCGGCGCTTCGGCGCTGCTGCAGGCGTCCGACGAGACGCCACAGGCCCTGCGTGCCCAGGTCACATCCAAAGGGGGCACCACCTACGCCGCACTGACCTCCATGGAGCAGGACCGCGTCAAGATGCAGTTCATGCGTGCCATCCACACAGCAAGGCAACGTGCCGGTGAATTAGGTGACGAGTTTGGCGCGGGCTGAAATGATTTAAGAAAAAACCGCCTGAAATCCAATATGGATGAGCGCAAGCAGCTATCTATTTGATAGCAGCATGATTCTTGTGCCGCAGCGGCACAGGGCCAGGGAATTAGCACGGGTGACACCACCGGGCAAGTCAACCGCCCTGTGAGGGAAGACGTTGAAGAAGGGCGTCTGTCACGGCTATCCTGATCCTTCGTGGACAGTTCACCCGGCAACACCCGCACCATAACTTTTCCAACATCCGGAGCTTCACATGAACAAATTACTGTCCACCCTCATCAGCGCAGCCGTCCTCGCCATGCCCCTGGCCGTGATCTCCACGCCAGCAGCTGCCCAGGCCGCCGCACCCGCAGCAGCTCCCGCTGCCGCACCTGCTGAAAAAGCAACCCCTCCCGCCAAAGCCAAGGCAAAAGCCAAACACAAGGTCAAGCACAAGGCCAAGGCAAAAGCCAAAAAATCGGTGTAATTAGCCGGATGAAGTTCCGCTGAGCCCTTGATCCGGCAACGGCAGGATTAAAAAAAGCCCGCGCATGCGGGCTTTTTTGTGGCCGTCTGTTTCGGCGCAGCAGGCTCAAAGGCCCAGGTAAGACAGCGCAATTCCCGCAAATACCGCAAAACCCAGCCAATGGTTGAGGCGAAATGCCTTGAAACAGTCATCGCGCTCGCGCTTGCGGATCAGCCAGCCGTGCCACAGCGCCTGCCCGAGCGCCACCCCAATCGCTATCAAATAAATAGCTGGTTGCGCACGATCCATAAGGGCTACAGCCCAAATCGATAGGAAAACCAGGTAGCTGAGCATGACACCCGCCACATCGAACCGCCCCAATGTGATGGCCGACGTTTTCATGCCGATCTTCAGGTCGTCGTCACGGTCGACCATGGCGTATTCCGTGTCGTAGGCAATCACCCAGAACAGGTTGCCCAGCAACAGCACCCAGGCCAGCATCGGCACGCGCGACTGCACGGCGGCAAAGGCCATCGGAATGCCGAAACTGAAAGCGACCCCCAGCACCGCCTGCGGCATGGAGACATAACGTTTGGCAAAGGGATAGGCCAGCGTGACCGCCAGCGCGGCAAATGACCAGGCGATGGTGACGGTATTGGTGGTGAGTACCAGGCCAAAAGCCAACAGGGCCAGCATTGCACCCAGCAACAGCGCCTCTCTGACGGAGACGGCGCCGCTGGTCACGGGCCGCTCGGCCGTGCGTTTGACGTGGCGGTCAAAATCGCGGTCGGCCACATCGTTGACACAACAACCCGCGCTGCGCATCAGGAAGGTGCCCAAGGTAAACACGGCCAGCAGATGCCAGCCCGGAAAGCCGTGCGAAGCTACCCACAGCGCCGACAGGGTGGGCCACAGCAGCAGCAACCAACCCGCGGGGCGATTCCAGCGGATCAGTTGAAGGTAGAGGTCAAGCTTTTGCTTCAACAAGCGAGGAGCGCGTCAGTCTTCCAGCAAAGAACGCAGCATCCAGGCCGTCTGCTCATGCACCGTCAGGCGCTGTGTCAGCAAATCGGCCGTCGGCTCGTCGCTGGCTTTGTCGGCCAATGGAAACAGCTCGCGCGCCGTGCGTGCCACGGCTTCATGGCCCTGCACCAGGATGCGCACCATTTCCAGCGCCTTGGGCGGCACCACCGGTACGTCCGGAATGGAGGCCAGTTTGCTGAACTGTGCGTACGAGCCCGGCGCCGGATGGCCCAGGGAGCGGATACGCTCCGCTACGGGGTCTACCGCTGCCCACAATTCGGTGTACTGCGTCATGAACATCAGGTGCAGCGTGTTGAACATCGGCCCCGTCACGTTCCAGTGGAAGTTATGGGTAGTCAAGTACAACGTGTAGGTGTCGGCCAGCAGGCGGCTCAGGCCCTTGGCGATCGCTGCGCGGTCTTTTTCATTGATGCCAATGTTGATGGAAGGTGCGGGCTTGCCGGTGGTTTTGCCGGCTGGTTTGGCAGAAGACTTGGCCATGGTGTTTCCTTTTTAAAAATTCAGGGATAACTTTAACTTTACGAAATCAGTGCGAGGGCCGCGGCGACTGCCCTCAATACCCGACACAAACGGGCTCACGACAGGCGGATTACCCCGGGCAGCTCGCAGGCGTAAATAGCGTTGCGCAGCGCGGCAATAGCCTCGTATCGCGTGAAGCTGCGGCGCCAGGCCAGCACCACGCGCCGGCTCGGCACATCGCCGTCAAACGGCAGGTATTTGATGAACGACGGTTGCTCTGCCGCCACCTTGCTGCGGCTTGCGGCGGTTTTTCCCTTGGCGGGCTTCCTGGCAGCTGCGGCCTGCTCTGCCAGAGCCTCCTTGGGCACGCCCAGTCGAGGCACCAGCGTG
Organism: Polaromonas sp. P1_F4; assembly: GCF_056405675.1. Taxonomy (NCBI): domain Bacteria; kingdom Pseudomonadati; phylum Pseudomonadota; class Betaproteobacteria; order Burkholderiales; family Comamonadaceae; genus Polaromonas; species Polaromonas sp. P1_F4. The sequence continues at coordinate 253,084 of NZ_JBFUBP010000005.1, read as the reverse complement.
ATGCCCATGCCCGCCGCCACCATGTGCTTGATGGTTTCCAGCGACGAACCTTCAAAGCTTTTGCTGATGCCTTCGGCGCTGCTGGAAAAGCGTGCAAATTCGGGGCAAACCTCGAGCACGTGGTCGCGAAAGCAATGGCCGGTACCCAGCAGCAGCATGGTTTCCTTCTTGAGCTCCTCGGCCGTCACGCTCTTGCGTGACGCCAGCGCATGGGCGCTGGGCACCGCCGCCATGAAGGGTTCGTCATACAGCGGCGCGATGGCCAGGTTGGTGTCGGGAAAGGGCTCTGCCAGGATGGCACAGTCAATTTCACCGGTACGCAACTCTTCCAGCAACTTGACGGTGAAGTTTTCCTGCAGCATCAGCGGCATCTGCGGCGTATGCGCAATCGCCTGGCGCACCAGGTCGGGCAACAGGTAGGGGCCAATCGTATAGATCACGCCCAGCCGCAGCGCACCGGCCAGCGGGTCTTTGCCGCGCTTGGCAATTTCACGGATGTTGTCGGCTTGCTCCAGCACGCTCTGGGCCTGGCGCACGATTTCTTCGCCCAGAGGCGTCACGGTGATTTCGTTGGCGTTGCGCTCAAAGAGCTTGACCTGCAGCTCTTCCTCCAGCTTCTTGATAGCCACGCTGAGCGTGGGCTGCGAGACGTGACAGGCGTCGGCGCCCTTGCCGAAATGCTTTTCCCGGGCAACAGCGACGATGTATTTGAGTTCGGTCAGCGTCATGGGCTTATTGTGCTGCTTTTCTCAATCGCTGCATCGCCGGATGTTGCTTAGGCCTTCAGGTAATCGGCTTTGCCGCCCAGCCAGCGCAGGATGTGCCGGTGAGCCAGTTCCGTATGCCGGTCCAGCATCAGCGGCGCCCGCTCGCGTGCCCAGGCCAGCAGCGCGGCATCGGTCTCGAGATCGGCAAACCGCAGCAGCGGCGCGCCCGATTGCCGCGCTCCCAGGAACTCGCCGGGCCCGCGGATTTCCAGGTCGCGCCGGGCAATCTCGAAGCCGTCATTGGTTTGCGCCATGGCTTTGAGGCGTTCGCGCGCCATCTCGCCGAGTCGGGACGCATCGCCGGTCGAATACAGCAGCACGCAGGCCGACGCCGACGCGCCGCGCCCGACACGGCCGCGTAACTGGTGCAACTGGCTCAGGCCGAAGCGCTCGGCATGCTCGATCACCATCAACGAAGCATTGGGCACGTCAACGCCAACCTCAATCACCGTCGTACTCACCAGCACGCCCATTTTCCCGGCGGTGAACTGGCTCATGACGGCCTTCTTTTCTGCAACCGGCATGCGCGAATGCAGCAGCCCCACGCTGACGCCTGGCAAGGCCGCACTCAACGCTTCATGCGTTTGCGTGGCATTGACCAGGTCGATGGACTCGCTTTCCTCAATCAGTGGGCAGACCCAGTAAATCTGCCGCCCCTCCGCCAACTGGCCGCGTATGCGTACGATCACTTCATCACGACGCGCGTCGCTCACCACCTTGGTCACAATGGGGGTGCGGCCGGGTGGCAGCTCGTCGATGGTGGAGACGTCGAGGTCGGCGTAATAACTCATCGCCAGCGTGCGCGGAATCGGTGTGGCGGTCATCATCAAAAGATGGGGTTCCTGCCCGCCCTCAGTCATCTTGCTGCGCAAGGCCAGCCGCTGCGCCACGCCAAAACGGTGCTGCTCGTCGATGATGGCGAGCGCCAGGTTTTTGAACTTCACCTTGTCCTGGATCACGGCGTGGGTGCCTATGACCAGGCCCGCCTCCCCGCTCTCGATCAGCGCCAGCATCTCGCGCCGCTCTTTTGTCTTCTGGCTGCCGGTCAGCCAGGCGGTCTTGATGCCCAGCGGTTCCAGCCAGCCGATGAGCTTGCGGAAGTGTTGCTCGGCCAGGATTTCCGTAGGCGCCATCAACGCGCATTGCCAGCCCGCATCCATGCAGCGTGCCGCAGCCAGCGCCGCCACCACCGTTTTGCCGGCGCCCACGTCGCCCTGTAACAGGCGGTGCATGGGGATATTTTTTTTCAGGTCCGCTTCAATCTCATCGCACACGCGCTGCTGGGCGGCGGTCAGCCGGAAAGGCAGTCGCTCCAGCAATTGGTCATGCAGCGTGCACTGCGTGCCGCGCATGGGTGGGCCTGCCAGCGAAGGTGCGCGCATGGCTGCGCGTATGCGCCGGGCCTGCAGCTGCGACAGCTGCTGGGCCAGCAGTTCCTCGGCTTTGAGCCGCTGCCAGGCCGGGTGGCTGCGGTCTTCCAGCGTGGCCAGCGAGACATCTGGCGTGGGGTGATGCAAAAACTGTAGCGCCTCGCGCAGGTTCCATAAGGGCTGCAGCCTGTTCCAACCCAAAACTTCGGGCGGAAAGGTTTCGCGGAGATCAGCCCGCGCCAGACCACTGAGCACAGCTTTGCGCAGGTAGGTTTGCGGCAGTCCGGCCACGGTGGGATACACCGGCGTCAGCGCGCCGGGCAGCTCGCCGCCGGCCAGCCTGAAGCTGGGGTGGATCATTTCACGGCTGAGAAAGCCGCCGCGGATTTCACCCCGCACCCGAACATGGGCGCCTGTGCTCAGCGTTTTCTGGTGAGCCGGGTAAAAATTGATGAAGCGCAGCACGCAGGTATCGCTGCCGTCGTCTACAGTCACCCGTAGCTGTCGGCGCGGGCGAAAGGCGATCTCGCTGTGCGTCACCTGGCCTTCGATTTGCACCAGCTCGCCGTCCCGCGCGTCCGCCAGCCGCACGATGCGGGTTTCATCCTCGTAGCGCAGCGGCAGGTGCAAGGCCAGATCGATGTCGCGGCGCAGGCCCAGCTTCTCCAGCGCTTTTTGCGCGGGTGATTTGGGCGAGGCTTTTTCAGCCTTGGCCTGAGGCGCGGCCGTGTTCCCGGCCGCGGCCTCAGGCGGGACAGTTTTTCGGACGGAGGCACCGGGTGGCGACATGGGACAATTGTGCCGTCAACCTAGCAACCGCAGTTGACCGCCTGTAAACCTCTCAGAATCCGCTTGAATACCGTCACCCCTCCCTTCGCTGGCACTCAGCTTGTGCATAACAACGCTATGCACCCGATTGCGCCACCCGCACAGCACCATGCGGCGTTGCTCCGCCTTGTGGGCAACAGCCCACAGCGTTGTCGCGCCTTGCCTGGCGCAGCGCGGGCGGCACACTCGGGCGCATCCAACTGCGGTTTCTAGGTTTATGAAGCCCCATTTCAGCCTCAGCGATTTTGATTTCACGCTGCCCGAAGAACTCATTGCCCAACACCCTGCCGCCCAGCGCAGCGGCTCGCGCCTGCTTGACGGGCGTGAAGACCTGCCAGTGGACCGACGGTTCACCGAACTCCCCGGCCTGCTGCTGCCGGGCGACTTGCTGGTCTTCAACGACACCAAAGTCGTCAAAGCCCGGCTCTTCGGCCAGAAAGCCAGCGGCGGCAAACTGGAACTGCTGATCGAACGCGTGCTGTCGCCCCATGCGGATGCCGGCCATGAAGTCGCCGCCCACATGAAAGTCAGCAAAAAGCCCCTGCCGGGCGCAGTGCTGCAAATGGATGGCGGTTTCACCGCCACGCTGCTGGGCCGCTGGCCCGAGGAAAGCGGGCCTCTGTACCGCTTCCGCCTTAGCAGCGACCCGTATGCGCTGATGGCGCAGCACGGCCACGTGCCGCTGCCGCCCTACATTACCCATACCGACTCCGCGGACGACGAGCAGCGCTACCAGACGGTGTTTGCCAAAAACCCGGGCGCCGTGGCCGCCCCCACCGCCGCGCTGCACTTCGATGAAGTCATATTGGCGCAACTCGAAGCGCGCGGCATCCAGCGCGCGAGCGTGACGCTGCACGTGGGTGCCGGCACTTTCCAACCCGTCAAGGCCGAAAACATTGCCGACCACACCATGCATTTCGAACGTTTTGAGGTTCCCGTAGCGACGCAACAGGCCATCGCCGCCTGCAAGGCGCGTGGTGGCCGCGTGGTGGCCGTGGGCACCACCACCGTGCGGGCGCTGGAGTCGCACGCCAAATTCGGCCCCGACTGCAACGACACCAACATCTTCATCACCCCGGGCTTTGAATTTGCCGTGGTTGACCTGCTGCTGACCAACTTTCACCTGCCCAAAAGCACGCTGATGATGCTGGTCAGCGCGTTTTCGGGCTACGAACACATCATGGCGCTGTACCGCCATGCGATTGCCGGGCGATACCGCTTTTTCAGCTATGGCGATGCCATGCTGCTGGCCCGTAAAACCCCTCTGGCAGGCGCCTGATACACCCCTATACACCTGCGACAATCCCAAGATGCTCGAATTTGAAGTTCTGAAGACCGATGCTCCGGCTGGCGAAGGCGCCGGCGCCTACCTCGGTTCGTACGCCCGGCGCGGCAAGCTGACACTCAACCACGGTGAGGTGCAAACCCCCATCTTCATGCCGGTCGGCACCTATGGCACGGTCAAAGGCGTGATGCCGCAGTCGCTGCACGACATGGGCGCGCAAATCATCCTGGGCAACACCTTTCACCTCTGGATGCGCCCCGGCCTGGATGTGATGCAGCAGTTCGGCGGCCTGCACAAGTTTGAAAGCTGGAACAAGCCCATCCTGACCGACAGCGGCGGCTTCCAGGTCTGGTCGCTCGGCGAGATGCGCAAGATTTCCGAAGAGGGCGTGAAGTTCGCCTCGCCCGTCAACGGCGACAAGCTCTTTTTGACGCCCGAAATCTCGATGCAGATCCAGACCGTGCTCAACAGCGACATCGTGATGCAATTCGACGAGTGCACGCCTTACGACACCAAAGGCCATATCACCACCGAAGGCGAAGCGCGCAGCTCGATGGAGCTGAGCCTACGCTGGGCCAGCCGCTGCATCGCCGAATTCAAAAAGCTTGAGAACCCAAACGCGCTGTTCGGCATTGTGCAGGGCGGCATGTTTGAGAACCTGCGCCAGGAATCACTCGAAGCGCTGGTTGAACTGGACCTGCCCGGTTACGCCATAGGCGGCGTGAGCGTGGGCGAGCCCAAGGAAGAAATGCAGCGCATCATGGCGCACACGCCGCATCGCCTGCCGGCAAACAAGCCGCGCTACCTGATGGGAGTGGGTACGCCTGAAGACCTCGTCGAAGGCGTGGCCGCCGGCGTCGATATGTTCGACTGCGTGATGCCGACCCGTAATGCGCGCAATGGCCATATGTTCACACGCTTCGGCGACCTGAAAATCCGCAATGCGCGCTACAAGACCGAAGACCAGCCCGTTGACGCCACCTGCAGTTGCTACACCTGCAAGAATTTCTCCCGCGCGTACATGCATCACCTGGACCGCTGCGGCGAGATGCTGGGGCCCATGCTGTCGAGCATCCATAACCTGCATTACTACCTCAACCTGATGCAAGAAGTCCGCGATGCGCTCGATGCGGGGCGCTTTGGCGAGTTCACCGCGCAGTTCCGCGCCGACCGGCAGCGAGGCGTGTAATGAACATCAACCTGCAACGCTGGATTGACCGCTGGGTCGGCATTCCGCTGTGTGCTGCGGTATCGGGTGTTGATGCCGTGCTGCGGCAATTCCGCTCCGGCGCCGACCCCGCGCCGCGCGCCATCGTGGTAATTTTGCTGTCGGAGATGGGCAGCCTGGTGCTGGCCCACGACATGTTCGCACGCCTGAAGCAGCGGTATCCCGACGCGCCGCTGCATGCCCTGCTCTTCGGCAAAAACCGCGAAATCCTCGACCTCATGCAGGTGCTTGAGCCGGCCAACGTGCACACGGTGGACGACAAGTCGCTGGGCGGCCTGCTCTCCAGTTTATGGAAAGCGATTGGCGAGCTGCGGCGCGCGAATGTTGACGTGGCGATTGACTGCGAGCTGTTCTCGCGGATCAGCAGCCTGCTGTCGTATGCCAGCGGCGCGCGCATCCGCGTGGGCTTTCACCGCCACACGCAGGAAGGCCTGTATCGGGGCTCGCACATCAACCGGCCCGTTCCCTACAACCCTTACCAGCACATCAGCGCCCAGTTTCTGACGCTGGCGCGCGCGATTGATTCCACGGCCGTTCCCAAATCCAAACTGCCCGCGAATCTTGCCGCGGCAGGCACCGGAAAACCACCGCCGCACGTACAGCTGGATGCCGCGCTGGTGCCAGGCATCCGGACGCGATTGGCGCAGGACTTTCCCGCGATTGCCGGCAAGCCTCTCGTGCTGGTCTACCCGGGCGGGGGCATCTTGCCGATACGGGCCTGGCCACTGGCTTCCTACACCGCGTTGTGTGAAGGCCTGGTGGCCGACGGCTGCGCCGTGGCCGTGATCGGCCTGAAAGACGACCAGGCATTGGCGCAGCAGCTGGTGGCCAATGTGCAGGCTGCCTTCCCGGGCAGCCCCGTGATTGACCTGACCGGCTATACGCGGTCCATTTCCGAACTGCTGGCGCTCTTTCATGTGGCTCGCCTGCTGGTCACCAACGACGGTGGGCCTGGGCAGTTCGCGGCGCTCACGCCCATCTGGACACTGATGCTGTTTGGCCCCGAGACCCCGGGCCTGTATGCGCCGCTCACACCGCAGTGCCATTCCTTTTACAGCCAGTGGCCATGCTCGCCTTGCCTCACTGCCTATAACCACCGCTCGTCCTATTGCGACGGCGACAACCAGTGCCTGAAGGTCATTGCGCCCGAAGCCGTACTGGCCAAGGCGCGCGAGTGCCTGGCAACGCCCTGACCCCATTCCGATGACAACACTCCGATCCATAGCAGAGGCTGTCATCAGCCGCCTGCCTGAGCGCCTGCAACCCATGGCGCGCTGGCGCTTCATCAAGTTCGGCGTGGTGGGCGCCAGCGGCACGGTGGTAAATGTCGCCGTGCTGTACGTTGCCCAGGAATTCCTGTTCAGCCACATTGCCGACTTCCATTCCCGGCTGAACTACTCCATTGCGCTGGCCATAACCATCGCCACCATCAGCAATTTCTACTGGAACCGGCGCCTGACCTGGCGCGACCGCAAGCATGAGGTGCATCACTCGGCACTTTTCCTGTTTTCCAAGTACGTCATGGCGGCCGGCCTGGCCATCGTGCTGCAGTCACTGCTGACCAAATGGCTGGCGCTGTACATGCACTACATCCTGGCCAACGTGCTGGCGATTGCCTTGTCCAGCGTGTGTAACTTTGTGGCCAATGACCGCATGACATTTCGCCGGCGGCGCGCGAAAATCGTGACCCCTGATGCCGATGGCGCTGCGCCGCCCTCCACCGATACCCATGACAAGCCCTGAGTCCCTGAAAAATCGTATCCCGGCCCACCGCATCTGGATAACGCTGGCGCTACTGGTCGCGCTGGCTTACTTGTTTGGCCTGGCCGGTGACCACATTCCGCGCAACGGCGACGAGCTGGTCTATGCCCATATCGCCCGGCTGACGGCTGCGACCGGCAAGTGGCTGCCACTGGTCAGCTCCTACGATTTCATGCGCAACACCAAGCCACCCGTGCTGTTCTGGCAGGCGATGGTCGCCGGCGGATGGGGCGGGCACTGGACGCTGCTCAATCTGCGCCTGCCGAGCGTGGTCTATACGTGGGCAATTTCGCTTATGGTCGGGCTGCTGACCTGGAAGATCGTTCGCAACACGGCTACCGGCACGGTCACCGGTGCTGAAGAGCCGGCCGGCCGGGCCGCTGCAACCGGCAACAGCCGCCATGCCCTGACGATGGGCGCCATCGCGGCCATCGTGTACCTGTCGTTCTTCAGCACCTACCGCTATGGCAGGCCTTACCTCACCAGCGCGCCCGAAACTTTCTGGCTGTTTGGCGTGATGTTTGCCGTTGCCTGGGCGCCGGCAAAGCTGCTGGCCTCGCGCTGGAAATTTCCATTGCTCGCCGGCCTGGCCATCGGCATAGGCTGCCTCTACAAATCATTTGTCATGGTGGTGCCGGTCGGGTTCGGCCTGGCCTTGTGTTACCAGATGGTGGGTGCGCAAAAAGCCCCTTGGGCAATTTCCCGGCCCGGGATCATCACCGACGGCATCAAGGTCACAGCCATCTGCGTGCTGGCACTTGCAATCTTCGGATTGTGGTTTGCCATCGACCCGCAACCGGGAGAAGTCTGGCGCGAGTTCGTCGTCGGCGAAAATGCCGGCAAGATGAATTCGTCCAAGGGCTACTTTGCCATTGCGTTGAGCGGCAGCAGCGGCGTGTTGACGATATTGACGGGTTACTTCTCCAACGCCCTTTTCCTGCTACCCGTTGCCGTGGGCTGTTTTGTGGCGGCGTGGCGCGCCTGGCGGCAGCGCAAGGGCGCCGACCAGACCGTCAGTGATGCAGAAAAAGCCATGTGGCTCTGGATGCTGGCCTTTGCGCTGGTGTTCATGGTTCCCACCCAGCGCTCCACCCGTTACCTGATCCCCGCCATGCCCGCGCTGGCGGTACTGATCGCGTTGTACTGGGAGCGTATCTCGCGCATCTGGTTCAGCCTGACCCTGCTGATCTGCCTGGGCGGCGCGCTGGCCATGGGACTGATCGGCTTTGGCGGGGTGCGGGCTACACAGGATCCATGGCTGTACTCACCGCTCTACTGGCTCTTCCTGGGAGCACTGACGCTTGCTTGCATAGCAGGCATGTTCAAGCCCGCCTTCACGCGTCCGATCGCTGCGCTGAGCAGCTTCGCCGTACTCTTTGCGCTCGCATGGGTGACCTTGCCCTTCAACGGCGACATGGGCCATTTCCGCGCCGATACCGATGCATTGCTCAAAGGCCAGTCCGTGTCGGTGCCAAGCAATTTCAACGGGCACTTTGAGCGCTATGAGTTCATCATCCCGGGCGCCAAAATCGTTCCTTACTTTGCCGCGCAGCCGGTGGACTACGAAGACGTGAGTGCGCTGTTCAAGAACACGCGCTACGCCCTGGTGCAGCGGCGTGCCGGGCAAAAGCCCTGCGACGGCTGCCGCATCATCGACCAGCGCTGGGACCTGCGCTCACGGCAGGACGAAAAAGAAGGCACGCTGGGCGCGTTCAAGTCGCCCGAAACCTTCTGGTATGCCCAAGAATACCTGGTCGAGCACGCCGCGCCCTGAGCGTCCGCTGTTTGTTTTGTTCATTCCAACCCCGTATTTGACTGGAGCCCTGCGCATGCCGAAAACCTCACCGCAGGCCGCGATGGCCCGTCTGCTGTCCCTGGTGACTGTCCTGGGCGGCTTGCTCCTTGCGCTTGGCGGCTGCGCCACGGCCATCAAGCCGCATGCGGAGACCGGTGCGCCTATGCTGGGTTTTCAGAACATGGCCCTGAACCCGGGCAATGGTGGAGAGCTGATCAGGCCCGATGTCCTGCTGCCGGGCGACATCATCCTTACCGCCGAAAACGGCATCAACTCGGTGGGTATTCGCCTGATCACGCTATCGCCGGTCAGCCATGCTGCGATATATATGGGTAACCGGCAGATCGCCGAAGCCGTGGGCTCGGGTATCCGCGTGCGCAGCATGGACGCGCTGCTCAATGATGAGGCGACGGTGGTGGCGTTTCGCCATCCCGACCTTACCGCCGAACAGGCCATCAAGATCAACACCTTCGCGGCCAGCCATGAAGGCAAGAAATACAACTATGTCGGCGTGATGCTGCAGGCGCCTTTTGCGCTGGAGCGCCGCATGTGCGAGCTGCCGCTGGTGCCTTCCATGGTGCGCGACTTCTGTATTCGCGGCATCGCAGCCGTGCAGCTGGGGCTGGGTCGCAATGACCAGTTCTTCTGTTCGCAATTCATCCTGGAGGCCTACCGCAGTGCCGGCCTGCCGCTGACCGACGCCGACCCCCGGCTGATCAACCCCGGCGACCTGCTGCACATGCGGGAGGGCGATGTGCCCTCCATCATGATTCACAAGCCGCTGCGGTATGTGGGGCACCTCAAGGCGGCGCCCCAGATCGTCGCTGTCGAGCAGATGCAGCAGTAGCCGGCGCCGCTGTTGCGGTCGTTATGACGACGGCCACTTCAGTTGATTCAACCGCCGATGTGCATCGTGAACTGCGCACCGTTGGAGAGCTTGCACTGCCCCGTCCCCATCGTTGACGAGTTCATCTGGTAGCGGCAGCTGATATAGCTGCCCCGGCTGCCGGAGCCGTTGGCCACTCCTTCACGCGTTGAAGAGCCCGCGATGCGCGTAGCTTCCCCGTTAAAGCTTTCACCGTTGATGTTGGTGGTGAAGGTGCCGCGCCCGTTCATGTCATTGGTCACCACCGCGCCCACCATGCCGTAGGCCTGGGCAGCGTCGTTCGCCGGGTACAGCCGCGCCGCAAAGGTCGTGCTTGCCGGCATGGCCGGTGTGACATACACCGTGGAGGAAACCGGCGGATGGCCGGGTTGGACCGGCACGACGTAGCAGCCCGTCAGGGCAGTGGCACCCAACACCGCAGCGGCCAAAGCCGTGCAACGCGTCAGGCGTGACAGGGAGAACAGGGAAGAGTCGATCTTCATAAATAACCCGAAGGCCCAAGCACATGCTTGTAGAGGCAGTGTGGAGCGGAATACCTTAAAAGTTTCGTTTAAAGATACAAGATCATTAAATTAGTACGATTAGCATCAAATAAAGGTACTTCATCGAAAACCGACATATAGACAGCAAGTCTTCATGGCGGGGGGCCGCAATCGCCAAATAGCCGACGTGCAGCGCAAAGATTCAGGCTCAGGCACTATCAGCGATCCCGCTCACTTTTTTTGCAAAGATGACCATGCAATACCGCCGCCTTGGAAACAGCAACCTCAAAGTCTCCGTCCTGTGCCTGGGCACCATGATGTTCGGCAAGCAGACACCGTTTGAAGAAGCAGGCCGCATCGTGGCGTCGGCGCGCGAGCACGGGCTCAACTTCATCGACACAGCCGATGTCTACAACCAAGGGCAGTCCGAAAAAGACCTGGGCAGGCTTCTCGCGGGCCAGCGGAACCACTGGGTGTTGGCCAGCAAGCTGGGCAACCCTGTCAGCGAGGCTGTCAACGATGGCCACTACTCCCGCCGTTGGCTGGTGCAGGAAACCGAGGCCATTCTGTCCAGGCTGCAAATCGACTACCTGGACATTCTTTACCTGCACCGTGACTACCACGACGCCAACCTGGAGGAGGCGGTGCGCACGCTGGGCGACCTGATTCGCGCGGGCAAGATCCGCAGCTTCGGCCTGTCCAATTTCAGGGGGTGGCGCATCGCCGAGGTGGTGCACCTGTGCAAAGCGCTGGGCGTGCCGCAGCCCGTGGTGTGCCAGCCGTACTACAACCTGCTCAACCGCGGCCCGGAGGTTGAAATCCTGCCGGCCTGTGGCCACTACGGCATTGGAGTGGTGCCTTATAGCCCGCTGGCACGCGGCGTGCTGACCGGCAAGTACCCGCCCGGCCAGCCGCCGGCCGAAGGCACACGCGCGGGCAGCGGCGACAAGCGCATCCTGGAGACCGAGTTCCGCGAAGAGTCACTCGTTATCGCGCAGAAGATCAAGGCGCGCTGCGAAGCCCGGGGACAAGTGCCCGGCCAGTTCGCCGCAGCCTGGGTGCTGACCAATCCACTGATCAGTTCGGTCATCGTCGGCCCGCGCACCCTGCCGCACCTGGAAGATGTGTATGGTGCGGTGGAACTGGTGCTGGACAAGGACGACGAAATCTTTATTGATGATCTGGTCGTGCCCGGCCACGCATCCAGCCACGGCTACAACGACCCGGGTTACCCATTTTTTGGGCGGCCAGTCGTGTGAGCGGCTAAATTTCAGCGAATAGTAGCCGGAAGCCACGTTAATCGGGCGCAAGCAGCTCCTGATTTCATAGCAAATAAAACCTGTAAAGCCGGCAGAAGCGGCACTCGCGAACGATCAAGGTTTGAGCACTTCAGCCATACGCTGGTTGAACAGCGCTGGATCCTCAATCTGTGGAATGTGGCCGACGCCAGGCAATACCAGCAGTCTTGATCCGGCGACCAGGCGCTGCAGGGTTTCGGCCTGGGACAGCGGCGTGATCGTGTCCTCTTGCCCCCAGACCAAGGTCAGCGGCATGGGCAGCTCGCGGAAACCTTCAGGTTTCTCGCTCAAGGACTTGCCGCTCTCGCTGGCAAATTGCGCGGCCCAGTCGCCCAGGCTGGCGGTGAAGCCGTCCAGCACGAAAGGCTGCCGATAAATTGCCGTGCGCGAAGGCGTGACCACCTCCTTGCGAGCCACGAACTGGCGCAACCAGAATTCGCTGAACAAGGGCTGAGTGCCCACCGTGGCAATCAGTGCCGTGCGCAGCGGGCGAATGCCAAAGAGGCTCGCCGCCACGCCGCCGCTTTTCGCTGGTGCGGGATATTCCATCAGGCCGATTGCCGCGTCGACCAGGATGAGATGGCGCACGCGGTCGGGTTGCAGCATGGCGGCTTCGGCCGCGGGCCCGCCGCCATAGGAGTGGCCCAGCAGTGTCACCGGGCCAAGCTTCAGTGCATCAATCAAGCCGATGATGCGGCGCGCCTGTGCGTTGCGACTGTAGTCGCGCGCAGCAGGCCGCGTGCTGAAGCCGAAGGGCGGCAGGTCCACCGCAATGACGCGATAGCCGGCGGCCGCCATGGCCTTCACGTTCTGGTCCCAGGTGCCGCTCCATGCGCCGGTGCCGTGGGTCAGTACCAGGGGCGGCGCGGCCGGGTCGCCGAATTCCTGCACATACAGGTCCACGTCATGCGCATACAGCCAGCGCCCTTCCCTGGGTGCCGCCTCGCGCGGGCTTTGGTCTTCAACCCACAACATGCGGGCCCAGGAAAAAACCACAACCAGCAACAGGCAGGCCACCAGCGCCATGAGTACGCGCCACGGGTAAAAAAGCCAGGTGCGCCCTGGCTTCTGCTCTAGCCGCTTAATAGTCAAAAATGTGCTCCACCTGCAGATTGCCGGCTTGCCACTGGCGCAACGACTCGGCCAGGTGTTTGACGGGCACCGTCAACACCACCCGCCGGATGCCGGGCCGGGTGAGGATGGGTTGCCTCAGCAGTGGCGCGGCGGGGCTGGTGGGTTCCCAGGTGGCTGGCGCCAGCACGCTGACCAGGATGAATGAATCATTGCCTGCGATCTCGCTGAAATTGACGCCTTGCACCGCCAGCGCCTGGGCATAGCGCATGAATGCCTCATAGCGGGGGATGGTGACCAGGGCCGAACCGTCGGGCTTCGGCGAAAGCACCTTCAGCTCCGGCAGCGCGGTGTCGGCCCGCGGCACAGGCTTTGCCACCACGGCAGTGACCGGCAAGGGCGCATCGTAGATCGTCTGCGTGCCCAGCTTGATCAGCCGGGCATAACCCGCCTTGACCAGGTATTCGGTTGTGAGGGCAAAGCGGCGCTCCCACTTGCGGACCATGTCGGGCCCCGTGAGAGGCACATCGCGCCAAAGGCCTGCCAGCGCCTTGTCGAAGTCATACAGGTACCAGGGCTCTACGCGGATAAACCGCACATAGTCCTGCGCAACGCTGGCCGCATGCCTGTCCTCGGGCGTGGTGCGGCCGGCCAGTGATTCGGCGAGCCGCCCGACGAGCGTCTCATAGGCCGACTTGAGCGCATATTCCACCGTCGTGCTGGTGCCTATCACCATGATCATCAGGTGATAGCCAGGGTTGAGGTCGAGCCCGCGGCGGCGCGTCTCGTCGAAGACAGCTTTGTAGCTTTCCCAGAACTGGCCGATGTGGCCATAAAAAGGAAAGCGGCTGGGCGCACTGGTACCTATGAACTCGCCGTACTCATAGGGGCTGAACACCAGGAACCACTCGGGGTAAGTGAGCAGCGTCTGCTCGACGCCGCGCACATGCTCGGGCCCCGCAACCGGTGCAGGACCGGCTGCCGGCGCCATTCCGACAAGCGCGGCGAAGGCGCCCGCAACTGTGAGATTGCGCAGCCAGCGCATCACGCGGCAGCCTCGCCGGATTTTGTGAACGCCAGCAGCACGTTGTCGGAAGGATCGTGCGCCTGCAGCTCGCGCTTGCCGCTGTCCTTCAGCCCGCGTTCGCCGAGGTAAGCCACCCACTCGGCGACGGGACGGAAGTAGCGCAGCTCTCGCTGGTTGGTTTCCCATGCGCCGTTCAGGCCGGCATTGAAGACGGTGTGCACCAGCGAGACAAACGTGAACATCTCGGGCGTCGTGACGTCGTGGTCGCGCAGGATGAACACGCCGCCCGGTTTAAGCACACGCACGATGGAGGCAACATAGGCATCCAGCTTGTCCAGCGGGCAGTGGTGCAGGCCGATATAGCAGGTCACCAGGTCCGCGCTGGCATCGGGAATGCTCGCCGGCAGCGGGTCATAGTCGTTCATCGGCACAAAGCTGCCGATCTTGAACAGGCCGCCGCGCTCGGCGATGTCCACCGGCGAGTTGGTGGGCGCCACATCGTTCATCAGGGTAATGGGGCCATTGACCTTGATGCGCTTCTTCAGTTCGCTGATATAGCGGCCGGTGGAGCCGATCTCCACATAACCGTCAACCTGCTTTTTGTCGCCCAGGAGCCGCTGGGTCTGGTCGGCCATCTCCTTCTTCTGCTTGAAGAGCGCCGGCAACGCCAGGGTCAGGTCCGCCATAAAGGGCTTGATCTTCGGCAGCTCACGCTGGAGCCTGCGGTAAATGGCTTCATCGTTGTCAAGCTCGGCCGAGGTGTTCTTTATCAGTGTGTGAAAGCGGTCCTCGGGATAAAGGCGGTAGATGTTCTGCAGAAACTTGTAAAAGCCGTCGTGCCAGCGGGTGACGCTGAAAACGGCGCGAAATTCCGAGACGGGTGAGGTGGTGGTCATGGCAGGTCCTGTCGTTCAGGTGTTGGAGGCATTCAATGTGGGGTTCAGTGTGGGAGCGTAGTATTTGTCCCAGAGCACATTGCGCAAGCGGAACTGCGGATCGAGCTTGCGTTTCAGCGCGAACAGCTCTTTGGCCCGCGGATAGGCAGCATGGAACTGCTCGGCCGTTGCATGCGGCTGGTAAGGCAGGTAGTAGCTGCCGCCGACACGGATGGCCGCATCAATCAGCTCCCGCGTCCAGACCGAAACGCGGTTGATCGCGTTGTCGCGGGTGCGCTGCTTGTAATAGAGAACAAACGCAAAGGTCTCACCCCGGGCCCATGCCAGCAGGGTGCCAGGGTCGGGCCGCGCATGCCGCACCGACACGTTAAGCGCATTGACGCGATAGCGCTGCAGGATTTCCGCCATGATCGGCACGAAGTCGTCAAACCGTTCCACCGGAATGAAGTATTCCTGCAGCACATAGGTCGTGTACTTGCGCGAAGCCGGTTCAAGCTCCGCCACGTCGTAACCCGCCTCGAAGTTGCGCCAGTGCACCTTGCGGAAAAGATAAAGGAGGGGGTCAATCAGGTATTCGCGCCGCCATTTACCCAGGGGGGTTTCGGTCACGGCCCACACAAAGTAGCGGTTCACAGGATAGGTTTCGCCGCCTTGCTGCAAACGTCTTGGCTCGGTGGTGGCTTCGTCAGTGCGCGCCCACGTGACGGAGCGCACCTTGCGGTAATGCGGCGGGTACAGGTCGGCATTGTGGAAAACAGCATCCTGAAAATACCTGACCTTGGCCTTGAAGTGGCTGATGTATTCGGCCGCACTCATCTTGCGGGCCAGTCGCTTGACCTTGGTGTTGTCTGCCAGGTCCAGTTCGGCCTCAACGATCACGGCCACACCGCCGTAGCCGCCGATCACGGCGTAAAAGAGTTCCGCATTGACGGAAGGAGAAGCATCCTGCACGCTGCCGTCGGCCAGCACCACCCGGATCTCCCGCACCGACATCACTACTGCGCCCAGGCCCATGTAGCGGCCGTGACAGTTGACGCTCAGCGCGCCACCCACCGTGAAGTTGGCATAGGTTTGCATGATCTTCACGGCCAGGTCGTGCGGATCGACAAAGCGCTGTATGTCGCACCAGCGAATGCCAGCCTGTACGCGTATGGTTTTCTCCATCGGCGAGAAGCGGATGATCTGGTTGAGTTCACGCATGTCCAGGTGCAGGCTGCCGGGGCTGGCGGTTTGCCCGCCCATGCTGAAATGCCCGCCGCCCACCGACAGCGGGCCATCGGTACGGCGCACGGCATCGCACACCTCGTCCACGGTTTTGGGTTTGCTGATGGCCCAGACGGCAACCGGGTTGAGGCCGGTCACATCGTTCACGATCAAAGTGTTGTTGTGCATGTGGTGGTCCCGCGTCATCCTCTACCGCACCACCAGATAGTCGCCGCGCGGCGCCAATGGGTCGGGGCCCCAACGATTGTCTTGCGGCAAGCCGCGCCTGAAAGCCAGTTGCCACGCCAGCCACAACGCACCGGCCACCGGCACAAGGACCAGCAGCAGCCACCAGCCCGAACGATTACGGTCATGCAGGCGCCGGATGCAGAGCAATATCAACGCCGCCAGTACCGGACCATTGATGAGCCAGGCCAGAACCACCGAAGGCGCCGGCCCTGCGGCTGCCCAGGCCAGGTACAAAACCATCCACGCGATGAGGCCATGCAGCCAGAAGCCACCGCGAGAAAGCCTGCCGCCAGCCTTGAAAAATTGAAGCGCAGTCATGTCTTGTCCTGTCCCAGAAGTTGTTCCACCTTCGCCCTCAGATCCGAAGGCTCCACTTTGTCCGCAGCAATTGGCATGCCTACATTCAGGCCCACCCGGTTGAAGAGCCCGCGCCGAAAGGGTCTGGTCATGGCGACTCCTTTTTCGGCGCGGCTGAAAAATGAACCCCATAAGTCGGTCAGCGCCATCGGCACCACATTGACCTGCACACCATCACGCCGGGCATTCTCCAGAATCTTCATGACGCCGCCTTTGAACTCCTGCAGTTCGCCATTTTTTGTAATACCGCCCTCGGGAAATATTGCGAGCAAGTCGCCGTCACGCAACACCTTGGCGGCGGCTTCGAAAGCCGCCTCGTACAACGCCGGGTCTTCCGTGCGCGGTGCAATCGGGATCGCCTTGGCCAGCCGGAACAGCCAGCCCAGAACTGGCATTTTGAAGATGCGGTGGTCCATCACAAAGTAGATGGGGCGCGGGCTGGCGGCCATCAGCAGCACCGGGTCGACAAAGCTGACGTGATTGCAGGTCAGCACGGCGGCGCCGGCGGCAGGGATGTTGTCGTCGCCGGTGATCTTGAAGCGGTAGACCAGGCGCGAAGCAATCAGCGCGATAAAACGCAGCAGGTACTCGGGCACCAGCATGAAGATGTAGAACGCCACCACTGCATTGGCCAGTCCAACGAACAGGAATATTTGCGGAATGCTGAACCCGGCCTTGAGCAGGGCGCCGGCCAGGATGGCGCTGACGATCATGAACAGCGCATTGAGAATGTTGTTGGCCGCGATGATGCGCGCCCGGTGCGTGGACTGGCTGCGCAACTGGATCAGCGCGTACATCGGCACGCTGTAAAGGCCGGCAAAGAGGCTGAGCAAGGCCAGGTCGATCATTACGCGCCAATGCGCAGGCTGCGGCATGAAGGCGCCCAAGGTCATGACGGGCGCTGACGGCAAGCCGCGCGAGGCGAAGTAAAGGTCAACCGCAAACACGCTCATGCCGATGGCTCCCACAGGAACCAGCCCTATCTCGACGTGGCGTTTGCTGAGCACCTCACAGAGCAGCGATCCGGTCGCGATGCCGATGGAGAAAACGACCAACAGTAAAGACGCCACCTGCTCATTGCCGTGCAGCACCTCTTTGGCAAAACTCGGGAACTGGCTCAGGAATACCGCGCCAAAAAACCACATCCAGCTGATACCCAGCATGGAGCGGAACACCACCAGGTTGCCGTTGGCAAGCTTGAGGTTGCGCCAGGTTTCTGTCACCGGGTTCCAGTTGATTTTCAGGCCCGGGTCAGTCGCAGGCGTCAGCGGAATGAACTGCGAGACAAGCCGGCCAACCAGTGCGAGGCCGATGCATGCAATGGCCACATAGTCCGGCCCGACCTGGGGTACGGCCACCATCAGCCCGCCCACCACCTGGCCCAGCAAAATGGCCACAAAGGTGCCCATCTCAACCATGCCGTTGCCGCCGGTCAGCTCGCGCTCGTTGAGCGCCTGCGGCAGGTAGGCAAATTTGACCGGGCCGAATATCGTGGAATGCAACCCCATTAAAAACGTGCAACCCAAAAGCACGGGCACCTGGACATTGGCATTGCTGCTCATGAAGCCGACCGCAGCGATCAGCATGATCACCACTTCCAGATTCTTGACAAAGCGGATCACGCGCGTCTTCTCAAACTTGTCCGTGAGCTGCCCGCTGGTAGCAGAGAACAGCAAAAACGGCAAGATGAACAATGCCCCGATGGCCAGCCCCGCCAGCGCGGGAGGCAGCCAGCTCACGCTGAGCTGGTAGGTCACCATCACGGTGAAGGCAAACTTGAAAAGGTTGTCGTTGGCGGCGCCTGAAAATTGCGTCCAGAAGAAAGGGGCAAAGCGGCGCTGCTTGAGGAGCGCGAACTGGTTCGGATGCTCGTGAACGGGGGGTGGCGACACCGCGGCGGCCATATCAACAGGCATGCTTGACTCCTCTTTTCAGTTGTTGTGCGGCAAGCTGTGGCGAGATGGCCTGCCTGCTCTGTTTTTTAATGCTGCTGTGGATTCTGCCTTGAATTTTCGGGCGTCCAGAAGCGCCGCAACGACGGGCCAGGCAGCACAACTGGCCACCATGTGCTTCAGGGTGTGGCCCGAAACCAGTTGGCCCGTCCATTCGAACACCGCGTGGTCACCCAGCTCGAGCAGCTTGGCCAGCGCATAAATGGCCACCACCAGCATCCAGCGGATGGGCAACACCCGCCCTGCCAGCGTGGGCCGCAAACAGGCGACGCCGACAATCAGCAACATGCCACCGAGTTGCAAAACGGCCCAGGGCAGCACATTGCCCGTCTGCGACCACAGGTGCACGGACAACGGTCCGAGAACGAGGACCATTGCAGCAACCGCCATACCGGCACGGGTGCTGACGGCCTGCATGGTGCCAAGCCCGAGCAGGCCGGCGAAGGCAAACACCATGCCGCCGCGATCCCAGACCAGCCCGGCATCTCCCGGCTGCAGATGGTAGGCCGCAGAAACCACGGAGGTGAGGGCCAGGCCGGCAAAGAACAGCCCTGCGAAACCTGCGGCTGCGGCGCTGACAGCCCGCGCCTTCACCGCCCGCACAAGGGCCCAGGCACCCGCCATACCCCACAGCGCGAACGGCAGGTTGCTGAGGACGTCCATCGCATGCGGCAACCATCCCCAGGCTCGTTGGTCGGCGAAGTCGTGATAGTGCAAAGGCTGCGCCACCGACGGCCCCAGCAATGCCGCCGCCAGCATCGCAAGCAACACGCCGGCGAGCGCGCATTCGCGGCGGCAGGCCGGTGCTTTCCAGCCCGATACCTTCATCTGCGCGAACCAGGAAGGTGGTGGCACAACGCGGCGGTGGGCGGTTTTCAGGCTGATTGGCATGGGCAGCTCCTGTGTGAATGAAGCCGCACTGTGCAGGCCATCTTCCGAAAAAGCACCGAAATTAGAACCAGTTCTCGCCGCTCATCCTTAAAGTACCGATAATCGATACTTATGAGCACTACCGCAGATCTGATCACCGCCCTCAAAAAAGAGCTCAAGGCGGCGCGCATGACGTACGCCGACCTGGCCGTCAAACTTGGCATGGCCGAGTCAAGCGTCAAGCGCATGCTGGCCAGGGGCGATATGCCCCTCTCGCGTATCGACGCGATCTGCCGCGCGCTCAAGCTGGACTTTGCCGACCTGGCCAGGCGCATCGCCGACACCCAGCCCCTGCTGGCCGAACTGACCGAAGCACAGGAAAAAGCCGTGGTGGCCGACAAGAAGCTGTTGCTGGCCGCCATCTGCGTGCTGTCGCAATGGACGCTGGAGCAAATCACCACCAGTTACCGGCTGACCGAAGCCGAGTGCATCAAATACCTCGCGCAACTCGACCGCATCGGCATCATCGAGCTCAAGCCGCTGAACCGCTACCGGCTCAAGCTCGCCAAGACCTTCCGCTGGCGACCGCACGGGCCGGTCATGGACTACTTCCGCGAAAACGCCCTTCTTGACTATTTTTCCGGTGGATTTGACGGCAATGGCGAAGGCCTGCTGCTGGTACATGGCTCCATCAGCCGCGGCCTGGCGCCTTCGTTCCTTGAGCGCATGCAGCGAGTGGCGCAGGACTTTGCCCAACAGCACCAGACCGACCAGAAGCTGGGCGACAAGGACCGCGAAGGATTCACCTTGCTGCTGGCGATGCGGAGCTGGGAGTTCGAGGCCTTCGCTGCGCTCCGTAGGTAGCACCCCCGTTCAGACTCACTTCGTGTAGTCTGCTCCCCCCTCAAGGGGGCGACCCCTGCGGCCCGGCAAAGCCGGTTCCGCGGGGCCTGCTGGTATTCAGTTCAGGTCGCCGCCCGAGCCCATTGCACGCAATTATATTAGTTGGCTAAGAAAAAACGGAATTTACTGGTAATATTCAGCGAATTGCAGCCTGCAAGACTGATTTATGCATGCAATTTCCATCAGAAGCACGATGAACCCCATCTCCACCTACGTTGGCCTTCCCATCCCGGTTGCGGTCAATTTGACCGACACCAAGTACTTCTTCCAGGCGCTGGACAACTTCTCGCGCGTGATGGCGATACGCCCCGGGGACCGGGTCCTGATACTGGCTGATCCGTTGCTGGACCCGCGTGTGATCGACGCCGTGATCGGCATTGCCAAGTCACGCGGCGCCGAAGTGCGCATTTACATGGAGCCGAGCACGCAGGTGACTGCCGTGCCCGAAGAAGTACACGCCATGCTGAAGAAGGCCACCTTTGTGGTCTCAACCTGGTTCTGCTCCATCCTGGACCCTTTGTGCATCAACCTGCGCCGCACCGGCCAGCGTTGGGTCAAGATCACCTATTTTCGCAATCTGGATCTGCTGCACACGCCGCAGGCGCGCTTTCCGGTCGACCTCATCGGCGAGATCATCCGCCAAACGGCCAGCCGTTACCCGGCCGAAGGCGATTTTGACTTGCGCTTCACCGATCCGCGGGGCAGCGACTTCCGCATCAGCTTCACGCAGGCGATGCGCGCGAACCAGCTCGCCACCAACCGCTGGCGCGGCCAGATGACGGCCGAGGAAGACGGCTGTTATGTGCACTACCTGCCGACACACGGCCCCAACCTGTGGGACCACAACTCGGTCAAAAACGACTTCAAGGCCGTGGTGCCCATGGCGGGCGTGCTTTACCCGCAATGGGCTGTCGGCTTTGCCAAACCGTTTGAGGAAAAAATCGCCGTGCATTTTGAAGGCGACACGATTTCCTCGGTCGACGGAATTTCAGACGAAGCGGTGATCCTGCGCGAGATGCTGGTCGGCGGCCGCATGATCGAAGGCGGCGGCTGCGGCTTCAACCCCAAGGCGCCGCGCCACACGGTGTACCCCGCCGGCTCGAACGCGCCCGGCGCGCTGCACTTCGGCATCGACCTGGCGCAACCCAGCGACTACATACGCCGCGTCATGCCTGACTGGGAAGAGCCGCCCGTACACATGGACCTCATCACGCTGGACGGCACCGTGACCGCAGGCAATCAGACCTTGATCAAGGACGGTTTTTTGTGCGCGCTGCGCGACCCGTCGGTGGTGGCGATGGCAGCGCGCTATGGCGACCCTGTTGAATTGCTGGAAGCTCAGGTTTTATAGCGTCCCACGGCAACTTCAAGTGGGGGCCGCGGAACCGGCTTTGCCGGGCCGCAGGCGCCGTCCCCTGGAAGGGGAAAAGGCGCTACACGCAGTGAGCGTCCGATAGGGGTAAGCCTATCCAGGCGCCGTAAACACCGTCAGCACGCCGGTGTAGCCGTAAAGGTGGTGCCGGGCGATCTCGCCGCCGGCGAAAAAGCCAACCAGCGGCACATCGCCCAAGGCCCTCCGCACGATCTGCAGTTCGGCACTGGGCGCGCCGAAGTGCGGGCCGCCACGGCCGGAGCAACTGACGTACACCGCGCCCGCAATGCGCCGGGCCGCATGCGGCGCGGACTCGGCCTCTGACGCGCTCAAGGCGCTGGCAACTTCCAGTGTGACTTCTTCCGGTTCCAGTTCCTCACGGATCTCGGCGCACACACGCACCAGGTCGGCGCGCGCGGCTTCCATGTTGCGTTCGCAGAAAGCCAGCTTCATGCCCACGACGGGCACCTCCGCAATGGCAATCCCCTTGCGCGCCGGATCCAGCCCGATCAGGTGACGCACCAGCACCTCTGCGCCAAACTGGCCGTGCCGCCCGGCGCCATCATGGGGAATGTCTGCCGGGCGGCTCAGGCCGACCAGCGTGGTCCGCACTTTGGCCAGGGCCTCCCGCGGCTCATCAAGCGACACGTCCAGGTCTGCCAGCATCACCTCCAGTGCCGGCTGTCCATCGAGCTCCGTCACCACATTGGACTCGCAGGCCGTGATTTCATGATGCGCAGACACGGGCCTGCACCCCTGGGTAATGCGCGACATCAGCGCCGCACCCTGGCCAAAAGCCACACCGCTGAGACCACCCGTGAAGACACCGCCGGCCGCACCCTGCCCCTTGACATTGCCATGCCCGCTGAGGGCAAACTGCACCGTACTGGAACGGCTGGAGGCCAGGCCGCCAAACACATAACCGCTGCCGGTGCGCTGCGCCATTTCGTCGATCAATTCGGCGACGTCGGGCGTCGTGGCGTCCGCATGCACCAGCGCCGTATGCGCCTTGAACCTTCCCAGGCTGGCCGGGGGCAAGGGCGAGACTCCAGAGAACACACGGTACTGGTCGTGCGGAAGCTCGCACAACATGACCGTGAGCGCCGGCTCGTCAAAGTACTCGACATTGTTGGAGGCGATACCCACACCCACCGTGCCGCTCCAATCGGTGATGTCGGGCAATTCGGCGCTCAGATGGTCAAGAATGTCCTGCGCATGTGCCGCATAGTGATCGGTGATGTAGAGCAGCGCCAGCGTGGGCGATTTGGCGTAGCCGGGCAATGCGAGGTAGGCGCGCAGCTGCGCCAGCACAAGGCCTGCCGCCATCTGCCATTGCGGATGGGTGGCGTGCCCGTAGGGAAAAAGCTTCATGGGGTCCTGGTGAAATTCAGCGAAAAGCCAGCCTGTATCAACGCGTGGTTTTGCGTGCGGTTTTAGTTGCAGCCTTACGCGCTGGCGCCTTGGCCCTGGGTTTCGTTTTGGCGGCAGTTTTGCCGGCGGCCGGTGTAGGCCAGGCCTGGCTGCTGCGCAGGGCCGTGTTCATGGCCGCGCGTGCGCCGCCCGCCACGGTTTTACCGGCGGACTCCGCCATGTTGCGGGCCATGCCCGTTGCCATGCCGGTGGCGGTCTTCATCGCGTCCTTGGCAAGGCCGGTCGCCAGGCTTTTGGTGGTGTCCATGGCCGTTTTTTTGGCGGCATCCTTCATGGCATCTGCCGCAATCGTCTGGAACTGCTGGGTCAGGGCACCCCACCACTGCATCGGGTCGACCACGCCGGCCGGCGGCGCGCCGTCCTTGGCTGCGGCGGGTGCCTTGGATTTGGCGGCCGGCTTGTCCGCGCCAAAGCTCGTTGGCGGGACCTCCAGCCCCGAAAACGTGCGGGCCTTGTCGGCCACACGCTGCACGCCACCGGCCACGCTGTCGGCCACCTTGAGCTTGAAGGCATTGGCCACGTCGCCCATGTTGAAGTTCATGCCTTTCAGGGTAGCCAGCGTCATCTTCTGCACCTCCAGCGCCTGGATGGTCGCCTTGAGCGCTGTGGCGTTCTGGTCAAGCCAGAACTGGACGGCCTTGAGTTCATCGATGCGCTTGTCGAGCTCTTCGACATTCAGCGTGGGCGCTACCCAGTTGCCGAGGTTGGGCAACTGCGGAATGCTTTGTGTGGCGCTGCCTGCCGCCTGTTTGGCCAGGTTCTGCAAAAAGTCAAAGCCGGGCACCAGCTTGCCGAAACCGGGGAAGGAAGGATTGTCCGCGTCACTCATGAATGTCTCCTGGCAGGTTGTGCACGATTTGCATCGGGCGGCTGGATGATCCAGCGCACGCCTTCATTGTGCAACGCCGCAGCAGCGCGTCAACCGCTTTTTGTGTTTTCAGCAAGCAAACACCGGCGTCGAATCGATCTCGATATAGATTCAAGCAAAAAAAGCCCACGAACCTTTATTGACGGGCGCAAGCAGCTATCCATTTCATAGCATTCATCGGCAAGCCTGACGCCATGCCTGTTGCCGGCCAGGTTGCAAAAGCGTCTCTTTCGGGCAATGCCCTGATAAGCTTGCACCATGAAAAGCCTCTTTCACTTTGCCTTCAATGTCAGAGACCTCAACGTGGCCCGCCGGTTTTATGGCGGGGTCCTGGGATGCGCGGAAGGTCGCTCGGCCCCTACCTGGGTCGACTACGACTTTTTCGGACACCAGCTGTCGCTTCACTTGGGCGAACCGTTCAAGACAGAGCGCACCGGCCATGTCGGCGACAAGCTCGTGCCCATGCCGCATTTCGGCCTGGTGCTTGCCCTGGCCGATTGGCAGGCCCTGGCGCAGCGCCTGCAAGCGGCCCGCATGGAGTTTGTGCTGGAGCCGCAAGTGCGCTTTGCAGGAGAAGCCGGCGAGCAATGGACCATGTTTTTCTGCGACCCCTTTGGCAACCCCATCGAGATCAAGGGTTTCAAATCACTTGAAGCCCTTTACTCGGCCAACCCGGCCTGAGATATATATGGCCTATACCTTTGCTTCCGCTACGGTGTTGCTGCTGCTGATCACCGATCCGTTCGGCAATATCCCGATTTTTGTCAATGCCCTGAAGGGTGTGGCGCCGGAGCGGCGCATGCGCGTCATCCTGCGCGAGGTGCTGATCGCGTTTTTGCTGCTGCTGGCTTTCATGTTTGTCGGCGACGGTTTCCTGCGCCTGATGAACCTCAGCGATTTGTCGCTGCAGATCGCCGGCGCCGTCGTCATGTTCCTGATCGCGCTGCGCATGATTTTCCCGTCGGACCAGCCCGAGGCCGCGCCGCTGCAGGGCGAGCCGCTGATTGTGCCGCTGGCGATTCCCGCGCTGGCCGGCCCCTCGGCGTTGGCCACGGTGATGCTGCTGGTGTCCCAGGCGCCGGCACGGCGGCTCGAATGGATCGCGGCGCTGTGCGTGACCATGGCGGTGTGCGCCGTGGTGCTGGTGCTGTCCGAGCGGATCCAGCGGGTGGCGGGCGACCGCGTCATGATGGCCTTCGAGCGCCTGATGGGCCTCATCCTCGTGGCCATTTCAGTTGAAATGTTGCTGCGCGGCATACGGCTGTTCATCACCCAGACCGGGGGAGCCGCATGATTGCCGCGCACCGGCTGGCCCTGCTCTGCCTCTGCCTGCTGGCCCCGGTCTGGGCACATGCGGTGCAGGACTGCGAAGTCAACGGCGAAAGCGTCAACCCCAACCACGGTGGCACCACCGCCGGCAAGACCGGCATCATGCGCTGCAAGGACCGCGATTCGGGCCAGCTGACACGTGAACAGGAGTTGCAGGGCGGCAAGTTCATGGGCTTGATGCGCTACTACCAGAATGGCAAGCTACAGCGGGAATACGGCGAAAACGAGCGCGGCAACCGCCATGGCCGCGCGCGTGAATTCGCACCGGACGGCCAGGTGCTGCGCGACTCCATCTACGACAACGGCACCGAGGCCGGCCTGGCGCGCAGCTTTCACACCAATGGGCAGTTGCGGCGCATCGTGTTTTACGGGCCGCGCGCAGGCGGCAGCGTCGAGCAGGCCTATGCCGAATTCAATGACCGCGGCCAGCTCCAGGCCTTGCGCTGCGGCGACAAGCCTTTGCTGGCAGCGCCGGCCGAGGACGCCCGTTGGTGCGGTTTTTCGGGAGGCGCCTCAAAAATCGAACTCTTCAGCAGCAAGGGCGTGCTGAACGGCACCAGCAGTTACCTGGCCGGTAAACGCATTCGCCATGAAACGCTGGGTGACGGTGGAAAACCAGATTACCTGGATGAAGTGTCGGGCAACATTCGCACTGAACGCTATTTCAATAACGCTGGCGTGAAACGCCGCGAAATCCAGTGGCTGCTGGAGACCAACCCGTCAAAAACCTCGTTCAAGGAACGCGAGCAGGAGTTCACCGACAGCGGCGCCCTGACGCGCGACAGGCGCTGGTCGGCCGGCAAGCCGGTCAGCGACCAGACTTACTACCTGAACGGCCAGCCGCGCAGCAAAACCGAGTACGGTGGCGAAGGCGACACCGCCTGGCTGCAAACTACCGACTTCTTCGACAGCGGAAAAATCGCCGCCACCGGCCGCTACACAGCCTCCAACCGCTACCGGCAACTGCCCCAGGGTACGCACCAGCGCTTTAACGAAGCCGGCAGGCTGGTGGCCGAATCGAGCTACGACGAGCGCGGCCGCATCACGCGCGAGAGAACCTGGGACGACGAGGGCAAGCCCTCACGTGACGACGCCGTGTTCGAAGACGGTTCACGCAAGGCCTATTCAAGATAACACCCCCGTCCAGGCTCACTGCGTGTAGCCTGTTCCCCCCTCGAGGGGGCGGCGCCAGCGGCCCGGCAAAGCCGGTTCCGCGGCCCCTGCTGGTTTTATTCGGGGTAGCTCAGACGTTCTCGACAATTTTTTGGTCGATGGCGCCAAATACTGAGAGCCCATCCTTGCCCTTGGCTTCAATGCGGATGGTGTCGCCGAACTTCATGAACTCGGTTTTGGGCTTGCCATCCTCGATGGTTTCGATGGCGCGCTTTTCGGCGATGCAGCTGTAGCCGTGGCTCCAGTCCTTGTTGCTGACGGTGCCTGAACCGATGATGCTGCCGGCGCGCACATTGCGGGTCTTGCAGATGTGGGCGATCAGCTGGCCGAAACTGAATGTCATCTCTGGGCCGGCTTCGCACATACCGACCTTGCGGCCGTTCCAGGTGCTTTGCAGGGTCATGTGCAGGCGGCCTTTGTCCCAGGCGTCGCCGACTTCGTCCAGCGTCACTGCCACCGGGCTGAAAGCGGTTGCCGGTTTGCTCTGGAAGAAGCCGAAACCCTTGGCCAGCTCATCGGGAATCAGGTTGCGCAAGGACACGTCGTTGGCCAGCATCAGCAGGCGCACGCCTTCCAGTGCCTGCTCGGGCGTGGCGCGCATGGGCACATCGCCGGTGATCACGGCGATCTCGGCCTCGAAGTCAATGCCGAACTCCTCGCTCGCCACCACCACATCGTCGCAGGGCCCAATGAAATCGTCGCTGCCGCCCTGGTACATCAGCGGGTTGGTGTAAAAACTTTCCGGCACTTCGGCATTGCGCGCCTTTCGCACCAGTTCCACGTGGTTGATATAGGCCGAGCCGTCGGCCCACTGGTAGGCGCGCGGCAGCGGTGCCATGCAGCGCGATGGCTCAAACGGAAAGGCGTGCCGCGCCTTTCCCTGGTTCAATGTTTCGTACAAGTCCTGCAACTGCGGCGACATGAAGTTCCAGTCGTCCAGCACCTGCTGCAATTTGCCCGCGATGCCCGTCGCATAATGGGCTGTTGAAAGATCGCGCGACACCACGACCAGCTGGCCGTCGCGTGAAGAGTCTTTGTAAGTGGCAAGTTTCATCAATATCCTGATTGGTGGCTGTCGGTGTTACCGAAGGGCCAATTGTGCCGTGGCTGGCGACCGGCCGGCATTGCGCCCCCCTCGCGTTACGATCCCTGCATTCATTGACCGACGGCTAACCCGAAATTCTAGACAAGCCATGAAAGCAAGCCCAGGCGCCCCCGCCACAGCACGCAGCAGCCTGCCGCCGCAACGCGCGGGTATCCAGTCGGTCGAGGTCGGCTTCAGCTTGCTGGAGGCACTCTCTACCTCACCCGGTCCACTGATGCTTCGCGACCTGGCAGCCGCCGCGGGCATGAGCGCGGCCAAGGCGCACCGTTATCTCGTCAGTTTTCAGCGGCTGGCGCTGGTCGTCCAGGACGAGGCAACCGCCCGATACGACCTCGGCCCGGCTGCGCTCAAGTTAGGACTCGCTTCCCTTTCGAGATTGGACAGCGTGAAGCTGGCCCGCCAGCTCATGCCGCGCCTGATGATGCAAACCGGCCAGACCCTCGCACTGGCGGTCTGGGGCAACCAGGGACCGACCCTCGTCCACTGGGAAGAATCGCCGCAGTCTGTGACGGTCAACCTGCGGCTGGGCGATGTCATGCCGCTGCTGTCGTCCGCCACGGGCTTGTGCTTTGCCGCATTTTTGTCTTCGAACCTGCCCAAGGCCAAAGCCAAACCACAAGGGAGGCTGGCGCTGCTGGTCAGGGCTGAACTGGCACGCAACCAGAAGCTGGCGCGCAAAGATGTTCCCGCCACCATGGCCGAACTGAATGCCTTGCTGGAAGATATCCGCCGCCGCGGCATGGCGCGCGCAGTCAATACCCTGCTGCCCGGCGTAGCCGGCTTCTGTGCGCCGGTGTTCGATGCCGACGGCCACCTCGCACTCGGCATTGTGGCGCTGGGTTCGCTTGCAACGTTTGATCCGGACTGGGACGGCGCGGTGGCACGGCCGCTGGCCGCCGCCGCCCGGCAACTTTCCGGTGATCTTGGATTCACACAGGCGTGACCACGTCCACCGACCGCTATCCTTCGGCGCCTCGCTGGCGTGTGCTTGCAGCACTGGCTGCAGGGGTGCTGGCGGTCCACACGCTGATGCTGAAGTCATCGCCGGTACGATTCGGTCCCGAGCAAACTGCCGCCTTCGCCCGCAGCCAGGTTTTCGCAACGCGCAGCATCACATCAACTCCTGCACCGGCCGCGCTTGCCCCCACGCCTTCCGTACCACCTCCGAAACCAGATACTTTGAAGAGGAAACCCGCTGTAGCCCAAGAAAGTCCGGCGCAACCAGCTACTGATTTAATAGCAAACCTGCCTCCTGATGCGGTGGCACCGAGCATGCCTCAGGCGGAAAGTCCGGAAAGCACGCCCGGCCAGCCAACGCCCGCAATCGCGGCGGCCAGTGCCCCTGTGTCTATGCCCACCGGCGACCCTGCCCTGACGCCGGCGACAGCCATGACGCTGCCTGCCAGCACCATCCTGGAATACAAGATGACCAGCAATGCGCGGGGCTTGTCGTGGCATGCGACCGCTCAGTTGAACTGGCAAAACCGCGGCGACAGTTACGAAGCCCGCATCGACGCCAGTGCCTGGGGTCTCGGCTCGCGCAGCGTGGGCAGCGCCGGCCAGATCAATACCGAGGGGCTCGCCCCCACACGCTATTTCGAGAAATCACGCAGCGAGGTCGCCGCGCATTTCGAACCCGACAAGGGCCTGATCATCTTTAGCGCCAACACACCCACGGCGCCCTGGGTAAAGGGTGCGCAGGACCGCACCAGCGTATTTTTCCA
Source organism: Polaromonas sp. P1_F4 (assembly GCF_056405675.1). Taxonomy (NCBI): domain Bacteria; kingdom Pseudomonadati; phylum Pseudomonadota; class Betaproteobacteria; order Burkholderiales; family Comamonadaceae; genus Polaromonas; species Polaromonas sp. P1_F4. The sequence goes on along the minus strand of NZ_JBFUBP010000005.1, from coordinate 223,854 downwards.
AATGGCCGGCATGCTGGCCGCCAATCCACCGGCGTTTCCGGTGGGATCCACCATTTCGTTTTACACCGTCGGGCCACGCGATGCCGATACCTGGACTTTCCTGGTGGAGACCGAAGAAAAACTCCGCCTGCCTTTTGGCGAAACCGACACCCTCAAACTCACCCGACAGCCCCGGCGGGAGTTCGATACCAAAGTCGAGGTCTGGTATGCCCCGTCGCTGGGTTACCTGCCGGTTCGCAACAAGATCACCCAGTCCAACGGGGAGTTCCTCGACCAGCAACTTTCGGAGCTAAGCAAACCATGAGAGGGGCGGGGCACGCCAAATCGACTTTTCTTTCCTCAACGTCCGCACGCCCCTGCTTTAACTTGCGTCCCTTGCGCTGCTATGCGCCGGCTCGGCGCCTCTAGCTGACCCGACAACCCCGTCGCGAATTCGACCAAAAAGTCGAAGTCTGGTATGCCCCCTGGGCGGCTTGCCGGTTCGCAACAAATCACGCAGCACAACGGCGATTTTGTCGCCCAGCAACACAATGCCGTGAATAAATTCTGAAAACGGCTGCGCAAGTTGCCATAAATGCCCTCACGTGACTTTCTGCCTGTTTATACGGCGTATTGCGGCTTACCCTGTCCTCTTGAACTTGGCACCATCGTTGCTATGTAAGGAGAAAGGACAAAATCATGCAAATGCTATACGACTCAGACTCTTTTGTGGTGATGCAGATTCACGCGAACGCACCGGAAGAATCCGCGCCCGCGCCCGCAGTGCCTCAACTGGCCCGTCACGGCTTTGAAATTGTGGACAAGCGCTCCGGCAAAGAGGTCTACTTGGACGGCTCCTGGGCTGAAATGTTTCAGCAGCGCCTGAGCGCCTGGGCGCAAAATACTCCCACGCAGGAAGAAATCGAAGACACGCTGGAAGGCTACAGCGGCCTTGCCAACACGCCGATATCGCTTCATTAGAAGTAGCGCCTCCACGATCGCTCACCTCGTGTAGCTCCCTGCCCCCGAGGGGGCCGCCGCGCCTGCGGCCTGGCGAAACCAGTCCCGCGGCCCCTACTTGAAAGAGAGTCCCCCGCTGGGTGTGTCTTTCTGCCCAATCAATCGCCTGGTGGGCTTTCTGCCTGCACCACCAGCGGCGTGAGGTGCAGCCCAGTGCGCAGCCGATGATCCATTGCCCGACGTTCCGCAGCGGCGTCCAGTGGGCCGTGGTTCCACTCAGCACTGAAACCATCGTCGCCGCCAGCAAGGCGGCCGATCATCCAGGGCAAAGGCCAAAGGCGTGCGCAGCGCAATACACAGAGAAGCGGCACCCCAGGCCGGCAACAAGGTCAGGACGACACGCACGGGCGGGACTGGGCGGTGCGATGGGGCAAGGAGGGCCTGGAAGCGGTAGTATCCACCGATGCCCCATCTCCTCACCCCTCGTGCTTTGGCATGCCTTGTCTGCGCCGCCACGACGGCTTTGGCGGGAGGCTGCGCGGGACGGCCCGAAGCGCCCATCCTGCAGGCGCCGGGCAGCGAAGCCGCACAGACATCCACCCGGCTGGAGGCGCTGCTCCCTGCCGACGTCCTGATCCTCGGGGAGCAGCACGACGCCGCTGAGCACCAGACAATCGAACAGCAGGTGGTCGCCGCCCTGGCGGCCAAAGGGGCGCTGGCTGCGGTAGCCCTTGAGATGGCCGACACGGGTGCAAGCACTTCCGCGCTCAGGCCCAGCGCCACCGAGCAGCAGGTGCGCAATGCGCTCAACTGGAACGACAAGGGCTGGCCCTGGACAGCCTACGGGCCTGCCGTGATGACCGCCGTGCGCGCCGGTGTCCCCGTGATGGGCGCCAATCTGCCCCGGGTGCAGATGCCAGACAGCATGGCTGACAGCCGGCTTGACACGCGCTTGCCAGGCCCCGCCCTCAAGGCCCAGCAGCAGTTGATCCGTCTCGGCCACTGCAACCTGTTGCCCGAGAGCCAGATCACGCCCATGACACGCATCCAGATTGCCAAAGACATCACCATGGCCAATACCTTGGGTCAGGCCGTGCTGCCCGGCAAGACAGTGCTGCAGCTGGCCGGAAGCGGCCATGCGAACCGGCAACTGGGCGTGCCGCAACATCTGCCGACGGACGTAAAGGCCAAAGCAGTGCGCCTGCTTGCCGGGAACCCTGCCAATGCTGAGAGGGCAGACGCTTTCGATGCTGTGTGGGCAACGGCCCCGCTCCCGGAGACCGACTATTGCGCGGGCCTGCAGAAGCAGCTGGCACCCAAACCCTGAGGAGCCCTTTGAGGCTCTTCCATCGGTGAATCAGGCGTTTTTGCGGATGGCGTCGGCGACCACATTGACGATGCGGTCGATATGTTCTTTTTCGACGATATAGGGCGGGCAGACCACGACGTTGTCAGCCGCCGGCCTCACCAGCACACCGTTGTGGAAGCAGTCCATGAAGATGTCATAGGCGCGCTTGCCCGGCACACCCGCCACCGGCGCCAGCTCGACCGCGCCGGCCAGCCCCAGACTGCGAATACCGATCACATTGGGCAGGCCCTTCAGGCCGCTGTGCATCGCGTCGCCCAATACCTTGCCCATCTGGCCGGCACGTTCATACAGCTGTTCTTCCTTGAACAGCTCCAGCGTCGCAATTGCGGCCGCGCAAGCGACCGGGTGGCCGGAGTAGGTATAGCCGTGAAAGAACTCCACGGCGTGCTCGGGCGCACCGGCATTGGCGTTCATCATGCCGTCATAGATGCGGTCGGAGCAGATCACACCGCCCAGCGGGATGACACCGTTGGTCACGCATTTGGCGAAGTTGAGCATGTCGGGCACCACACCGTAATAGTCCGCCCCGAAACCGGTACCCAGGCGGCCGAAGCCCGTGATGACTTCATCAAAAATCAACAGGATTCCGTGCTTGTCGCAAATTTCGCGCAGCCGTTTCAGGTAGCCCTTGGGCGGCAGGTACCATCCGGCGCTTCCTGACACCGGCTCGACGATGACGGCAGCCACGTTGCTCGGGTCGTGCAGCGGCAGGATGCGATTTTCCAGCTCCAGCAGCAGGTCTTCCTGCCACACGGGCTCAGCACCATTGATATAGGCGTGGTTGACCGGGTCATGGATGAAGCGCATGTGGTCCACGCGAGGCAGCAGCGCGGCGCCATACACCTTCCGGTTGGCCGGAATGCCGCCCACACTCATGCCGCCGAAGCCAACGCCGTGGTAGCCCTTTTCACGGCCGATGAATACATTACGGTGGCCTTCGCCCCGCGCACGGTGGTAAGCCAGCGCGACCTTCAACGACGTGTCCGCGGCCTCCGAGCCCGAATTGCAAAACAGCACTTTGTTGAGGTCGCCGGGCGCCATACCCGCGATGATCTCGGCGGCCTTGAAGGCCTGATCGTTGCTGGCCTGGAAAGCGGTCGCGTAGTCCAGCGTATCGAGCTGCTTCTTGATGGCTTCGTTGATGGGCTTTCGGTTATGGCCGGCGCCCACGCACCACAGGCTGGAAATACCGTCGATCACCTGGCGCCCGTCGTGCGTCGTGAAATGCATGCCGTCTGCGGCCACAAACACGCGCGGGTCTTTTTTGAAGCTGCGGTTGGGCGTGAACGGGAGCCATTGGTGCTCCATGTTGAAATTCTGGTAGGCCATGGTGGTTTCCTGCGTCGAAAGGTGTGAAGCTGGGATAGCAGCGCTTGATCTTGCATTCTGGCACTCTTGCCGCCGCCCTGCACCTTCAATTGCCCGCCGGCCGGGCAGACACAGCCTTCACCTGCGACAATTCACCCCCTATGAATCACGCTTATATCCTTACCCTGTCCTGCCCGGACCGTATGGGCATTGTTCACGCTGTCTCTGGTTTCCTGTTGCAGAACGGCGGCAATATTGAAGAAGCCGCGCAATACAACGACCATGACACCGGCCTTTTCTTCATGCGGGTTCAGTTTGCCTGCGACCAGCTGACCCAGGAAGAACTGAAGACGCAACTCGAAGCATTCGCCTCACCTTTCAGCATGAAGTGGAAGCTTCACTCGACAGAAGCAGCCATGCGTACCGTGATCATGGTCAGCCGCGACGGCCATTGCCTCAACGACCTGCTGTTTCGCTGGAAGTCCGGCATGGTGCCGCTGGATGTGCGCGCCATCATCAGCAATCACCGAGATTTTTACCAGCTGGCTGCAAGCTACAACGTTCCTTTCCATCACATCCCGGTGACGGCGGCCACCAAGGCGCAGGCCGAGGCGAAGCAGCTTGAGATCATCGAGGCAGAAGGTGCCGAGCTGGTCGTGCTGGCACGCTACATGCAGGTACTCAGCAACGAGATGTGCGGATCACTCTCGGGGCGTGCCATCAATATCCACCACAGCATGCTTCCGAGCTTCAAGGGCGCCAGACCGTATTACCAGGCACATGAACGCGGTGTGAAGGTGATAGGCGCGACGGCGCATTACGTCACGGCAGACCTTGATGAAGGCCCGATCATCGAACAGGATGTGACCCGGGTTGATCACAAGGACACCGTCGAACACCTGACCGCCCGCGGCAAGGACACCGAAAGCCGGGTACTTGCACGCGCCGTCAAGTGGCACAGTGAACATCGTGTGCTTTTGAACGGCCACAAGACTGTCATCTTTAAATAACCATGAGCCCCCACGGTCGCTCACTGCGTGTAGCTTCCTGCCCCCCGAGGGGGCCGCTACGCCTGCGGTCCGGCAAAGCCGGTCCCGCGGCCCCTGCTTGCAAAGAAGCGTCGCAAACGACGTGTAGCGTTCACCAGTAGACATGGCTACTCCTGCCCGAATCCCGCCCATTCAGTGCCTGCTGACCTTTGAAGCGCTGGCGCGGTTGCGCAGCGTGACGCAGGCGGCCGAGGAGCTTTGCGTCACGCCCAGCGCGGTCAGCCACCGCGTCAAGCAGCTGGAGCAGATCATAGGCACCAAGCTGTTTGGCCGTGCCGATTTTTCATTGACCACCGAAGGCAGCGAATACCTGGCGCACGTGCGCGAAGGCCTGGCCACACTGCAGAAATTTCCCGGTGCGGCCGGGCAAAGTACTACCGCCGGCAAGCGCAAGTTACGGCTGGCGGTCACGCCCACGTTCGCACGTTCCATCCTGATTCCGCGCCTGCGCCAGTTCACCGATGCCTATCCTGAAATCGACCTGACGCTGCAGGTGTCCATCCCGCTGCTGGACGTGGTGGCCGAGGATGCCGACCTCATCGTGCGCTTCGGCACCGGCCGCTATGCGGACCTGGAGCACGTCTGCCTCAGCAAGGACGAGGTCGCGCCACTCGCCTCACCGGCTTTTGTGCGCGAACACGGCCCCTTTGAGGCGGCTGAAGATCTCGAAGGCGAAAGCCTGTTGCGCTCGCCGCTGGAACCCTGGCGCACCTGGTTTGCCGCCCACAAACTTGATTGGCCCGAACCCGCCGACGGCTCCCAGTTCAACGACATCGGTCTGATGTGCGATGCCGCCGCGGCCGGCATGGGCATCGCGTTGATACGTCTCAAACTGGGCGCGCCCTGGCTGGAAAACGGCTCGCTGGTGCGCCTGGGCAGCAACGCCGTGTTCGCCGGTAATATTCCCAGCCCGCACGCACATTACCTGTGCTGGCGCACCGGCACCATGGACCGCTGGGAATGCGCGGCTTTTGCCGACTGGCTGCGCAAAAGCCTGGGTTAGAACCCCAGGGCCGTTAGCGAGAAGGCCGCCACTCGGCATTTCAAAGCCTTGACGGGGACGTACCCGCCAGCGTTTTGTGCCTTGCTCAAGGCCTTTTGACTTGCAACAGCATTAACGCTCCTGACGCCGTCCGATAGGTGGTTTTGCGTCCGTACCGGCTCATGCCTATGATGGGCTGGCAGTGATACCGGGTGAGGGTCCGGCCGACTGCACATAGTCAAAAAAACCAACCTGTTCAACGAGGGAAATTCTTATGAGGAAAAATCAATTGGCCGCCGGCGTGGCCGGCATCCTGCTCTCCATGCTCGCACTTTCGCCTGCGGTTCACGCCGAAGGCAAGGCCGCCGCAGCCAAGGCTGTCAAACCCGGCACCTTCTGTACCATCCAGGACGCCAAGGCATGCCAGGAAGCCGTGACGCCCACGCAAATCCTGTCGCGCTTCAAGGCCGGTAATTCGCGTTTCGTTTCCGGCAAGCCGCGCCACCAGAACTACCTCAAGGAAATGAAGGCCACGGCGGACGGCCAATTTCCGCTGGCCAGCGTGGTGTCGTGCATTGATTCGCGCGCACCGGCCGAGATTGTGTTTGACCAGGGCATAGGTGACCTTTTCAACGCACGCGTGGCAGGCAACATCGTCAACGAAGACATCCTGGGCAGCCTGGAATTCGCGCACAAAGTCATGGGTGCCAAACTGCTGGTGGTGATGGGTCACACCAGCTGCGGCGCCATCAAGGGTGCTTGCGACGACGCCCAATTGGGCAACCTGACGGGACTCATCGGCAAAATCAAGCCGGCCGCGAACCTGGTCTCCGCCGACATCAAGGACCGCACGTCCAAGAACTATGCCTTTGTCGAGATGGTGGCGGAGAGCAATGTGCATCTCACAGTGGAAACGATTCGCGAGAAGAGCCCCATCCTGCGCGAGATGGAGCAAAAGGGAGAAATCCTGATCGTGGGGGCCATGTACGACGTGAAGACCGGCAAGGTCAAGTTTTACGACACGCCCGGCGCCGGCAAGGCTCCGGGAACGAAGTCTTGAAGCTCTTCCCGTTTTGAGCGGATTCTGGCGGCCGGCATTTCACACCCGGCATTAAATTTCTTCAACCCGGCCGCCGCCGCTTGCCCTACAGTCTGGTTTCAACCCCGGAGCCAGACAGACCATGAACGCCCCCGCCTCGCTCAAACAGCAAAGCCAGCTTGAACGCTCGGAACGGCAGTCGCAGGTCGTGCGAGCGCTGCGGGCGGTGTTGCCGGCTCATGCCCTGCTGTGGAACAACGAAGACACCACACCTTACGAGTGCGACGGCCTGACCGCCTACCGCCAGCGGCCGCTGGTTGTGGCTTTGCCCGAGACCTATGACCAGGTGCAGGCCGTGCTCAAGAGCTGCCATGCGCTGGAAGTGCCTGTGGTCGCGCGCGGCGCCGGCACCGGGCTTTCCGGCGGCGCCATGCCGCACAAGCTGGGCGTCACGCTATCGCTGGCCAAGTTCAACAAGATTCTCAAACTCGACGCCATCAGCCGCACGGCCGTGGTGCAGGGCGGCGTGCGCAACCTCGCCATTTCCGAAGCGGCCGCGCCGCTGGGCCTTTATTACGCGCCCGACCCTTCCAGCCAAATAGCCTGCACCATAGGCGGCAACGTGGCCGAGAACTCGGGTGGCGTGCATTGCCTCAAGTACGGGCTGACGGTACACAACGTGCTCAAGGTCAGAGGCTTCACCATTGAAGGAGAGGAAGTTGAATTCGGCAGTGATGCACTCGATGGAGCAGGCTATGACCTGCTGAGCATCATCATCGGAAGCGAAGGCATGCTGGCCGTGACCACTGAAGTGACGGTGAAACTGATACCCAGGCCCCAACTGGCGCGTTGCATCATGGCCAGCTTTGACGAACTGCGCAAAGCCGGCGATGCCGTAGCCGCCGTGATTGCCGCGGGCATCATTCCCGCCGGCCTTGAGATGATGGACAAGCCGATGACGGCCGCAGTGGAAGACTTTGTGCACGCCGGCTACGACCTCAGCGCCGAAGCCATTTTGCTGTGCGAAAGCGATGGCACGCCGGAAGAAGTTGAAGAAGAAATCGGCCGCATGACCGATGTGCTGCGCCGCTGTGGCGCCACCGCCATTGCCGTGAGCCAGAACGAAGCTGAACGTCTGCGCTTCTGGAGCGGCCGCAAAAACGCCTTCCCCGCATCGGGACGCATCAGCCCCGACTACATGTGCATGGACTCCACCATCCCGCGCAAGCGCCTGGCCGACATCCTGCTGGCTATCGCAGAGATGGAAAAGAAATACCAGTTGCGCTGCGCCAATGTGTTCCACGCGGGCGACGGGAACCTGCACCCCTTGATCCTGTTCGATGCCAACGACCCCGACCAGTTGCACCGCTGCGAACTCTTCGGCGCAGACATTCTGGAAACCAGTGTCGCGATGGGCGGCACCGTGACGGGCGAACACGGCGTGGGCGTGGAAAAGCTCAACTCCATGTGCGTGCAGTTCTCCGCTGAAGAAAACGAGCAGATGTTCGGTGTCAAACGCGCGTTCGACAGCAAAAGCCTGCTCAACCCAGGCAAGGTGATCCCGACGCTGAACCGTTGCGCCGAATACGGAAAAATGCTGGTACGCGGCGGGCAGATCAAGCACCCCGACTTACCGCGCTTTTAGGCGAACGACGCAGTCGCCTGGCAACCTCGTAGATTGCGCGGACAACCCAAGCAAAAAAAATGCATGCAGTACCGTCCAGCGGTTTTCCCACCATACGCTGCCAACTCTCTCGCGGCCTGTCGGTCGCCTTGCTGGCGTTCGTCCCGCAGTGGGGCTGGTGCCTCGAGGCAGGGCAGTCACTGCCCCACCTCGAACCCTTCGACAGGGCCATGCTGGAGGTCATGAAAAAACACGATGTCCCGGGCGCCAGCCTGGCCGTGGCAAAGGACGGCAAGCTGCTCCTTGCCAAAGGTTACGGTTATGCCGACAGGGACAAGCCGGACGCCATGACGCCGCAAACCCTGTTCCGCATGGGAAGCATCAACAAGACCTTGACGGCGGTCATGGTGCTCAAGCTGGCAGAGGATGGAAAGCTGAAACTGGACGACCCGGTGCTACCCCTTTTCGAGAGAGCCGGGATAGCGTCCGGCTCCCCCGCTGACCCGCGCGCCAAGGACATCCTCATCCGGCACCTGCTTCAGCATTCAGGCGGGTTCGATCGCGAGCGCTCGGGTGATCCGTTTTTTCAGCCCCGGCTCAGGGACGTAGCCCGCCGGCAAGGCGTTGCGCCCGTCACCTGCGATGCGATCATCCGGGATTCCCTGCAGGACAAGCTGGACTTCACGCCCGGCGAGCGCTTCGCCTATTCCAATACCGGTTACTGCATGCTCGGAAGGGTTGTGGAAATCGTCACCGGCGAATCCTACCGCGCCTTCAGCAGCCGGGAGTTTCTGATGCCGTCCACCGGCAAAGGCTTTCAGGTCGCAAGCAGCACCGGGAGCCGGCAGGGCGAGACGAAGTACTACGCGTATCCCGGAGAGCCGCTGCAGCGGGGCGCACCGGGTGTCACGAACGCGAATGTACCCAGTCCTTACGGCTCCTACTCCGTCGAAAACATGGACGCGCTTGGCGCCTGGATCGCGACGCCAACAGATGTGCTGAAGTTTTTCCTGGCGATCGACGGCGCACGGGGAAAACGCCTTCTGAATGAGGAATCGTTGCAAACCATGCGCAGCGAGCCGACGCTGGAAAAAGATGGCAATCCGCGCAGCTTTTATGCGGCAGGCATCCACGTCGTCAGGAGTGACAAGGGCGATAACTGGTGGCACACAGGCAGCCAGCCGGGCCTGCAGACCCTGGCACTTCGGACCCGGCAAGGCTATGCATGGGTGGTGGCCTTCAATTCCAGGCCGGACCCATCCGGGCGCCGCGCCTTCTTCAAAGATATCGACCAGGCACTGTGGGGCGCAGCCAATGCGGTACGGGAGTGGCCGCAAGGGGATCTTTTTGCCAGTCCTTAAACTTTCCAGAATAAATATTGCCATGACCATTCCGGCAATTCCGGGCGATGCCCTCGCATCGGGAGTGCACTCACCTGCCGTGGAAACCATGCCATGACAGCGTTGCGGGGTTTAGCCTGGTTACTCGTCTTTCAGTCCGCGGGGGAACTTCTTTCTCGCGGTTTTTCCCTGCCGTTTCCGGGCCCCGTGATTGGCATGGTTTTGCTTCTGCTCGGCCTCCAGTCAGACACGGTGCGCGGCCCTGTGGCAGTGTGCGCAGACTTCCTGCTCTCGCACCTTTCGTTACTCTTTGTACCTGTCGGCGTTGGGGTGATGACCCATCTTTCACTGGTCAGCCAGTACGGCGCACGCATGCTGCTGGTCGTGGTGGCGTCCACTTTGGCGGGTTTGCTCGTGACCGTGCTAATGCTGCACCTGCTGCGGGACCGCAGCGACACACCTCCCCAGGAGCCTCCACATGCCTAAATTTGTGGAGTTGTGGGTCTACCTGTCGGCCACACCCCTGTTTGGCTTGACCGCGACGCTCGTGGTGTATGTGCTCGCGCAAGCCGTTTACGCTCGTCTCGGACAAGCGCCCTGGGCCAATCCCGTGTTGTGGACGGTCATCTGCCTGGCCGGCACCCTGCTGGCCACCGGCGTGCCTTACCCCACCTATTTTGCGGGCGCCCAGTTCATCCATTTTCTGCTCGGCCCTGCGGTGGTGGCACTGGCATGGCCCCTGTGGTTGCGGCGCGAAGAACTGCGCAGGCGCTGGGGCCGGCTGCTGCTTGCCGCCCTGGCCGGTGGTGCTGCGGCCAGCGGATCGGCATTGTTGCTGGGGTGGGCCGCAGGCTTGCCCGCCGAAGTTACCTTGTCGCTCGCGCCCAAATCTGTCACCGCACCGGTCGCCATGGGTATTGCGGAAAAGATCGGCGGGATCCCCGCCCTGGCGGCTGTGTTTGCCGTGGTCACTGGCCTCGTGGGTGCGCTCTGCGGCAAATACCTGTTTGACGCCCTGCGAATTCCCGTAGACGCAGCGGGCTGGGCCGCGCGTGGTTTTGCGCTGGGCACGGCATCTCACGGGCTGGGCGCCGCGCGGGCCTTGCAGGTCAACGCCGACGCAGGCGCTTACGCCGGGTTGGCGCTGGGCCTGCAGGTGGTTCTGGCGTCCGCACTGATACCGCTGGCGTTCCGGTGGCTGTAGCCCGAACCGCAAATACAAAAACTCCGCATCACCTTCCTGCCGCGAGCAACAGGGAGGTGATATGGAGGTTTCGATGGCGCGTTAGAAACGCGCCCTGTTGTTGCTTTAAGTCTCCTACACCGCCTGCAAACCTGGTTTGACCACGCTCGCCGGCTTGGCCGCAGCCAGCGCACCGAACAGGATTTCGCCTGAGAGCTGGCCGCCTTCTTCAATCACCAGCTTGCCGTAGCGGATGATGCCCGTGACTTTCCCGGTCGAGTAAATCACCAGTTTCTGCCGCACTGTAAGGTTGCCGTTGAATTCCCCACGGATTTCCGCCACGTCGATTTCTGCGGAGCCCTTGAACGCCCCCTGCTCGGCAATCTGGATCACACGCGAATCCATGGTGGCCTCCACCAGGCCTTCGACCACCAGCGTATCGCAGTCCGTGATCTCCACGCCTTTGAGTTTGATGTTGGGGCCGACCGTCAACTTGCTGCCGCCTTCTTTTCCCGTGCTCGCAGGCGCTTCATTGACCGCCTTGGCGGTGTTTTGCTGGTTCACATTTGAGGACGATGCACCCGACTGCAGCGCGCCGGAAGCACTGGACGTGCCCGTGGTCCCATAACCATTTCCCGGGCCATGACGCAAGCCCGTTGGTGTCTCGTTTTCTCGCTTGCCAAAGAACGGTGTTGCCATTGTGAGTTCCTTCAAAAAGAACGCATGGTACGTCTGCAGAAAATTAAAAGCTTCAGTGGTGTGCAAGATAGGTAACGAAATTAATTCTTACATTCACCAGTTTGCATTGACGATGCGGCAAGAACAACAGACCTTACGCGTGCCTACGTCTGGCCAGCAACACATGAGGAAACTCCATCCAATTGGCGCTGGAGATTCGCTCACTTCGTTTCGGTACATGCGACGGATTTTTTTGCCGCCGTCGCAGCGCCGATCTTCCAATGTCGAAACGCCTCAAACCCCAGATACCGGTCGCGTGTAGCATGTCGGACACCATGGCCGCAGACAGTGAACTTCACGCCTTCGCACTTTTTGGCACTGCCGTTGGGCAGTGCGCGCTGGTGTGGAATGCACACGGGATTTCAGCCGTGCGGCTGCCCGAAACATCGGAGAGTCGCATGCTGTCCCGTTTGCACAGGGAGTTTGCGCAGCTGGCTCCTGCCGCGCCGCCGCGCGGCATGCAATTGGCCATAGATGCCATGACAGCCCTGCTGGCGGGTGAGGCCCGTGACTTGCGCTTTTGCACACTGGATCTGCGTCACGTCCCCTCTTTCAACCGCCGGGTGTACGCGATTGCGCAGGAGATTCTTCCAGGCAAGACCCGCACGTACGGCGACATCGCCACCGAGCTTGGTGAACCCGGCTCGGCGCGTGCCGTGGGTCAGGCGCTGGGGCACAACCCGTTTCCCATCATCGTGCCCTGTCACCGCGTTCTGGCGGCTGGCGCGCAGTCGGGCGGCTTTTCCGCACCTGGTGGTGTCTCGACCAAGCTGCGCATGCTACTGATTGAAGGCGCCGAGATCGGCGGCGCACCCGGCCTGTTTGACCGAGAGCCGCCGCCCTCCACGTGATAGTCATTGAACAAACGCCCATCACCACGAAACTCACCCACCCATGCCACACACTCCTACAGAAAAAACGCCCGCGATTCGTCTCTATTCAGCCCGCCTCAGCATGTTCGGCGCCAAGGTGCAGATCGCCGCGTTTGAAAAAGGCATACCGCTGGATATCGTCATGGTGCCCTTCACGCAGACCGAGGGCTACTCGCCCAAGCACCCGGAGGTAGTGCGCATCAATCCCAAAAAGCAGGTACCTGTACTGATCCATGGCGACCTGGAGCTGTTCGACTCGACGCAGATCCTGGAGTACCTGGAAGACCTGCAGCCCGAGCCTGCGCTGTGGCCCGTCAGCATTGCCGCCCGTGCGCGAGCCCGGCAGATGGAACATATGTCGGACGAGGTTTACTTTCCCCATATCATCCGGCTCATGGGCTTGCAGCACGACCTGAACGACCCGCAAGCCGTCACTGCGATTGCCGGCGCGCAGGACTTCTACACATGGCTTGAGAAGCTCCTCGCTGGCCGGGAGTTCATGATGGAAACCTTCTCGTTCGCCGACATCGCGCTGTATATGGCGATGGTGTTTGGCGAACGCCAGGGCGCGCCCCTCACACCGGCTACGCCGCTGCTGCTGGCATGGCGCGACAGGATGAGTGCGCGGCCTTCGGTACAGAGCACGGTGATCCCCATGGCGAAATACCTGCTGTCCGACGGCAGGCCTTTGCCTGCCTTTATGGCGCAAATGCTGCATGCGGGCTGACGGCAGGGCCCACACCTGACGTGGGTGCTCGGGGAAAACCGAGCAAAAACCGGCGCTTTGGCGCAAACTGGCGAGCCCGGCCACGCCACAACTCCAACACGCGCTGGCCGGCACAAAAAGGAGTTCGTCATGCCCCGCCACACCCCTATCGAGCGTTATCGCAACATCGGCATCAGTGCGCACATTGATGCCGGCAAAACCACCACGACCGAGCGCATCCTGTTTTACACCGGTGTGAACTACAAGATCGGCGAAGTCCATGAAGGTACGGCCACCATGGACTGGATGGAGCAGGAGCAGGAGCGCGGCATCACCATCACCTCGGCAGCGACCACTGCCTTCTGGAAAGGCATGGGCGGCAACTACCCCGAGCACCGCATCAACATCATCGACACTCCCGGCCACGTGGACTTCACCATCGAGGTGGAGCGCTCCATGCGTGTGCTCGACGGCGCGGTGATGGTATATGACGCCGTGGGCGGCGTGCAGCCGCAGTCAGAAACCGTCTGGCGCCAGGCCAACAAATACAAGGTACCGCGCCTGGCATTCGTCAACAAGATGGACCGCGTGGGCGCGGACTTTTTCCGCGTGCAGCGCCAGATCAGCGAGCGCCTGAAGGGCGTGGCTGTCCCGGTGCAGATTCCGGTCGGCGCCGAGGACCACTTCCAGGGCGTGGTCGACCTCGTCAAGATGAAGGCCATCATCTGGGACGACACCAGCCAGGGCTTGCATTTTGAATACGGTGATATCCCTGCAGACCTGGTGGACACCGCCAATGAATGGCGCACGAAGATGATTGAAGCGGCCGCCGAAGCCAACGACGAGTTGCTCAACAAGTACTTGGCGGGCGAAGCCCTGAGCGAGGACGAAATCAAGCAGGGCCTGCGCCAGCGCACGGTCGCCAACGAGATCGTGCCCATGCTGTGCGGCAGCGCCTTCAAGAACAAGGGCGTGCAGGCGATGCTGGACGCGGTGATCGACTACCTGCCTTCGCCTGTAGACGTGCCTGCCATACTGGGCCATACCGAAGACGACGGTGAGGCCGAGCGCCATCCGAAAGACGACGAGCCCTTCTCCGCGCTGGCCTTCAAGATCATGACTGACCCCTATGTCGGTCAACTGATTTTCTTTCGCGTTTACTCGGGCGTGGTCAAGGCCGGCGACACGGTCTACAACCCCGTCAAGGGCAAGCGCGAGCGCCTGGGCCGCATCCTGCAAATGCACGCCAATGAACGCAACGAGGTCAAGGAGGTGTACGCCGGCGACATCGCCGCCGCCGTGGGCCTGAAAGAGGCGACCACCGGCGACACGCTATGCGACCCGGCCCACGTCATCATTCTGGAGAAGATGGTGTTCCCTGAACCCGTCATCTCACAAGCCGTGGAGCCGAAGACCCAGGCCGACCAGGAAAAGATGGGAATCGCGTTGCACCGCCTGGCGCAGGAGGACCCGTCATTTCGCGTGCACACCGACGAGGAGTCGGGCCAAACCATCATCTCGGGCATGGGCGAGTTGCACCTGGAAATTCTGGTCGACCGCATGAAGCGCGAGTTCAGCGTCGAGGCCAATGTGGGCAAGCCGCAGGTGGCCTACCGTGAAACGATCCGGCAGGCGGTGAACGATGTCGAAGGCAAGTTCATCAAGCAGTCGGGCGGGCGCGGGCAGTACGGCCACGCAGTGATCAACCTGGAGCCGCAGCCTTCTGGCAAGGGCTATGAGTTCGTCGACGCCATCAAGGGCGGCGTGATCCCGCGCGAATACATTCCGGCCGTGAACAAAGGCATTGTCGAAACGCTCAAGGCCGGCGTGCTGGCGGGCTACCCGGTGGTCGATGTGAAAGCCACGCTGGTGTTCGGCTCCTACCATGACGTCGACTCCAACGAAAACGCTTTCCGCATGGCCGGCTCCCTGGCTTTCAAGGAAGCCATGCGCCGCGCCAAGCCGGTGCTGCTGGAGCCCGTGATGGCGGTCGAGGTCGAAATGCCCGAGGACTTCATGGGCAACGTGATGGGCGACCTCTCATCACGCCGCGGCATGGTGCAGGGCATGGAAGACATCGCGGGCGGCGGCGGCAAGCTGGTACGCGCGGAAGTGCCACTGTCGGAGATGTTCGGCTATTCCACCACCTTGCGCTCGCTCACGCAGGGCCGTGCGACCTACACCATGGAGTTCAAGCGCTATGCCGAAACAACCGCGGATGTATCGGCTGCCATCATGCGCGGCAAGAGTGCCTGACCGGAATGCCCGGTCACAGCCCAAAGCCGCCTGACAAGCGTGTCCGATCAGCGGGAATATTGATGAAGAATCCGGCTCCGGGGCCAATAAGGACGGGCGCAAGCAGCTATTAATTTGATAGCTGCTTGCGCCCGTCCTTATTGGCCGGAACGAGAAGACCATCAACCAATTGTCCCAGGGCAGCAGCCTTCTTCCTCATCAACAAGCTTACTGGTCGACCTTGACGCGATAAGTGACAACGATCTGGGCCCCGGAGGCCAGCGAACCGGTAAAAGTCCACTTCAGCGCGCCCTGCGCGTTCACGGCCGGTTGCGTGGTCACAACGCAGCCCGTAATACCCGTCGGCAGCACGCCCGGGCAGGCGGTTGAGACGAAGCCGGTGAACGCCGGTGTCGAGTCGCTCACAAACAGCGTGGACAGCGCCTGCGTGCCGTTGTTGGTGGC
The DNA here is from genome assembly GCF_056405675.1 of Polaromonas sp. P1_F4. Taxonomy (NCBI): domain Bacteria; kingdom Pseudomonadati; phylum Pseudomonadota; class Betaproteobacteria; order Burkholderiales; family Comamonadaceae; genus Polaromonas; species Polaromonas sp. P1_F4. The sequence goes on along the minus strand of NZ_JBFUBP010000005.1, from coordinate 208,005 downwards.
CGTCAGCGTGTACTGAAGGGTGTCGCCAGGGCTGGCGTTCACGCTGGTGGCCGCTGCAATGGCCTGGGTGACGTTGCTCACCAGCTTGGCCAGCGACAGGTCGCCAGCCTGGCCGACGGTGGTGATATCGGTGACAAGCAGGGTGCTGACGCTGAGCGCCGGGCTGGCATTGGTGTAGCTGAAAGCGGCGCTCAGGGTTACGCTGTTCTGCGCCCCCTGCCCGGCGCCTGCGGGTACGAACTGCTTGACGATGAGGCAGACGGTCTGCCCGGCGGTGACGGTGAGAACTGTGGTGACCTGCGCCTCGCTGGCCTCCAGCGCCGCGTTGCAATTGCTGTCCTGATACAGCACCTGGCTCCACGCAGGGCTGGCCGGCGTGGCGGTGTTGGCCATCGAGAAGGTGACTTGCCCGCCGGTGCCGGCGGTGTAGGTGTGGGCGTAAAACACGACCGTGCCGGGCTGGGCGGTTTGTGCGCCGTTGGGACCCAAGGTGTTGGGTGCCACCATGCCGAAACTGATGCCGGTCCGGGTCAGGCCGGAGCCGGCGGTGTAGCTCACGCTGGGGCGGGTGTAAGTGCCGCCCGTGGTGCCCGCCGAGCCGCCGGTGGCGGTATAGCCGGACGGCAGCACGGGCGTGAGGACCACGGTACCGCTGGTGGCACCTGGAATCCACAGAATGAAGCTGCCATCGCTGGCCGTGGGTTCGGTGTCCACCGTCGTCGCACCCTGCATGGCATTGACGGTAATGCCGGCCAGGCCGGGCTCCGTCCCGGCCTTCACGCCGTTGTTGGCGGTGCCGCCGCCCGCGCCGTTGTCGGCGAACACGTTGCCGCTCAGCGTGCTGCCGTTGTACAGGCCGAAATTCTGCGGTGGGGGCGGCGCGCCCACGATGCTGAACTGAATCACGCCGGTGGGGTTCTGCGTACCGATCAAGCCGGCCGGATACGCAGCCGCGATGTCGCTCAGGGTGTTATTGCCATCCACGATCAGGCAATAGTTGCCCTGCTGTATGTTGGTGAAGCTGTAAGCGCCGGTGGTCAGGTTGACCGAGGCAGCCACGGTGGCCGGCCCCGTGCAGGTGCCGCCCGTGCGTGGCGCAAGCTTGACCCACAGTGCGCTGGCTCCGCCTATGCCGGCCTCGCCTGCGTCCAGATTGCTGTTGTGGTTGGGGTCGCTGTAAACGTTGCCGCCGAAACCCAGGGCCACTGCGCTGACCACGGGCGCAGCACAGCCGGCACTCGGCGTGTTGGCAGCCGTGCAAGTGGTCGGGGTCGGTGGGCTGGTGCCGCCGGCCGGGTCTACGGCGGTGTAGTTGGTGACCGTGATGTTGCTCGTCGGTCTTGCCGTGATCTGCAGCGTCGAGGTGCCGCCGCTGGCTGTGATGGTGCCAACGAAATTGCAGGTCACCAGCGTGCCGCCGGCATTGGCCGCGGTCGAGCAGGTCCAGCCGGTGCCGCTGCTGCTGACGTAGGTCATGTTGACAGGGAGCTGGTCCACCACCCGCGCGACAAAGGCCGGTGTCGTGGTGGTGGTCGCCACAGTGAGGGTGTAGACACTGTTGATGCCCACCTGCAACGCAGGGCTGGGCTGCGACTTGGTGACGGTCAGCGTGGGGTAGATGGGCGTGATGGTCACGGAGCCGTCGCCACCGGGATTGCCGGTACCCGGCGCTGTGCCGGTGACGGAAGCGCCGCCCGCGCCGCCCGCCGAGGCGCTCGCGGTGAAGGCTGAAATCAGCACCGTGTCGCGGCAGGAGCCGCCTCCCGTGGCCTGGCGGGTGGCGTTGGCACCGCTGCTGTCCACCAGTTCCGCGCCACCCACACCGGCCGCACAACCGCCGCCACCACCGCCGCCGCCAGAACCGTCGCCGACACGCGTCGTGCCGGCGGTGCCGGCCCCGCCTTGCAAGGTGCCGATCGTTATCGCTGCCGGCAGGCCGGCGCGGCCCGGCACGTCGAGCGCGCCGCCCTGCCCGCCGCCACCGCCGCCGGCGATGATCAGCCTGGCATTGGCGGCCGTGGCCACCACGCTGGCGGCACCGCCGCCGGCACCGCCGCCGGACCAGCCGCTGCAGCCGGCCTGGCCACCGGAGCCGCCGGCCCAGCCCGGAGCACCGCCCGCAAGGCCGCCCGCGCCCGCCGCGTTGGCGCAGGTAAAAGCACCTTGCGATGTGTTGCCGGGCCGGCCACCCTGTCCGACGGCCACATTGAGCACGGTGCCGGGAGCGATGTAGTAAGTGCCGGTGGCCCGTGCACCCGCGGCGCCGGCGCCGCCGTCGCCGTTCAAGTCATTGCCGCCGCTGCCGCCGCCAGCGCCGTTGGCCTGGATGATCACGCCGCCAGCACCCGCCGGCACGGTATAGGTTTGCAACGCGCCTGTGTAGTTAAAGGTCGTCTGCGCCATTGCCCACGGCGCAGCCACCAGCATGATGACGGCGGCCCATGCCATGCGGCCCGCCGTGCACGACTGCGGACGCAAGTCATGGGCAAAAGAGGAAACGCCTGGACGCTGAAAGAACATCATGATTTGGGACCCGCCGTGTTGGAAGGTGAGGCAGTGGCCGTGCCAGCCGGTTCGAACACATTCTCGTCAAACTTGAAGCGTACACGCAGGTAGACACCGCGCTGGGTGTAGGCTTCGCCCGCCAGGTCAGCGGCCCTGAAACCCTTGATGTTGTAGCCCAGTGACACCCACATGTTTTTCCAGGCCAGGTAGCCGACTTCCACGCCCACCGCGGTCTCCGCAGCGCCGTTACCCCACATGCGGTAGGCCTGCAGGCTGACGTCCCAGCGCTCGGTAAGGTCCCAGGTGGAGCGGCCGCCGATCAACTGTGTAAAGGAGCGGCTGCTAATGCCGTTGGACTTGTCGCGGCCCCATTTGGCGGCATAGCGTGCGCTCGTCACCCAGCTGCGGCTGGGCTGGATATTGAGGTGGGTGGAAAGAATCAGCCCGGACTCATCGCGGCTGACACCCGGGCCCAGGGTGCTGTCCGAGTCCTTTTTGTATTCGATACGACCCAGCGCATTCCACACGTCAGTGCTCACCGGGCGATAGGCCACGCCGGACTGGGCTGTAATCAATTCACGCTTACCGCCCGTGGCGCCGAGGTTGGTCTGCTCGCTGTAGAGGCCGCGATTGAGCAGGGTCCAGCTTTCGTCCAGCTTGTTGGCCAGCGCGCCCGTCAGCAGCCAGCTGCTCGAAGTGGTCGATGTCTGCCACTGCACCTGGCCGGACGCTTTCCAGGTGGCCGCGGCCGTGTAGTCGGCTCCGATGGTGACGGCGCTGGAATCGTCAATGGTCACACCCGACAACGGCTTGATGCGTTGCAAGCTGGCTGTCAGGCCGACGCCGTTGTCCAGGCGCCAGAGCCTGCGCAGGCCAACGGCTGCTTCACTGCTGCGGCCGTTGATGCTGTCACCCATGCGGTATTCATTGAACAGCTGCGTGCTGTCCGGCAGTTCTGTGTTGAGGCCGGCAACGGTGGTGTATTGCGAAGTCGACGCATTGAGCGTGTAAATGCTCTTGAGGCTATTGATGAAGTCGTGGCGCGCATACAGGCGCGTTGTGGAATTAATGGCATAGTTTCCGCCGACGCCGACCTCCCGGCCGCCGCTGCCGTCGATCGCGTATTCGGCCAGGCCGTAGACGTCGGCTTGGGGCACATCCGGAACCGGCACCGTCACCTTGACCCGCGCCGTGGTGTAACCCACCTCCTCGGACGAGCCTGAAGCCAGCGCCGTGGCGGAAGGCGTCACCGGAACGCTACTGCCAGGCAAGGCCGGACCGGAAAGCGCAGCGGCGGTGTTGGCGCTGCTATAGCGCACGCCAACTTCCACCTTCACATTTCCGGGCAGGCTGTGTTCGAGCTTCAGGTCCGCGCCGGTTTGTGCCGCGCCTGTCACGCTGTTGGCAGTGCGCAGCGCTTCAGCGACAAGCCTGTTCTTGTCATCCACTGCATAACCGATTTTTGCGCCGTATTCAGACTGGCCGGCCGACTGCACGCTGTTGGGGTTGTAAAAACCCGCACTGGTGCGCGCACCCCAGACACGCGCCTGCAGCGCCTGGTCGTCATGGCGGACTTCCACGCGCTGGCCTGAGCCGTTGCCCTGCAGGTCTGTACTGCTGCGGGCGATTTCGCCGGTGGCCACGGTCTTTTCGCCCAGCTTCGCCGTTACGTTCAGTCCGCTGAGGTTCTGTCGATTGGCGGGGTCGGTGTCCTGCACCGCCGTCGCGCCGAGCGATATACCCGGAAGGACTTCCAGGCGCGCATCGGCGCCGGCGACCGTATGTTTGGGGCCGCCCGAGTCCACCGAATAGCTAACCCGCACGAAGATCGGATTCAGGTCGGCGTCCACGCTCGGAACCGGGGTCTTGAGCAGGAGCTGACCGCTGAAAGGTTCGATTTCGTAGTCGGTGAACTGCGCCAGCGGTGTGTCATTGACGATGACCGACGCCTGGCTGCGGCTGCGCGTGAGGATGTCGACCTGCTGGCTATTGACCACACCGTTGATGTTGAGCCGGAACGGCCCGGAAGTGCCATTGGCGCGGAATTCCTGCACCAGCTGCGTCGTCGCCGTGCGGCTTGCAAAGCCTTCCACGGTCACTGCGCCTTCCTGGTAACGGCCCTTGACACCGTTCAGGGCGCGCGCGTATTGCGTGAGCTGACGTGCGGCGTTGTCGCTCTGGGTTGAATAGTCGCCCAGCAGTGCGTAGTTGGTGCCGTTTTGCAGCATCACGTAGAGCTTGCCGGTGGACTGGGCGTCAAAGCCACGCGCCGACGAATCGCCATACACCGGGTAAAACTGGTTGGGCTGGATATCGCGGAACAGCGCCGTATTGGAAGGCTTGTCGGAATCGTAGGCCAGCGTCAGCAGTGAAGAACCGAGCACCTTGCCTTTGAGGAACAGCGCAGTCCGCGCAGCCGCTTCGCCCTTGCCGCCCGCAAAGCTGCGCGACGTGCTCCGGATCTGCCGTTCAAAAACATCGCCGCTCTGCGCAGGTTGCAATGCGGAAGGATTGAGGCTGCGCAGGTTGAGGGTGCCCTCCACAATACCGGCCGCAATCATGGGCCGCAGGTTGGGCATGAACTCGATGGCCGCCACAGACTTGACGGTGCCACTGGCAATACCAAGCTCCGCCTTTCCGGGCTGGGCTGGTGGCAACAGCAAAAAGCGGCCCTCACCACCTTCAACAAAGACCTGCGTGCCGGGCTGGCGTGCATCCAGGTCGGGAGTCTGCCACTGGCCAAGGCTTGCCTGCAGCGTCACCTGGGTACGCACAACCACCGGCAGCCCTTGCGCATCGCGCAGGGAGATGGTGACGGGAACGGCAGTCGCGCCGTCAGCAATCAGCTGTTTCGGCGCATCGATTTCGATTCTTGCCAAAGTTCCCGGAGCCAGAACCGTGACTTGTGCGGTTCCACGCGCATTGCCAAAACCGTCAACAGCGCGCACGCCCAGCGTGTTGCGGCCGGGGCGGAGGTCAACACCGATGTATTCCCAGGCGACGACGCGGTTCTTCTCAAGACTGCTCTTCTTGCCTACCTGCGTGGCGGGTACCAGTTGCCCATTGAGGGTGACTTCCAACGTGGCGCCTAGCGGGCCTTTCACCCGGACGCGGGTCTGGGCTGAAGGCAACACCTGCTCGTTGACCAGCCCGACAAAACCCGTTTCACCATTGAGCTCCGGCAGGAGATCTTCCAGTGGAACGACTGCCTGTAGTGATTCGGCAGCGGAAACCGCGGAAGGTGGCACAGACTCCGACGCGACCTCCAAAGGCGTGTAAATAGGTTTGGGCAACCCCTGGGCGTTAGGCGCGTATGGTCCGCCCGGATCGCCCACTGCGCCCAGGGTGCCCGGCAGCGGTGCCACCGAACCTGCGGGAGTATTGTTTTTCTGTGCTCCGGGCAGACCGAGCACGCCACTGGAGGGAAGCGTCCGGCTGTCCACCGAGGCTGCACGGCTGGACTGCAGCAACTGGCCTGCAGCCTGGGCGATCTCCGACGGATTGCCCAAGGCCTTTCGGCGAAGCGCGATCTGCTCCTGAATGGCAGGCGTGCATTCGGCGATGGCAAAGTCGGCCTTGTGGAGTTCGCCATTGATCAAGTCCACAAAACGGCTGGCTGCATCCAGGGCATTCCGGTTGTTGAGCACCTGGAGCGAAGCACCTGCAGGCAATGTGATGCTGTCGATCTTGGCGATATGGGTGCGTGGCTCGAGGCCGTAGAAACTGTATTTGCCTTCCTCGTCCGTCACCGCATAGGTGCCGTCTTCCAGATAAATCCGAACGCCCGGAATACCCGGTTCGCCAGCGTCCTGCACACCATTACGGCTGCAATCGGCAAACACCTTGCCGATCACATAGGCCTTGTTGGAAAACACACCACCAACGACCTGGACGCGAACGCTGGACCGGTTGGACCGCACCACTCCGCTGGCGGCCTGCGCCGTATTGATACCGTCGCCGCCCTGGCTGCCCACGCCGACGCGCACACGGTAGGTCAGCGTCGGCTGTGAGCCGGAGGCAATGGCACCCACCGCAAACTGAAGGCTGGGACCCGCACCGCCTGAAGGGTCTGCAAGGGGCACGCCGTTGAGCCGTGCCGTGCCGCGCACATAGGCAAAGCCGGCTGGCAGGCTGTCGCTGACCACAACACCGGGGAGCGCCCCCGCACTGACGTTATTGAGCTTGATCGAATAGTCGACAAAGTCCCCGATTTCTGCTGTCTTCTTGTTGGCTGTTTTCTGGATAAACAGGCCACCCGCATTCGCACCAGGATCCAGGGGTACGTCGAAATGCACAGGCGCACCCGCCACGACGAAATTGCCTCCGTAAGAGCCCGGTGTATCGATCAGCCGACCCGCAGGCTGTACCCCGGCAGGAAGCAGCGATGGAAAGGTGAAGCCCGCCGGTTGGGTGATTACCAGCCGGTATGTGCTGTTGGCCACCAGCGGAAATTCATAAAACCCGTCGGCAGCTGTCACGACAACGCTGGGAGCCGGCGTTACCCCATCTATCTGGAACACGACGGCTGGCCCACCGGGAACCCCGCCATTGCCGGCACCGGTGACGTCGATCAGCGCTACCGTGGCGCCGGCAACAGGCTGGTTGGTGGATGAGTTGAACACGATGCCGGAAGGATCCACCAGCAGCGTGGTCGTCGCCGAGACGGTGATGCCGCCGCAGGAGGAAATCGTGGCCGTCACCGTGTCGTTTCGCAGCACTTCCAGTATGCCGTCGCCGGAAGCCACGATGTGCGTCGCCGCATTGGCTGTGGGAACGTTCGGCATGATGCGGAAGATGCCGGTGTTGGGGCCGGTTTCCACAGCCGTAAAGGTCTCTGAATCTCCCGTAAGCCGGCTCACCAGCGTGATCGGCACCGTACCCACTGTCGTGGAGTCAGCGTTGCACACAGCGGCATTGGCCTGCACAAACAGTGGATGGCCCGGCGTACCGAGGGCAGTCCGGTTGGCATAAGAAGCGTTGCTGTAGAAAAGGATGTCTGCCGCGTATGCCGGCAACGGCAGCACCACCATATTGCTGGTGGTGGTCAACGGTGCAGCGGCATCAGTCCAGTCCGCATAGGCCGTGCCCGACACATTGCCAGACGCGTTGGCGTTCACGCTGACATTAAATGTTCCCTGGAACAATCCGCCCTGAGGCAACGCGGCAATGCCCCAGGCAACGGCGTCCACCGTGGCACCACCGGGTATTGCCGTGACATAGCTGTTGGTCGCTCCGCCCAGCAGGTGATACAGCGTCTGGGCACCGGGACTGGTAGACGGCAGGGCCGAGACAAAGGCCGTGTTGACCGGCACCGGGGCGCGCAGGATGAAAAGCGCCACCGGTGCGCCATTGACAAGCACATTCGCCGGGCTGGCCGCCATGTTTCCGTTGTTGATGGCCCTTGCGGTAAAGCTGAGAGCACCACCCTGAGTAGCGGTGGCCGACGAGGCTGAATAGCTGACCTGGATTGCCGCACCATTGGTGAGATTGATCGTATCGGTGTTGGTCGCGCTGGCCCCCTGGACCTGGCTCAACGCACTCAGGGTAATCTGGGCCGTCTGGCCAGGCGTCGCGCCCGGCGGGATCTGACCCGTGATCAGCAATCCGGCATTGGCGCCAACGGCAACCATCACGGGACTTCCGGCAGGAACCACGGGTTCACCCGCATCCACCAGACCGTTGCCATTGACGTCCAGCACCACCTGGACATTGAGCGGTGTGAAGGCGCTGCCGCCGGAAACGCTGGCCGTGATCAGGTAGTTCGTCGTGCTGTTGCCGGTGTTGGCAAGGTTATGGTTGATCGTGAATGACGAACCTACGCCGATCAACAGGTTCTGGCTGGATGCCAGCGTGAGCGCCTCAAGCGTCGCCACCGTGGTGTTCACGGTGTTGGAGTTGAGGTGAACCGTCAGACCCGTCGCCGCGTCCACAAAAGTCGCCGTCGCCGTGTTGCTGATCACCGTCCCCGCCGGGGTCGGCGCTGCCTGTGCTGCTGCCCAGAAGAGCAGCAACATGCAGGAGATCAGCAGCTTGCGCAGCGGGCGAGGAAGCATGGTTGATGGGCTTGTTGTTCGGTTTTCGACAGGGCGTCGCTTTCCAAAGGGCACGCGGCCGTGCCCTTTGAAAAGCGGGGAAGCTTTCGCTTCCCGCGCTTGAGGTCAGTCCCGGGTTAGGGGTTGATGCGTACACCGAAAGTCACGACAGCCGACTGACCAGGGGTCAGGGTGCCGATCGTCGCGGTGACGGTGCCCGCTGCGCCTGCGGAAGGGCCGGTCACGGTACCTACCGTGCTTGCCGCAGCGCTGCTCAGGGTGGTGTAACTAGGTGTCGCGTCGGACACCACAACGGAGGTCGCGTTCGCGGATCCGACGTTGGTTACGGTGATCTGGTACAGCACGCACTGGTTGGGACGGGCGCTCAGGGTAGCTGCCGCGTAGACCGTGCCACCGTTGGCGCCAGCGCAAGCCGTGTCCAGGGATTGCGCCTTGGTCAGCGTCAGGTTGCCGGCGATCACGGTCGTACTGTCAACCGCAGTAGCCACGGCAGGAACCGTCGTCGCGTAGCTGCCATTGGTGGTCGTGACCGTGATGGTCGTGGCGTCCACTGCACCGGGGGTTGCGCCGCTAGGAGCGATCACCTTGTTGAACACCGTGATCGATGCACCGGGAGCCAGACCCGCAGGCAGGACGCCCGCGGCATGTAGCGTGCTGCTGATCTGAGGGTCGGTCGCGTCGAGTACGCCGTTGGCGTTGGCATCGTAGTACAGCGCGGAAGTCCAGCCGGCCTGGTTGTCGGCGCCGGCCAGGGTCAGCGTACTGACCGTGCCGTTGCCTTCCAGCACGTTGCCGGTATTGGTCAAGGTGTGGCTGTAGACGTAGGAGCCGCCTGGGTAGGTCTGGCCGGCGCCATTGGGCGTCAGCGTGACCGAGCGCACGGCGCTCACGATCACCGCGTCATGCAGCGTGTCTGAAGCGTTCGACGTGGGCGACAGCGTGCGGAAATACAGCTGCGTGGTGCCTGCCGCAAAGCCGGCCGGCACACCCACCACCGCGCAGACGACTACGTTGCCGCCGGCGGCCACGGAGCCGGTGTTGGTGATGGTCGCGCCGGTGGTCGAGCAGTTGCCAACGCCGCCGTCGGCGCGGAAGCTGACCGTCCAGCCAGCGGGCAGCGTCACACTGGCGAAGGTGTTCACCGTGCTGGCGCCCAGGTTGTAGCTGTCCGGCGACGGGCCGGTGTTGTTGGCCACGATGGTGAAGACCGTCGAAGCGCCCGGGTTCAGCGTGTTGGTGACCTGCGCGGCACCTTCACCGTTGGCAAACACACCCACGCCGGGCACACCCACGGCGGTCGGCAGATTGTTGGTCGCATCAACTGCCGCGGCAGTCACGGCGGTCAACTGGTCGTTGGTGGTGGCCGTCTTGGTCGGGTCAAACACCGAGGTGGCCGTCTTGGTAATGATGAAAGGCGCACCGGTGTTGGTCGCGTTCGGCGGCAGCGTGGCCTTGAGGATCACGTTGTAGGTGGCGCCTGCGGCCAGCGGGCCGGTGTCAACCGTGCCGTCGCTATTCGTATCGACCAACGGCGTGACGCCGTCGCTCTTGTACAGCTGGAAGGTCGTGCCGGCCGGGAAGTTGCCCGTGCTCAGCGTCATGTTGAAGGTGTCGGAGCCGTTGCCGGTATTGGTCACCGTGTTGGTGAAGCTTACCGTCGAGCCGGGCGCGGCCGGGCCAGGCACCGTGGTGCCGGTCAGCGTCACGGCGGCGGTCTGCAGCACCGTGAACGGCACCGTATTGGAGCCGCCCGTTACCGTGGTAGCGCCGTTGTTGTAGGACGTCGTGGCGGTGTTGTTCAGCACACCGGGTGCAGTTCCCCCGGCCACGGTCACGCCGAAGCTGATGGTGCCAGATTGGCCAGCCGTTACCTGGTTGAGCGTGACCAGCAGGGTCTTGGTGCCCAGGGTGTAGCCCGAAGTCAGGGTGTTGGGTGCAGAACCACTGGAGGCACCAGAGTCGCTCAGCGCCGTGGCGCCCGTCACGCTCCAGCGTGCAGAGCCCGCGGTATAGGTCAGGCCTGCCGGCAGAACGTCGGTGATCGCCACGGCGGTGGCCGTGCTGTTACCGGTGTTCGTGTAGGTCAGGGTGTAGGTGATGGCCGTGCCGGCGGAGCCGCTGGATACGCTGGCCGACTTGGTCAGCGTGACGACTGCGTTGGTCGTGGCCGTGGTCACGTCGGTGTTCGACTGGGTTTTCGTCGGGTCAAATACGCTGGTGCCGGTCACCGTGATGGTGTTGGTCTGTGCCGCCGTAGCCGTGCCCGGCAAGGTGGCGACCACGATGTACTTGAAGAGGCCGCCTGCGGCCAGTGCGCCCGTCGAAGTGATCGCCGGGCCCGTTGGTGTGCCGCTGCCGTTGTCGGCAAAAATCTGGACGCTGGCCATCGAGAAGCCACCGGTATTGCTGGTGGTCAGGTTGAACGTGTCCGTGCCGTTACCCGTGTTGGTCAGGGTGTGCGGGTAGTACACCACGCTGCCGGGTGTCGCGTTCTGCGCGCCGTTGGCCGCCAGGGTCAAGCTCGCAATCTGCTGCACCGTGGTCTGCACCACGTTCGACGTGACCGTGCGCGTAATGCCGGAGGCATCCGAGTACGTGGCCGAGGCCTGGTTGCTGATGGACGTGCCCGCGGGCGGCGGCGCGGCATGGGCCGCCAGGCCGGCCAGAGCCAGCGCAAGCGCGACAAACAATCCCACAATCCAGTGGGTGAAGAAGTGCTGCAACCCTAAAGGCTGCGGACTCGAAGGATTGGCATACATGGCTTTTTCTCCTGGCTACTTAACAACGGTGAATCAACAAACAATTAACGGGGAACGGAAAGGCGAAATGCGCCGCCCGCATGGCGGGAGGCGCAGCTGCGAGGGAAGCTGGCCGTCATCACGGTTTCGCAGCCGGTGCGGCTGCAGGTGAATCGATGCGCACACGCAGACTGACCACGGTGCTGGCGCCTGCGGCCAAGGTGCCGGTTTCCCAGCGCAAGGCGCGATAGTCAGCCAGGGGAACGGGCTCTTTGCGCACGCTGCCGTCGGCCTGCTTGACCATGCGCGTCAGCGGCATGGGTGCAAAGATGCTTCCGTCCGTTGAGGCCAGAGCCTGTGCAGGTTCGGCACTTGCCGCGATAAAGGTGGTGCCCGGAGGCACCGGTATGGTTGCCAGAAGCTTGCCGGCTGCAGCGGCGCTGGTATTGCGGTAAGTTGCGCTGTACTGCAGGACATCCCCCGGTTTGCCATCGCCGGCAGGCTTGAGCACGGGCTTGCCGCCCACCATCTCCACGCGCTGCGCCAGGAGCTGGGAAGACACCGGCGAGGCTTGGGCCAGCACGGCCTGGCCAAACACCAGCCCGACGGCAAAAATACAAAGTTTCAGGGCAGATTTCATGGGTAACGTCCTTTCGTGACTCTCGGCAAATGGCTGGCTCGGAGGCAGATCCATGTAGGGCCGGCAACATATGCGCATCGATATGTGTTTGAGACGTAACTTTATGTTACTTATCAACTTTTAGAGCCTCGATTACTTCACACAGATGCAATAGATGTGAATAAAAACAAAAATTTCGTGAGAAAAATCGCATAAATGTCCGTATTTAGTTGAATTTCAACCTTTAATAATAGTAATTAAAACAGAAAGTTACATCTTAAAACATTGAAAATCTCCCCGAAGCCTCGAAAAAATTAATGAAAATTAACTAAAACCGGGTCTGTAGCTGATCAATTAGAGTTAATCCGTAACCAATGGAAACGACTATCAGATTAGCGGCCAAGCCGAGTGTCATTTTGGAAAGGGGATAGGTAGCCGGGCAGCGCCAATGGGAAGCCGGAGGATGAGGAAAACAAGGAGAAAAGGGAGTGAAGAGCAACTCCCCAGGCGCAACAAGCCAGGTGAACTCCAACGCGGAGCATGGCGGGCGGAAGACATAACCGCGTAGTCGCGGCCGCTCCCGGCGGGCAGCGTGGCGAAGACAAGCGGCCCGAACCCGGCGCCAAGCTCGCTTCTTCGCGGGCGGCCCTGCGCTGCCAGGGCAAGCCGCGAAAGAAGGAGGAAAGTTACCTCACGGCATCACGCAAGCGCGCAAACACCTTCCAAAACGCAGCCTCCTGCGTGGTTGCAAAGTTGATGCGCATCAATGTGCTGGGTTTGCGCGCCGCGTGAAACAAGCCGCCAGGCGCAATCAGGTAGCCCTCGTCCAGCATGCGCTGGGACAACGCATCGGTATCGACGCCCGTGTCGACCCAGCCGAACAGGCCGGCGGGCTCCGCAGCAAATGTGCAGCCGTGAGCCAGGGCCAATTTGACGCTGCGTGCACGCGCGCCGTCAAGCCGGGTGCGAATACGCTCGGCATGCCGGCGTAACTGGCCCTGATCTATGCACCAGGCCAGCGCCTTCTCCAGCAGGGCTGGCGTGGTTAGCGTGGCCAGCAGTTTGGTGTCCAGCAGGCGCTCGATGAGGTCGGGGGGTGCGGCCATGAAGCCGACGCGCCAGCCGGGTGCCAGAATCTTGGCGAAGCCGCTGACATAAATCGTGCGCTGCAGGCCATCGAGGGCGCATAGCCGCGTGGCATGCTCAGGCGCCAGGTGGCTGTAGGTGTCGTCTTCAACAATGTGGAAGTTGTGTTGCATCGCCAACTGCAGCACGCGGTGGGCGCTGCCGGGCGTGAGGCAGTAGCCCGTCGGGTTGTGGAATACGCTGACACTGACAAACAGCTTGGGCTGGTGGATTTCGCAGTATTGGGCCATCACCGCCAGGTCCGGGCCGTCGGCGCGGCGCGGTACCGGCAGGATGCGCATGCCTAAAGCGTCCAGCCGGGCGAACTCCACCGCCCAGCCGGGCTCCTCCACCATCACACAGTCCCCGGCACGCAGCAGCGTGCGGCTGACAATGTCGAGCGCATGGGTGGCGCCAACGGTGGTGATGATCTGCTCGGGCGCGGCGTGCACATTGAGCGCGCTGAGCTTTTGCGAAAGCGCACGGCGCAGGCCGCTGTCGCCCATGGGTTCGCCGTACTGCAGCGAAAAGTCCCGCAGCGCGCTGACGCTGGTGACTTTGCGGACGGCGGCCGGCATGAAGGTGGTTTCGAGCCAGTCTGGTGGAAACACGCCCATGCCGGGTTGCGGCTTGTTGCTGACCTTGTGGAACATACCGCGGATCAGCGCCGTCGCATCCACCGGCGCCTGGCGCGTGGCCATCCAGGTCGCAGTGCTCCAGGCGCCCAGGGGGGCGTGGCCCGCGGTCGTACCAGTTTTTGCATCTGCTATATTTTTTATAGCTGCCGGCGCTTTGGGAGCCTGCCCCAGCACCGCATTAAGCGAAGTATCACGGACAAAAAAACCGCGGTTCTTGCGCGCCACCACCAGGCCTTGCGCCAGCAACTGGTCGTAGGCCGCCACCACGGTGGAGGCACTCACACCCTGCTGCTCGGCACACAGACGCACAGAAGGCAAGCGCGCACCGGGAGCCAACAGGCGGCTACGGATGCGCTCGGCAAAGCGCGCCGACAGCTGTTCGGTCAGGGACTGAGAAGCGGTTTTCATCAACATGGTGTGGCCTCGGCACGCCCTGCAGGCGGCATGTGTGCTGACAATTTGACCAATACAGTTTGGGAATTTGTACTAACAACTGTACTGGTGGTGTATTGCTTTCAACTATAAAGTTGAAAACATGAACTGGCAAGAATTTACGGCCTTACTGGTGCTGGCAACGGCGATGAGCTTTTCGCCGGGACCCAACACGACGCTGTCAACCGCACTGGGAGCCAACCATGGGTTGAAACGCGCACTGCCTTTTGTCTGCGCGGTGCCGGTCGGCTGGGGCATGCTGCTGCTGGTGTGTGCCCTGGGGCTGGGCGCACTGGTTCTCGCCGTGCCCTTGCTGAGCTGGGCCGTGAAGATCATCGGCGTGGCGTACCTGCTGTGGCTGGCCTGGAAGATTTCGCAGTCGCGCCAGTTGAGCGAGGCGGACGCGGCGCGCCTGAACGTCACTTTCTGGCAAGGCGCCGCACTGCAGTTTGTCAACATCAAGGCATGGATGCTGGCGCTGGCCATCGTGAGCGGATGGATTGCCGGCCGTGAGGCGCCGGCCGCGCGGCTGGCCATCGTATTGCCTGTGATGCTGGCGTACGCTTTTGTGAGCAACCTCACTTACGCGCTCGCAGGGTCATTACTGCGCGAGTGGCTGACCGGCCCTTCCGGCAGCGGACGACGGCTCCAGTGGTTCAACCGCGCCATGGCGCTGGTACTCGTGGCCACCGCCATCTGGATGCTTTTTATATGACGTCCACATCTGCCGACACAAACAAAGGGCTATGGCTCGGCTTGCTGGGCATCGTGATTTTTGCCGTCACGCTGCCCATGACACGCCTGGCCGTGGGCACGCCGGATGCACCGCAGATGTCCGGCGTTTTCATCGCGCTCGGGCGGGCCACGGTGGCGGCCGTGTTGTCGGCGGCGTTTTTGCTGGCCACCCGCGCGCCGCTGCCGCAGCGAAAGGACTGGTTGCCGCTGACCATCACCGCGGGCGGCGTGGTGTTTGGTTTTCCGCTCTTCACCTCGATTGCCATGCGTTACGTGGAAGCCGTGCATGCAAGCGTCATCCTCGGTGTGCTGCCCCTGGCCACCGCGGCGGTGGGCGCGCTGCTGCACCGCCAGCGTCCGTCTGCCGGCTTCTGGCTGTGCGCGGCGCTGGGCAGCGCGCTGGTGGTTCTGTTCGCCATGCTGCGTTCAAACAGTGCGGGCGGGCTGTCCATCCATTTTGCTGACCTTTTGTTGCTGGCCGCCTGTTTGTGCGCGGCCGTCGGTTACGGCTACGGTGCGCGGCTGTCCCAGCACATGCGCGCCGAGCACGTGATCTGCTGGGCCTTGGTGCTCTCGCTGCCTCTGACCTTGCCGCTGTCTCTTCTCAGTTGGCCCGAGGCACCCCTCAAGGTCAGCGCCTGGGCCGGCTTTGCCTACGTGGCGGTGTTCTCGGCCTGGTTGGGATTTTTCGCCTGGTACCGCGGTCTGGCGCTGGGTGGCACGGTGCGTGTCAGCCAGGTGCAGTTGGTGCAGCCGTTCTTATCCATGCTGTTTTCTGTGCCGCTGCTTGGCGAGCACCTGGACGCGGTCACCGTTGGCTTTGGGCTGGCCGTGATTGCCACCGTTTTCATCGGTAAAAAAATGCCGGTGCAGTCAGGCACCCGCGTGCAAGCCGCCAAATCGGGCCCTTTGCTCAACACCAGAAAGTTGTGATGTACTCAGCCGCCTTTATCTTTGAACCCGGCACCTACGACGAACGGTTCCACACGCTGGACGCGTTGATCGAAGAAGCCGCCCACGCCACGCCGGGCTACCTGGGCTCGGAGTCCTGGCGCTCGCCGGATGGCGTGCTGACCAATGCCACTTACTTCTGGGAAACCGAAGAATCGCTGCGCGTTTTTTCAGCACACCCCAAGCACCTGGAAGCCAAACGCCAGTACACGCAGTGGTACAAAGGTTTTCACATCGTCATCTCACAGGTGTTGCGCTCTTACGGCGACGGCACCATTGCACACATCACGCCCAACCAGCGGAAGCGGGCATGAAGCGGGCTTGAGGCAGCCCGCCGCTTTTGCACTGTTTTCCAGGATATCCCCTACAACAAGGAGCCATCGATGACCCCCGAACAACGCCTGCAGCAACTCGGCCTGATCCTGCCGCCCGTCGTGACCCCTCGCGGTAACTTCGATGCCTGGGTGCTCGACGGCTCCATGCTGTACCTGTCGGGCAAAGGCTCGCCGCTGAGGCAGGACCTGGGTGTGGTCCCCAAGGTCGGGCGCGAGGTCAACGCGGAGGAAGCCCGCCAACATGCCCATGAAGTCGGACTGAACCTGATTGCCACCATGAAGGCCGCCCTGGGCGAACTCTCACGCGTGCGCCGTGTGGTCAAGCTGCTGGGCATGGTCAACGCAACGCCCGACTTCATGGGCCATACCGAAGTCATCAACGGTTGTTCTGATTTGCTGGTACAGGTATTCGGCGAGGCCGGCCGCCATGCGCGCTCGGCGGTCGGCGTGGGCTCACTGCCGCGCGGCTTTGCGGTGGAAATCGAAGCCATCGTGTCGGTCACGGAGTAAGCAGCATGCAAATGAACGAAATTCCCTTCGGCACCACCGACTGGTCCAACGTGGAGCGCACCGAACATTCCGCCCTGGAAGGCAAGGCCTTCTGGCGCACTCGCAAGTTTGGCGACGTG
Organism: Polaromonas sp. P1_F4; assembly: GCF_056405675.1. Classification (NCBI taxonomy): domain Bacteria; kingdom Pseudomonadati; phylum Pseudomonadota; class Betaproteobacteria; order Burkholderiales; family Comamonadaceae; genus Polaromonas; species Polaromonas sp. P1_F4. The sequence continues at coordinate 191,245 of NZ_JBFUBP010000005.1, read as the reverse complement.
CGCGTGCGTATGGTGGAGTACACGCCCGGCTATGTTTCCGACCACTGGTGCAGCAAAGGCCACATCCTGCTTTGCCTGGAAGGCGAGTTGCATACGGAACTGGACAACGGCAGTGTGCACGTGCTGTTGCCCGGCATGAGCTACCAGGTGGCAGACGGCGCCGAAGCCCACCGGTCGACCTCGCCTTCGGGTGCCAAACTGTTTATCGTGGACTGACCCAGCACAAGCCACCGCCACACCGCCAACTTTTTCTGTCAGTGAAATAGTTCTCCAACCCACACCAGGAAAGCTTTCATGCACATCGCCATCCTTACCTTCGACGGATTCAACGAACTGGATTCCTTGATTGCCTACGGAATGCTGACCCGCATTTCGCTGCGGGGTGATGCTGACTGGAGGGTCAGCATTGCCAGTCCTACCGAGCGGGTGACGTCCATGAACGGCCTCACCATCGATGCGCACATCGGCCTGAAGGAAGCCAACCAGGCCGATGCCGTATTAATCGGCAGCGGAATGAAAACGCGTGAGGTTGCCAACGACGCCTCCATCCTCGGCAGGCTGCAGCTTGATCCGGAAAGGCAACTCATCGCAGCGCAGTGTTCCGGAACATTTTTGCTCGCCAAGCTGGGGCTTGTCGGCCAAATGCCGGCGTGCACGGACTTGACCAGCAAGCCCTGGGTTCAGGCAGCCGGGGTGAGCATTCTGAACCAGGCCTTCTTTGCGAAGGGCAATCTGGCAACCGCGGGCGGCTGCATGTCCGCGCAATACATTTCCGCATGGCTGATTGCCCGGCTGAAGGGCATTGACGAAGCCCGTGAGGTGCTGCACTACTTTGCCCCAGTCGGTGAAAAGGAAGAATACGTCGCACGGGGACTTGCGCACCTGAAAGCGAATATGCAGGAGCAGCAAATGATGCCGGAGACCTCCGGCGCGTCGTCGTGACGACAGCGGGACCAAGCTGATGGACGTGACGCCGGAAACACCCGAACAAACACGCAAACGGCTTTTGCGCGTGATGGCGCACGCGCGCGTGGATATGCTGCCGGGCGACTACACCTTCGCCGAATTTCCTCTGACGCAGTTTCCCGCACATCTGGTGGCAAACCCTGCCAGCGAAGCGCTCGCTTTGGTACGTGACCATGCAGTCTGGAGCGCTCTGCTGCCCGCATCTGCATCAGCAAAAGCCGAGGACCGCTACGCCGTGGTGTGCCTGCATTTCGCGCGTGATATTCCCAACAGCGGCTTTGTAGGCTGGCTCGCCAGCGAGTTCAAGCAGCAGCTGGGAACGGGGGTGTTTGTCGTCTGCGGGCACCATGCGGCCGACGGCGGCGTCTTTGATTACTGGGGAATTCCAGGAAGCGTGGCGCCGCAGGCCGTGAGCCTGATTCATGCCATGCAGGCGCGAGGGAGAGGTGCAGAATGAACGCATTGATTCATCCTGCCGCCGGCTGCCGTCGGAAGCGCATTTAGCTAAATGCCTTGCAGAAGGTTTTTGTGAACAGGCTTGTCTTTGACAGCCCATCAGGAGGAGAGTGAAATGGAATGGACCCAAGCGCAGCGCGCCAAAAAAATGAACCCCTCGGTGATCCGCGAGATCCTCAAGGTCACCGAGAAGCCCGGCATCATCAGCTTTGCCGGTGGCCTGCCCTCGCCCAAGACCTTTCCGGTCGCCGCCTTTCGCGAAGCCTGTGACAAGGTGCTGCGCGAAGACGGCCATGCGGCGCTGCAGTATGCGGCCAGCGAAGGCTATGCGCCGCTGCGCGAGATGGTGGCCGCAATGCTGCCCTGGGAAGTTGACCCGGCGCAGGTGCTGATCACCACCGGCTCGCAACAGGGCCTGGATTTAATCGCCAAGATACTGATCGACGCCGGCAGCCGCGTGCTGGTGGAAACACCCACCTACCTGGGTGCGCTGCAAGCCTTCACACCGATGGAGCCCGAAATCGTCGGCGTGGCCAGCGATGACGAAGGCGTGGACATCACTGACCTGGCCAGCAAAGCCGCCGGCGCGCGTTTCTTCTACGTGCTGCCCAATTTCCAGAACCCGACCGGTCGCACCATGAGCGAGGCGAGGCGCGCCGCGCTGAGCGCCGAAGCCGCACGCCTGGGCCTGCCCATCGTTGAGGACAACCCTTACGGCGACCTGTGGTTTGACACCCCACCACCGCTGCCGCTCACCGCGCGCAACCCCGAAGGCTGCGTCTACATGGGCTCGTTCTCAAAAATTCTGGCCCCCGGCTTGCGCCTGGGTTTCATGGTTGCGCCCAAGTCGCTCTACCCCAAGCTGTTGCAGGCCAAGCAGGCCGCCGACCTGCACACGCCAGGCTTCAACCAGCGCATGGTGGTCGAGACCATGAAAGACAATTTCCTGGACCGCCACGTGCCCACCATACGCGCGCTCTACAAATCGCAGCGCGACGCGATGCTGGCCGCGATGAAGCAGGGCATGCCCGAAGGTGTGAGCTGGAACACACCGGCCGGCGGCATGTTTTTGTGGGTGCGCCTGCCTGAAGGCATGAACGCCATCGACCTGCTGCCCAAGGCCGTGGAACGCAACGTGGCCTTTGTGCCCGGCTGGGCCTTCTACGCCGACCATGCCGACGCCCGCACGCTGCGCCTCTCGTTCGTCACGTCCAGCGTCGAGCAGATCAACATCGGCATCGCCGCGCTGGCTGCGGCCATACGCGAGCAACTACCTGCCGGCGTGCCTCAACTGCGCGCGGCAGCATGATGAACGCGAAAGGGGCTGACATGCTTCATCTTTGGGGGCGCATCAGCTCCATCAACGTGCGAAAAGTCGTGTGGGCCGCGCAGGAGCTGGGCCTCACGATGCAGCGAACCGACGCCGGGGGCCAGTTCGGTATCGTCAAGGAGGCCGATTACCGGCGCAAGAACCCGAATGCGCTGGTGCCGCTGATGGAAGACGGTGAGGTGCTCATCTGGGAATCCAACGTCATCGTGCGCTACCTGTGCGCCAAGCACTCGCCAGGCAATTTTTATCCCACAGCGCTGCCGCAACGCTTTGCAGCCGAGCAATGGATGGACTGGCAGCAGACCACCTTCAACCCGGCCGGACGCACGGCTTTCGTGCAATGGATCCGCACGCCTGCGGAGCAGCGCAATACAGAACTGATTGCGCAGTCCGTAGCCGCCACCGAAGCGCTGCTAACACTGCTCGACGCACATCTGGCTGACCATGCGTTCATGGGCGGCGACCAGTTCAGCATGGCCGACATCCCGCTGGGCTGCGAAATGCACCGGTGGTTCGGCTTGCCGCAGCCGCGGCCCATTCGGCCCCACCTGGACCGCTGGTACCAAAACCTCCTGGCACGGCCCGCCACGCGCGGCGTGCTGGACCTGCCTTTGTCATAAATCTTCAAACCTACCCTGGAAAACCGAGAAACCCCATGAAGCAGCGCGCATTCAAGCAAGTCGACGTGTTCACACCCACCCCTTACTTCGGCAACCCCCTGGCCGTGGTGATGGACGGCAGCGGCCTGGATGACGCCGCCATGCAGCGCTTTGCCAAGTGGACCAACCTCTCGGAAACCACTTTCCTGTTGCCACCCACAGACGCCACGGCTGATTACAGCGTACGCATCTTCACGCCCGGCGGCGAACTGCCTTTTGCCGGCCACCCCACGCTGGGCAGTTGCCACAGCTGGCTGGAAGCCGGTGGGCAACCGCACAGCAAAGACTTTATCGTGCAGGAGTGCAAAGCAGGCCTGGTGAAGATTCGCCGCGAGACGGGCACAAGGCGCCTCGCATTTGCCGCGCCGGCCCTGAAGCGCTCTGCCCCCAGCCCCGCGTTGCTGGCGCAGGTAGCCGGCGCGCTGGGATTAAAAGCGACAAGCATCCTCGCCGCCCAGTGCCTGGACAACGGCCCGATGTGGCTGGGCTTGCTGCTGGACAGCCCGGAGACCGTGCTGCAACTGGCGCCCGATCACAAGGCGCTGGCCAAGCTGGGCACCAAAGTCGGCGTGGTGGCGCGCTACCCACGTGAGGAAACCGCGCCGCTGATTGCACGCGCCAACCGCGAAGCCAAGGCGTTCGCAGCCTCCGCACCTGAAACGACCCCTGATTTCGAAGTTCGGGCATTCGCCTCTCCCATCGGTGTCGACGAAGACCCCGTCACCGGCAGCCTCAATGCCAGCCTGGCCCAGTGGCTGATTGCCGAAGGCCACGCGCCCGAGCGCTATACCGCCTCGCAAGGTGTCTACCTGGGCCGCGCCGGTCAGGTGCATATCGAGCGCGATGCGGCTGGCCAGGTCTGGGTGGGCGGCGAATCGGTCACCTGCATCGACGGAAGCGTGACGATCTAAAGGCTCATCATGGAAACCACCACCGCATCTCCACCACTGGCCTCGCAGGTCGATCACCTCGTGGTCGTGGCGGCCAACCTGGCCGAAGGCGTGCTGTGGTGCGAACGCGTGCTGGGCATCACGCCAGGGCCGGGCGGCGAGCATCCGCTGATGGGCACGCACAACCGGCTTTTCACAGTGGCGTCGCCGGCCTTTCCACGCGCCTATTTCGAAATCATTGCAATCAATCCGGACAAGCAAACCCCACGTGTGGCACCGGCCAGACGCTGGTTTGACCTGGATGATCATGAGTTGCAGCTGCGGCTGAGCAAGACCGGCCCGCAGCTCGCGCACTTTGTCGCCTCGACGCCCCGTGTGACCGCGGCGGTGCGGGCGCTTTCCCGCCTGGGGCTGGATCGCGGTGAGGCGCTGGACGTCTCGCGCATGACACCGCAAGGCCTGCTGAGCTGGAAGATCACCGTGCGCGAAGACGGCCAGCGGCTGTTCTACGGCGCGCTACCCACGCTGATCCAGTGGGGCGATGCGCACCCGGCCGATGACATGGCGCCGTCGGGCGTCACGCTGCAATCGCTGCACGCCAGCCACCCGCGCCCCGACGCGCTGCGCGGTGGTTACGAGGTTATCGGTCTTTCGGGTGTAGGCCTCTCGCAGGGCCCGCCCAATCTCATTGCCACGCTGCAAACGCCACGCGGCCTGGTCACGCTTGAATCGAAAGGAGCCTGAAATGTTTACCACGACAGAACTTGCATGGTTCGCCCTTGCCGCCCTGGTGCTGGTGCTCACTCCCGGGCCCAACATGATTTATTGCATCTCTCGCACGCTGTGCCAGGGCCCCCGCGCCGGGCTGGTCTCGCTGAGCGGCGTGGCGCTGGGTTTTGTGGTGCACCTGCTGGCCGCGTCGTTCGGGCTAACCGCACTGCTGCTGGCCGTGCCGCTGGCCTTTGATGCCATCAAGGTGGCGGGCGCGGCCTATTTGCTCTGGATGGCCTGGCAAGCCGTCAAGCCCGGAGGCCTGGCGCCTTTTGAAACGCGCGAGCTGCCGCACGACCCGCCGCGCACGCTCTTCCTCATGGGTTTTATGACCAACCTGCTCAACCCCAAGGTCGCCATGTTTTATCTCTCCTTCTTTCCGCAGTTTTTGCACCCCGAACGCGGCGACCTGCTGCTGCAAAGCCTGACGCTGGGCGCCGTGCAGATCAGCGTCAGCACGGGTGTGAACACGGTGCTGATCTGCTTCGCCGCGGCGATTGCCGGTTTCCTCAACCGCAACATCAGCTGGATGCGCGTGCAGCGCTATGTGATGGGTACCGTGCTGGGCTTGCTGGCGCTGCGCCTGCTGACTGAAAAGCGGGTGGCCGCATGAGCCGCCGGGCCGTTCCCAGGGCGAATGCCGCAGCTCGCAGAGCGGAGGCCATCCAATGAGCGCCGTACTCGACCACGCGCGGGAGCTGGGGAACAGCATGTTGCCTTCGCTGCAGGAGATTGAAGACGCGGCGCGAGTCGTCTACCGCGAATTCCAGGCCACGCCGCAGTACCGCTGGGGCCTCTCAAGCCAGCGGCTGGGCACCGACTGCTGGATCAAGCACGAGAACCACACACCGGTCGGTGCGTTCAAGCTGCGCGGCGGACTCACCTACTTTGAGGCACTCAGGCAACGCGGCGAACTGCCGCGAGAAGCCATCAGCGCCACACGCGGCAACCACGGCCAGAGCATAGGCTGGGCGGCGCGCGCCCACGGCGTGCCTTGCACCATCGTGGTTCCGCACGGCAATTCGGTCGAGAAAAACGCCGCCATGCGCGCACTGGGCGTCACACTGATCGAGCACGGCAATGACTTCCAGGAAAGCCGCGAGTTTGCGAAGAGGCTGGCTGCCGAACGCGGCGCCCACATGGTGCCGAGTTTTCATGCGGATTTACTGCGCGGCGTCAGCACCTACTGGTGGGAATTCATGCTGGCGGTGCCGCAACTCGACGTGGTGTATGTGCCGATAGGCCAGGGCTCGGGCGCGTGTTCGGCCGTTGCCGCCAAGCTGGCGCTGGGCCGCAAGCTGCGCATCGTGGGCGTGGTCAGCGCGCACGCCACCACCTACGCCGACTCGCTGGCCGCGGGGCGCGTGATTGAAGCACCGGTGACCACCTACCTGGCCGACGGCATGGCCTGCCGCGTCGCCGACCAGGCAGCACTTGATATTTTGCTGCCGCACCTGGAACGCGTCGTGAAGGTGACGGACGACGAAGTAGCCCAGGCCATGCGCGACCTTTATGCCGACACACACAACGTGGCCGAAGGCGCGGGTGCGGCCAGTTTTGCTGCGGCCATGCAGGAGCGCGGCCAGCTCAAAGGTCTGGTGGTGGGCACCACCTTGTGCGGCGGGAATGTGGACACGGCGACTGTCGCCAAGGTGCTAGATGCCGGCCCCCACGCTTCTCGCTTCGCGTAGTGCGCTGCCCCCCGAGGGGGCGCTGCGCCTGCGGCCCGGCAAAGCCGGTTCCGCGGCCCCGGCTGGATTGGCCTTTGGGTGCCGGCACCGGTCGCACGCGTGACTGGCCGCAGTTGCCACGCACGACACAATTCCAGCCATGGGAACCCTCTACCTCGTGCGCCACGGCCAGGCCTCATTTGGCGAAGACGACTACGACGTGCTCAGCCCCATGGGGCGCCAGCAAAGCGTGCGTCTGGGCGAGTACTTCAAGTACAAGGGCATCACCTTTGACGCCGCCTTCACCGGCACGCTGCAGCGGCAGATCAATACCTTTGCCGGGATCTGTGAAGGCATGGGTATCACCATGCAAGCCGCACAGCGCCCCGGGCTTAATGAATATGACAGCCACGCCGTCATCGGCGCCATCCACCCGCATAAGCTCGAAAAACCCGCCACACCTGAGGAATACCGCGGCCACTTCCGGCTGCTGCGTGACGGGCTGGCACAGTGGATGGCCGGCGTCGTCACCCCCCAGGGCATGCCAAGCTACACCGGGTTTGTTGAGGGTGTAACTTCTGTCCTGGACCACATTCGTGCCAATTACACCGGAAATGTGCTGCTGGTTTCCAGCGGCGGGCCCATCTCGACCGCAGTGGGCCATGTGCTGGGCACCAGCCCTGAAACCACGATAGAACTGAACCTGCGCATACGCAACTGCTCACTTACCGAGTTTGCCTTTACGCCCAAGCGGCACATGCTGGTGACCTACAACACCTTGCCGCACCTGGACGCGCCCGAACACGCAAGCTGGATTACCTACGCCTGAACGCGCCTGCGAGCAGCCGGCTTCGTGGTTTTTCCGCCATTGCCGAATCGACCACAAGCAAAGATACTTTGCGGCAACATGACCGCCGCCCTGATGCCCAGCCTTCGTCCTGTCGGAATTCACCTTCACGGTGAAACAACCGGCGCGCTGGCGGCTTCCACCTACAGTTTCCTGGTGCAGCTTGAAAAGCTCGGGCTGCAGGACGCCGTGGAAACCACAGAGATTTTCCCGGGGGCCGCCGCTGCAAGAAGCTTTTGCCTGCCGGACGGCCTCGCCGCACAATGGGCGCCCGGCCTGGACACCCTGGGCCTGGCGGAACGGCTGCAGCTGGATACGCTGAATGACAGCGAAGACCTGGAACGAGAGATTCTTCTGGCCATGCTGCTCAGCCCGGTCGCCTTTGAGTTTCCCAGCCATGCGGAGCTGGCATCGGCAGTGCGCATACGCCGCAACATCGTGCTGGCCGCACGCAAGACTGCACTGGAATTCCACACCACCGAAGTCAACCGGCCGGAGGATTGCTGGGTCTACTCGGAAGACGCTGGCTTTACCGTCAAGCCCGGTCACGCGTTGATTCCCGCTCTGGAAAAAGCCACCCAACCCGAGGCCTCGGGCAAGCTGTATTCCTTCTCCTGCTACCGCGCGACCGAATACGTGATCCTGCTGGCCATAGCGCAGGAACTCGAAACCTGCAACCCGCCGTTGCTGGCCGCGCTGCAGCAGCGCTGGGAGCGCCGCGCCATCATGTCGGGCAAATTCCATGACGTGTTCCTGCGCGAATACGGCACGATGGAGCAACCCCTGCCGCCCAAGTATTACGTGCCCGGCGACCGGCTATGGTTCCGAAACCCCGATGAACACTCCTCGGACGTTTCGGGTTATGAAGGCTCCTGGGTGTTCTACATCGGCAACGGGCAGTTCACCAACTTCTGGAAGCGCGAGCAGCCCTACACGCTGACGGCCAAATGCCTGGAGCTGTTTCACTGGCGGCATGCCACCTACACCGACGAAGCCGGCGAGTTGCGTATCAATGAAAGCATTGTGGAAGCCGGCGTCAAGGCCTCCAGCGCCGACCCGGCCGAGACGGCGCGAATCCTGGAACTGATGCTGCGCATGCGTGAACCCAAGGGCGTGTATGCATCGGGCGGGTGCATAGACACCTCGCGGGAACACCCCCGCTGGGTCTGCCCCGGCACCGCCGACATGGTGTTGCCGACAGCCTGATGCGATTCAGGCAGCATAATCGCTATTAAATTAATAGCTACTCGCGCTCATCACATAAGGGTTTCAGGCATTTTTCCCTTAAGAAATCCAAACCTTCTATTTCAGCTGGCTACCGCTCACCCGCCAGACCACATTGCCCACATCGTCGGCCACCAGCAGCGCGCCGCGCTTGTCCATCGCCACGCCCACCGGCCGACCGTAGGCATGGCCTTCGGGGCTCAGGAAACCCGTGAGCACATCCACCGGCAAACCAGCCGGCAAGCCTTGGCGAAAAGGCACGAACACCACCTTGTACCCGCTGTGTGGCACGCGGTTCCAGGAACCGTGTTCACCAATAAAAACTCCCGTGGCCAGTGATGGCGGCAGCGCATCGCCTTCTGAAAACACCATGCCCAATGGCGCGACATGGGAGCCCAGTGCGTAGTCGGGTGAAACCGCTTGCGCCACCAGGTCCGGACGCGGCGGCTTGACGCGGTCGTCCACGTTCTGGCCGTAATAGCTGTAGGGCCAGCCGTAAAACACACCATCACGCACCGAAGTCAGGTAGTCGGGCACGAGGTCGCTGCCGATCTCGTCGCGCTCGTTCACCACCGTCCAGAGTGCGCCGCTGCCGGGTGCCCAACCCATGCCGTTGGGATTGCGCAGGCCCGAGGCAAACACGCGGTGGCTGCCGGTTTTGGCGTCGACCTCCCAGATGGCGGCGCGGCCGGTTTCGGCTTTCATGCCGCGTTCGCCCACATTGCTGTTGGAGCCGACGGTGACATACAGTTTGCTGCCGTCCGGGCTGGCGATGATGTTTTTTGTCCAGTGGTGGTTGATAGGGCCGGCCGGCAGGTCTACCACCTTGACAGGCCCCGCCGTGATGCGGGTCTGGCCCGGTTGGTAAGGGAAACGCACAACGGCATCGGTGTTGGCCACGTAAAAATCATTGCCCACCAGCACCATGCCGAAGGGCGAATTGAGGTTTTCCAGAAACACGCTGCGGCTTTCGGCCTTGCCGTCGCCGTCGGCATCGCGCAGCAAAGTGATGCGGTTAGCCGTGGGCGCCCCGGCGCCGGCCCGGCCCATCACTTTTTTCATGAACCAGCCGCGGAGGCCTTGAGCCGATTTCTCGTCTTCCGGCTTGGGCGGCGCATTGCTTTCAGCCACCAGCACGTCACCGTTGGGCAGCACGTAAACCCAGCGCGGATGCTCCAGGCCGCTGGCCAGGGCCGTCACGCCCAGGCCCGCCATGGGCGTGGGCATAGCCCCCTCGGGCCAGCCCTTGGCCGGCGCGATGTTCACCGTAGGAAACAGGGTTTTGTTGGGTTTGGGCAGGGTTGGATTGGCACCCATCCCGGCCTCCGGCGGCAACAGGGCGGTGTCGCCGCACGCGGCCAGCGTACAGGCGAATGCCGCGCACAGCACCAGAACATGCCAGACGCGTTGACAGGCAATCGATCGCATAAAACCCCTTGAAGAAATGGCGGCAACGCCGGCGCCCCTGCAGGGTGCGGGGCATTCGTCAGTGTGGGCGGGTGAGGTCCGCGCAGCTGTCAGCCGGCCCCACCGACCGCTGTCAGCGCTGACCTTCGCCTGGCTCAGCCTGGCAATAGAGGCAAATCGGCCTTCTTGAGGGTGCGCAGCACAAAGCTGGATTTGCTGTGGCGTATGCCTTTGATCTTGTAGAGCCGCTCGCGCAGCAGGCGCTCGTAGTCCTTGGTATCGTGCACGGCAATGCGCAGCAGGTAGTCGTATTCACCGGACACCAGATAAGCCTCGATCACTTCGGGAATCGCCGCCAGCGTTTCACCGAATTTCCCCAGCGTGTTGTCGGAATGGCTGTCGAGCGTGACCTGCACCATCACCGTGTCGCCCAGGCCCAGCGCCTGCGCATTGAGCCGCACGGTATAGCCCTCAATCACCCCGGCCTCCTCCATCTTCTTGATGCGGCCCCAGCAGGGCGAAGGGCTCAGGCCCACGGCCTGGCCGATGTCTTGCAGACTGGTACGCGCGTCGGCCTGCAAAACCTGAAGGATTTTCCGGTCTAAAGTATCCATTCGGCTAATTTATCTGAAATTTCCAATTTCACAGATTTTTTATCTGTTTATGGAAAATTCAGCAGCAAATCAGGCAAATTATTCGGCCACTCCCGGGAGATACTTTCTTCCATGGCAGCGGGCTTACCGGTCCGCCTGGCAAGACAAGGCCTCCAGCGAGTTACCGCTCACTGGGGGCTTTGATTTTTATTCCATTGCTAATTCGCTGCGATAGGTCGTTACGCCGCCTTGCCGTGCCAGGGCCTGCCAATGCCATTTATGCAAATGCGAATGGGGTGAAAACGGTGCCAATCAAGGCGCGCGACGACGCCCAGACTTTTGTCTGGCTAGAAGCGCAACGCCGAGTGGCGCCGTTTTCACCCCATTCCCTCCGGGTTGCGATCAAAAAGGCCTTGCGCGGCGTTGCAAAGCCTTGACGGGGTCTACCCCGCCTGCGTTTTGCGCCTTGCTCAAGGCCTTTTTGACTCGCAACGCATCTGCATAAATGGCATTGGCAGGCCCTAAGCACTGTCTGCGGCGGCGCGCCTACTCTCGCAGCGAATTGGCAATGGATCAGGGATCAGCCGACAGCGCACTGCAGGCGCAACTCCAGGCAAACGCCGCTGTCCAGGTTGTGCGCGGTGATGGTGCCCCCCATCTTGGCCATATAGGTTTTGGCGACAAACAGGCCCTGCCCACGCTGACCTGTTGCGCCCGTGTCGGGCTGGTCGGACACCCCGTACTCGAAAATCTTGTCCAGCAAGCCGGCCTCGATCTGCGGGCCGAGGTTGCTGATGGTGATCACGGCCTCAGGCGCAGTGCCTTCCTGCGCCTGCTGTGACAGCGTGATGCGGATCAGGCTGCCGGGCAAACGGTAGCGATCAGCGTTGCGCAGCACATGCGACACGACATCTTCCAGCGAATACTCGTCGGCGCGCACTCTGACCGGCTGGGCCAGCGGATCAAAGGCCACACCGGGAATGCCCGCGGCCGCGGCGTTGCGCGCCACATGGCTCAGAAACTCATTGGCGTCCAGGGTCTGCACATTGAGCGCGGTGGATTCAAAAGCTTCGCTGGGCGACGCGCTGCCATACAGCACGCGCACGGCCTGCTGCATGCGGCTGATGTAGCGGTGCGCCGGGTCGTCGACGCTACCGTGCAGCACCATCAGCGATTGCAGCGGCGACATGATTTCATGACCTACGGCGTGCCAAGTGTCTTTTTCCTGGGCGACCCTAATCTGCTCGCGGCGCACGTCTTCATTTACGCGCTGCAGCAGGTCTTGCAGGCCGCCGGCGAGCACACCCAGCTCGTCGCCGCCACGCAGGTCGGCCAGGTCAACCGTTGCCAGGTTGTCGCTGGCGCGCACGCCCTTGGACACGGTGGCGGCGCGGCGGGTGAGTTCGGTGATGCGGCGGATGATGCGCAGCTCAATGGCCAGCCAGGTCACAAAGATGGCCAGCAGCATGCCGCCCACAAACCAGGACACGCGGGTGGCCACGGCCGTGAGGGCCTTGTTGACGCTGCGAATGTCACCGGTCAGCGAGAGCTCATAACGCCCGAGCGGCGTGCTGATGATGTCGGCGCTCGTGACGGGTGCGTCATAACCATCCACTTGCAGCCGGCGTATCAACCACGCAATCAGGGGCGAGGACCGCTCCGTCGTCTCCGCGCCGGACAGCGACACGACGTCCGAGCTGACACCCGCGCTGCCCATCCTGCGGATGCGCAGCTTCTCGCCGGGCAGCAGCAAAGGGGTCAGCTCAGACCATGAAAAAGGCGCGGTGGCGCCCCCGGCATTGCTGTCGAACAGGGGCTTTCCCTCGCCGGGGGCCAGCATTTCCACCTGCACCTTGATCTGGTCCAGGTCAGCCGGCGGCCAGACGATGCCCGCAGGCCCTTTGGCAAACAGTGCTTCGCGAAACAGCTCAACCGGTAGGCGCACGCTGACAAAGGCACGCCGGGCACAATCAGGGTCTGCCGCCAGCGTGCCGTCCACGCAGCGGCTGTCTTGCCAAAGCCAGCCGCGGAAGTCGCGCACGGGCCGGCTGGCCGGTGTGATCGGGCCCTCATCGGCAAAGCCCACCAGCCGGCCCCTGGCATTGGCAAAAGGCGAGGCGTTGCGGCCCTCGTCCATGGCCTGCATGGCCTGGAAAGGCGCGATCCAGCGGTAGCGCTGCCCGCGCATGTCGACCGTGATGCGGGCACGGTGCGCCAGGCTCAAGTCCAGCGTGCCCGAGGTGTGGGACACCAGCGGGCCGCTGTTGAAGCTGCCGACGGCGTAGATAAAACCACCGGCAAAGGGGTTGTTGCCGACGGCGACACACATCGAGGCCGCATCGGGGTATTGCACCAGGCAGCCGGCCATCTCCACTGCCTGCTGGGCCTTGTTGCGATCGTCGAAATCGAGGGCCGAAAAAGGCAGCACCAACGGGCGCAGCGGCGTCACCTCATGCTCGTAGGCCGTGGGGTTGAGCAGCACCAGCTGGCCCGTGGGATGGCGCAGCTTGGCGGCGATCTGCGCCTGGTTCTTGCGAAAGCCGTCCTGGTAATTGCGGTAGCTGCGCTCCTTTTCGTCCTGCAACACGGCGATGGCCAAGGCGACGGTGGCCAATGCCAGCAGAAAAAAAGCGCCGCGAAAAAATACGCGCAGGCCGAAGGGTACGCGCGCCGGCAGCAGGCGCTCCACGTCCTGGCGGGTCGGCAGCTTCACGCCTTGCCTCTGCCGCGCGGGGGCTCCGGCGCCTCGGCCCAGCGAAAGCCTCGCATCGGGATATTTTCAATGCCGTCAAAGGCCGCATCGATTTCCTTGAACGCGTCGCGAATCGTGCTGACGTGCTTGCGGATGTTGTCGCGGTTGCGGCCGCTTTTGACCACCTGGTAGAGGTCGTCGTAACTCACGACCTCGCCGCGGCGCGCGTGCAGCGCCGCCAGGATGCGTTGCGCCGTCAGCGGCAGGTTCACGCGCTGACCGCGCCAGATGGCGGTGTTCTGTCGCAGCGGGTCCAGCTGCAGCTCCTGGCTGTCGCCGGCTGGCGCCCTGCCTGCGGGTTTGGCCTTGGCGGTCCGCAGGATGTCCAGGAAGGTTTCGATGAAGTCAGCCTCCTCAAACGTGGTTTTTTGCAGGTAGTCCCAGGCGTCCAGGGCTTTCATGATGCTGCGGTAGATGGCGGCCGGCATGGCGGACACCACCAGCACGGGCGTACCCTGCCGCTGCTTGTTGATGGCGTTGATGATGGCCACGCCGGCATGGCGTTCGCGCCCCAGTTCGATGTCCAGCACCACGGCGTCATAACCTTCGCGGGCAACGGCGGCCTCGGCATCGTCGCGGTTGAACCACTGGTCGACCCGGATACCGGGGCGGGCCGATTCAATCCAGCCCTTGAGCTGGTTGCTCATGGGCAGGTCGTCTTCGATTACGGCAATTTTGGTCATGAGGCCTCAAGAGGATGGGGTGCCGCCATTATGGGTGTGGCCTGCGCCAGGCCGTGTGAGTGTTTCTTCCGTTGGCGGAGGGTTGCCGCCGCCAAACCGTGCAAAGACACCGCGCAGGCGCATTGAATGCTCCGGGCCCGATTCGAACAATGGAGGCCAGAGAAAGCGCAATCCGCGCCTCTCGCCAAACCAACCGGAGGAGCCCATCATGAACCCACGCCTTAGCCGTATTTCCCTGCGCATCCGCGCCATCTTTTCCAGAGGGGTGCGCAGCACCCGCCGTATCGCTTCCAGTGGGGTGCAACGCGCCGCCAGCGCCAGCGGCCTGATGATCGCCACCGCCGCGGCGGGCGCGGTCGGCTACCTGCTGTGGGTGCACCCTCCCATGGAGTCGGTGGCGCGCGGCGACGTGGCGATTCGCACCAACCAGTTGACCGGCGGCGTCGACGAATTCCGCGAAGGTTCCCTGCTGCTGCTGCCCGGCTTGCACGAAGTGCGCACCTTCTCGCTGCGCGATCAGGTCTATCGCCCCGAAGGCAGCAGCCGGGCCGACGGCCCCTCACCCTTCCAGTCGATCGAAGGCATGTCGCTGGGCGTGGACCTCACGGTGCGCTATGCGCTGGACCCAGCCAGGGTCAACGCGCTGTCGAAAAACCTGCCCGACGACATCGCGGGCCAGATCGTGCAGCCCGCTGTGCAAGGCGTGATCTACAAGACCTTCACCCGCTACACCGTGCGGGAGATCTTCTCAAGCAAACGTGCCGAGATCCAGCAGCTCATCGAAGCTGAACTCAAACCCAAGCTCGCGGCCGACGGCATCCTGCTGCGTACGGTGCAAATGGGCAAGGTCGACTTGCCCGCAGATTACCGCCAGGGCATGGACAAGCTGCTGGCCGAAGAGCTTGCGACGGAGAAGATGCGCTACACCCTGGCCCTGAAGGAAAAGCGCGTGAAAGAAACCGAGCTGGACGCGATGGCCGAAAAAATACGCCGTGAAACCAATGCGCAGGCCGCCGCCAGCGAACAGGTGATTGCAGCCAAGGCGCAGGAAGAAGCCATGAAGCATGTCCTGCCCTTCAAGCAAAAGCAGATCGAGCAGCGCCAGCTGGAAGCCGAAGCCGACAAGCAGTCGCGCATCCGCACGGCCGAGGGCAGCGCGCAGGCCCGGCGTATTGAAGCCTCTGGCGAGGCCGATTCGCGCCAGAAACTGGCGGACGCTGAAGCCTACCGGCTGGACCGCGTGGGCAAGATCAACAGCGAGCAGATGGCGCGCGAAGGCGTGCTCATCACGCGCCACCCGCTGCTGATCCAGAAAACCATGGCCGACAAGCTCAGCGACAAGATCACCGTGATCATCGCCCCGCCCTCTACCAGCGGCGGCTTTGTAGGCGCGGGCCTGCTGGGCGGAGCGCCCAAGGCCGGCCGTACCGCGGCGCAAGCGCCGCGCGACGCCGGCACGCAAGACAACAACGACAAAGAAGAGGCCGAATAATGATCACCACCGCACTTTTGACTTTAGCCATCGTGACGCAGGACCAGGCCACCCTGCGCGCCGCACCGCGTGATTCGGCCGCACAGCAGGCGGCCCTGTGGCAAGGCGACGCGCTGGAAATTCGCGGCCAGCGCATGGATTACCTGCAGGTCTACGACCACAGGCGCGAACGCGCAGGCTTCATCCACGTGAGTCAGGTTCGCACGGTCTCGCTGCAGCCCGAGGACGCACCCCAGCTCCTTTCGGTGGTGCGCTTCCTGCGCGAAAGCCCGGGCGCTGAAGCCCTGGGCATTGCCTACACGGCCGCTTACCTCAAGGCCGCGCCGGCAGACGCCATAGGCGCGGAAGCCTTTGATGCGTTGGGCACCATGGCCGAACGCCTGGCGCGTCGCGGCTCCATGAAGCACGGCAAGGCCACGAGTGACGTGATCTCTGCGCACATGGAAGTGGCCACCTTTTATGGCGTGAACTTTAAGGGTTATGAGCAGAACGGAAGCATGCAGCTTTGCTACAACGGCGAGGCCTTTCGCCGCGTGCTGGCGCTGCCATCCGACGCCGAGCAACGCGCACGCGCCGCGCTGGCCGTGACCCGCCCTGACTGCATGAGCCCCGACCTGCACCCGCAGGAACGCCTGGTGCAAGACCAGTGGCGCGCCGAAGTGCTGGACAAAGTCAGCGTCGCTCAGTTCGCCCAGTTGTCTGAAGTCAGCAAAAACCGTTTGCGCCTGCGCCGTGCCGGCGTGCACGCCAGCCTGGCATTTGAGCAGGCGCGCCGGGCTGAAGCGCCCACGGCAGCCGCACAGCGCGCCCGGGCGGAACTCGCGGCGGTGAACAAGCTGGAGCTGACAGACAACGACAGGCAGGACTACAACGACGCAGCGATTCGCGTGGGCGCCTCACGATGGGGTGCTGAAACCGCGCTTCCCCGCTTCGCCAAACTGACGGTAGCCACCGAGACGGGCCAGGCCGGCGAAACCTGCGTGGCGCTGTATGAAAACAAGGCCGACGGCAAACCCGGCAAGGACGCCGTGGCCAGGCGCTGCACCTACGGCATTGTGTGGGCCGCGTCCGCCAATGCGCATCCCGACGGTCAGGCCCTGGCGCTCGCGGTGCAGCCGCTGGACGCCTGGCGCGAGCTGTGGGTGTTTCGCAAGAAATCCGGGCAATGGACGATTGAGGTGCTGCCGCCCGCCAGTAACGGCCCCGAGTTGGGCTATGTGGAATTTGCCGGCTGGGTGCGCGGCGCGCCGCAGATGCTGCTGGCCCGCGAGACCCGCATTGCCGGTCGCCTGCGCCGCAGTTTCGAGGTGGCGCGCATGGACAGCTTGACGGCCGAGAAGCAGGCCGGTGACCCGGGAACGCTGGCGGCCTTCGCACGCTCGCAAGACGCCGCGTGGAAGCGCCAGACCGTGATCCTGCGCTAAATGCCTGCTTGCAAAAGCCTAGAACGCGGTTTTATCGCTCAGCGTATCGGCCGGCAACTGGTCGATCTCCACCAGCAGCCGCGCCAGGCTGCTGCCCGCGGCACCCAGCAAGGCACGGCCTTTGTCGGCGGTGGCAGCGGCGGCGTTACCCACCGCGCCTTGCGGGTTGTAGTCCTGCATCTGCCAGGCCAGCTTGGCGCTGCGGCCGTCACCCAGGATGCTGAACTTCGCCGCCCTGTCCTGCGAAGTGGAATGAAAGTTCTGCGCCTTGGCCATGTCGACCTGATCCGGCTTGAGCGCCAGCATCATGGAGGTTTCGATCTCGCCGGCGTGGATGCCGAAGCGGTGCTCTTCGGCACTGAACAAATCATTCACGGACTTGCCATCGTCACCTGTGAGCGGCAGGTTGAACCAGTTCACGCTGTAGACCAGCATGCCCAGCCGGGCCCGCAGGTCGCGCGCCACCACATCCAGCAGGCCAACCTGGCCGCCGTGCGAATTGAGCAGCACCAGTTTTTTGACGCCCGTCTGCGCGACCGACTCGGCCAGCTCGGTCCAGAGCCGGATCACGGTTTCGGCTTTCAGTGTGAGCGTTCCGGCGAAGCGGGTGTGCTCGGGGCTAAAGCCCACCGATTGGGTTGGCAAGAACAGCACCGGCTGCGTTTGCGGCAAATGCGGCAAGGCAGCGGAAATTACGCCCTCCACCAACGTCGCATCCACATTGAGCGGCAGGTGAGGGCCGTGCTGTTCGATAGCCGCCACGGGCAGTACGGCAATGCAGCGGGTCAAATCCATGCCGGCAAAGTCAGGACTCTTCAAGTCGGACCAGAAGCGTGTGGGGTTGGCAGCGTTGAGAGTCATGACAGTATTTTCTGCTATCCGGGCACCGGGGTTGGCAACAGGCCAGGGCACGGACCCGGGGAAAGCCGACCGAGCCACGGAAGAAGCACAATCGCTATCAATTCAATAGCTAGTTGCGCCCGTCACTATTGGCCTCGAGGCCCAATTCTCAGGTAAATACTCAGATTTCAATCTTGCTGCCCAGCTCTACCACCGAGTTGTTTGGCAGGTTGAGGAAGTCCGCCGCACCGCTGGCGTTGTGGTGCATCTGCGCAAACAGCTTCTCCCGCCACGGCGCCATGCCGCTGCCGATAGTCGGGATCACCGTGTCGCGCGAGAGGAAGTAGCTGGTCGTCATGGACTCCAGCTCGCAGCCGCGGCCCTTGATCTGCTGCAGCGCTTTGGGCAGATCCAGGTCGTTCTTGAAGCCGTAGTGCACGTTGACCTGCCAGCAGTCGTGACCCAGTGATTCGATCTCCAGGCGCTTGTTCATGCCGATCCAGGGGATCTCATGGTTGCGCACCGTCACGAACAGATTCTGCTCATGCAGCACCTTGTTGTGCTTGAGGTTGTGGAGCAGCGCGTTGGGCACACTGCCAGGCTCGGCTGTCAGGAATACGGCGGTGCCTTCGACACGGGCCGGCGGGCTGACGAAGACGGCGTCCAGGAAGCTGGGTAAATCGATCGCATCGGCCCGCAGCTTTTCATTGAGCAGGTGCCGCCCTTCCTTCCAGGTGATCATCAGCGTGAAGACCGCACCCCCAATCACCAGCGGGAACCAGCCGCCCGCAAACAGCTTCATGAGGTTGGAAGCGAAGAACGCGAAGTCAACGACAAAGAAAACGCCGGTCGCCGCAATGCACAGGCTCAGCGGATACTTCCAGCCGTAGCGGATCACGTAAAAAGTCAGGATAGTGGTGATCAGCATGTCGGTGCATACCGCAATGCCGTACGCGGCCGCCAGGTTGCTGGACGAGCGGAACATCACCACCGCAAGCACGATCGTTATGAAGAGGCCCCAGTTGACGAAAGGCATGTAGATCTGGCCGGTGTCGCGCACGCTGGTGTGCTGGATGTTGAGGCGCGGCAGATAGCCCATCTGGATGGCCTGCTTGGTCACGCTGAAGGCGCCGGTGATCAGCGCCTGCGAGGCAATGACGGTGGCCATGGTGGCCAGGCCCACCAGCGGGAGCAGCGCCCACTCGGGTGCCATCAGGAAAAACGGGTTCTTCACCGCGGCAGGGTTGCCGATGAGCAGCGCGCCCTGGCCGAAGTAATTGAGCACCAGCGAAGGCATGACCACCGAGAACCAGGCCAGGCGAATCGGTTTTTTGCCGAAGTGGCCAAGGTCGGCGTATAGCGCCTCGGCGCCGGTTACGCACAGCACGACGGCGCCCAGAATGATGAAGGTGGTACCGGGGTTGGCCCACATGAACATCACCGCGTAGTGCGGGCTGACTGCCACCAGGATTTCGGGATGGGTCACGATCTGCGAAATGCCCAGCAACGCCAGCACGGCAAACCAGATCAGCGTGATGGGGCCGAAAAATTTGCCAATGCCCGCCGTGCCGTGCTTTTGCACCGCGAAAAGGGCAAACAAAATAACCAGGGTGATCGGGATCACGCCCTGCTTGAAGGCAGGCGAGACGACTTCCAGGCCTTCGACGGCCGACAGCACCGAGATGGCCGGGGTGATGACGCCATCGCCATAGAACAGGGATGTGCCGAAGATGCCAACGATCAGCAAGGTCTTGCGCAGCTGGGGCTTGTCTTTCACCGCGGTGGAGGCCAGCGCCAACATGGCGATCAGGCCGCCTTCACCGTTGTTGTCGGCGCGCAGCACCAGCGCCACATACTTGATCGAGACAATGACGGTCAGCGTCCAGAAGAAGATGGACAGGATGCCGTAGACGTTGTCTGGGGTAAAGGGAACATGCCCGGAACCGAAAACTTCCTTGACGGCATACAGGACGCTGGTTCCGATGTCGCCGTAGACGACACCAATGGCGCCCAGGGTGAGCGCCGCGAGTGATGATTTTTTACTGGACACAAAAACTTCCCGTCTTTGCGCTCGGCCCGTTCAAGCGGGTCCAAAGCGGCGGGAATGGTTACCTTTGGGAACGCTATTTTGCGCCCAGGTACCCGGCTTGCAAGTCGGCGGACACCCCTAAATCCAACTAATCCCGATTTTGTTGCACCGCAACAACTTGTAACAAAACGGGCCGGCAGGCGCTGGGTAAGCCAGCGCCAACAGGCGAGTTTTTGGCGCTACTTTTTTAATAGCTGCTTGCGCACGGCCTGTTTGGGCTAGAGGCCTAAAAGACTCACAGTTCGGACCGTCGCGGGTGCATCAGTTCCCCGACTTTCCAAGCAGCCGCGGGCAGGACGGCTTTGCCGGATGCCGTGCGGCGTCCCCTGCAAGGGGAAACGGCACTACACGCAGCGCAGCGTAGTGAGAACGATAGGGGTGTGCCTAGTCATACACCTCGGCGTCCGGGTCGGTGGCTTCGAGCTCGTAACTGGCGGCCAACATGGCCAAACGGGCAATTACGCCATACATATAGAAGCGGTTGGGGCTGCTGGAGCCGGGCTTCTCGCCGGGCTGCGGCAGGCGGCCGCTGTCGGCAAAGGCCAGCGGCACAAAGCTGGCGCCGGGCGCATTGAGGTTTTCGTCCACACCGCGCTCCGCATGCACGCGGTAAAAGCCGCCCACCACGTAGCGGTCCATCATGTAGACCACGGGCTCGGCCACGGCGTCGTTGACACGCTCGTTGGTCAGCACGCCTTCCTGGATGATCACTTCGGACAGCGGCTGGCCGTCTTTCGTCGTGCTCATCTTGTTTTTCGTCTTGCGGTTCAGCGCGTCCAGGTCTTTCACGTCGCGCACCGTCATGATGCCCATGCCGTAGGTGCCGTTGTCCGCCTTGACGACGACAAAAGGCTTTTCGTTGATGCCGTATTCCTTGTACTTGCGTTTGATCTTGGTGAGCAGCGCATCGACGTTGGTGGTCAGGCAGTCCATGCCGGTTTCTTCGGCAAAGTTGACTTCACCGCACTGGGCGTACATGGGGTTGATAAGCCACGGGTCTATGCCCAGCAGCTTGCCGAAACGCTTGGAAACTTCTTCGTAGGCCTTGAAATGCCGCGACTTGCGGCGCACCGACCAGCCGGCATGCAGTGGCGGCAACAGGTACTGCTCGTTGAGGTCTTCGAGGATGCCGGGGATGCCGGCCGACAAGTCGTTGTTCAGCAAAATGGTGCAGGGGTCGAAGTCTTTCAGGCCCAAGCGGCGGTCGGTCCGGATCAACGGCTCGATCGTGATGGTCTCTCCGGTCGGCAGGTTCAGCGTGGTGGGCTCCTTGATGTCGGAGCTCAGCGAGCCGAAGCGCACATTGAGGCCCGCCTGGTGAAAGATGCGCTTGAGCTGCAGCACGTTGGACAGGTAAAAACTGTTGCGCGTGTGGTTCTCGGGCACAACCAGCAGGTTGCGCGCCTCGGGACAGATCTTTTCGATCGCGGCCATGGCGGCCTGCACCGCCAGCGGCAGCATTTCGGGCGTCAGGTTGTTCCAGCCACCGGGGTAGAGGTTGGTGTCGACCGGGGCGAGCTTGAAGCCGGCGTTGCGGATATCGACCGAGCTGTAAAACGGCGGCGTGTGCTCCATCCACTCCAGCCGAAACCAGCGCTCAATCGCCGGCGTGGAGTCCAGGACGCGTTGTTCGAGTTCGTTGATAGGGCCGTTCAGGGCGGTGATGAGGTGCGGAACCATGCGGCCACTTTCGATGAGGGAATCTGTTATTTGCTTCGGTTATATCTGACCGAATTTTAGGGAGATTGGGACAAACTACGGGGGTTACAAGGGGTAACGCCAACGCAAGCCATCCAAAAATCCGTGGGCCGACTTCTCAGCCCGGCATGGCTTCAGGTACGGACTTCGCCCTGGCCCAGCACCACATATTTGAGGGACGTCAGCCCCTCAATCCCGACCGGTCCACGCGCGTGGAACTTGTCGGTGCTGATGCCGATTTCGGCGCCCAGCCCAAACTCGAATCCATCGGCGAAGCGGGTGCTCGCATTCACCATGACGCTGGCTGAATCCACCTCGCGCAGAAAGCGCTGGGCATTGATGTGGTCGCGCGTGAGAATGGCGTCGGTGTGGTGGCTGGAGTACTGGTTGATGTGGGCGATTGCTTCATCAATACCCGCCACCACCTTGATGCTGATGATGGGCGCGAGGTACTCCTCGTACCAGTCCTGCTCGGTGGCAGCCTTGAGGTTGGCGCCTTTAACGCTAGCCAGAATGGCCTGCGATTCGGCATCGCAACGCATTTCAACGCCTTTGGCGGCGTAGATGGCGCCGATTTTGGGCAGAAACTGCGCCGCCACGCCGCGCGCGACCAGCAAACCTTCGCTGGCATTGCAGGGGCTGTATTTTTGGGTTTTGGCGTTGTCGGCCACTTTCACCGCCATCTCGATGTCGCAAGGGTCGTCGACATACACATGGCAGTTGCCGTCCAGATGCTTGATGACCGGCACCTTGGCATCGCGGCTGATGCGCTCGATCAAACCTTTGCCGCCGCGCGGGATGATCACGTCCACATACTGCGGCATGGCGATCAAATGGCCCACGGCTTCGCGGTCGGTGGTGGGCACCAGTTGCACCGCGTCAGCAGGCAGGCTGGCGTCGGTCAGCGCCTGCTGCACCAGCGCAGCCAGTGCCTTGTTCGATTCAATCGCTTCCGAGCCGCCGCGCAGGATGCAGGCATTGCCACTCTTGATCGCCAGCGACGCGGCTTCAATCGTCACGTTGGGCCGGCTCTCGTAAATCATGCCGAACACGCCGATGGGCACGCGCATCTGCCCCACGCGGATGCCGCTGGGCTGCTCTTTCATCCCAATGATGTCGCCAATGACGTCGGGCATCACGGCGAGCTGCTCGCAGCCAACGGCTACGGTCTCGATGATTTTGGGGCTGAGTTTGAGTCGGTCCAGCATGGGCCCGGCCAGACCTGAAGCCGTGGCGCGCTCAATATCACGCTGGTTGGCGGTTTCCAGCGCAGCCACATTCTGGCGCAGCAAGGCGGCCAGATTCACAAGCGCTCTGTTTTTGATAGCTGCTTGCGCCCGTGCCATCTGGGCTGAAGCCACTTTTGCCTTGGACCCAAGCGCTTCCATCAGTCGAGGGACATCGCTGGCGAGGTCGCTGGACGAAGAAAGGGCTTTGTGGGAGTCAGGCGCGTTCATCACACCATTTTAGGCCTCTGACGCGGGCCCGGTGCGCGGGGGACTATGCCTGCCTGGGACGGCCCTGCCCCTGCATGGCGCATTGCTCACACACCATACCGGCCAGCCGGTGCAACGCCTGCCAGCCGTCGGCCGGCCAGTCGGGCTGCTTGAGGCCTTTAACGATGCCGTCAACCTTGTGCGCGGCGTGCAACAGATTGGACAAAGTGGTGTCACCGATCTGTGGCAGCACGCGTTCAAACAACTTTTCCTTGATGCCCCAGACGCGGTTTTCGCGCAGCGCCATGGGCATGGGGCGGCCGGCGCTAATCGCATCTTTCACGCGTTTCATGCTGCGGATGTCTTCGGCCAGCGCCCAGTGCACCAGTACCTCGGACTCGCCTTCGGACTGCAGGCCGTCGAGCATGCGTGCCACGCGCACCGACTGGCCGCCCAGCACGGCTTCAGAAAGTTTGAAGACGTCGTAGCGCGCCACGTTGAGCACGGCGTTTTCAACCTGATCGAAAGTGAGAACGCCGTCGCTGCCGCCGGATTGGGCCGGGTACAGCAGTCCCAGCTTCTGGATTTCCTGGTGCGCGGCCAGCAGGTTGCCTTCCACCCGATCGGCAAAGAATTGCAGCGTGCGCTGGCCTTCTTCGCCGGCGGCCACGCGCTGGCCCTGCTGTTGCAGGCGCTGGGCAATCCACTGCGGCAGGCTGCGCCGGTCTATCGGATCGAATTTGACGGTGACGCCGAAGCTTTCGAGCGCGCCGAACCACGCGCCCTTGGCCGTCATGCTGTCCAGCCGCGGCAGCATGACCAGGGTGAGGGTGGAGTCGTCGCCCTGTGCGCGTTCGGCGATTTGCTGCAACGCGACGGAGCCGTCTTTTCCAGGCTTGCCGCTGGGGATGCGGATCTCGACGATTTGTTTGTCGGCGAAAAGGCTGAGCGAACCGCCGCTGGCCAGCACCTCGCTCCAGTCGAAATGCGCGCCGGCCACGGTGTGCACCGTGCGCTCGGTATAGCCCTGTTCGCGCGCCGCACCGCGCAGCGCGTCGGCAAACTCCTGCACCAGCAGCGGCTCGTCGCCGTGCAGGGTGTACAGGCTTTTCAAACCGCGCTTGAGGTGTTCCTGGAGTTGGGCGGGGGCCAGATTCATGACGGGAGTTTAGTGGTTCACAGCTTCGTGGTCGACAGCAGCAAACTGGTCTCGGTATTGGCAATGCCCTCAAGCAGGCGGATGCGGCTCAGCACGCGGTCAAAGGCCTCCAGGCTGTCGGCCTGCAGCTCAGCCACCATGTCCCAGCGGCCGTTGGTGGTGTGCAGTGCGCTCACGGCCGGGTCGCCGCGCAGGGCGGCCAGCACCGCGTCCGTGCGGTTGCCTTCGACCGCCACTGTCATGAAGGCGCGTATGCGGTGACCCTCGGCCTGGGGCTTCAGGCGCACGGTGTAGCCGGTGATGGTGCCGTCGGCCTCCAGCCGGGCCAGGCGGTTTTGCACCGTGCCGCGCGAGACGCGCAAAACCTTGGCGATAGAGGCCACCGAAGCCCGGGCGTCGTCGCGCAGCAGGGAAAGCAATTGGCGGTCGGTGTCGTCCATCAAGCGATTTTATTGTCGAAACGCCAACTAAAGTTGGCTATTTGCTCAAACAAGTCATTAATTTGATCAACTTACTGACTTTTCTTTGGCGCAGCGGCTGCGGACAATGGAAATCAACATAAGACCGGGAGCCCCACATGGTTGACTACATTGGCATTGAAAGCATTCAGAAAATCGTCCGCCAGCGCGGCGCTGCAGCCTTTATCGAGGGCCTGGCCGGCGAGATCGAGCATGACTACCGGCGCTGGAACGACTTTGACAAGTCGGCGCGCCACGCCATCCACTCGCCCGACGGCGTGATCGAACTCATGCCCACCAGCGACGGCCACCAGTACTCCTTCAAGTACGTCAACGGCCACCCGAAAAACACAGAGCTGGGTTTGCTGACGGTAACCGCCTTCGGCGTGCTGGCCGATGTGGACACCGGCTACCCGCTGCTGCTGTCAGAGCTCACCATCACCACCGCGCTGCGCACGGCGGCTATGTCGGCGCTGGCCGCCAAGTGGATGGCCCGCCCTGACAGCCGCGTCATGGCCATCATCGGCAACGGCGCACAAAGCGAATTCCAGGCGATCGCCTTTCACCACATGCTGGGCATACGCGAGATGCGCCTGTTTGACATTGACGCGGCAGCCAGCGATAAACTGGCCCGTAACCTGCATGCGATGGGGCTGCAGGGTCTCAGCGTGACGATTTGCCAGTCTGCGGACCACGCCGTGCAAGGAGCCGACATCGTGACCACCATCACCGCCGACAAACGCAACGCCGTCATCCTGACGCCCGGGATGATCCAACCCGGCATGCACCTGAATGCCGTGGGCGGCGACTGCCCCGGCAAGACCGAGCTGCATGCCGACATCCTGCTGCGCAAGGACGCGCGCGTGGTGGTTGAGTTCGAGCCGCAGTCGCGCATCGAAGGCGAGATCCAGCAAATGCCGGAAGACTTCAAGGTGGCGGAATTTGCCGACGTGCTCAAGGGCACGGCCAAAGGGCGTGCATCGCCCGCAGAAGTCACGATTTTTGATTCGGTCGGTTTCGCGCTGGAAGACTATTCGGCGCTGCGCTATCTGCACAAGCTGCAACTGGCAGACGAAGCCAATCGCCGCCAGATCGACCTGGTGCCGCACCTGGACAATCCCAAAGACCTGTTTGGCCTGCTCGCTCCGGCTGCAGCGCCGGCCGCCAAGGCGCCGCGTAATTCCTCTATTCCTGAAATGGCCCGTTGATGACCACTTCCGTAGCACTGATTGGCGCTCCCACCGACATCGGCGCGGGCAGCCGCGGCGCGTCCATGGGCCCTGAAGCCTTGCGCGTGGCGGGCATCCGCGAAGCGCTACACGGCCGGGGGCTGGAGGTGGTCGACACCGGCAACCTCGCCGGCCCCACCAACCCCTGGCTGCCGCCCGACGAGGGCTACCGGCATCTGGACGAGGTGGTCGCCTGGAACAAGTCGGTGCATGAGGCGATGTACCAGAGCCTGGCAGCCGGCCACCTTCCTATTCTTCTGGGCGGCGACCACTGCCTTGGGATTGGCTCGATCAGCGCCGTGGCGCGCCACTGCCGTAACACCGGCAAAACGCTGCGCGTGCTCTGGCTGGACGCCCACACCGACTTCAACACCAACACCCTCACGCCCACCGGCAATGTGCACGGCATGCCCGTGGCTGTGCTGTGCGGCCACGGCCCGGCCGAGCTCACCAGCATCGGCGGCACGGTGCCCGCCATGAGCCCCAAGGCGATTCGGCAAATCGGCATCCGCAGCGTGGACGAGGGCGAAAAGCGCTTTGTGCGGCAAGAGGGCCTGGAGGTGTTCGACATGCGCTACATCGACGAGATGGGCATGCGACACGCCATGGAAAAAGCGCTCTCGGGCATGGACGCCAACACCCACCTGCATGTGAGCTTTGACGTGGACTTCCTCGACCCGTCGATCGCACCGGGTGTAGACACCGCCATCAAGGGCGGCCCTACTTACCGGGAGGCGCAGCTGTGCATGGAGATGATTGCCGACACCGGTTTGCTCGGCTCGCTTGATGTGATGGAGCTGAACCCGGCACTGGACGTGCGCAACGGCACGGCCGAGGTGGCCGTGGACCTCATCGAGAGCCTGTTCGGCAAAAGCACACTGATGCGGGCCTGATGGGCTAGGGGCTTCAGAGTTCCGTCACCGCCGCCAGGCGGCGCATGATCTGCTGGACGACATCGCTTTGCATATCGCGGTACAGCAGGGCTTCTTCGGCCTCCTTTGCCAATACCGCCGACTCATTGAAGCTGATGTCGCGCTGCTGCATGATTTCAGTGTCGGGGATGAGTTCCTTGCCCGCCAGGGTACGCAGCTTGAAGCGAAAGCGCAGGCGCAGCTGAAACTCGCGCACCTGGCCCGAGGCATTGCGGCTCAGGATAACTTTTTCGCGCTGATCGCCCAGTGCATCGAGGATGACTTGCGCCTCATTGATCCTGCGGGCCTCGGTGATCACCTCCACTTTGCGCGTCGCCTGCAGTGAGCGCCTGAGTTCCACCCCCAGCGGCGAAGTCTCGGCCAAGCCCGAATAAAGCGTAGTGAAGGCAAAGGTGGGCGCCTTGCGCAGTGCGAAGCCGCATCCGCTCAAGGTCAGTGCGGCGGCTGAGGCCGACAGTGTGAGGAATGCGCGACGCTGCATGGCTTGCTTTCTGTGTGTTTTTTTGAAGCGGTCTCAATGACCTAAATGACGATGTTGACCAGCCGGCCTGGCACCACGATCACCTTCTTGGCGGGCGCACCCGCAGCCTGTTTGGTGAAAGCCTCCGACGCCAGCGCGGCGGCCTCGACGGTGGCCTTGTCGGCGCCGGCGGGAACAGTGACGGAGCCGCGCAGCTTGCCGTTGACCTGGAGCACCAGCTCGATCTCATCCTGCTGCAGGGCGCTGGCGTCCACTTCAGGCCATGGGGCGTCGAGCAGCCCGCCGTGCTGCGCAGCGTAGCCCAACTGCGACCAGAGCGCATGCGCCAGGTGCGGCGTGGCCGGGTACAGGCAGCGCAGCAGGATGCCAAAGCCTTCGTGCAGCGCCGCAGTGGCACCGGCCGACGAGGCGCCCTTAAAGTCTTCCATCGCGTTGAGCAACTTCATGTTGCCCGACACCACGGTGTTGTATTGCATGCGCTGGTAGTCGTAGTCGATCTGCTTCAGTACGGTGTGGATCTCCAGGCGAAGCGCCTTGGTTTCCTTGTCAAATGAGGCTGTAGCGCCCGATGACTGTGCGCCACCAGCTCCTGAATTCATAGCATGAAGCTTGACACCGAAATTCCAGACACGGCGCAGGAAGCGGTAGGAGCCCTCGAGCGCCGCATCGTTCCACTCCAGCGTGGTGTCGGGCGGCGCAGTGAACATGGTGTAGAGCCGGGCGGTGTCCGCGCCGTACTTTTCGATCAGGTCCTGCGGGTCGACGCCGTTGTTCTTGGACTTGGACATCGTGGTCCAGCCCTCGTAAGGCACGGGCAAGCCGTCGGCCTTGGAAGTGGCGGAGATCACCCTGGCGTGCTCGTCGCGCACGATATCGAGCTCATGCGCCCAGAAATACTGCTTGCCGGTGGTCACGCGCGAGAAGGCCTCGTTGAGCACCATGCCCTGCGTGAGCAGCTTGGTGAAAGGCTCGTCGACCTTCACCAGGCCCAGGTCACGCATCACCTTGGTCCAGAAGCGGGCGTAAAGCAAATGCAGGATGGCGTGCTCGATGCCGCCGATGTACTGGTCCATCGGCATCCAGTAGTTGGCGCCTTCGGCCACCATCTTGTCGCCGTTCTTCGGGTCGCAGTAGCGCATGAAGTACCAGGACGAATCGACAAAGGTGTCCATGGTGTCGGTCTCGCGGCGGCCGGGTTTGCCGCAGACAGGGCAGACCACACCGGCATGAAAGCCCGCGTGCTTGTGCAGCGGGTTGCCTGATCCGTCGGGCACGCAGTCTTGCGGCAGCACCACGGGCAGGTCTTTTTCAGGCACCGGCACCGCGCCGTGCTCCTCGCAATGGATGATGGGGATGGGGGTGCCCCAATAGCGCTGGCGGCTCACGCCCCAATCGCGCAGGCGCCAGGTGGTTTTTTTCTCGCCCAGTCCCTTGGCCGCCAGATCGGCGGCCACGGCATCGACTGCGGCCTTGCAGCCCAGGCCGTCGTATTTGCCCGAATTGATGGTGACCCCCTGCTGCTTGTCGCCGTACCAGTCGGCCCAGGCATCCAGGCTGTAGGTCTGGCCCTTGACGTCGACCACTTGCTTGATCGGCAGCTTGTATTTTTTGGCGAACTCAAAATCGCGTTCGTCATGCGCGGGCACGCCCATCACGGCGCCGTCACCGTAGCTCATGAGCACGTAGTTGCCGACCCAGACTTCGACCTTGTCGCCGGTGAGCGGATGGGTGACGAAGAGGGCCGTGGGCACGCCTTTTTTCTCCTGCGTGGCGAGCTCGGCTTCGGTCGTGCCGCCGGCCTTGCATTCTTCAATGAAAGCGGCAATTTTGGGATTGGCTGCGGCGGCGTGCTGCGCCAGCGGATGCTCAGGCGCCACGGCGCAGAAGGTCACGCCCATGATGGTGTCGGCACGCGTGGTGAAGACGTACATCTTTCCATCGCCGATCAGCTTGCCGGCGGCATCCTGGATGTCGTGCGTAAAGGCAAAGCGCACGCCTTCGCTCTTGCCGATCCAGTTTTCCTGCATCAGCTTGACGCGCTCGGGCCAGCCGGGCAGCTTGTGGCTGACGCTATCAAGCAGTTCGTCAGCGTACTGGGTGATCTTGAGGTAGTAGCCGGGAATCTCGCGCTTTTCCACCACGGCGCCGGTGCGCCAGCCCTTGCCGTCAATCACCTGCTCATTGGCCAGCACAGTCTGGTCGACCGGGTCCCAGTTCACGACCTGGGTCTTGCGGTAGGCAATGCCTTTTTCGAGCATCTTCAAAAAGAGCCACTGGTTCCACTTGTAGTAGCTCGCATCGCAGGTGGCCACTTCGCGGCTCCAGTCGATGGCCAGCCCCATCGCCTGCATCTGCTTTTTCATGTAGGCGATGTTGTCGTAGGTCCACTTCGCCGGCGGCACGCCGTTTTTCATGGCGGCATTTTCGGCCGGCAAGCCGAAGGCGTCCCAGCCCATGGGCATCAACACGTTGTAGCCCTTCATGCGCAGGTGGCGCGTGAGCATGTCGTTGATGGTGTAGTTGCGCACATGGCCCATGTGCAGCTTGCCGCTGGGGTAGGGCAGCATGGAGCAGGCGTAGTATTTCTTGCGGCTGGCGTCTTCCGTCACGCGGTAAGCGTCGGCAGCGGTCCAGTGGGCTTGAGCGTCGCGCTCAACGTCGAGGTGGTTGTATTTGTCTTGCATGGAGAACCGGGAAGGCGAAAACGGGATAACAAAATGGAGGCCGTGAAAGGCGCGTGGCCCCGCCATGCGGGGCCACGCGGCCAAACGGCGAATTCCCGATTTTAGATGCTGGGCGGCTCTGCGCAGGTTACCGGGCCGCCGCAGGGCTGGCAGCTGCGGACGGAGCAGAATCTGCCACAAAGCCGATGCGGTTGAGCCCGGCTTTTTGCGCCACGCCCATGACTTCCACGACTTTCCCGTAAGGCACGGCTTCATCGGCGCGCAACTGCACTTCGGTGTCGGGATTCTGGCCGGCAGTTTCCGCCAACCGGCGGGCCAGCTCATCCAGGCCCAGGGGCTTGTCATTCAGGAAAGCCTGGCCGGCCCTGTCGACCACCAGGGTGACGAATTTCGGCACATCTGCCGGCTTGGCCGCCTCGGTTTTCGGCAAATCGAGCCGGATGGTGCTGGCCAGCAGCGGAGCTGTAATGATGAAAATGACCACCAGCACCAGCATCACGTCGACCAGCGGCGTGACGTTGATGTCACTCATGGGCTGCGGGCCCTGGGTACGTTCGAGGCGGCCGAAAGCCATTAGCTAGCCCTTATGTGCGAGTAACTCGCGCAAATCGCGTGCAAAGCCTTCGAGGTCGGCCTCGATACGGCCGACGCGACGGCCGAAAATGTTGTACGCCAGCACGGCCGGAATCGCTACCGCCAGGCCTGCCGCCGTCATGATGAGCGCTTCGCCGACGGGGCCGGAGACTTTGTCGATGGTGATCTGGCCGGCTGAAGCGATGCCGACAAGCGCGTGATAAATGCCCCAGACCGTACCCAGCAGCCCCACAAAGGGTGCGGTAGAACCGACGGTAGCCAGCAGCACCTGGCCGAACTGCAGCTTGTCCAGGATGTCATGAAGGGCGTCGCGCAACACGCGGGTGAGTTGCTGGGACTTGTCGCCCGCCGACGCCAGCGTACCGCCGGCCTGGATGTCCGTGGCAACAATGAGAGGCAACACCAGCGCCTCGCGGTCGAAGGCGGCAACTTTCTCCCGGGCTTGTTCTACAGAGGCCGACTGCCAGAAAGCAGCGGTGCTGCGTGCCACGTCTTTGGCGGCACGCTGAAGCAGCCAGGCCTTCCACAGGATCACGACCCAACTCGCGACCGACATGGCCAACAGCAAGGCCGCCACCAGCTGGCTGACGATGCCGCCCTGGGTCATCAGGCTGAAGAAGTCCATCAGGTTAAAGCCTCCGAAACTGCCGTGGCCGGCACCTCATTCATTTTTTCAGACCCAGCACGTCAAACATGTCAAAAAGACCGGTGGCGTGCGAATTGAGGAAGCGCGCGGCACGCAGGCTGCCCTGGGCATAGTTGGCCCTGCTGGATGACTTGTGGGAAATTTCGATGCGCTCGCCGGTGCCCAAAAACATCACGGTGTGGTCACCCACCACGTCGCCGCCGCGCACGGCCGCAAAACCGATGGTTGATGGGTCGCGCTCCCCCGTCACGCCTTCACGGGCATATACGGCGCAGTCTTTCAGATCGCGCCCCAGCGCACCGGCAATCACTTCACCCATCTTGAGTGCGGTGCCGGACGGCGCATCTACCTTGTGGCGGTGATGCGCCTCGACGATTTCGATGTCATAGCCGGTAGACAGGGCCTGAGCCGCCATCTCGAGCAGCTTGAGCGTGACGTTGACGCCTACGCTCATGTTCGGAGCCATGACGATGGCGATGTCTTTGGCCGCAGCAGCTATCTCGGCTTTCTGCGCGTCGGAAAATCCGGTGGTACCGATGACCAGCTTGACGCCCAGCTCGCGGCAAGCCGCCAGATGGGCCAGCGTGCCTTCGGGACGCGTGAAATCGATCAGTACGCCGGAATCTTTCAGGCCCTGCCGAAGATCGGCATTGATCAGGACGCCGCTCATGCGTCCCGAAAAGGCGGCGGCATCGCTGCCGATGGCGGGACTGGAAGCCACATCGAGGGCACCGGTCAGCTGGCAGTCGGCACTGGCGCCGACGGCCTCAATCAGCATCTGGCCCATGCGGCCGCTGGCGCCCGCCACCGCGACCCGGTGCCGTCTGGCCTGGGTCGCCTGGATTGAGCCGGCCCCGCTCACTGTTTCGGGCTTTCGAGCGGCGGATAGGAGGCAGACGGAGAGCCCGCCGGCGTACTGGTGGGCGCCGAAGTGGCTGCCGCCGGATTGGCTTTGACCTTCGTGGAAGCCTTGGTGAGCTGCTCTTCGGTGGCTTCCAGCACGGGCACATCGCCCAGTTTGCGTCGGTTGCCCAGTTTGGCAATGAATTCAGTTTCGCTCGGCATGGCGTCGCCTTCAAAGCGCTCCAGCTGGTCACCCTTGAAAAACACGGTGTATTTGTACGACTGGGGCTCCACGCCCTGGCGCTTCAGCGTAAAGACGTAGTCCCAGCGGTCGCCATGAAACAGGCTGGCCATCAGGGGCGTTCCCATGATGGCCTTGACCTGTTCACGCGTCATGCCGGGGCGAAGCAGCTCAACTTGCTCCCTGGAAACAAAATTGCCCTGAATGACGTCCACCTTGTAGGGCGTGACCCAGTTGACCGGGTTGATCGAACTGCTGCTCATATTGCTCAGGCTGCTGCAGGACGCCAGCACCGTGCAGGCCAGGAGCAGGAAAGCGGTTTTGGCGCTGTAACGATGATTTGCAGGCATGGCTGACATAGTGAGGGGGTGTAGCGATATGATCGTTCATTGTAGCGGCTGGGGGCCCCCGGCCGGCACCTGCCCAGAAGGGTCGCACCACCGCTTTACACAGCGGTTTCACCCAGAGAGTTTTCCCATGAGCAACATCGACGAACTGAAAAACACCGGCCTCAAGGCAACCCTGCCACGCCTGAAAATCCTGGAGATCTTCCAGGCGGGTAAACAGCGCCACATGACAGCCGAAGATGTGTTCCGGGTGCTGCTGGAAGACCGCTCGGACATTGGCCTGGCCACGGTCTACCGGGTACTGACCCAGTTCGAGCAGGCCGGACTGCTGAACCGCAGCAATTTCGAATCGGGCAAAGCGGTCTATGAGATCAACGAAGGCCAGCACCACGACCACCTGGTCTGCCTCGATTGCGGCAAGGTCGAGGAGTTCTACGACGCCGAGATCGAAAAACGCCAGAATGCCGTCGCCAAAGCCAAGGGCTTCACCATTGCCGATCATTCACTGTCGATCTACGCCAACTGCACCAAGGACAAGTGCCCCAACCGCAACGGCGCGCCGGTACGGCATCATCACGCCTGAGTTCAAGTCAAAAAGGCCTGCAACCCTTTATTGGCGGGCGCAAGCAGCTACTGATTCGCTAGCAAATAAAACTGCAGCGTAGAAGGTGTGAAGAAACCGTAGCGAGCGGCCCGAGGCCGCGCTGAGGACCGGAGCCGTACTCCGGTACGGTGAGGACCGCAAGTGCGAGATCGGGACGCGCAGCAGGTTTATTCGTGCCTTCGGCTAGTCATCCTGTTCCATGGCGCGGCGGTGCCGCTCCACGAAATCCTGGTAGGTATTGATGCCGCGCAGCTGCAGGATCGCATTGCGCACGGCGGCCTCGACCAGCACGGCGATATTGCGGCCGGCTTCCACCTGGATGATGACCTTGCGCACCGGGATGCCCAGCACGTCCTGCGTCAGCGGTTCGTACGGAATGCGTTCGTAATCGCGCTCCAGCGTCTCGCGGCGCACCAGGTGCACGATCATTTTCAGGCGCATCTTGCGGCGCACCGCCGTCTCGCCAAAAATGGCCTTGATGTCGAGCAGGCCGATGCCGCGTACTTCCAGCAGGTTCTGCAGCAGTTCCGGGCAGCGTCCTTCAATCGTGGTCTGGTTGATCCGGTACAGGTCTACCGCATCGTCGGCCACCAGGCCGTGTCCGCGCGAAATCAGTTCCAGCCCCAGTTCGCTTTTGCCCAGGCCGGATTCACCGGTGATCATGACCCCCAGGCCCAGGATGTCCATGAACACGCCATGCATGGAAGTACGGTCGGCAAAATGCTTGGACAGATAGGCCCTGAGCACGTCAATCACGAAAGCCGCCGATTCGGGTGTGGCGAACATCGGCAACTGGGCGCGTTCGCACATGGACAGCAGCGTGTCCGGCGCAGTCTGGCCGTCGGCGACGATCAGCACCGGCGGCTCCAGCGTGATGATGCGGGAAATGCGCCGGGCGCAGTCCTCAGGGCTGGCATTCGTGAGGTAAGCAACCTCGCGTTCGCCCAGGATCTGCACGCGGTAGGGATGAATGTAGTTGAGGTAGCCGACCAGGTCAGCACCGGAGCGTGCAGCCCGCACGGCAACTTCGTCAAAACGCCGCTCGGAGGCCCCGAGGCCGGCAACCCATTCCCATTTCAGGGCGGCGCGGTGGTCTTCAAATAAAACGTCAGCGCTGACAACGGTGGGCTTCATGCGGCCTTGTACTTTTCCTGTTCAAGACCCTGCCGGGCCGGACAGCGTGCAACCGTGCAACACCACATCTAGGAACTGACTTCGTGGACGGAGTGCCAGGAAGCAATCAGGTTGTGCAGCGCAGCGGCATCGGTGCTGGTCTTGAGTTGCTCGCGCAGGGAGCTGTCGCTGAGCAATTCGGCAATTTCCGAAAGAATTTCGAGGTGCTTTTGAGTGGCTGCCTCAGGAACCAGCAGAAAAATCAGCAGTGCCACGGCCTGTTCGTCCGGCGCATCGAAGCCAATAGGCGCCTGCAACAGAAAAACGGCCGCCATGGGGGCCTTGAGGCCCTTGATCCGGCCGTGCGGAATCGCCACGCCATGGCCAAGCCCGGTGGAGCCCAGGCGTTCGCGGGCGAACAGGCTGTCCGTGATCAATGCGCGGTTCAGGCCATGTTGGTTCTCAAACAGCAGACCGGCTTCCTCGAAAGCGCGTTTCTTGCTGGTTGCTTCAACGCTGACCAGAACCTGGGAGGGGGGCAAAATTTGCGAAAGACGGTTCATAACAATCTTTTAGTCGCCGAATTATGCACTTTGCAGCGGGTTGACCGCAAAAAAGGCATTAAAAAGCCGCTTGGCGCCACAAGCGGCTTCGGCGTCTGGTTTGGCGCGCCTGCAGATGCCCTGCAAATTCGCCGCGACAGAAAACGTGCAATGCAGGTTTTTCCGTCTGCACGCCACCGGTGAATGCGGCCCTTCGAGGAGAAGCCGCGCACTCTGAAAAGGGACAGCCCGAAAAGACCCTCAGGCCTGGCGCTTGGCAGCAACGTGGTGGTGATCCTGGGTTCTGGTTTTGTAACGCCCAACCTGACGGTCCAGCTTGTCTGTCAATTCATCAACTGCGGCGTAAAGATCAGCGTGGGAGCTCTCGGCAAACAGGTCGCGGCCCTTGACATGCACATTGCATTCGGCCCGCTGGCGTCTTTCCTTTTCTTTCATGTTGTCCACTGTCAACAGGACTTTTACGTCTACTACCTGGTCGAAATGCCGGGTAATCCGATCCAGCTTGCTTGTCACATAACCGCGTAGCGCGGGGGTAACTTCAAGATGGTGGCCGCTGATCGTCAAGTTCATAAAGAGACTCCTTTTTCCAAGGTTGGAGCTGGGTTGAAAACACTGCCGGGCCCTGGCGGGCGGGGCAGCGGACGGGGACACTCTCTTGGATTCACTATGCGCCCGATGCCCCGCAATTGCAACCTTGCGCCGCAATAAATAATGAAACCTTATGAAAAACCCCTTGACCCCATTTCACTGCATGCGCTGCGTGCTGGCGTGCCGCCCTGGCAGCGCCTGAAGGCCTTTGATTTTTCTGGCTTTTTACCAAGTCAAGCCGTGTAGCGACCAAGCCAGCGGACTTGCAGGAAGTCTTTCGCGGCGGCATCATGCTGACACAATTGCCCGCAGCCGGCCCGGCCCATCAATGAGGCAATGGCAAAGACTGAAACAGCACCCCATGGCGAAAAAACCATAACACCAGCCGATCAAGCTCATGCCCCGCCCGCTTTCACCACGTCCGCCGCATACCCGGCCCGGCCATGTCGCTTGAGACTATCATTTCTTCTGCGTTAACCCGCCCTGACGAGGCGCAAAATGCCCTTGTCCTCATGGGCGGCGGCGCACGCACGGCCTACCAGGCGGGAGTGCTTCACGCCCTGTCAACCATGCTCAGCGTGCAGGGCGGTGCGGCCGACCCGAAATTCCCGTTCAAAATCCTGGTGGGCACGTCAGCCGGTGCGTTGAACGCGGCCTTCCTGGCAAGCCATGCGGGTGAAGGCTTGCAGGCGTTCGGCCGATTGGCCAATTTCTGGACCACATTGCGCTCATCGCAGGTTTACCAGCTCAAGGTTCCCGCGTGGATCCGCTCAAGCCGCATTGCGGCGGCGCTGTTTTTGTCGCAGCAGGTGCGGGCGCAACAATCCCTGCTGGACAACACACCGCTGGTCGACACCTTGCACCATGCCATTTCGCTGGGCCATATCGAGCAGGCGCTGCAGGATAAAACCCTTCACGCGCTGGCCATCACGGCCTCCAGCTACAGCAGCGGCGTGCACTGGACGTTTTGCCAGATGGCCGCCAGCCGCCACGCCGATCTCTGGAGCCGGCCAGGGCGGCGTGCAGACTTCCAGCCCGTCACCATCGAACACCTGATGGCTTCCAGCGCCATCCCCTTCCTGTTTCCCTCCACGCCGCTCTGGGTGGACGGCCACCGCGAGTTCTTTGGCGATGGTTCCATGCGCCAGAGCTCCCCGCTCTCACCCGCCCTGCACCTTGGGGCCAGCAAGGTGCTGGTGATCGGCGTGGGGCAACCCGAACGCGCCGGTTTCGTCGGCAGCAACGGGCCGAACGTGAGCGGCCGGCCCACGTTGGGCGCCATTGCCGGCCATGCCATGGCCAGTGTGTTTCAGGACACGCTGCAGGCCGACGTGGAACAAGCCCAGCGCGTGAGCAAAACCGTGCGGCAGATGCCGCGCGAAATCGCGGCTGTCATGCCCTACCGGCCCGTTGACGTGCTGGCGATTGCTCCGTCGCAGTCGCTCGACGCGCTGGCGCAAGCCCACGCCGGCGAATTACCGCGGGGGACCTACAACGCGCTGGCCGGCCTGGGTGCGCTGGGCGCCAAAGGCAGTCCGGGAGGCGCAGCACTGGCCAGCTACCTCCTGTTCGAGCCGGGGTTTGTCAAGGCGCTGATGGCGCTGGGCGAACAGGACGCTTACGCGCGGAAGAACGAGCTCATCGAGTTTTTTATGTAGCGCAAGCGGTGGATAAACCAGGTGTGAAATGCCATAATCGCCGCTTATTCATTACGGAGAAATCCTTGGAAAGCAGCCCTAGTTGCTAGCTTTCAACACCGCAGACTGACGCCAGGCTTGCAAAGGCTCACGTTGAAAAGGGGGTTGAAAGCGATGCCATATCCCACCGCCCTTTTACCGCGCTTTCGCGCAAGGCCTGAGCGTTCGCCTTGTGCCGGCCCCTGAACCGATAGGCAGTCAGTCATGCTCAATATTTTCACGCTGGCCAACGGCCGGCTTTTCCAGGAAGAAATCGAATCCCTGGAAGAACTCTCCAAATTCCAGCCCATCTGGGTGGATCTGGAGTCTCCCACCCTCGAAGAAAAACGCTGGATCAAGCAGTACTACGGGTTGTCCATTCCGGAAGACGCGATGGACGAGGACATTGAAGAGTCCGCGCGCTTCTACGAGGAAGACAACGGCGAGCTGCACATCCGCTCCGACTTCCTGATTGCCGACGACGAAGAGCCGCGCACCGTGCGGGTGGCATTCATCCTGAATCTGGTCAACGACGACCTCAAGAGCAAGGGTGTGCTGTTTTCCATCCACGACGAGGACGTGCCGGTGTTTCGCCTGCTGCGGATGCGCGCGCGCCGCGCCCCGGGGCTGATCGAGGATGCCAAGGAGGTGCTGCTCAAGCTGTTTGATGCCGACGCCGAATATTCCGCCGACACCCTGGAAGGCGTTTATGTCGAACTCGAAAAAGTCAGTGCGCAGGTGTTGTCGGGCGACGTGACCGATGCCCTGGCCGGTGAAGTGCTGGGCGCCATTGCCCGCCACGAAGACCTGAACGGCCGCATCCGCCGCAACATGATGGACACACGCCGCGCCGTCAGCTTCATGATGCGCAGCAAGATGCTCAATGCCGAGCAGTTCGAGGAAGCGCGGCAGATTCTGCGCGACATCGACTCGCTTGATTCGCACACCGCGTTTCTCTTTGACAAGATCAACTTCCTGATGGACGCCACGGTCGGCTTTATCAACATCAACCAGAACAAGATCATCAAGATCTTCTCGGTGGCCAGCGTCGCCCTGCTGCCGCCCACGCTGATCGCCAGCGTGTACGGCATGAACTTCAAGGGCTACTTCCCCGAACTGGAATGGGCATATGGCTACCCATATGCACTGGGACTGATGATTGCCAGCGCGGTGGTGCCCATGTGGTACTTCAGGAAGCGTGGTTGGCTGCAATAAGGTCGTCTGCCGCGTTCTGGATCGTTTTGGGCGCTGAATTTTGCATCAAATCGGCCTGTAACCCAATAAAAACGAGCGCGAGCAGCTATTAAATAGATAGCAATCGCTCAGGCGGAAATCGTCGGCAGCAACTTTTCAACAATGGCGCGCGCGTAGACGCTGGCCACTTCCGCCACAAATGCCGGAAAGTCCACGTGCGCGGTGTCGTCGGCGCGGTCAGAAATCGTTCTCACCGACGCAAACGCCACGCCGTAGTCATGGCAGACCTGCGCCACGGCGGCGCCCTCCATCTCGACCGCCAGCGGCGTGTGGCCTGCTGCAATCAGCGCTGCACGGATACCGTCGGCTTCCTGCGCACCGCAGACAAAACGGTCGCCGCTGATCATCAGCCCGCGGTGGACGCGCGCAGACGGATACGCCGGCACCGTACCGGCAGCCAGCGCCGCCGCGTGCAATAACGCCGTCAAAGCCGCGTTGCTTTCAAAAACCGTCTTGCCATACAGCGGCACCTCATACCGGGGAAACAGCGGTGAGGCGTCCATGTCATGCTGCACAAAACTGTCGGCCACCACCACATCGCCTACATTCACGCTTTCGCCCAGCCCGCCGGCCACACCGGTGAAAACAATTCGGCCGACCTTGAAGTGCTCGATCAGCGCCACCGCCGTGGTGGTTGCCGCCACCTTGCCGATGCGCGCGAGTACCAGCACGACCGGGTGCCCGTGCAGGGCACCAAGCCAGAACTCGCGGCCAGCGTGCTTCACCTGCCGCGCGTTTTCCAGCAGGTCAATCAGGCCGGACTGCTCTTCAGCAAGGGCGCTGAGGATGGCGGTGGGTGCGCGGGGGAAGGTGTCAACGGAAGTCATGGCCTGATTTTGCCTGCGCTTTCAACACCGGGAACGCAGAAAAAAGGGCAGCTTGCGCTGCCCTCTAGAAAACCTGCCGCGCAAGCGCGGCGAGCTCTGAAACTTGCCGTTTATTTCTTGTCGCGCAGTTCGCGGCGCAGTATCTTGCCGACCGGCGTCTTGGGCAGGTCGGTGCGGAACTCCACCACCTTGGGCTGTTTATAGCCGGTCAGGTTGGTTTTGCAATATTCGCGCACCTGGGCTTCTGTCAGGTCGGGGTTCTTTTTGACAATGACCAGCTTCACAGCTTCGCCGGATTTTTCGTCGGCAACGCCCACACAGGCGCATTCCATCACACCGTCGAGCTTGGAGACCACGTCTTCGATCTCGTTCGGGTAGACGTTGAAGCCGCTCACCAGAATCATGTCTTTCTTGCGGTCGACAATCTTGAAGAAGCCGTTTTCATCGACCACGCCGATGTCGCCTGATTTGAAGTAGCCGTCGGGTGTCATGACCTTGGCGGTTTCATCCGGGCGCTGCCAGTAGCCGGCCATGACCTGCGGGCCTTTGATGGCGATCTCGCCGGGCTGGCCTTGCGGCACTTCGTTGCCGTCATCGTCAAGCAGCTTGAACCAGGTGCCGGGGATCGGCACGCCGATGGTGCCGGTAAAGGCCTTGCTGTTGGTCGGATTGCAGCTGGCAGACGGCGAGGTCTCCGACAGGCCATAGCCTTCGCAGACCGGGCAGCCGGTTTTTTCAAGCCACAGCTTGGCGACCGAACTCGTGACCGCCATGCCGCCGCCCAGCGAAATCTTCAGGTGCGACCAGTCGACCGTGTTGAAGTCGGGGTGGTTGGCCAGGCCGTTGAAGAGCGTGTTGACCGCGGGGAAGCTGTTGATCTTGTGCTTGGAGAGCTCCTTGAGCACGGCGGGCAGGTCCCTCGGATTGGGGATCAGGATGTTTTTGCTGCCGGTGCGCATACCCAGCATCATGTTCACGGTGAACGCGAAGATGTGATACAGCGGCAGCGCGCAGACATACGTGAGCTGCTCGCCGGCCGGCAGGGCCGCCATGGCCGGGCTGTTCCAGGCTTCGGACTGCAGCACATTGGCGATCACGTTGCGGTGCAGCAGCACGGCGCCCTTGGAGACACCGGTGGTGCCGCCGGTGTATTGCAGCACGGCCACATCGTCGGGTTTGATGTCGGGCCGCTTGAGCGTCAGGCGCGTGCCCTGCGCCACAGCGTCGTTAAAACGCACGGCGCCGGGCAGGTTGAAGGCCGGCACCATCTTCTTGACGTTGCGCACCACATAGTTGACGAGTGCGCCCTTGAGCATGCCCAGCTGGTCGCCCATGGCGCACAACACCACTTGCTTGACGGGCGTGGCGGCAATGCACTGCTCGAGCGTGTTGGCGAAGTTTTCGATGATGACAATCGCCTTCGAACCGGAGTCCTTGAGCTGATGCTCCAGTTCGCGCGGCGTGTACAGCGGGTTCACATTGACCACCACATAGCCGGCGCGCAGGATGGCGGCCACGGCCACCGGATACTGCGGCACGTTGGGCATCATGATGGCAATGCGGTCACCCTTGGCCAGGCCCAGGCTTTGCAGGTAGGCGCCGAAGGCGAGCGACAGGCTGTCGGTCTGGCCGAAGGTCACGTCCTTGCCCATGAAGCTGTAGGCGACGCGGCTGCCGTGTTTCTTGAAGCTTTCCTCCATCAATGCGACCAGCGACGGGTACTGGGACGCGTCGATATCGGTAGGAACGCCCGGCGGATAGGCTTTGAGCCATGGGCGGTCAAGGGTCGCTGCATTCATGTTTGTCTTCTCCATTACGTGTTGCTTACTGCCATGGATTCTCATGGCGTGCCCTCTTCGTGGCTATTGCGTTTTCCCTAGGAAACCCGGGAAATCAGGAGGGAAAGCTCTCTAAAACGGTAGAGGCCCGCGGCGTGCGCCGCGGGAAAACCCGGCTGCTGGCGATTACTCGATGGCCTTGCCCATGTCTTCGATCACCTTTTTGGCGTCTCCGAACACCATCATGGTCTTGTCCATGTAGAAGAGTTCGTTGTCCAGGCCCGCGTAGCCAGCCGCCATGGAACGCTTGTTGACAATGACCGTCTTGGCCTTGTAGGCCTCCAGGATGGGCATGCCGTAGATGGCGCTGCCCTTGACGTGCGCAGCGGGGTTCACCACGTCGTTGGCGCCCAGGATGATGGCGACGTCGGCCTGGCCGAACTCGGCGTTGATGTCTTCCATTTCATGCACCTGGTCGTAAGGCACTTCGGCCTCGGCCAGCAAGACGTTCATGTGGCCGGGCATGCGGCCTGCCACCGGGTGAATCGCGTACTTGACGTTGACGCCCCTGTCGATGAGCTTTTGCGCCAGTTCCTTGACCGAGTGCTGGGCGCGCGCCACGGCCAGGCCGTAGCCGGGCACGATGATCACGGTCTCCGCATTGCCCAGGATGAAGGCAGCGTCGTCGGCAGAGCCCGACTTGACGGGGCGCTGCTCTTTGGCGCCGGTGGCGGCCGTGCCGGCCTCACCGCCGAAGCCCCCCAGGATCACGTTGAAGAAGGAGCGGTTCATCGCCTTGCACATGATGTACGAGAGGATGGCGCCCGACGAGCCGACCAGCGAGCCGGCAATGATCAGCATGGAATTGTTGAGCGAAAAACCGATACCGGCCGCTGCCCAGCCCGAGTAGCTGTTGAGCATGGACACCACCACCGGCATGTCGGCGCCGCCGATCGGGATGATGATCAGCACGCCCATGACGAAGCTCAGCGCCAGCATCGCGAAAAAAGCTGGCCAGCTGCCCGTGAACATGAATACCAGCCCCAGGCCGATGGTGATGAGGCCCAGCACCAGGTTCAGCTTGTGCTGGCCTGCAAACTGGACCGGCGCGCCCTGGAACAGGCGGAACTTGTAAGTGCCCGACAATTTGCCGAAAGCGATCACCGAGCCGCTGAAGGTGATGGCGCCGATGGCCGCACCGAGGAACAGCTCCAGCCGGTTGCCGGTGGGGATGGGGCTGCCTTTAGGGGCGATGCCAAACGCGTAGGGCTCGGCAACCGCAGCGACGGCGATGAAGACCGCGGCCAGGCCGATCATGCTGTGGAAAAAAGCCACCAGCTCGGGCATCTTGGTCATTTCGACCGTCTTGGCGCGCCAGGCACCATAGCCCCCGCCGACCACCAGACCCAACAGAACGTAACCCATGCCCAGGGCTTTGCCCCCTGAAATTTCAACGATCAGCGCTGCCGTCGTCAGCATGGCAATCGCCATGCCGACCATGCCGAACAGGTTGCCGCGGATCGAGCTGGTGGGGTGTGACAGGCCTTTGAGCGCCTGGATGAAGCAAACGGAGGCCACCAGGTACAGCAGCGTGACGAGGTTCATGCTCATTTGGTGGCTCCTTCAGCGGGCGCTGCAACTTTCTTTTCTTTCTTGCGGAACATCTCCAGCATCCGGCGCGTCACCAGGAAGCCGCCGAAGATGTTGACCGCCGCCAGCGCCACGGCCAGCACGCCCATGGTTTTGCCCAGCGGCGTTTCAGTCAGCGCGGCCGCGAGCATCGCGCCCACGATCACGATGGCCGAAATCGCATTGGTTACTGCCATCAGCGGCGTGTGCAGGGCCGGCGTGACGGTCCACACCACGTGGTAACCCACGTAGATGGCCAGTACAAAAATAATCAGGTTGATGATGGTGGGGGAGACGATGTCCATATGCGTTACTTGATGGTGTTGAGTAATTGAAGCGGGAGTTCACCGCCCAGTGACAGGGTGGAGTCGTAAACTGCCTTTTGCAGCGATTCGCCGAAGGTAACCAGCTCCTGCTCGCTCGCATCCGCGCCTGAAGCCGTTTTGAATGGCGAGTTCTTGAACAGGTAGACCTTCAGATAGGTGCCCCCGCTCAAGCCGCTCCAGGTGCGAACAAGCTGGCCTTTTTCAAATTTCAGGTTTTCTTCTTTAACTGCGCTGGCAGCCTGCGGGGAAACCTGTTCCAGGTATTTTTTGTCAGAGTAGCGGGCATTGACCACCAGGCATCTCGTATCGCGGGGGCTCTGGTTCGAACCATAGTCGTTGGTGAAATAGTTCTCCCTCGAGGCAGGGCACTTCATGGTGAGCCACTTGAGAGTGGTGCGATGGCCGCCGGTCGTGCTCTCGATCACCAGCAGCATATTGCCCGCTTCGCTCACAAAAGTGCTGCCCTGCATCGGAATATTTTGTTTGGTCCCGCTGTCCACCGAAAGCCCCTTGAGCTCATACGTCGCCAGTTGCCTCCAGCCCTTGGGCAAATCCTTGATCTCCGTGCGCCCTACCGATTGCGCGAATATGCCTTGCGAGGCAAAAGCCGCCAGCAGCACCAGCAGACGAACAACCGGCTTCATTTGCGCTTGACCTCGCCGCCCTGCGTCATCAGGCAAGCCGCGACGATGTCATCTTCCAGGTCGACATTGAGCGTGCCTTCCTTGGTAATGATGAGCTTGAGGAAGTCGAGCAGGTTGCGGGCATAGAGCGCGCTGGCATCCGCCGCGACGAGGGCCGGCACGTTGGTCTGGCCGATCAGCGTCACGCCGTGCTTGACCACCGTCTTGCCGGGTTCGGTCAGCGGGCAGTTGCCGCCTTGCGGTGCGGCCAGGTCGACGATCACGCTGCCGGGCTTCATGGCCTTGACCATGTCTTCGGTGACCAGCACGGGCGCCGGGCGGCCCGGGATCAGCGCTGTGGTGATGACCACGTCGGCTTGCGCCACGCGCTTGGCGACTTCGGCTTTTTGCCGCTCGAGCCAGCTCGGCGGCATGGGTTTGGCATAGCCGCCCACACCGACTGCGGCTTCGCGCTCTTCGTCAGTCTCGTAGGGCACATCGATGAATTTACCGCCCAACGATTCGACCTGCTCTTTGACACTCGGGCGCACGTCGCTGGCTTCAATCACCGCGCCCAGGCGCTTGGCGGTAGCAATGGCCTGCAGGCCGGCCACGCCCACGCCCAGGATCACCACTCGCGCGGCCTTGACCGTGCCGGCCGCCGTCATCAGCATGGGAAAGAAGCGC
Organism: Polaromonas sp. P1_F4; assembly: GCF_056405675.1. Lineage (NCBI taxonomy): Bacteria > Pseudomonadati > Pseudomonadota > Betaproteobacteria > Burkholderiales > Comamonadaceae > Polaromonas > Polaromonas sp. P1_F4. The sequence goes on along the minus strand of NZ_JBFUBP010000005.1, from coordinate 146,736 downwards.
TGGTATTCGGCAGCAGCCATCATCACTGCCTTGTAGCCGGCGATATTGGCTTGCGACGAGAGCACGTCCATGCTTTGCGCACGGCTGGTGCGCGGCGCGGCCTCCAGCGCGAAGGACGTCAGCTTGGCAGTAGCCAGGCGCTGCAGGCCGGCGGCATCAAAGGGGTTGAGCATGCCGACCAGCACACCGCCGGCTTTGGCCAGGCCCATTTCACTGTCCAGCGGGCAGCGGACCTTGAGCACAATATCAGCGCCATAAGCGCCCGCCGCGTCGGTGATCTCTGCGCCGACCGCCGTGTAGGCCTCATCGGGAACGCTGGCAGCCACCCCGGCGCCGGACTGCACACGGACGGTATGCCCTTGTGCCTTGAGCTTTTTGGCCGTTTCAGGCGTGATGGCGACACGTGTTTCTCCGGCCGTGATTTCGGCGGGTACCCCAATGAGCATGGGTCTCTCCTCAGTACGTTGGTGTTGGTTTGGTTGACGTCAGCCCGCAGGCGGGCTTGCGCGCGATCTGTCTCGGTGTCTTTGTCTGCGTATCCGCTTTTGTACCTGTCATGAAGCTTACATGAGATTCCTGCAATTTTTTGTCAGGGCAGTCTACAGTTTTTGACCCGAGTCAAGCCACGCAATAAAAAAAGCCCCGCGCACCAATACATGGCGGTTGGGGCCGGTCTGCCTTGATGGCTGGCGTGCTATTTCTATTTGGCGGTCGGCATCACGAACTCGGCGCCCTTGCCGATGCTCTCGGGCCAGCGCTGCATGATGGACTTTTGTTTGGTATAGAAGCGTACGCCCTCTTCGCCATAGGCGTGCATGTCGCCAAAGAGGCTCTTTTTCCAGCCACCGAAGCCATGCCAGGCCATGGGCACCGGGATCGGCACGTTGATGCCCACCATGCCGACCTGGATGCGGCGGCTGAATTCACGCGCCACATGGCCGTCGCGGGTAAAGCAGCTCACGCCATTGCCGAACTCATGGGCGTTGATGAGGTCCACCGCTTCGGCGAAGTCCTTGACGCGCACGCAGCCCAGCACCGGGCCAAAAATCTCTTCTTTATAGATGCGCATGTCGGGCGTGACGTGGTCAAACAGCGTGCCACCCATCCAGAAGCCCTTGCCGCAACCCGGACCGGCCTTGGCGCCCGTGAAGGTGCGGCCGTCCACCAGCAGCTTGGCGCCCTCCTTCACGCCAGTGTCGATATAGCCGGTAATGCGTTGGTGCGCGGCCGATGTGACGATGGGGCCCATTTCAGCGTCAAGCTCCACACCGTTTTTGATCACCAGTGTTTTGGCGCGCGCTTCCAGCATGGGAATGAGTTTTTCGGCCACATTGCCGACCAGCACAGCCACAGAGATCGCCATGCAGCGTTCGCCGGCCGAGCCGTACCCCGCGCCGACCAATGCGTCCACTGCCTGCTCCAGGTCGGCGTCGGGCATGACCACCATGTGGTTCTTCGCGCCGCCCAAGGCCTGCACGCGCTTGCCGTGGCGTGCGCCGGTTTCGTAGATATAGTTCGCGATCGGTGTGGACCCAACAAAGGACACGGCCTTCACGTCCGGGTGCACCAGCAGGGCGTCGACCGCCTCTTTATCGCCCTGCACCACGTTGAAGACGCCGTCGGGCAAGCCTGCTTGCTTGAGCAGGTCGGCCATGAAAAGGCTGGGGCTGGGGTCGATGGGACTGGGTTTGAGCACAAAGCAGTTGCCCGCCGCAATCGCCACCGGGAACATCCACATGGGCACCATCACCGGGAAATTGAAGGGCGTGATGCCTGCCACCACACCCAGCGGCTGGCGCAGCGTCCAGTTGTCGATGCCGGTGGAAACCTGGTCGGTGAAGTCGCCCTTGAGCAGCTGTGGAATGCCGCAGGCGAATTCAACAATGTCGATGCCGCGCGAGACCTCGCCCTGGGCGTCGGTGAACACCTTGCCGTGCTCGGCGGTGATCATGTGGGCCAGCTTGTCCTTGTTCAGGTTGAGCAGTTCCAGGAACTTGAACAGCACGCGTGCGCGGCGCAGCGGCGGTGTGTCAGCCCAGGCGGCAAATGCGGCCCGGGCTGACGCCACGGCAGCATCGACTTCCGCCCCGCTGGCAAGCGCGACATAACCCGACACGGCGCCCGTCGCGGGATTGAAAACTTCCTGGCTGCGCCCTGAAGATGGGGCAGCCACACGGCCATTCAGGTAGTGGCCGATGGTGGCTTGTGAAGCGGAGGCAGCAGGGGATAAAGACATTTGCAATCCTTGAAAGGTGGCGGCACCGGACTGGCCGTTGGGGGTTAACCGCAGTCTAGGGCTGCGCAGCCGAATTGATAATGCCCTGTTTTGTGATTACATTGTTCATATTTCTGAACAATAGGCCGCCTCGACATCTATGTCTTCCGACCAGCTATCGCCCCTCGTCGCCGACCTTCACCTGCTGACCATCCTGGCGGCTACACGCAGCTTTACCGAAGCGGCGCGCCGCCTCGGGATGTCCAAGGCCTCGGCCAGCATGCGCATCAGTGAGCTGGAGCGCGCCGCCGGCGTGACGCTGGTGCGGCGCACCACGCGCTCCGTAGGCCTGACGGAGGCCGGCCAGCAATTGGTGAACGACATGCAGCCGGCGTTTAACCGCATCAGCGAGAGCTATTCCGCCGTGAAGGACCTGGTGGAAACCCCGCGCGGGCTGATCCGCGTGACAGCACCTGTCGCGCTCGGGCGCCAGCACCTGGCGCCCTGCGTGGCGGCCTTCCTCAAGCGCTACCCCGAAATCCATATCGAACTGGAACTCACCGACCGCTTCGTCAACCTTGCCAATGAAGGCTTCGACCTGGCGATACGTCACACGAATGCGCCGCCCGACACCCATGTAGCCTGGGTGCTCTGCGAAACGCGCTCCATCCTGCTGGCCAGCCCCGACTACCTGGCACGGCGCGGCGTGCCTGAGCAGCCGTCAGACCTGGCCGCGCACGACTGCCTGCTCTACCTGGGCAACCACAACACCGCCAGCTGGACCTTCGTGCGCAGCGGCAAGCGCAAATCCCGCGAGCAGGTCGGCGTGAACATCACGGGCACACTGAAGGCCAACAACAGCGAAGTGCTGCGCGAAGCGCTGGTGGCGGGCCTCGGCATCGGCCTGCTGCCGGATTTCAGCGCACCCGCAGGTGGCAGCGAGGAGCCATCGCCGTCGCCGCTTGTGCAGGTGCTGCCCGAGTGGCAGGTGCAGGGATTTTTCGGCGAGCGCATTTACGCCCTCAGGCCCTGGTCGCAGCAAGTGCCCAAGGCGGTGCAATGCCTTGTGGCACATTTGCGCGAGAGTTTCGCTGCCGGATTTTCGGCTAGCAAACATACCTGGCCGGCCGGTCAGGACCCCGGTCATCAAGGCCACGGATAATCCGGCGCATGATTAAACGATGGAAGCCCAGCGTCACGGTCGCTGCGGTGATTGAAAAAAAGATCGACGGCGTCTCCAGGTTCCTGCTGGTCGAAGAGGAAACGCGGGACGGCCTGAAGCTCAACAACCCCGCCGGCCACCTGGATCCCGGTGAAAGTCCCTTTGAGGGTTGCGTGCGCGAGACGCTGGAGGAAACCGCCTTCCATTTCACGCCCACCGCCATTGTGGGTGTCTATCTCTCCCGCTTTGAGCGAGCCCTCATCGGGCAGGAAGAATCCGAAGACATCACCTACCTGCGCTTTGCGTTCTGCGGCGAACTGGGCGAGCACGTGGCGGGCCAGGCGCTGGATGAAGGCATTGTGCGCACGGTCTGGCTGACGGCCGACGAAATAAGAGCGAGCGCTCACATGCACCGAAGCCCTCTCTTGTTGACCTGCATGGAAGATTATCTGGCAGGCAGGCGCTTCCCGCTTGATCTGGTGACCACGGATGCCAGCGTGCATGCACCGCTGAACCAGAAGTAGGAAGCACCGCGGCCATGCATGATTTGGCGGCGCCAACGGGAACCCGCTTTCCCGCCGACGGCCAGCGCAGGCCTCAATAAAGAACTCGTTGCGCCACCGGCGGCGGCGTCCACTGGTACAACCAGGTCTCCGTCAATGACTGGCCGTCGACCTGCAAATGCATGCGCAGGTTGATGGGTGCCGTGCTGTCGCCATCGGGGCGCACGTCGAACATGGCGCGCCACCCCTTGATGGCCTCCAGCGGCCGGGCTGACGTCAATTCAATCGTGCCGCGCGAAGCGGTAACCACGGCTTTGACCTGGACCCCGGGGTTCAGTAACGAAAAATCGCCGCCGGCAAAATCAACCGCAAACCGCCAGGTGAAGGCCGTGCGCTTTTTCCCGACCACGCCGCCCAGGCCGGTACGTGTGGCCACGCAGCGCGCCAGCGGCATTTGCACGGCGGGCGGCTGGCCACCCCAGTGCAGCCGGTAGGAAAACAGCAACTCCTGTCCTGCCTGCGGCTTGTCCCTGGGGTTCCAGAAGGCCACGATGTTGTCAAAGGTTTCATCCACGGTCGGGATTTCCACCAGCTGTATCGCGCCCGCACCCCAGCCCGCCTTGGGCTCAACCCACAGGCTCGGGCGTTTTTCATAGAACACGCCGTCGTCCTGGTAGTGGTCAAAGTTGCGGTCGCGCTGCATCAGGCCAAAGCCGCGCGGGTTCTCGTCCTGGAAGGCGTTGAACTGCAATTGCGCCGGGTTGGTCAAGGGGCGCCATAGCCATTCGCCCGTGCCGCTGTGCATGGCCAGACCGTCGGTGTCGTGGATTTCGCCGCGCCAGTCCCAGCCCATGCGTTTGTCGTTTTCGCCTGTCTGGAACATGCTGGTGCACGGCGCGATGCCCATGCGGTCAATGGTTTTGCGCGGATACAGCGCCACGTCCAGGTCCATGATCTGCGTGTCCCCCGGCGTGATCACAAAGCGGTAGGCGCCGCTGACACTCGGCGAATCCAGCAGGGCGTAGACGGTCAGTGAGGCCGCTTTCGGGTCCGGCTTTTCGAGCCAGTAGCCGATGAAATCCGGAAACTCTTCCGGGAAAGTTTGCGCCGTGTCGATGGCCAGGCCCCGCGCCGACTGGCCGTACTGCCATTCACCGCCTACCGCGCGAAAGTAGCTTGCGCCAAGGAAGGCCGCCACGTCACGCACCGGATCGGTGTGGAAATTCAGCCGGAAGCCGGCAAAACCGAGGTCGGCGGGAAGCTTGTCGCCCCGCACGCCGCTTTTCCCGTAATCAAACATGGCCGGGTCATAGGCCAACTCCTGTGCCTGGCCGTTGCTCACTTCGTGCATGCGCACCGGCGTCTTGAAGTACAGGCCGAGGTGGAAAAACTTCGCAACGAAACGCAGCTTGTCATCGCCCCACAAGGCATGGTCGTCCCGAAAGCGTATGGCTTGGTGCTGGTCCCAGGTCAAATCCGAAATACCGGCCGGCAATGCCACCGACCGGGGCCGGTAGGGCTTGCCCGACAGATCGCGCGCCTGGCCCTTGAGCACCGCGTAGTCGAAGGGTTGGGCCTTGCCCACGGGTTTGAGGCCCGCGGCCTGGGCCAGTGACGAAAGCCATGGCAGACCGGTGGCGATACCGGCGGCCGTGATGGCCTGCCCGGTGCGGGAAAGAAATTGACGTCGTTGCAAAGTGGCAGCTCCTGCAAGAAAGGGCATTCCATTGTGCCGCCGGCCGCACGGCCAGCAGGGCCGAAAAGCCCAGACAGGCGCAAACGCTTTCATCTTTTTACAATAGAGCCATGGGCACCCCGCAAATCAACACACACAGCCCCGACGGCAAGCGGCAACGGATCGTTGTTGGCCTGAGCGGAGGCGTGGACTCCGCCGTGACGGCGCACCTGCTCAAGCAGCAGGGGCACGAGGTTATCGGCATCTTCATGAAGAACTGGGAAGATGACGACGACAGCGAGTTCTGCTCATCCAACATCGATTTTGTCGACGCCGCCGCCGTGGCCGACGTGATCGGCATCGAGATCGAGCACGTCAACTTCGCAGCCGACTACAAGGATCGCGTCTTCGCCGAGTTCCTGCGCGAATACCAGGCTGGCCGTACGCCCAACCCCGACATCCTGTGCAACGCCGAAATCAAGTTCAAGGCATTTCTGGACCATGCCATGCGCCTGGGCGCCGAAAAAATCGCGACCGGGCATTACGCCAGGGTTCGCCACAACGAAGCCACCGGCCTGCACGAGCTGCTCAAGGGCCTGGACCCGGCCAAGGACCAGAGCTACTTTTTGCACCGCCTGAACCAGGCACAGCTGTCGAAGACGCTCTTCCCGGTGGGCGAACTGCGCAAGACCGAAGTCCGGCGCATTGCCGACGAGATCGGCCTGCCCAACGCGAAGAAAAAAGACTCCACGGGCATCTGTTTTATCGGCGAGAGGCCTTTCCGCGAATTTTTGAATCGCTACATCGCCAAAGAACCCGGCCCCATCAAGAACGACAGGGGCCGCGTGCTCGGTGAGCATGTGGGCCTGTCCTTCTATACATTGGGGCAGCGCCAGGGCCTTGGCATAGGTGGTGTGAAAGCCAAGGGAGCCGAGCTCAAGGCCGTGCAGGCACGCGGGTTGCGCGGCGTGGGAGAGCATGAACCCTGGTTCGTGGCGCGCAAGGACCTTGAAACGAACACGCTGTGGGTGGTGCAGGGTCATGACCACCCGTGGCTGCAATCGACCGTGCTGCAGGCGCAGGACTGCAGCTGGGTGGCCGGCAACGCGCCGGCGCCCGGCGCCATGGCCGCCAAGACCCGTTACCGACAGGCCGACGCGCCCTGCGAACTGCTCGGCGCTACCGGCGCGGCCTGCGAACTGGTGTTTGCCGATGCCCAGTGGGCGGTGACGCCGGGCCAGTCAGCTGTGCTCTACCAGGGCGATGTCTGCCTGGGTGGCGGCGTGATTGCCGCCAGCAATGTGCAGAACCAGCCGGCCACGCCGGCCCGGGTAGCCTACGCCTGATTTTCATCAAATCAGGCTGCAAGCCTTTATGGTCGGGCGCAAGCAGCTATTAAATCAATAGCAAATAGATCTCAGAGTGCGGTTTCGACGTAGGTGTAGATGTAGTTGGAGCCACCGTTGACATTGCCCAGCAGGCGCGACGAGCCAAAAATGCCGGAGCGGTGCGACACACCAAAGCCTATAAAGGTGTCCTTGAGCGGCCGGTAGCCGATCAGGTCGCCCAGGCTCACATCAATGGTCGGATCCAGGTAATTGAGCATGCGCGAGGCCGACTTGCCGTTGGCCGCCAGGCTGGACGACTCGATGTAGGGAGCCCGCTGTGCCATGGACACGCCCACGCCCAGGCCCAGCCGCGTCTTGACCCGGTCGCTCCATGGGAAGCCCGAGTAGACGGCTTTCATGAACAGGTCCAGTTGCACGCCATTGGCCTGCAGGCCCCGCTCATCGTGGTGCGTGAGGCCCACGTAGCCGATGAAGTCGAGCGGCCAGCCGTTCACATTGTTCAGGAAGGGCTTGCCCACCTGAATGCCGGTGATACGGGTCGAATTGACCTTCGCCGTAGACAGGCACTGCGCCGTGATGATCTTGGCCAGGTGGCAGCCGTCTTCGGTTGACTTGCCGTACAGTAGCTTGAAGTAAGTGGGCGAGCCCTCTTCTGCCCACTCGCGCTTGTGGCCGCCAAAGTCATAGGCCGCACCGACATACACGGCGGGCAGCACGCTCTTTTGCACGATGGGGCTGTTCTTGGTCTTGTTGTCCAGCAAGGTGGCCGATACACCGGCCAGCAGGCGCCAGCGCTCGGTGAGGTCATAGGAGCCGTACAGGCCAATCGAAGTCTGCACACCCGCACCCGGCGCATAGGCGGGTCGCCCGGCCGTTGCCTCACTGGCCTGCACGCCGTAGTAATAATTGTTGAGCCTGGCGTCGCGCACCCCCACGGTCAGGCTGGGGCGCAACATCCAGGGGCCCGATCGCCAGTCGTAGGTGTAGCCCAGGCGGAACTCGTTGCCTTTGTAGGTGTTGCTGATGTCATGCACCAGCTCGGCCTGCAGCGTTCCCCAGGGCTGGCGCCAGCGGTAGGCCAGGCCCAGGTCCAGGCCCGAGTCGCGCGGCGACATGCCGGCCAGGCTGGCGGGCAGGCGCTCGGTTGGGAAGCCCTCCAGGCGCTGCTCCACAAAAAGGTCCAGGCGCCGTTCGGTGCCGTTGAGCAGTTTGATGCCGCCCCGGTTGGCATGCAGGAAAAGCCGCTCACCTTCATACAGGTAAAGCGGCAACAGGTCGTAGCGCGTGCCGGCATCCTTGTAGGGCGAACGCTCGATCCGGGTCACGAGGCCCAGCCCGGCACTGCCCGGCGAAGAAAGGATGTCGGTGAGCGGCTCAGTGTTGCCGCCGGCAAAGGCCGGCAGGGCCGCGCACAGCCCGGCAGCCGCAATAGCAGCTCCGCGCAGAACTCGGTGTGGCAAAAGGAGCAAAGGGGAGCGATTCATCATGTTTTTTTGAAGGTGGGGGATGTTGCAGCAGCCGGGCAGGGAGCACACACTCCGATGCTATCCACGAACAGCGCATCCGCTCCGGTCGATTTGTAAGAAAACGGGTACAAATCGGATAGGCCGACACCGCGCCATTCCCTTTATTGATTCGACGCGGGTGTCTTTCTCACACGCCGGCTCACACGTACACTGCCTATCTTCGGGTCTCCACTAACTTAACGGAGCCTGTTATGCCCAAATTCGTGATCGAACGTGCCATCCCCGGACTCGGGGCCCTGAAGCCCGCCGAGCTGCAATCCATCTCCCAGAAATCCTGCGGCGTGCTGCAGGAACTGGGGCCCGACGTGCAGTGGGTGCAAAGCTACGTGACGGGCGGCAAGATGTACTGCATCTACAACGCGGCCAGCGAGGAACTCGTGAGGGAACACGCGCGCAGAGGCGGCTTTCCGGCGGACTCTGTCTCGCGAGTCACCACCACCATAGACCCCACCACCGCCGAAGCCTGAGGCCCAGCGGTGAATTCGCCAGCCCCGAACGACGCGCCGCCTTTGGGGCTGGCCATCCACCTGCTCGGCCCGCCACGGGCGGAGCGCGGAGGCCAGCCCGTGCCGGCGCCACGCGGGCACAAAGTCTGGGGCCTGCTCGCCTACTTGGTCCGCAGCGACGCGCCGGTCAGCCGCAAGCACCTGGCGCAGCTGCTGTTCGAGGATGCCGAAAATCCGCTGGCCGCCCTGCGCTGGAACCTCAGCGAGCTGCGACGCCTGCTCGGCACCGCGGATTTGCGCGGCGATCTGCTGGCGCTATCACTGGAGCCTGCCACCTACGTCGACCTCGGCGCCGTGCTGTCGGGCAGCTGGGCGCAAGCCCTGTGTGTGCCCGGCCTGGATCACGAGTTGCTGGAAGGCATGAATTTTTCGGGCAGCCCGGCCTTCGAGGTCTGGCTCGCCACGGAGCGCCGCCACCTTCAGGCCGCCGCCGAGGCTGTGCTGCGCGAAGCCGCCCTGGCTCGCATGGCCGCGGGCGCCGTGGCGGAAGCAGCCACACTGGCCGGCCGGCTGGTACGGCACAACCCGCTCGACGAGAACTACCAGGCTTTGCTGGTGCGCAGCCTCGCGGCCGCGGGTGACGGCGTGGGCGCCGCGCGCCAGGCCGCAGCTTGCCGTGAATTGTTCCAGCGCGAGCTCGGGCTGCAACCCGGCGCCACGCTGGACGCGGCCCTGCGCACGCTCACCGCAGTGCCCACCGCGCGGCCCGCCACCGGGCGCGCGGCGGCGCTGGCGCAACTCGAAGCCGGTGAAGCCGCCATCAGCGCCGGCGCGCTCGATGCCGGCCTGCAATGCCTGCGCCGCGCGATCGTGGAAGCCGATGCCACCGGCGACGCGGCATTGCGTGCGCGCGCCCGCGTGGCCCTGGGTGGCGCGCTGGTGCATGCCGCCCGCGGACGCGACGAAGAAGGCGCCACGGCGCTTCACGAAGCACTGGAGGTCGGCCACGAGGCTTCGCCGGCACTCGCCGCTGCCGCGTGCCGCGAACTCGGCTACGTCGAATTCCTGCGCGGCCGCTATGAGCGCACGCTGGCCTGGCTGCAACGCGCGACGCCGATGGCAGCCGGCGACCCGGCGGAGCAAGCGCGCATCGCCACCGTGCACGGCGCTGCGCTCAGCGACACTGCGCATTACGCGGCCGCCATCAGCCAGCTGCGCGAAGCAGAGGTGCTGGCTGCAGCCGTCGGCGACAGCCGGCAACTTGCCTACGCGCTTTCCATGCTGGGCCGCGCGCTGCTGCTGCACGGCGAACCCGAGGGCGCTGCCGACGCCCTGGACCGCTCGGTGGCACTGGCGCGGCAAGGCTGGACCGCCTTTGTGCCGTGGCCGCAATCGTTGCGGGCCGAAATCGACCTGCTGCGCGGCGACGTGGATGCCGCCGCGAGCCGCTTCGAGCATGCCTTCGCGCTCGGCTGCCAGCTCGGCGACCCGTGCTGGGAAGGCATTGCCGGCCGAGGCCTGGGGCGCGTGGCGATGGCGCGCGGGGAACCGCAGCGCGCCGTCGAAATCCTTGCCGACGCCCTGGCGCGCTGCGTACGCCTTCCTGATGCCTACCTGTGGGCCAAGGCATATGCCCTCGACGCGCTGTGTGATGTCGCTGTGGCACAAGCCATGCCCCAGGCCTCGGCCTGGGTCAACGAGATGCAGGACCTCGCTGCGCGTAGCGGCATGCGCGAACTGACGGTGCGCGCCTGCCTGCACCGCGCGGCGCTCGGCGACGGTGCGAGCGCGGCCGCGGCGAAGCTGCTTGCCGGCCAGATCGACAACCCCGCGCTGCACGCCCTTGCCGGGCCATGACGGCGGTGGCCACATCCAAAGAGGCTGATGATGAATGCGAAATCAAACGGCGCCGTATCGCTCAACGGCATCCGGCGCCTGGTGCCCGGCCAGGTGCTGCGTTTGCCGCGGCGCGGCGGCGAACTGACGGTGCTGCACGGCCGGCTCTGGCTGACGCTCCACAACGATCCCGGCGATCATTTCATCGAAGCCGGCCAGCGCGTGCGCCTTGGCGCCAACGAGAACGCGGTGGTTGAATCCGCAGGAACCGCGCAGGGCGCGAGTCTGCACTGGGAGCCTTGTCGCCCGGCCTTCGTCAGTGCCTTGCTCGCCCGGCCCCTGAGCGGCACGGCCTTCCTGGCCTTTGTGGCGGCCCGCGCCTTCGCGGCGCTGGCCCTCAGCGCCGCGGCAGGCGCAAGACGCGCGCGTGGCCATGGCGAGACCTGCGAGCGCCATGCTGTATTCGTCACACTGGAAGGCGGCAGGAGGCGGGAGTCAGGCCGCCGCCTCTGAAAGAAAACAGCTTGAACTCCATGCATAACGGGCGCAAGCAGCTATTAAATCAATAGCAAAATCCGCTTCGACCGGCTTCTGTCCGGGTTTCCCCGAGGCATTGCAACGTGCTGGATATTGCGCCACATCAAATACCCGCACACCTTTTTCACCTACGCTGCAGACATGAAGATCCAATTCCTCGGCGCCACAGATACCGTGACAGGTTCCAAATACCTGATCCGGTACGGGGAGTCCACGGTGCTGGTCGACTGCGGGCTGTTCCAGGGCTACAAGCAATTGCGCCTGCGCAACTGGTCGGCCCTGCCTGTGGCCCCGGCGTCCATTGACGCCGTGATCCTGACGCATGCCCACATTGACCACAGCGGCTACCTGCCACTGCTGGCGCGCCAGGGCTTCAAAGGCAAGGTGTTCTGCACCCCGGCCACGGCCGACCTGTGCCGCATCCTGCTGCCCGACGCTGGCCACCTGCAGGAAGAGGAAGCCGAATACGCCAATCGCCACGCTTTTTCGAAGCACACACCGGCGCTGCCGCTGTACACACGCGAAGATGCGCTGCGCTGCCTCAAGCTGCTGCACCCGGTGCCCAGCGGAAAAAACTGGCACCCGGCACCGGGCCTGAACGCCAGCCTGGCCCCTTCCGGCCACATGGTGGGCTCGTCGTTCGTGCAACTGGACAATGGCTCGCGCTCCATCCTGTTTTCCGGGGACATAGGCCGCCCCAACGACCTGGTGCTCAAGCCGCCTTCGCAGATGGACGGCGCCGACTACCTGGTGGTGGAGTCCACCTATGGCAACCGCCTGCACAAGGACTCCGACCCTCTGCTGGCGCTGGGTCAGGTCATCAACCGCACGGCCGCACGCGGTGGCGTGGTGGTGATCCCGGCTTTCGCGGTGGGCCGCGCGCAAAGCCTGTTGCACTGCATTGAGATCCTCAAAACCCAAGGCGTGATTACGCGAAAACTGCCCGTGTACCTCAATAGCCCGATGGCGGCCAAAGCGACGCAGGTGTACCTCAAGCACAAGGCCGAACTGCGGCTGACACCCGCGGAGTGCGAAGCCATGGCACATACCGCTCACATCGTCGAGTCACCGGAGGAGTCGCGCCTGCTCAATGCCAGGCACGGCCCCATGGTCATCATTGCCGCCAGCGGCATGGCTACCGGCGGACGTGTGGTTCACCATCTCAAAGCCTTCGCGCCCGACAAGCGCAACACCATCGTGTTTGCCGGCTTCCAGCCCGGCGGCACGCGCGGCGCGCTCATCGCGGGCGGCGCGCCCTCGGTGCGCATCCACGGCCAGGACGTGCCGGTGCGCGCCGAAGTGGCGATGCTGGATGATCTGTCGGCCCATTCGGATGCCGCTGAAATCATGGGTTGGCTGCGCGGCTTCAAGTCCGCGCCGAAACAAACTTTCATCACCCACGGCGAGCCGGCCGCGGCCGATGCCATGCGCCAGCGCATCGAACGCGAGCTGCACTGGCCCTGCCACCTGCCCTGTTATCTGGAGTCGATCCCCCTCGCCTGAAGCAATGCGCAAGCCAGCGGCAAGCGGGCAGCTTCAGGGGAGCCCGCACCACTGCGCGATGCGATGCATCATGTCGCCCCACAAGCCGAACACGGCGGCGAGCATCAGCACCCCACCGGCCAGACGCATGCCCAGTTGACCGCCCAGGCCGTTGCCGGCGCGCCGCAACCCGGCCAGCAGCCGCGGAGCCAGCAACAGGGAGACGCCGCTGCCCACGGCAAAAGCCGCCATGGCCAGCGCGCCTTGCAGCGGTCCGCCGCTCAGGGATGCCACCAGCAGCGCCGAATAAAGCAGGCTGCAGGGCATGAAGGTCCACAGCGCGCCCACCGAGAACATGCCGCCGCGCGATGCGGCCACGGCGCCTACCCTGGACCAGGCCGAGCGCCCTGCCCGGTCGGCCCAGGCCGGCTGACTGGCGTTCACCACCAGCATCATTCCCCAGCCCAGCACGGCCAGATGGAACAGCACCCAGAGCGGCTTGATCACTGCGGCCTGTTCCGTCATCCACGCAAAACTTTGCACTGCCGTCGCTGCCGCCGCGCCCGCACTTGAATAGCCGACAAGCCGCCCGGCCTGAAAGACCAGCGGTGAATGCGCCTGCTGCTGCGGGCCCAGGCGCCGCAGGCCGCCACAGGCAGCGCCGCACATCACGGCGCAATGCGGCCCGCCGGCAATTCCCATCAGCAAGGCCGTGGTGGCGAGGGCGTAAGACATAGGCTGCGCTGGATCAGATAATGCGCGAGAAACGGCTGCGGTTGAGGTCGGACTGCAGGTAGCGGTCAAACACCATGGCGACCGCGCGCAGCACGAACCGGCCTTCGGGCATCACCTCGATGCCGGTGCTGGAAAGCAGCACCAGCCCGGCATCCTCCAGTTCGCGCAAGCGCTCCAGCTCCGCCGAAAAGTAGGTCTTGAAATCCAGCATCCAGGCGAGCTCTATCGATTCGAACCACACCTGGCCCTGGCACATGATGGACATGATCACCGCGCGGCGCGCCAGGTCGTCCCGGCTCAGCGCCAAGCCGCGCGTGACCGGGAAGCGTCCCTGGTCAAGCAAGTCGCAGTATTCCTCCAGGGTTTTGGCATTCTGGCTGTAGGTGGCGCCGACCGCGCCTATGGCCGACACGCCCAGGCCCACCAGGTCGCGGTCGGGCTGGGTGCTGTAGCCCTGGAAGTTGCGGTGCAGCCGGCCCTCGCGGCTGGCTACGGCCAGCGCGTCGTTCTCCAGCGCGAAGTGGTCCATGCCGATATAGCGGTAGCCCGCTCCCTGCAAACGCTGCATCGCTTCGGCCAGCATGGCGGCCTTGTCCTCAGCCGCGGGCAGCAGCGCCGGCGGGATGTGCCGCTGCGGCTTGAAACGCTCCGGCAAATGGGCATAGGCATAGAGGGCAATGCGGTCCGGCCTGAGTTCCTCGACCTGGCGGATGGTTCGCGCGAAGGACGTCTGCGTCTGCCGCGGCAGGCCGTAGATCAGATCCACATTGATGGATTCAAACCCGAGCGCACGCGCCTGCGCGACCAGCGCGAACACCTGCTGGGCGGGCTGGACGCGGTGTACGGCTTTTTGCACATCGGGGTCAAAATCCTGCACACCGAAGCTCAGGCGGTTAAAGCCCAGAGCCGCCAGTGCGGCCAGGCGCGTGTTGTCCACGGTGCGTGGGTCTACCTCGATGGCCATTTCCGCACCGGCCGCGATGTCGAAGTTGCGTCTGAGCATGTCCATGAGCTGTGCGAGTTCCGCGTCGGACAAAAAAGTCGGCGTGCCCCCACCCAGGTGCAACTGGCTGACGGGCTGCCCCTGCCCCAGGCGCGCCGTGTACAGGGCCACTTCGCGCTCAAGATAGCCCAGGTAGGCGGTGGCGCGGCTGTGCTGTTTGGTGATGATCTTGTTGCAGGCGCAGTAGTAGCACAGCGATTCGCAAAACGGGATGTGCACGTACAGCGACAGCGGCGCCGCCGATGTCTCGGCCCGCGCGCGCCTGTCGTCCAGCGCGCGGCCGTGATCGACGGCGGTAAAGGCCTCGACAAAACGGTCCGCCGTGGGAAAGGAGGTATAGCGCGGACCGGAGATGTCGAAGCGCTTGAGGGCCTGGGGTAATACAGCGGGCATGGCGTGGTTGAGGGAGTGAGGCCTCCACTGTGCCGCCCTGCCGCCCTGGCTGCGTTGATGTGGATCAACGCAGCGCAAGTTGCGGCCGGCAGCGCGGTTTGCCCTGTCCTTGACCTGCGTCAAATCCCCGCGAAGGCCGCGCCGTAAGCTGGCGGCTTCCTCATTGCCCCGGGTCGGCGGCCCCGGCTGCCAACCCTTCATCTCATGTCCCTGTCACAAGCAATCCAGGCAAATCAAGCCACCGCCCTCCCGCACCGAAAAGTCCTGCGCTCCTGGCTTCTTCCCATCTCGACCAAAAACACCGGCCTCGCATTGACGCTGGCCCTGACGGACTTTGCCCTGTTCGCCGCATGCATGGCCGGGGCGGTGCTCGCGAGCCACCCTGCCATCCAGGTGCTCATGGCCCTGCTGGCCGGGTTCATGATCGCCAGGCTGTTCATCCTCGGCCACGATGCATGCCACCAGAGCTTCACCCCGCATCGCAAACTCAACCGCTGGCTGGGCCGCCTGCTTTTTCTGCCGTCGCTCACACCCTACAGCCTGTGGGATGTCGGGCACAACATCGTGCACCACGGCTACACCAACCTCAGCGGCTTTGATTTCGTCTGGCAGCCCGCGACCCTTGAGGCCTATGAAAGCATGCCCGTCTGGAAACAATGGCTGGAGTGCGCCTACCGCAGCGGCTGGGCGCCATGGCTCTACTACCTCGTGGAAATCTGGTGGAAGCGGCTTTACTTCCCGTCCAAAGCCGTGATGCCTACGCGGCGCGGCATTTTTGTTGCGGACAGCTTGCTGGTCACTGCCGCTGCCGCAGCCTGGATCGCAGGCCTTGTGATCGCGGCAGGGTCTACCGGCCAGTCGGTGCTCTGGCTTTTGGCCGTCGGTTTTTTCCTGCCGCTGCTGGTGTGGAACGGCCTGATAGGCTTTGTGGTCTACGTGCACCACACGCACACCCAGATCGCCTGGTACAACAACAAAAAAAGCTGGTCGGACGCCAACCCCTTTGTCTCCACCACTGTGCACCTGACCTTCAACTCGTTTTTTGGCGCGGCGCTTCACCACATCATGGAACACACCGCCCACCACGTCGACATGGGCGTGCCGCTGTACCGCCTGAAGCAGGCCCAGGCCGTCCTGGAGGCCAGGCTGCCCGGGCACATCGTCGTACAGCCTTTTTCCTGGCACTGGTACTTCGACACGGCGCGCCGCTGCAAGCTTTACGACTTCGAGCGGCGGCAATGGACGGATTTTTCCGGCCGCCCAACCTCGCAAGGGATGGCCGAACCCGTTTAAGCCGTAAACAGGTTGTCAGTGAACGCGCGTGTCGAAGACGTGTTTGAGGGCCGCGTGGTCAAGGATGCGGATGTGGCGCTTGTCGACTTCAAGGATGCCCTGCTGCAGGAAGGCGGAAAAGGTGCGGCTCACGGTCTCCAGCTTCATGCCCAGGTAGCTGCCGATTTCGGCACGCGACATGCGCAGATGAAACTCGCTGGCCGAGTAGCCGCGCAACTTGAGCCGCTGTGACAGGTTGAGCAGGAAGGCGGCCAGCCGCTCTTCGGCGTTCATGCTGCCCAGCAGCATCATCAGGCTGTGCTCCTTGACGATTTCCCGGCTCATCAGCCGGCTGACGGCCTGCTGCATGTCGGCACTGGTCGCAGCCAGGCCGCTGATCTGGTCGTAGGGAATGGTGCAGACTTCAGTGTCTTCGAGTGCAGTGGAGTTGCTGGCATACGCGCCGTTGGCGATACCGTCCAGGCCCATCAGCTCACCAGCCATCTGGAAGCCGCTGACCTGCTCACGGCCGTCTGCCAGCGTGAGGCTGGATTTGAAGGTGCCAATGCGCACCGCGTAAATGTTGCGGAAAGCCTGGCCCTCATGGTAGAGCGTCTGCCCCGCCTTGACCTTGGTCCGGCTGAAATGGAGATCGTCCAGCCCGTCCACATCGGCGGGCTTCATGCCGCAAGGCAGGCAGAGGTCGCGCAGGTTGCAGTTCGAGCAGTGAGTCTTCAGCGGCAGGATGGCGGCGGAAGAAATGCCGCCGACGGATGAAGTGCCGCTGGTGGATGAACAGGCTACGGGCATGATGACTCCTTGGATTGGGAGGAAGAAACGGATTGATCCACACGCCGCGGCTGCGCAAGCATTGCCACGGTGTCCCCGAGTTGGTAAAACTCGGCGTGTTTATCGAGAAAGCAGGCAGCACCCGCAGCCAGGTAGCGTGCACGGTAGGCGGCCTCGGCATGGTTGCTGAGGATGATGAAAGGAATGTCTTGCGTGGCTTTGAGGACGGACTGCAGCACCTGCATGCCCGTGCCCTTCTCGAATTGCACGTCAAGCACCACCACATCGGGCTGCGTCGCCAGGATGCCCGAGACCGCAGACTCCGGCGTATCGGCCTGGCCCGCGACCACCACGCCCCGGGCGGTAAGCATTTCGGCAACGCTGCGGCGGCTCAGCGCGGAGTCGTCGGCCAGAAAGACCCGGGTGGGTGAAGCGGTGTGTTGCATGCCCTTACTGTCGCGCAGGCGGCGCGGCAGGGACATCGTCTTTTGCTGAAAAGCCGGCTCGGATAAGGCTGGTTCGCCGGCACCGGCGCTCCGATCCAGACTCGGAAATTTCCGAGCCTATACCGACCAGCGCGCCCGCTTAATGCGCCATCAACACGGGTAGCGTCATGCTTTTAAGCACGGTCCGGGATGCGCCGCCCAATACCCATTCATAGGCGCGGGCGCGGCCATAGCAGCCCATCACCAGCAAGTCCGCCTGCAGATCGAATGCGCGCGACAGCAGCAGGTCGCCCAGGTTCTCGGGTTCCGCGCCTTCCACATTTTCCCGGTGCCAGCTGGCCTGGACACCGTGGGCCTTCAGGTAAGAGACGATATTCGGACCTGCGCCCGTAGCCGCCCCGGCATCAACGCCCCAGCTCAGGATATGCACCGAGTTTGCGTTGCGCAGGATGGGCAGGGCCGCGGTCACCGCGCGTGCGGCTCCGCGGGTGGGCTTCCAGGCGATCACCACATTGCCCGGCAAACCCGGCTTTGCCGACGTGTAGGGCAGCACCAGTGCCGGCCGGCCGCTCAGGGCAATCACAGCCTCCGGAAAATCCGCCGGCATCAGCGTGGACCACCCCTCGCCCGGGCCGTGCTGGCCCAGCACCAGCAGGTCGGCATAGAGCGCCTGTCCGGCAAAGGCCGATAGCAGCGGAAATTCATGAACTTCAGCCCAGGCGGCCGGCAACCCCGCGGGCCTGAGCTGCTCGAACACCGAACGCGCCCGCGCCAGTTCGGTGTCCTGCACGTTCTCCCGCCTCACGGCCAGGCCGGGGCCCATGCCGGAGGCGACGGGAAGCGCCTCCGAGGCCGAAGGCGAGGCATACAGTGCCGTGATACCGGCATCGTACTGCGCGGCAAGCCGGCAGGAAAATTCAAGGCGTTGCGCGAATTGCGGCGAGGCGTCGGCGTGGACCAGCAGTTGTTTGAGTTCATTGCTCATGGAACACCTCCAGTGCAAAGTTTGGATACCCTGACTGTAGGGAGATGCGCCCGCGGCTGTGTTGACCCTCGTCAACACAAGGCGCTTTCCGCGACGGCCCCCGTTTAGACCGTGAACAGGTTCTTAGGGGTCCAGCGGCTCGGTCAGTCCGTGCTTGAGCGCATAGCGGATCAGCTCGCTCTGGTTTTGCAAGCCCATTTTCTGCATGAGGTTGGTCTTGTGGGTGCTGACAGTCTTGACCGACAGGTTCAGCCTCGTCCCGATGTCCGTCAGGGAAATGCCGGCCACCAGCAATTGCAGCACTTCAAACTCACGATTGGAAAGGCTTTCGTGCGGAACCGCCTGGCTGCCGGGCATCGCGCCCAGCGCGAGTTGCTCGGCCACTTCGGCGCTGATGAAGGCGCCGCCTGAAGCCACCTTGCGTATGGCCTGCTCCAGCTGGTCCGGTGCGCTCTCTTTGGTCAGGTAGCCGCTGGCGCCGTTCTTGATGGCGCGCACGGCGTACTGCAGCTCCTGGTGCATGCTCAGGACCAGGATGCGCAGCTGCGGCTTTTCGCCGCGAATCAGCTTGATGAGTTCCATCCCGCTGCGCCCCGGCATGGAGAGGTCCAGCACCAGCACGTCGAAGGCCAGCTCGCGCACGCGCTGCATGACTTCCGTCCCGTTGCCGGCCTCGCCGGCGACCTCCATGTCCTCGATGGAGGACACGATGCGCTTGAGCCCCTCCCGCACGATGGAATGGTCGTCGGCAATCACAATCCTGATCACGTGATGTCTCCTGTTTCGGGCACCGGGATGCTGACCCGTATGCGGGTTCCCTGGCCAGGCGCGGTGTCTATGTCCACCGTCCCCTGCAGCAGGCGGGCCCGTTCGCGCAGGCCCATCAGACCCAGCGAGCCGGGCTTGCGCGGGGCGTCCGGCACGAACCCGGCACCGTCATCGCTCACTTCGAGGATCACGGCCGCGTCAGTCCTCGCTATGCGTACATCGACTTGCGACGCACTCGCGTGCTTGGCCACATTCACGAGCGACTCCTGCACGATGCGAAACACCGCCGTGGCATACGGTTCGGCCAGCTCAACCTCCTCGTCCTGCGACAGCTTGCACGCCACGCCGTGACGCTGGGTGAAATTATGGGTAAGCCACTGAATGGCCGGCACCAGGCCCAGGTCGTCCAGCAGCAGCGGCCGCAAATCCGACGCGATGCGGCGCGTGGCGGCCACCGTGGTGTCCAGCAAGCCGAGCATGTCGTGGAGCTTGGCCCGCACGGCACCCGTGTCCGGGGGCAAGGCTTCCCGGATCCAGGTGGCGTCCATCTTGATCGCCGTCAGCGACTGCGCGAGTTCGTCATGCAGCTCGCGCGCGATCCGTGTTTTTTCGCTTTCCCGGATGGCGTGGGCCGCCGAGGCGAAGGCGCTCAGTTCCTCGCCGGCGCGCACGCGCTCGGTCACGTCGCGCAGAATCACTGTGTAAAGCTTGCCATGCGCGGTATCGAGCTGCGAGATGGAAGCTTCCAGCGGGAACTCCTCGCCGCTGGATCTTCGTCCGTACAGCACCGTGCCGTCCCCCATACGCCTGGAGGTCGTGCCGGTCTGACCGAAACGCCTGACCTGCTCGCCGTGCGCCCCCTGGTGCCGCTGTGGAATCAAAC
Source organism: Polaromonas sp. P1_F4 (assembly GCF_056405675.1). Classification (NCBI taxonomy): domain Bacteria; kingdom Pseudomonadati; phylum Pseudomonadota; class Betaproteobacteria; order Burkholderiales; family Comamonadaceae; genus Polaromonas; species Polaromonas sp. P1_F4. The sequence goes on along the minus strand of NZ_JBFUBP010000005.1, from coordinate 126,731 downwards.
GCGTGAGCGGCTGACCCAGCATCTCGCGCGTGGGCCAGCCGAATATCTTCTCGGCCGCCTTGTTGTACAAAAGCACGTTCTGCTTGCTGTCCACGGTGATGATGGCGTCCATGGCCGAATCCAGCAGGCCGGCCAGCCTCGCGTCCGCGCCCTCCAGCGCTTGCTTGCCGATGCGGTCTCGCGCCGCGTCACGCCCGGCCAGCAGCCAGGCGATGCCGCAAGTTGCGGCGGCCAGCGCCGTAACCAGCGGCAGGCCCGGCAGCGACTGCGGGCTGGATGCCAGATGGACGGCGGCCAGAAGCGTCAGGGTTGCCATCACGGCCAGCGCGATGGCCATGGAACGCCGGCGCTTGGGCACCGCGTCACCGACATGGGGAAACAGGGACATGGGGCAGCTTCGGGAGTGGAACCCGATCTTACCGCCCGGCCCTTTCTGCGGAAGCCGGCGCAGGCCCCATCAGCAGCACCGTCAAGGCGCTGGACGCCGCACAGGCAAGCCAGAATACAAAAAAGGCGGCGGTCTGCAGCGCCAGCCGGGACAGCCCCGCGGGTTGCCCGTAACGCAGCATTTCCTCAGGGTCGAACAATCCGAAGAGCAGCAGTTCCAGCAGGCAGGCCGACAGAAAAGCCGGCCAGGCGATGCCCAGTATCTTGTTGGCTGAAATCATGGAGTCTCCTCTTTGCGTTGCAGGCGATCAGGGACGGGGTGTTTTGTCGGGTGTGGCCGCGTGATTGCGCCCCTCCAGGGCAGGCGCCAGCGCCCTGGGTTGATGCAGCGCATTGGTCCGCGAGGCTCGCGCCGGCTCCTGTCCGCCTATCACGGCATCCGGGTACTTGACGGCCAGGAAGGCTGTCACCACGCCTGCCACGACCACGGCGGCGGGCCCTGAAATCACCAGCCAGACATGACCGTGCTTCCACCATGGAGTGGCTTGGGTGGGAATGGTAGTCATGAGGGGCCTTTCATCGCGATTCATCGCGGAACAAGGAACACGGATTTTTCTTCGACGTGGGCACGCCCGCTTTCATCGCCGACACGGAACACGATGGCGTGCGAGCCGGCCTGCGTCGAGCCGTAGGGAATTTGCAGCCGCACTGCGACCCAGCGGGATTCGGTGGGGCCCACGCTGACTTCGGCCTCAGAGGCGACCGTCAGACCCTCCAGTCCGGCGGCCGCAATCGTGTAGCGTTGCGGCTGCTCGGTGGCGTTCATGATCTGCAGCCGGTAAACATTTTCCAGCCGCCCGCCCGCCACGATGCGCGAAAGCGCGGCGCGGTCCCGCACGACGTCGACCTTCAACGGCATGCGCGCCACCAGGCTCCAGAGGAGTGTCAGGCACAGCACGCCGAGCAGCGCCGTATAGACCAGCACGCGCGGGCGCAGCACCTGCCGCAGCATGCGTGAAGCACCCCATTTTCCGGCGAGCGCGTTCTGGGTGGTGAAGCGGATCAGACCCCGCGCATAACCCATTTTGTCCATCACACCATCACACACATCCACGCATGCCGCGCAGCCTATGCACTCATACTGCAGGCCCTCGCGAATGTCTATGCCCGTCGGGCAAACCTGCACGCACAGGGTGCAATCGACGCATGCGCCCAGGGACAATGCCGAGGCGTCGGCGTGGCGCGACCTGGCGCCGCGCGGTTCACCCCGCGCCGGGTCGTAACTCACGATCAGCGTGTCCTTGTCGAACATCGCGCTCTGGAAGCGCGCATAGGGGCACATGTATTTGCACACCTGCTCGCGCAGGAAGCCGGCATTGCCGTAAGTGGCGAAACCGTAAAACAAGACCCAGAAGATTTCCCAGCCACCCATTTTGGTCTGCAGGAACTGCAGGATCAGCTCGCGGGCCGGCACGAAATAAGCGACAAATGTAAAGCCGGTCCACATCGCCACACCTATCCAGAGGATGTGCTTGAACCACTTCTTGACCAGTTTTTCCAGGGAGAAAGGGGCGCCGTCCAGCCGCAACCTGGCGGTGCGATCGCCCTCCACCTTGCGCTCTATCCAGAGGAAGATTTCGGTATAGACCGTCTGCGGGCAGGCAAAGCCGCACCACAGGCGGCCCGCCACCGCCGTGAACAGGAACAGCGACAAAGCGCTGGCGACCAGCAGGCCGGTCAGGTAGATGAAGTCCTGCGGGTAGAGCACGTAACCGAACAGGTAAAAGCGCCGCGCCTCCAGGTCGAACAGCACCGCCTGGCGCTGCCCCCACTGTAGCCACGGCAAGCCGTAGAAAAACAGCTGCGTCAAGATGACGAATGCCCAGCGCCAGCGCGCAAACAGCCCGCTCACGGAACGCGGGTAGATTTTCTTTTGCGCCTCGTACAGCGACTCCCCTGCCGGCTCTGCCGCCGGCACGATGGGAATGATTTTTCGCAAAGGCAGCTGGGTCACTGTCGCCTCAAAGTTTTGCCGCAGCGGCTTTGTTGGAGAGCCCCCAGATGTAAGCTGTCAACACATGGATCTGCGCTTCCGTGAGCTTGCCGGCCTGCGCAGGCATTTCGTTGGTTTTGCCTTTGTTCACAATGTCGACGATGGCCTGCTCTCCCCAGCCGTGCAGCCAGATGTCGTCGGCCAGGTTGGGCGCGCCTATCGCGGTATTGCCCTTGCCGTCCATGCCGTGGCAGGCCGCGCAGGCGGTGAATTTGGACCTTCCGAGTTGTGCGCGCAGTGAATCGTGTGGGCCGCCTGACAGGCTCAGCACGTAGTTCGCCACATTCTTGACATCGTCAGGCGTTCCTACAGCGGCTGCCATGGGCGGCATCTGTCCCTTGCGGCCCAAGGTCAGGGTCTCCCTGATTTTCTCGGTTGAACCGCCGTGCAGCCAGTCGTTGTCGGCGAGGTTGGGAAAGCCCTTGCTGCCGCGCGCGTCCGAGCCGTGGCATTGGGCGCAGTTGTTCATGAAGAGGCGCTCGCCCACCGCCATGGCATCGGCATCGCCGGCGAGCTCGTCCGCGCTTTTGGCGGTGAAGCCAGCGTACAGCGGCGCAAGTTCCTTGTCTGCGTTGTCCATCGCGGCGTTGTATTCGCCGCGCGTGCTCCAGCCCATTTCACCCGGATAGGCACCCAGACCCGGATAGGCGACCAGGTAAAGCAGGGAATAGATCACGCTGATCACGAACAGCCACATCCACCAGCGCGGCATCGGGTTGTTGGACTCGCGCAGGTCTTCATCCCAGACGTGACCCGTCGTGTTGTCGCTGCTCTGGGGTATTTTTTTGCGGGCCGTCGCCCACAGCAAGACCAGGGAGCCGACGATGCCGATCAAGGTCAGCGCGGCCACATACCAGGACCAGAAGTTGTCTGTGAAATCGCTCATGGCTCACACCCGATGTGTTGTGCGGTGAATAAAAAACCGGTGAAGAGGTCTTGCATGGCGTTACCCCCTAGTCCTGCAGGAAGGGGATCTTTGCGTCCTCTTCAAACCGCGTGCGGTTGCGCGTGGAGTAGGCCCACATCAGCAGGCCGATGAAGGTGGCAAAACACAGCAGGGTTGCGATGATGCGCAGCGTGTTGACGTCCATGGCTCTCTCCTTTACTTCAGGGCCTTGCCCATAACTTGCAGATAGGCCACCAGGGCATCCATTTCCGTCTTGCCCTTCACCACACCAGCGGCCTCGGCGATTTCGGCGTCGGTGTAAGGCACGCCCACCCTGCGCAGTGCTGTCATGCGGGGTGCCATGTCGGCGGGGTCGACGGGCTTCTTCTCCAGCCAGCTATAGGCCGGCATATTGGACTCAGGGACCAGGTCTCGCGGGTTGTTCAGGTGGATGCGGTGCCATTCGTCGGTGTATTTGCCGCCTACGCGGTGCAGGTCGGGACCCGTGCGCTTGCTGCCCCACTGGAAGGGATGGTCATAAACAAATTCGCCGGCCACCGAATAGTGGCCGTAGCGCAGCGTCTCCGCGCGAAACGGGCGGATCATCTGCGAGTGGCAGTTGTAGCAACCCTCGCGCAGGTAGATGTCGCGGCCGGCCAGCTGCAACGCGCCATAAGGCTTCACGCCCTCCAGCGGCGCGGTGGTCGACTTCTGGAAGAACAGCGGCACGATTTCCACCAGGCCGCCCACGGCGATCACCAGCAGGATCAGGATGATCATCAGGAAGTTGTTGGTTTCGATCTTCTCGTGCGAGAAGCCGGCCGCAGAGGGGGTTTCGTCTTTCATGGGATGTGCTTTCTTCTCTTGTTATGCGTGAGCCAGCGCCGGCACCGGCACCCGGACAGGGCGGCCCTTGGCCACCGTCATGCAGACGTTCCAGGCCATCAGCACCATGCCGCCCAGGTACAAAAGCCCGCCAAAGAAGCGCACCACGTAGAAGGGATAGGTGGCCTTCACCGACTCGACGAAGGTGTAGGTCAGGGTTCCGTCGGCGTTGATGGCGCGCCACATCAGGCCCTGCATCACGCCGGCGATCCACATGGCGGCGATGTAGAGCACGATGCCCACGGTGGCCGTCCAGAAATGCACCTCGATGGCGCGCACCGAATACATCTGCTTTTGCCCGAACAGGCGGGGAATCATGTAATACAGCGTGCCCATGGAGATCAACCCCACCCAGCCCAGGGCACCCGAATGCACGTGGCCAACCGTCCAGTCCGTGTAGTGCGACAGCGCATTGACGGTCTTGATGGACATCAGTGGGCCCTCGAAGGTGCTCATGCCATAGAAGGACAGCGACACGATCAAAAAGCGCAGGATGGGGTCTTCGCGCAGCTTGTGCCAGGCGCCCGACAGGGTCATCACGCCGTTGATCATCCCGCCCCAGCTGGGCGCCAGCAGGATCAGCGAGAACACCATTCCCACCGATTGCGTCCAGTCAGGCAAGGCCGTGTAGTGCAGGTGATGCGGGCCCGCCCACATATAGGTGAAGATCAGCGCCCAGAAGTGGACGATGGACAGGCGGTAGCTGTAGACCGGCCGCTCCGCCTGCTTGGGGATGAAGTAATACATCATGCCCAGGAAGCCGGCGGTGAGGAAGAAACCCACGGCGTTGTGGCCGTACCACCACTGCACCATCGCGTCCTGCACGCCCGCATAAGCGGAATAGGATTTCATCCAGCCGGCCGGAATCTCCGCGCTGTTGACCACGTGCAGCACCGCCACCGCAAGAATGAAGGCGCCGTAAAACCAGTTGGCCACGTAGATGTGCCGAACCTTGCGGATTCCCAGCGTGCCGAAAAAGACGATGGCATAGGACACCCAGACCAGGGTGATCAGGATGTCGATGGGCCATTCGAGTTCGGCGTATTCCTTGCCGGTGGTGTAGCCCAGCGGCAGGCTGATCGCGGCGCCCAGGATGACCAGCTGCCAGCCCCAGAAGGTAAAGGCTGCCAGCCGCGGTGCAAACAGCGGCACGCTGCTGGTACGCTGGACCACGTAGTAGCTGCTGCCGATCAATGCGCAGCCGCCGAAGGCGAAGATGACGGCATTGGTGTGCAGCGGCCTGAGCCGGCCGTAACTGAGCCAGGGAATGCCGAAATTGAGTTCAGGCCATGCCAGCTGCGCGGCGATGAAAAGGCCCACTGCCATGCCGACCACACCCCAGAGCACAGCTGCCAGTGAAAACTGGCGAACCACCTTGTCGTGATAGGCGATCCCTCGTGTCGTTTCTTCGTTCATGAAGCACCTTTTGTCTTGATGCTTCAAAGTGTCGATGCGGCGTGGGTCGCGCCATTTGATGCAAGTCAATCAGTGTGAAGAATGCGCTCGGCTTCCTGCTCAAGCGCCTCGAACTGACCTCGCCATACCGCCCAGCCCAGCGCTCCGATGATCAGCAAGGCCAGCACGACTGAGAGTGGAATCAACAGGAACAGGATATCCATCTAGTTCTCCGGCGGGGTGCGCGCCAGCCTGGCCGAGTTGGCCACCACCAGCAGCGAGCTGGCCGCCATACCGAAGCCGGCCAACCATGTGGGCATATAGCCAAAAACCGCCAGCGGTACGCAGGTCGCGTTGTAAACCGCTGCCCACAACAGGTTCTGGCGCACGACCGCCCGGGTGCGCCGCGCCTGCGCGACAAGGGCTGGCACCGTGAGCAGCCGGTTGCCGGTCATGATGAAATCCGCCCTGGCCTGAGCCACCGGCACGGCCTGGCCCATGGCCAGGGACACATCAGCCACGGCCAGCACCGGCCCGTCGTTCATGCCGTCACCCACCATCATGACGCGATGGCCCTCGCGCCGAAGGCGGCGCACATGTTCCAGTTTGACCTCCGGCGTGCATTCGCCAAAGCACCATTCGATGCCGGCCCGGCGCGCAAGGTGGGCAACCGCCTGGCCCGTATCGCCCGAAAGCAGCTGGACGCGGACACCGAGTTTGAGCAAGTCGTCCACGGCCCGGGCCGCGTCGGGCCGCATCGCTTCGTCAAGCTCGAACCCTGCGAGGTAGTGCTCGCCATCGGACAGATGGGCCTGCAACACCGGCACGTCCCGGCCCGGCACAGGCACGCTGCAAAAAAAAGCCGACCCCAGGCAGAGGTAACGCGGCTCACTGCCGTCCAACCGGGCGACCTTGCCGCGCAGACCCCGTCCGGTAACCTCCTCCACTTCGCTGGCCACCCAGTCCGCCGCGGGAAAGCGGGCGGCGATGGCGCGTGAGACCGGATGCAGCGAGTGCCTGGCCAGCGCACCCGCCCAGTCACACGCCTCATCGCGGTTCACACCGGCAGGCACATGGGCCATCACGATTTGCATGCGGTCTTCCGTCAGCGTGCCGGTCTTGTCGAAGATCACGGTGTCGATGCTGGCGCAGCTTTCCAGCGCCTGCAGTTTGCGCACCAGCACGCCGCGCCGGGCCAGTGCGCCCGCGCTGGCCAGCATGGCCGCCGGGGTCGCCAGCGACAAGGCGCAAGGGCAGGTCACGATGAGCACCGCGACCGCGACCGCCATCGCATGCGCCTGACCAAAAGGCCACCACCACACAGCTGCGGCGGCGCTCGCCAGCAGCACGGCCACCAGGAAAGGACTGGCGATGCGGTCCACCAGTTGCACCAGGCCGGGCTTTTCGACTGAGGCCTGCTCCATCAAGGCCACGATTTCGGCGTACCGGGTTTCCGGCCCGACGCGTAGCACGCGCACTTGCAGCACACCCGTGAGGTTGTGGCTGCCGGCAATGACACCGTCGCCCGCCCGCCGCAGCAGGGGTTTGGATTCGCCGGTGAGCAGCGACTGGTCGACCCGGCTCTCACCGTCCTCAACGGCCCCATCAGCAGGGAAGGCCTGACCAGGCAGCACCCGAATCAAGTCGCCGGCGACAAGGCGACGCACGGCCACCGCACGGAAACTGCCGTCAGCTTCCCGCCGTTCCACGCTGTCCGGAAGGCGGCGCATCAGCGCATCCAGCGCCCCGGCGGTGCGGTCGCGCAGGCGCTGCTCCAGCAGTCGGCCCGACAGCAGAAAAAAAACGAACATGGGCACCGAGTCGTACGAGGCATGGTCACCCCAGGGGCCCGCCGGGTCAAAGGTCGCGGCCGTGCTGGCCCCAAAGGCGATCAGCACGCCCAGTGCCACTGGCACGTCCATGCCGATGCGCAAGCGGCGCAAGTCGCTCAGCGCCGCCGCGAAAAACGGCCAGCAGGAAAACAGCAGCACCGGCAGGGTCAGCACCCAGGAGGCCCAGCCCAGCAGCGCCTGGATGTCGGGCGTGATCTCGCCCGCCGGCGCCAGATAGGCCGGTGCCGCGTACATCATGACCTGCATCATGCAAAAACCCGCCACCAGCCATCGCCACAACATCACCCGCTGAGCCTGCACCCTGCGGCCGGCCAGCAGCAGGTCGCCTGCCGGCAAGGCGCCGTAACCGGCCTGGTGCAATGCCGCAATCCAATAAGAAGGCTGCGTGGTCTGCGGATGCCACTGAAGCCGCGCCGTGGCAGTCACGCCGTTGACCTGGACCGTATCCACGCCGGGCAGCTTGCGCAAAACCTCCTCGACCGTGAGCGCACAGGCCGCGCAGTGCATGCCCTCCAGCGCCAGGTACGACTCCCACCAGCCCTCGCGCCCCGCGACCGGCCGGCTAAAGCCCTCCCATTCGGCCGACTCGTCGAGCACTGCCCACTCCGTCGCAGTGCCGGCGACGGGCTGCACGGAGCCAGAGGGAAACATTGGCAGTGAAGGGACGGCTTGCATGGCGAAAGCTTAGCCAGCACCGAGTGCCGGGCCCTTGACATGGATCAAGCCCGGCTTGGCACGGCGCGGCATGGTTGCAATCCAGGGCAAGGGCCATGGGCACTCCCGCGGGTGTCGGCTGGCTGTTTGGCACTGTGGCTTAAGTCTGCTGGCGAACAGACACCTCCCGATGCAGCGCGCACAGTCACTTATGGCATCGGACATCTTCCGGCCAATGCAGTTCTGCAGGCATCGAAAGATCTCATCAAAAAATGCCGGGACAGAGGATCGGAATCAGGTGCCGCGCCCTTGATATGGATCAAACCCGGGCCGCCGCGGCGCTCCTAGACTGCAAACGAATCAACACAGGAGAACCCACCATGTACAAGCGCATTCTTGTTGCCACCGACGGTTCGACGCTTTCCAGAAAAGCGGTCAAGGACGCCATCGCCCTTGCCGTGTCTTTGGATGCCGGACTCGTGGCGCTCAACGTCGTGCCGCGCTATCCCATGAGCTACTTTGAGGGCGGCGCCACAATTTCGCCGCAGGAAGTCGGGCGCATTGAAAAGGAATGGACCGGCAAGGGTCAGGCCATTGCCGACGCGGCGCAAAAGGCCGCCGAGGCTGCGGGCGTCCAGGCCAAATCCGTGATCGCCAAGTCCGACCTCGTAGCCACCGCCATCCTGGCCGCAGCCAAAAAGAACAAGTGCGACCTCATCGTCATGGCCTCGCACGGCCGCAAGGGCCTCTCTCGCATCCTGCTCGGAAGCGAGACCCAGCAGGTGCTCACGCACAGCAGCATCCCCGTCCTTGTCCTGCGCTGAGCGCGCGCCGTCTCATTTTTTTCCATTTTCCGGAGACAACCATGAAAGTCCTTCTGGCCGTTGACGGCAGCAAGTTCACAAAAAAAACCCTCGCCTTTCTGGTCACGCACGAAACCCTGATGGGGCCCGACGCGGAGTTGATCGTGCTCAATGTACAGATCGCTGTTCCTCCACGCGTCAAGTCCATGGTGGGCGCCGCCACGGTACATGCCTACCACCGCGACGAAGCCCAGAAAGTGCTGGAGCCTATAGAACGCTTTCTCAAACGCCATGACATCACTTTCCGGGCCTCCTGGGTCGCCGGCACACCGGCCACACAAATCGCGCAGGCGGTGAAGCGTGAAAAGGTACACATGCTGGTCATGGGCACCCATGGCCATGGTTTGCTGGGCCGCGCCCTGCTCGGCAGCGTTGCCCAGCGGGTAGTGGCGGACGTTGACGTGCCGGTGCTGCTGGTCAAGTAGCCGATCATCTTTTACGGAAGGCCTGCCATGAACACACTGTCAAATACCCGCTCCCCCGTGTCGCCGCCGCGGGCTATTCCCACCACACGCCAGGCGCAGGGCGGTTTGGGCCTGGGGCTGCTGGTCGCGCTGGTGACGGGTTCCATCATCGGCAGCGGAATCTTCGGCCTGCCGCAAAACATGGCGGCTGGCGCGGGCGCGGGCGCCATCCTGATCGGCTGGCTGGTCACGGGCGTGGGCATGCTGGTACTGGCGCGCGTCTACCAGATGCTGGCCCTGCGCAAGCCCGAGCTGGACAACGGCGTCTATGCCTATGCCCACGCGCTCTCGGGCGAGTACGTCGGCTTCAACTCCGCCTGGGGTTACTGGATCAGCGCCTGGATCGGCAACGTCGGCTACCTGGTGGCCGCCTTCGGTGCGCTCGGTTATTTCTTTCCAGCTTTCGGCGAAGGCAACACGCCCGCGGCCGTGGCCGGAGCGTCGATAGTCCTCTGGATCGTGCATGCGCTGGTGCTGCGCGGCATCAATACTGCCGCCTGGGTCAATGCAATCGTCACAGTCGCCAAAGTCATTCCGTTGCTGCTGTTCATTGTGCTGGCCGCCGCCGCTTTCCAGGCGCCCACCTTCAGCCTGGACTTCTGGGGCAGCGCCAAACTCGGCTCCGTACTTGACCAGGTCAAGAGCACCATGCTGGTGACGGTGTGGGTGTTCATCGGCATCGAAGGCGCCAGTGTCTATTCGGCGCGCGCGCGGCAGCGCAAGGACGTCGGCAAGGCCACGGTGATTGGTTTTCTGATCTGCCTGGCACTGTTGATGGCCGTCTCGTTGCTGTCCCTGGGCATCTTCACGCAGCCCGAACTTGCCGGATTGAAGAATCCCTCCATGGCCAGCGTGCTTGAGAAAGCCGTAGGCACCTGGGGCGCTGTGCTGATTTATGTCGGCCTCATCGTTTCCGTCGGCGGTGGCTTCCTGGCCTGGACATTGCTCGCTGCGGAGTCGCTTTTCACACCGGCCAACAGCGGCGTGATGCCCGAATGGCTGGGCCGCCAAAGCAGCAAGGGCGTGCCGGCCAATGCCCTGTGGCTGAGCAGCGCCATGGTTCAGATCTTCCTCATCGTCACGCTGGTTTCCAAGGCTTCCTACCTGGCCCTGATCTCGCTGTCGACCGCGATGATTTTGCTGCCCTACCTGTTCAGCGCGCTTTACGGCCTGAAGGTGCTGCTGCGCGGTGAGGGCCCAACGAGGGAAGCCACCGCCGGCGGGTCACTGGACCTGCCGGTGGCCGCGCTCGCGTCGGTGTACTGCCTGTGGCTCCTGTATGCCGCCGGCGCCAAATACCTGTTGCTGAGCGCTCTGCTCTACGCCCCCGGCGCGGCCCTGTATTTCATCGCCAAACGGCAGGGCAACAAACAGCCCTTTACCGCTGGCGAGAAAGCCATGCTCGCAGCCGTGCTCGCGCTCGCAGCGGTGGCCGGCTGGATGCTCGCCACCGGTCAGTTGAGCCTGTGATGGCCGGCGTTCATTCAGAGACGGGCCGGCTGCGCAAGGTACTGGTCTGCAGGCCGGGCCTGGCGCACATGCGCCTGACGCCCGCGAACTGCCAGGACATGCTGTTCGACGATGTGATGTGGGTCGCGCAGGCCAAAAACGACCATTACGCGTTCACCAGCGCCATGACGGAGCAAGGCGTGGAAGTGCTGGAATTGCACGACCTTCTCGCAGTCACCGTCAGCGACCCAGCGGTGCGCGACTGGCTGCTGGACCGCAAGCTGACCGGCATCGACCTGGAAGCCGCCGCCGTGCTGCGACCCTGGCTGCAAGAACTGCCGCCGGCCCGCCTGGCCGAGTTCCTGATTGGCGGGCTGACGCCGGCGGACCTGCCCTTCAAGTTGCCGGGTCTTACGGCCGCGTGCGCGAGCGCCTCCGACCTGTTATTGCCCGCCCTTCCCAATACCCTCTTCACGCGCGACAGCAGTTGCTGGATAGGCGACGGTGTGGTGCTGGGCGCCATGTACTGGCCCGCACGCCGGCAGGAGACCCTGCTCATGGCGGCCGTCTACCGTTTTCACCCTGCGTTCGCCGGCAAGGTCGCCGAGTGGTGGGGTGATCCCGGCCAACCGCACGCGCAGGCCTCGCTCGAAGGCGGCGATGTCATGCCTCTGGGCCAGGGCCTGGTGCTAATCGGCATGGGCGAGCGCACCTCGCCGCAGGCCGTGAGCCAGCTGGCGCGCAGCCTGTTTGCCCGCGGCGCCGCGACCCGGGTGCTGGCCGCCCAGCTGCCCAAGTCGCGCGGGGCCATGCACCTGGACACGGTGCTGACTTTTTGCGACCGCGACCTGGTGACAGTGTTTCCCGAGATCGTGCAGGCCATACGCGTGTTCAGCCTCAGACCCGGCAACGAAGCCGGCGCACTGGATGTCAGGGCAGAAACCGGCCCCTTTCTTGACGTGCTCGCCCAGGCGCTGGGTATTGCAAAGCTGCGCGTTGTCGCTACCGGCGGCAATGCCTATGAAGCCGAGCGCGAACAGTGGGACGACGGCAACAACGTGCTGGCACTGTCGCCCGGCGTTGTCATGGCCTACAACCGCAACACCCACACCAACACCCTTCTGCGCAAGGCCGGTGTCGAGGTCATCACCATCCCCAGCGGGGAGCTGGGCCGGGGCCGCGGCGGCAGCCACTGCATGTCCTGTCCGATTGAGCGTGACGCTGCCTGACCCGCCATTGAGGCATCCACGAAAGACGGCTACCCATGAGCTTCAACCTTCACAACCGCAGTCTTCTGGACCTCAAGGATTTTTCCCCGCGGGACATCCGCTTCCTGCTGGACCTGGCCGCCGAGCTCAAGCGCTCGAAATACGCGGGCAATGAGCTCGCGCGCCTCAAGGGCAAAAACATCGCGCTGATTTTCGAGAAAGCCTCCACCCGAACGCGTTGCGCCTTCGAAGTCGCGGTGCACGACCAGGGCGGCCACGTGACCTACATCGACCCCGTCAGCTCACAGCTGGGGCACAAGGAGTCTCTCAAGGACACGGCGCGGGTGCTGGGGCGGCTGTACGACGGCATCGAGTACCGCGGCTTTCACCAGACGGTGGTGGAAGAAATCGCGCGCTTCTCGCACGTCCCGGTCTGGAACGGGCTCACAGATGAGTCGCACCCGACCCAGGTGCTGGCCGACCTGCTGACCATGCAGGAGTTCGGCGAAAAGCCGCTGCATGAACTGTCTTTTTGCTACCTGGGCGACGCCCGCTTCAACATGGGCTGCTCGCTGCTGGTGGGCGGCACGCAGATGGGCATGGACGTGCGCATCGCCGCACCCGCCGCGCTGATGCCACCGCCCGGGCTGGTGAGCGAAATGCGCGAGCTGGCTAGGACAACAGGCGCGCGCATCACCCTCAGCAACGATCCGGCCGAGGCTGTCAAGGACGCTGACTTTCTCTACACCGACGTCTGGGTGTCCATGGGTGAGCCCGACGACACCTGGAAGCTCAGGATTGAGCAGTTGCTGCCCTTCCAGGTCAACAGCGCCTTGATGAAGGCTACCGGCAAGCCGCGAACCCGCTTCATGCATTGCCTGCCGGCTTTCCACAACCTGGACACCGAGGTAGGGCGCCAAATCCACGAACGCTACGGCCTCAGCGAAATAGAGGTGACCGACGAGGTCTTCGAGTCCGATGCATCCATCGTGTTCACGCAGGCGGAAAACCGCATGCACACCATCAAGGCCGTGCTTGTGGCCACCCTCGCATGAAGCTGGTGATCGCGCTGGGCGGCAATGCCTTGCTGCGCCGGGGCCAGTCGCTCAGCGCGCAGAACCTGCTGGAAAACATCCGGAGCGTGGCGGCCCAACTGGCCCGCGTCGCGCTTCGTCATGAGTTGGTGGTGACTCACGGCAACGGGCCCCAGATAGGCCTGCTGGCGCTGCAGAACTCGGCCTACGCGGCAGTGGCGCCCTATCCGCTTGACGTACTGGGTGCGCAAACCGAAGGCATGATCGGTTACCTGCTGGAGCAGGAACTTGCCAACCACCTTCCACCCGGCCGCCCCGTGGTCACCCTGCTTACGCGTGTGGAAGTCGACCCCGCCGATCCGGCTTTCGGGAAGCCCACCAAACCTATAGGACCTGTTTACACGAAGGAGGAAGCCGAACGGCTTGCGCAAGCCATGCACTGGCATGTCGCGCCGGACGGTGCAGGCTTCAGGCGCGTCGTGGCTTCGCCTCTCCCTACGCGTGTGCTGGGCATGGACCCGATCAGCTGGCTGCTGCAGCATGAGGCAGTGGTGATCGCCGCGGGGGGTGGCGGCATCCCGGTGGTGCACACCGCCGGCGGGCATTCTCTTCAAGGCATCGATGCCGTGATCGATAAGGACCTGACGGGCGCCCTGCTCGCGCGGGAACTGGGGGCCGACTGCCTGGTGATCGCCACCGACGTGGATGCCGTCTACCTGGGCTGGGGAACGCCCGCACAGCACGCCATCGGCAAGATCAGGCCACAGGAATTGCTGGGCCATAGCTTCCCCGCAGGCTCCATGGGCCCCAAGGTACAGGCTGCCACCGGCTTTGTGCTCAAGACCGGCAAGAAGGCTTTGATAGGCTCGCTGGCCCAGATCGAGGAAATGCTGGCGGGCCGTGCCGGTACAGAGGTGAGTCCCGACGGTGGCCTTGCGGGCTGAGAACAGGCTCTTGCAAATTCAGCCTTTCACTACCAGCACCGGAACCGGGCTGTGCCGCACGATCTGCTCGGCGTCACTGCCCATCAGGATGCGGTCCAGACCGCGGCGTCCATGCGAGCCCAGAACGATCATGTCGGCATGAACCTGCCTGGCCTGTTCGGCGACCGCATCGCAAAGACGGCCGGCACCCGATTCAAGCAGCACGCTGTCGCATGCCACGCCCTTATTGGCGGCCAGGCTGCGCATCTGCGCCAGCAGCCTTTCACCCTCGGTGTGCATGAACGGGAGCGTTTGCTCATAGTACGCTTTGGCCGTTTCGAAGCCGTTGACGTAATCCAGCTCATCGATCACGTAGAGCAGCCGCAGGCGCGCCCCGTTCAGGTGCGCCAGTTCAATCGCGGTCTCCAGCGCTTTGACGGAAGTCGGACTGCCGTCAACCGGAACAAGTAATTGCTGTAGTAAGGCCATGTGCTCAAACGGTCCCGAGTAACGAAATCGTTGGTCGCACCCGCCACTGGAATTTTCCAGACAGGAGATCGGCCACGCAGCGCGACGTTCCGGTGTTGGAATACGAAACAATGAGAGTTTTCTCGGACATGGTTCTGCTCTTCGGATGGTTGCGCGCAACAAAGCGGCGGTCGGCCGGGCGCTGCGCAGGCATCGGCCACCAGCAAAGGGTATGGCGGACAGCAAACTCACCCCTTGACGTAAATCAAGAGCGGCGCCTTGCGTGAAGCCCTTCCCTCCGGGTTACGTGCTGCGGCGCCGCTGAACGTAGCGCAATGCCATGAGCCACAGCGTCATGGCGCCCAGAATCACCAACAGCCAGGCGGCAGCGCGTCCGGACGGCGCCACAAAGCCCATAACCCCTCGCAGCCAGGGTTGCCACAGCACCAGCGAAAGAAGCAAGGCCACCGCCGCGGCCAAACGCGGCAGCCATGGGTTCCTGAGGATATTCACCGGATGGCGATGAACCAGCACCAGAAGAAGCAGCCCTGCAACAAGGCTCACGAACAGCGTCGTGCGTATCTCGGCAGCAGGCCACCTCTGCTCCAGCAAGTACCAATTGGCCGCGAGCAGAACCAAGGCTATCCCTAAGCCTTGCGACAGGCCATAGGTCATGTTGTGCAAGGCAAACGGCGAATCTGCGGCAGGCCTGGGCGGACGGCGCATCAGTTGAGGATCCGCGGGCTGCGCTTCAAACAATATCGAGCAGGCCGGGTCGATGATCAGTTCAAGCAGGATGATCTGCGCGGGCAGCAACAGGGCGGGCCAGCGAAGCAAGGCGGGAACCAAAGCAAGCACCACGATGGGCGCGTGCACGGCGAAGATGAAGCGCACGGCGCTGCGGATGTTGTCGTCGACGTGGCGGCCCTGGCGTATGGCGGTGGCGATGCTGGCGAAGCTGTCGTCCAGCAACACCAGGGCCGCAGCCTCGCGCGCCACGTCGGTCCCGCGCTCGCCCATGGCGATCCCGGCGTCGGCGGCCTTGAGCGCGGGCGCATCGTTGACGCCGTCGCCCGTCATGCCCACCGTACCGCCGTCGGCCTGCAACGCGCGCACCAGCCGCAGCTTCTGCTCGGGCCTGAGCCGGGCGCAGATGGCGGCGCTCCTCAAACGGGTCCGCAGCGAGGCATCGTCCAGGGCATCGATGTCCGCGCCGGTCAGCACGTCGGAGGGATTGGACAGGCCCGCCTGGCGGGCGATCGTACTGGCCGTCACAGGGTGGTCCCCCGTCATCATGATCACGCGTATGCCCGCCTCGCGGCAATCCTGGACGGCTTGCGGCACCGTGGGCCGTAATGGATCGGCCAGGCCCAGCAAGCCGGCAAAGCGCAGCGTAAGGGCCTGCTGGCTTTCGGGCAATGCGGCATCCGTCCACTCACCGCTCGCCACACCGAGCACGCGCAGGCCTCTTGCCGCCATGTCCTGCACCTGCTGCTGCACCGCCTCGCGTTGAGGTCCCTGGAGCCGGCACAAGTCCATGACCGCCTCCGGCGCCCCTTTAGTGGCCAGGGAATAACGCCCCGGGATCTCGCTGC
Source organism: Polaromonas sp. P1_F4 (assembly GCF_056405675.1). Classification (NCBI taxonomy): domain Bacteria; kingdom Pseudomonadati; phylum Pseudomonadota; class Betaproteobacteria; order Burkholderiales; family Comamonadaceae; genus Polaromonas; species Polaromonas sp. P1_F4. The sequence goes on along the minus strand of NZ_JBFUBP010000005.1, from coordinate 110,614 downwards.
CGTAGGCGTGGGTGACGGCCAGGAGCTGCGGCGTGAGTGCATATTGCCACGCCGGTGCGGTGCCCTGGCGCGCTTTCGAATCCGGGCCCAGACGTGCGTCTCCGAGAGCACGTATGGCTTTTTCCATGGGGTCGAACGGCTTCAGCGGCGTGGCCAGCATGGCGCATTCGAGCAGTTCCGTGACCGCAGGAGGAAGCTGCGCATCGCCGCCGGACCTGAACACGGTATCGGTGCCCGCCAGCTCGACCAGCGCCATGCGGTTCTGCGTCAGGGTGCCGGTCTTGTCCACGGCCAGCACCGTGATCGCGCCCAGCACCTCGATGGCGTCAACCTTCCGCGTGAGGATTTTTTGCCGGGACAATCGCCAGGCCGCCAGCGCCAGGAACACCGCGAGGACGACGGGAATCTCCTCTGGTAGCACCGCCATCGCAAAGGCAATCGCCGGCAGCAGGCTGGCGACAAAACCCTGGCCGTCCCTGAGCCAGGCGAGCAGCACCAGCAGCGCGGCGACAGCCAGCCCGGCGCCGGCGAATCCCCGCACGATGCGCCGCGACTGCCGGTACAGCCTGGAGGCCGGGGCCTGCGTGGTCGCAAGGGCCACGCCGATGCGGCCCATCGCGGTGCGGCCCGCGGTGGCATGCACCCGGGCCAGGCCCGCACCCTGCGTGACCACGGTGCCGGCGTAAAGCGCTGCGCCGCCTTCGCCATCGGGCTCATCGCCGCGCCCGGTTTGCGGATGCGGCAGCTTTGGCCGGGGCACGGATTCGCCGGTCAGCAGCGACTCGTCGGCCTCGAGGGCCCCTTCCAGCAAGTCGGCATCCGCAGCGATACGGTCGCCCTCGCGCAGCAGCAGGACATCCCCGCAGACCACCTCGCGACAGGCGATGCGAAGCTCCCTGCCGCCCCGCAATACCAGCGCGCGCGGCGCCGACAGTTCGCGCAAGGCCTCAAGCGCCCGCTGTGTTTTTTTCTCCTGAAAGAAAGTCAGCGCAACAATCAGGAAAACTGAGGCCAGCAAAAAGATGGCTTCGGCCGTATCACCCAGCACCAAATAGCCCGTACCTGCCGCGAGCAGCATCAAAAACATGGGTTCCTTGACAACCCCCAGGGCCATTCGCCAGAAGCCTTGGGGCTCGCTTCCGGGCAACAGGTTGGGCCCGTCGATCCGGAGGCGCGCAGCGGCCTCCTCGCCGCTCAGCCCCAAGGCCTCGGGTGTCGGCTCGCACGGGAGGCCGAGTGCTTGAACTGCAGTAGTCATGTTTTCAGCGGGTCCTCGGGGAAATCCCCCTATTTTTTCGGACCTGAGTCTGCGCCCTTATCCGCCGCCTGCTTGCTGGCTTCGGCCGACTCCTGCGCAGCTTTTTCCGCGCTTCTCAATGCATCCTGCGTTGCCTTCATGGCTTTCAGCGTTTCCGCCTGATCGGGCTGGCCCGACTTGCGCAGCGCTTCCTCGGCGCGCCCCGACGCCGCGCGCACGGCGGACGCAGCCCTCCGGGCCGCTTCGGCGGCTTTAGCCGTCAGTTTCCTCATGCTGTCGGTTGCGGTGGCGGAGGCTTGCTCGGCTTTCTCGCGAGCCCTTCTTGCGGCTTCGTCCGCTTTGAGCGCCTGTTCCCGGATATTTGCGGCGGCCCGTTGCGAAGCATCCTGGGCGGCGGTTTCAGTCAACTGCAGCGTGAGCTTGACCAGGTCGGCCGCTGCACGCGCGGAGTCGGCCGCCTCCTGTGCGGCCTTTTGTGCCGCCGCCTTTGAACGCGCGGCCACACCCACCGGCGCACTGGAGGCTCCGGCACGCGCCTGCGCCTTTTCAGGCGCTTGTGCACTGACGTCACCGGCCGCGTAAGCCACGGCACACGAGGCGACAGCCGCGGCGATCACAAAGATTCTGGTTTTCATGGCGTGCCTTTCAACGGAGTTGAGGGCACCCATGATGGCCAGGCCGGGCGGCAAGGCATTTGACCTGGCGCAACTGGCGTGCAATCGCGTTTTCATACTGGATTGGAAGCGCGATTTTCAACACCGAAGGGCACGGCCCTGGTTCATCGCTGCTTGCGCCAGATCAACACCAGTTTGTTGGGACTTCATGAAAATCACGGCTGGAGCAGACACAAAGACCATCCACTTTTTTCAGGCCCCTTCATGAAGCATTACGACAATTCACTTGCAGGACACTTCGGTAACATCCTGGCCCGGCGCGAAGCCGAGCTAAGGGCCACCCTGGATACCGGCGGCAAGGAGGAACTCGCGGCCGAGGAAGCCGGCAGCGGGGAGGTGCGGGACTTCAAGGATCTGGCCGAGCGGGAGTCGCAGTTCGACATGGCGGCCCTGGATGCGGCACGCGCCATGGAAGAACTGGCCCAGGTGCTTGCAGCCCGCCGCCGCCTGCAGGAGGGCCACTACGGCCAATGCACGGAATGCGGCAAGCCGATTGACCTCCGTCGCCTGGAAGCCCTGCCGGCCGCAGCGTTCTGTTTGGCCTGCCAGACCGTCGGCGAAGAGACGCCGGCCCTCCACCGCAAACCAATCCGCACTTGACCAGTATCAATATCCGGGGCCCAAAAATCGCCACCATGGATGACGTTTCAACTCACATGAGGCATTCACCATGTTCAAGCGAATCCTGATTCCCGTGGACGGCAGCGACACTTCCAACAAGGCCCTTGTCGCCGGCCTGGCGATGGCGCGGGAAACCAGCGCCAGCGTACGGCTGCTGCACGCCTTCAATGAGGCGGCCTACCTGGGTGGAGTCGACCCCTATGGCACCTGGTCAGCCGATCTGGTCGGCATGATGCGCGAAAGCGGCGCCAAAGTCCTGACGGATGCGACGGCCATCGCCGGGTCGGCCGGAGTCACTGCAAGCCAGGTGCTTTGCGATGAACCGGGCAAACGCCTGGGAGAGTCGGTGGCCGAGGCGGCCAGACTCTGGAACGCCGATCTCATCGTGGTCGGCTCCCATGGCCGGCGCGGCCTGGGACGGGTGCTGCTGGGCAGTGGCGCCGAGCAGATCCTGAGGCTGGCGCCGGTGCCTGTCCTGGTCGTCCGCGATGCACCTTCAGCGCAGGCTTAAACGAAACATAGCTGCAGAGCACAACAAGCGTGCGCGAGCAGCTATCAAAATAATACCAATCCTCGGAGCGGAATATCGTCGCCATGTCGACCACGCGCCAGGCTGGGCGTCAGCTTTCATTTGACGCGCTGACGGCCTGCCGTTGTTGTTCCCTGTCTGCCAGCAAGTCGACAAAGGCACGGACCTTCGCGGGACGAAAGCGCGCGGCCGGAAACACGGCATGGATACCGCCGGAAGGCAGGCGCCATTGCGGCAGGACCTGGATGAGACGGCCGGCCGCAAGATCACCCGCTACCGCATAGTCCGGCAACACCGAAAGCCCCGCGCCCTGGAACACGGCTTCGCGCACGGCAAGCGTGGCGTCGAGAAAAATCGAGGCCTGCACGCTAACGGCCCGGCGCTCACCCTCGTTGAGCGAGAAATTCCATGTCAGGTGGTCGCGAAGAGCCGTGTTGGCGATGAAGGGCAGGCCGGCGATGTCTTGCGGGGCGGTAAGCCGCGCCACTTGCGGCTTCATGGCCGGCGACGCCACGAGCAGTTGCCGGAAAGAACCGATTTTTCGCGCCTGCAGGCTGGTTTCAGCAAGCCAACCGACACGTATCGCCAGTTCGATGTTGCCCGACATGAGGTCCAGCGTCTGGTCGGTGAGGACGGCATCGACCTTGCACGCGGGGTAGCGCCGGGTAAAGGCGGCGATAGCCGGCACCACCACGCCGACACCATAGTCGAAGGGGGCGGTGAGCCGCAGCATGCCGGACGGCTCCGCTGAGGTTTCGGCCAGGTCGTCGAAGGCGTCCCCGGCCTCGCGCAAGATCAGCGCGCAACGCAGGTAGAAGGCTTGCCCCAGTTCGGTGGGCTGCACCTTGCGTGTGGTGCGGACGAGCAGCGATGTCCGGAATTCGCGCTCCAGCCGCGCAACCTGCTGACTGACCACCGCCTTGGTGATCCCCAGGCGATCCGCAGCCGCGGTGAAGGAGCCGGTTTCCACCACAGCCGCGAAGTAGGCCAGGCGCCTCAGGTTCCCCAGCGCGCCGAGGCCGCCTTCGTCTTGATTGTTTGCTTTAAACATACATTGTGTTTATCAGAGATGTCTTTAACAGTCAATAGATAGTACCTACGATCACAGCCAGTGAGCAAAGAACCCATGACCAAGACCCTCTATTACCTGTTCGACCCGCTGTGCGGCTGGTGCTACGGCGCCATGCCGGCGCTCTCGGCATTGGCTGAAACTCCCGCCGTCCGCATCGAACTGCTGCCGACCGGGCTGTTCGCGGGCGAGGGCGCACGGCCCATGAACAGTGACTTCGCTGCCTATGCCTGGTCCAACGACCAGCGCATCGAGCGCCTGACGGGGCAGCGCTTCACCGGGCAGTACCGCGAGCAGGTTCTCGGTGATCGCCAACGCTTGTTTGACAGCGGCCCCGCCACGGTGGCACTGACCGCCGTGTCATTGACGGCACCGAGCCGGGAACTGGAAGCCCTCAAGGCGGTACAGAGCGCGCGCTATGTGGATGGCAAGGACACGACCTCACTGGAAACGCTGGCCGGCGTGCTGTGTGGACTCGGCCTTGAGCAGGCCGCCGCAATGGTGGCGCAGCCCGACGAAGATCTTCTCGTCGCCAACCGGGCCCGCATGGACCGCGCGCAGGCCTTGATGCGGGAGTTCGGCGCGCAGGGTGTGCCCACCTTGATTGCCGAGTCGGGCGCCAAGCGCTGGATCGTGAATCACGCGGCTTTCTATTCCAACCCGCGTGCGCTGATCAGTGAACTGGACGCCGCCTGATTCCGGCAGCAGCCCCTGCCACCCTCATCTCCGCCATCCCTTTTGAGTTAACCGTTAGAAAGAAAAACCATGACAACACGAAGAGAAGCAATCAAAACTGTAGCCGGCGCGGCTGTCGCGACGGCCATCTTAGGAGTGAAAAGCGCTATGGCTGCAAATACCAACCTGACCTGGAAACACTTTCCCGCCGGCGAACACGGATTCTTCCGTGCCCCGGTGCTGATCTCCGGCGAACGCGAGGCTGTCCTCATCGACGGGGGCTTTACGCTTCCCGACGGCAAGGCATTGGCCGAGGCCATCAAGGCCACCGGCAAAAAGCTCACGACCATCTACATCAGCCAGAGCGATCCCGACTACTACTTCAGCCTAGCGCCCATCAAGGCGGCGTTTCCCGGCGCCAAGGTGATCGCCGCACCGGCGACGATAGCGGCCATCAAGGGCAACGTTGAAAAGAAACTGGCAACCTGGGGCCCCCAGCTCAAGGAAAACGGCCCACAGGCGCTGGCGGACATCGTGATGCCCGAAGCCTTCGACGGCCGCAGCCTCACCCTGGAAGGCCAGACCCTCGAAATCGCCGATGCCGATGGCCTGGCCAACCGCCGCTACATCTGGGTGCCTTCGCTGAACGCCATCTTTGGCGGCGTGCTGCTGTTCTCCGGCGTCCATGTATGGACCGCCGACACACAGGGCGCCGAGGCCCGCGCCGCATGGGTGAAGACGCTTGACGCCATGGCCGCGCGCAAACCCGCCGTGGTGGTCCCCGGCCACATGGCGGTCACGGCGGCGGTGGACGCAAGCGCGATCCAATACACGCGCGACTACCTCGTGGCTTTCGAGGAAGTGCTGGCCAAGGCCGCCGACAGCGGTGCCCTCATCGCGGCCATGACCCGGCGCTACCCGAACGCCGGCATGGGCGTGGCGTTGCAAATTGGCGCCAAAGTCGCCAAGGGCGAGATGAAGTGGGGTTGAAACCATGATGTCGAATATCGACATCGTCCGTGCCCACTACGCGGCCTCGGCCCAGGGAAACATCGGCGAGATGATGGCCCATGTCTCGCCCCAGGTACGCTGGACCGAGATGGCGGGCTTCCCCTGCGCGGGTACCTGGGTCGGGCCTCAAGCGGTTGTCGACAACGTCTTTGCCGTGCTGGGCAGGGACTGGATCGGTTATCGCTTCGAACTGCAAAGCCTCGTCGACGGTGGTGAGCACGTCGTCGGGGTGGGAAGCTACCGCGGCATTTACCGCGCCACGGGAAAGGACATGCAGGCCCGTGTGGCCCATGTCTGGCACCTGCAGGGCGGGGAGGTCGTGGCCTTCGAGCAGTTCACGGACACGCTGCTTGTTCGTCAGGCGATGAGCTGATCATCCGGACGCCTGCAAACGAAAAGCCCACGCTCCTCTCGGAGAGTGGGCCTTCATCGGCAATGACTTTTCGTATTTAGAACGGGATATCGTCGTCCATGTCGTCAAAGCCGCTGGCGGCCTTGGCTGCCGGGGCGGGCCGCGGTGCGGCGGCCGGCGGGCGTGCCGCAGGTGCGGACTGGCGCGGTGCTTCATAACCGCCACCGTCATCACCGCCGGGGCCGCCCATGCCCTGGCGGCTGCCGAGCATCTGCATCTGGTCGGCACGGATTTCGGTGGTGTACTTTTCCTGGCCGTCCTTGTCGGTCCACTTGCGCGTGCGCAGGCTGCCTTCGACATAGACCTGCGAGCCTTTGCGCAGGTACTGGCCGACGATTTCAGCCAGACGGCCGTTGAACACCACGCGGTGCCATTCGGTGGCCTCCTTCATTTCACCCGTCTGCTTGTCCTTCCACTTGTCGGTGGTGGCAATGGTGACGTTGGCGACCTGGTCACCGCTGGGGAAGCTGCGCATTTCGGGGTCCCGGCCCAGATTGCCGACGACGATGACTTTATTGACGGATGCCATGAGAGGTTCTCCTGAGCTGATCTACAGGGCGGGGCCCTGCTATTTATGAATAACTCACAGTTTAACTGGCCGGCCCGGTAAAGCCTCGCCGCCCGGGGCCGCTGCGGCCGCATGGCGTCCGGGCGCCCGCATGGGCCATGCCACCAGCAGCCAAGCCAGCATCAGGCCGCCGCACAACAGAAAAAGCCCCTGGGCACCATGCACCTTGGTGATCCAGCCGCCCACCGCGCCGCCGGCAAAAAACCCCAGCGACTGCAAGGTGTTGTAAACCCCCAGCGCCGCGCCGCGAGCATGGGCTGGCGCCACCCGGGAGGCCAGGCTGGGCTGGGTGGCTTCCAGGACGTTGAAGCCGCAAAAAAACAGGAACAGCAGCACGGCCAGGATGCCCAGACTGGCCGGCGCCGAGGTAGACGATGCCACCCAGAGCAAGCCCAGCTGAACCAGCAGGACCAGGCCGACAGCCCCCAGGAACACGGCGCGCAGGTAGCCCCGTTTTTCCAGCGGAAACAGCGTAGCCCCCATCACCCCAAAAGAGGCCAGTACCGCCGGCAGGTAGACCTGCCAATGCGCGGCCTTGTCGAGTCCGGCATTCACCAGCAAAGCCGGAATCGCCACCCACATGGCCAGCTGCACGGCATGCAGCACGAACACGCCGAAATTCAGCCGCAGCAGCGCGGTGTCCTTCAGCACCTCCGCCACGCTGCCGCGCGGCCGGCTGACGTGCTCCACCGGTTCGGGTGGCACCCACCAGACGACCACGGCAATGCCGCCCAGTGCCAACGCGCCAGTCAGGGCAAACAGCCCGTGCAGGCCGATAGCACCGGCGAGCAGTGGCGCGGCCAGCAGCGAAAGCGCAAACATCAGGGCAATGCTGCCGCCCACCAGCGCCATGGCCTTGGTACGCACTTCGTCACGGGTGGAATCGGCCAGCAGCGCCGTAACGGCAGCCGAAATGGCCCCCGCCCCCTGCAACGAGCGGCCGGCGATCAGCCAGTTCAGGTCGGGCGCCCAGGCGGCGATCAGGCTGCCCAGCGCAAAAATGACCAGGCCGGCCACAATGACACGCTTGCGCCCCCACCAGTCCGAGGCGATCCCAAAAGGAATTTGCAGGATGCCCTGCGTCAGGCCGTAAATACCCATGGCCAGGCCAATCCGGGCCGGGTCATCGCCCCCCGGGTATTTGGCCGCCTCCAGCGCAAACACCGGCAGCACCAAAAAGAGGCCGAGCATGCGAAGCGCAAAGATCGAAGCCAGCGAAACGCTGGCGCGCCGCTCGGTAGCGGTCATGGGAAACGACATGGGGGCTGTAGGCGCAATCAAGGGGATTAAAAGGGCAAAAGCGGCCAAAAAATAGCTAGAAAAGCTCCAAAACAGGGCAATAACCCGGGATTGACCGGCTGGAGCGGCAAGCCCCGGCTGCCCCTGGCTTGCCCAACCGGCTATTGTGCTTGAAACGGTGCTTCGGTCTATGATGGAGAGTTTTGCGGCTGCCACATCTTGAACTCTCCTGACGACAGCAAATACCTTGCCAAAGCACTTGCGGCCCAGCGGATCAGCATCCGCGGCGCGCGCACGCACAACCTGAAAAATATCGACCTCGATATTCCGCGCAACCAGCTGGTGGTGATTACCGGCTTGAGCGGCTCGGGCAAGTCGTCTCTCGCCTTTGACACGCTGTACGCCGAAGGCCAGCGACGCTACGTTGAGAGCCTGTCTACCTACGCCCGCCAGTTCCTGCAGCTGATGGACAAGCCCGACGTGGACATGATCGAAGGCCTGTCGCCCGCGATTTCCATCGAGCAGAAAGCCACCTCGCACAACCCGCGCTCCACCGTGGGTACGGTGACTGAAATTCACGATTACCTGCGCCTGCTGTTTGCGCGGGCCGGCACGCCCTATTGCCCAAACCACGACCTGCCGTTGCAGGCCCAAAGCGTCAGCGAGATGGTCGACACGGTGCTGGCGCTGCCCGAAGACACCAAGCTGATGATCCTGGCGCCGGTGGCGCGCGACCGCAAGGGCGAATTTGTGGACGTATTTGCCGAGATGCAGTCGCAAGGCTATGTGCGCTTTCGCGTCGACGGCACGGCCTATGAGTACGACGACCTGCCCAGGCTCAAGAAAACCGAGAAGCACAACATCGATGTGGTGATTGACCGCATCAAGGTGCGCGCAGACCTGCAGCAACGCCTGGCCGAAAGCTTTGAAGCGGCACTGCGCCTGGCCGACGGCAAAGCGATTGCCATGGAAATGGACACCGCCAAAGAGCACCTCTTCAGCGCGAAGTTTTCCTGCCCCGTCTGCGACTACTCGCTGAGCGAAATGGAGCCGCGGCTCTTCTCTTTCAACTCGCCCGTCGGCGCCTGCCCCACCTGTGACGGCCTGGGCCATATGGAATTTTTCGACCCGGCGCGCGTGGTGGCCTTCCCGTCGCTGAGCCTGGCCAGCGGCGCCGTCAAAGGCTGGGACCGCCGCAACGGCTACTACTTCTCGATGCTTGAGAGCCTGGCAAAGCACTACAAATTCGACATCGACGCAGCCTTTGAGAACCTGCCCGACACCGTGCGGCAGGTTGTCCTGTATGGCTCGGGCGAGGAAGAAATCAAGTTCAGCTATGTGATGGACTCGGGCAACTTTGCCGGCAAGAAGATCGCCAAGAAGCATCCCTTCGAAGGCGTCATCACCAACTTCGAGCGTCGTTACCGCGAAACCGATTCCGCCGCCGTGCGCGAAGAACTGTCCCGTTATCGCAGCGTGCAGCCCTGCCCTGACTGCGAAGGCACGCGCCTGCGTACCGAGGCGCGCCACGTGTACCTGGTGAGCGCGCCTGAAGACGGCGTTGACGCATCGGTGACCGATGGCACCAAACCCGGGCGCAAGGCGATCTATGAAATCAGCCACTCAACGTTGCGCGAGAGTTTCGAGTATTTCAACGCGCTGAAAATGCAGGGTGCCAAGGCCGAAATTGCGGCCAAGGTAGTGCGCGAGATCGGCCTGCGCCTGAAGTTCCTCAACGACGTGGGGCTCAATTACCTCAGCCTGGACCGCAGCGCCGAGACACTGTCGGGTGGCGAGTCCCAGCGCATACGCCTGGCCTCGCAGATCGGTTCGGGCCTGACCGGCGTGATGTATGTGCTCGACGAGCCCAGCATCGGCCTGCACCAGCGCGACAACGACCGCCTGATCGGTACGCTCAAGCATTTGCGCGACATCGGCAACAGCGTGCTGGTGGTCGAGCACGACGAAGACATGATCCGCGCGGCCGACCATGTGATCGACATGGGACCGGGCGCCGGCATCCACGGCGGGCGCGTGATGGCGCAAGGCACATTTGACGAAGTCAAGAATAACCCTGATTCACTGACGGGCCAGTACCTGGCGCAAACGCTGAAGATCGCCGTGCCCAAACGCCGCACACCCTGGCTGCCGACGGTCAAGGCTGTGGAAGCCATCGAAAAAAAGAAGATCTCCCGCTTTCCGCAAAGCCCGGCCGCCGAACGCCGCGCCGCGCGCGAAGCCGTGCACCAGGCCACGCTGGGAGACATGCAGGCTCTGCGCGTCATCAACGCCACCGGCCACAACCTCAAAGGCGTGAGCGTCGAATTCCCGGTGGGCCTCTTGACCTGCGTGACCGGCGTATCGGGCTCGGGCAAATCAACGCTCGTGAACGACACGCTGTATGCCGCTGTGGCGCGCACGCTGTACCGCGCCCACGAAGAGCCCGCGCCGCACGAAGCCATTGAAGGCATCGAGCATTTCGACAAGGTCATCAACGTCGACCAATCGCCCATCGGCCGAACGCCGCGCAGCAACCCGGCCACCTACACCGGCCTCTTCACGCCGATCCGCGAGCTGATGGCCGAGATGAACACGGCGCGCGAACGCGGCTACGGCGCCGGAAGGTTCAGCTTCAACGTGGCCGGCGGCCGCTGCGAGGCTTGCCAGGGCGACGGCGTGGTCAAGGTCGAAATGCACTTCCTGCCCGATGTGTATGTGCCTTGCGATGTCTGCAAAGGCATGCGCTACAACCGCGAAACGCTGGAAGTGCAGTACAAGGGCAAGAACATCGCGCAGATCCTCGACCTGACCGTCGAGGTGGCAGCCGAGTTCTTCAAGGCCGTGCCCACCATTGCGCGCAAACTGCACACCCTGCTCGACGTGGGCCTGTCCTACATCAAGCTGGGCCAGGCCGCGACCACGCTCTCGGGCGGCGAGGCACAGCGCGTCAAGCTTGCACTGGAACTGAGCAAACGCGACACCGGCCGCACGCTATACATCCTTGATGAGCCGACAACCGGCCTGCACTTTGCCGACATCGACCTGCTGCTCAAGGTATTGCACCAGCTGCGCGACGCAGGCAACACGATTGTGGTGATCGAGCACAACCTGGACGTCATCAAGACGGCCGACTGGTTGATCGACATGGGGCCCGAGGGCGGCGCCGGCGGCGGCACGGTGGTGGGTGTTGGCACACCGGAAGACATCGCCGCTAACCCGGTCAGCCATACCGGACGGTACCTGGCGCGCCTGCTCTGAGTTTTCCTGCCAAGTCCTGGCGTCTGCCGCGTCCGGACGCGGCCTTCTCTTCACGGAATCCCGGTTTTGAACAGTTCCACTTTTTTCACCCGGCGCAAAGTGGTTTTTCTGCTGGCCTCGCTGTGCTGTCTGCTCTGGGGCAGCGCCTACCCGGCCATCAAGAACGGCTATGCGCTGTTTCATATTGCCGCCAACGACATTCCCTCCAAGCTGGTGTTTGCGGGCTGGCGCTTTATTTTTGCCGGCCTGGTGCTGCTGGTGTTCGCGGCCCTCAGCAAAAAACCGGTGTTCGAACTGGACCGCCGCACCTTCGGCCAGGTGGCGCTGGTGGGACTCACTCAGACCAGCCTGCAATATGTGTTCTTCTACATCGGCCTGGCGTATGCCACAGGCGTGAAGAGCTCGATCATGAATGCAACGGGGACCTTCTTCAGCGTGCTGCTGGCGCATTACATCTACAAGAATGACCGGCTCAGTTTCAACAAGGTGCTGGGTTGCGTGGTGGGCTTTGCCGGCGTCATGGTGGTGAACTTCAGCGAAGGCCTGCTGGCTTTCGATTTCACGCTGCTCGGCGAAGGCTTTGTGGTGATTGCCGCTTTTGTGCTGTCGGCCGCCAGCATTTACGGCAAGAAGGTGTCGCAGCGCGTGGACTCGGTGGTGCTGACGGGCTGGCAACTGGCCATAGGCGGCTTTGCCCTGCTGCTGATCGGTGTTGCCACCGGCGGCACGCTGTCGGGCTTCACGCTCAAGTCCACTTTGCTGATGGTTTACCTCGTGGTGCTGTCGTCGGCCGCGTTTTCGCTGTGGACGATTTTGCTGAAGTACAACCGCGTGAGCATGATCACCGTGTTCAATTTCATGATACCGATTTTTGGGACACTGCTGTCGGCGGTGTTTCTGGATGAGCGCTTCCTGGAGTGGAAAAACGGCCTGGCCTTGTTGCTGGTTTGTTATGGGATCTGGCTGGTGACGAAAGAAGAGAAAGTTACCGGCTGAGCCTGGGTTTTACGCGCAAGCGGCCCCCGACAGCGATGGCGATTGCGATGGCAACCAGCACCGCCGCAACCGCGAACGTGACCTGCATGCCGGTGGCAACAGCGCCGGCACCCGCGGTCGTGATGTCCGCCGCCGCCGAGGCGAACGCGAACACGGCCCCCAGCGCGGAGGCACCGGTCATGAGCCCCAGATTGCGCGACAGGTTGAGCATGCCGGAAATGACACCCCGCTGGTCCGAAGGAATATCCGTCATGACGGCGGTGTTGTTGGCGGCCTGGAACAGCTGATATCCCGGGGTCAGGATGAAGATGGCGGCCACGTAGCCCGCAACACCGAACATCGCTGGAAGCGCGGCCAGCGCCGCTGCACCGGTAGCCACGGCGATGAGCCCGGCGACGGCCATGAACGGAGCACCCAGGCGGTCCACCATGCGGCCGGCCGGAACGCCGCTCAATGCTGAAATGACGGGGCCAACCGACATGACGATGCCGACCAGCGCGGCGTTGAGCCCGAGGCCATGGGACAGGTAAAACGGGCCGATGACAAGCGTCGCCATCATCACGGTCGCAACGAGCGCGTTCATGCCGAGGCTTGCACTCAAGCCTGGAGCGCGGAACATCGCGAGCCGGACCAGAGGGGATTTCGCTTTCGACTCGACGAACACGAAGAGGCCGACGCCGATAACAGCCGCAAGCAGCAGCGCCATGTTGAGCGGACCGAAATGGCCGCGCCCTGTTGTCATGGCCAAGGCGTAGGCTGCGAGCGTCAGGGCCAGCAGCAGTGTGCCCAAGTGATCAAAATGGGGGCGATCCTTCTTCCGTTCCTTACAGTCAGCAGGCAAGTAGCGACGCGCCAGGGAAAAAGTCAGGATACCCAGCGGCACGTTGACAAAAAATATGGCCTGCCAGCCTGATACGGCGATCAGGACACCGCCCAGCGATGGACCCAGCGCGGTGCCAACAGCGGACATCGTGCCGAGCAGCCCCATGGCACTGCCGGTTCTGGCCTTTGGAACCGCCTCGCCGACAAACGCCATGGTGAGCGCCATCATCACGGCCGCCCCAAGGCCCTGGACAGCCCGGGCGGCAACCAGCAGCCAGAGCGTGGGCGCGATGGCGCACAGGACCGAGGCCAGCGAGAACAGGAAGATGCCGGCCAGCAGCAACCGCCTTCGGCCCATCAGGTCCCCCAGCCGTCCGGCACTGACGATCAGGGCGGTGATGGACAGCAGGTAAGCCAGGACCACCCACTGCACTTCCTGAAAAGAGGCGTTGAACGCCTGAGCCAGCGCCGGCAAGCCCACATTGGCGATGCTGGTGCCGAGCGAGGACAGCAGCATGGACAGCGAAAGACTGGCCAGCACCCATCGGACCGGCGGCGCCGGTTCCGCGTTGGCATTTTTTGATAAGCGGGTGGGCGTGAGAGGAGTGGTCAAGATAGTCCAGTGAGCAAAATGGCAAGCGGGTAAGCAGGTAAAGGGGTTGTGGCTCCCCGAAATGGAGCTCTCTAGGAGCGTAGTTCTTTACCTGGCATGGCGGAAGACGCACCATTTGCACTTTATGAGTGCGTTTAACGCCATGTGACGGCCAAATTGCGCTATGGTCGATGCATGGCTGCGCCTGATTTCAACCTTCTTGTCACCCTGGATGTGCTGCTCGCGGAAGGCAGCGTGGCGGGCGCAGCCCGGCGCCTGCGGCTGAGCCCGTCAGCGATGAGCCGGGCGCTGGCCCGATTGCGCGAAACGACCGGCGACCCGCTGCTGGTCAGGGCTGGGCGCGGCCTTGTTCCCACACCGCGCGCCGTCGAACTCCGTGAGCGCGTCAGTCAGCTTGTGCAAGACGCAGAAGCGGTGCTGCGCCCCGCCAAAAAGCTCAAGCTCAAACAGCTGGTCCGAACGTTCACGCTGCGCACGCGTGAAGGTTTTGTGGAGAACTTCGGGCCAGAGCTTATTGCACGCGTTGCGAATGAAGCACCCGGCGTACGGCTGTGCTTCGTACAGAAGCTCGACAAGGACAGCACGCCGCTTCGCGACGGGACCGTCGACCTGGAAACAGGAGTTGTGGGAAAGACGGCGGCACCGGAGCTGCGGGTGCAGGCCTTGTTCCGGGACCGGTTCATCGGCGTCGTGCGAATGGGGCACCCGCTGGGCGAGGGCGAGGTCACGCCCGCCCGCTACGCCGCCGGCAGGCATATCGATGTCTCACGGCGGGGCCAGGGCAAAGGGCCGGTGGATGAAGCCTTGCAGCCGTTCGGGCTCGAGAGGGAGATCGCCACCATCGTCGGCGGTTTTGCGGCGGCACTGGCACTGGCCCGGTCTTCCGACCTGATCGCCACGGTTCCCCAACGGCACACCGGGAACCTGCGCGCCGGAATGCACAGTTTTGCGCTGCCGGTCTCCACGCCGGAGATCACGGTGTCATTGCTCTGGCATCCGCGGCTGGATGCGGATCCTGGGCATCGGTGGCTGCGGGGGTGTGTTCGGGGGGTTTGTGCGGGACGGCTCTGACGCTTCTGCATGCGCTGCCCGGTCTGTCTCCTGCCTGAATGGCTGATCGGTCAGCAGTTTGTTGCTGTCGTAGCGCTCTTTGCTGAGGGCGGCTGGCCGGGGGTTGCCCGGCATGCAAGTAACTTTCTTTTGCTTCGCCAAAAGAAAGTCACCAAAGAAAAGGCGACCCTGGTTCCTGCGTCCCTTCGCTGCGCTACGGGCAACCTGCGGTGCTCGGTCCAGCCGGGGTCAAAAACAACTCGCTTCGCTCAAACAAGTTTTTGCCCTGATCCGTCTGGCCCTGCGCTCCTCGGCGCATCCACAAGGGGGGTGGAGACAGGAATACCAAACAGCCGAAGTCAGGACCCCGAATACCTGAAGAAACAAGGACACGCCATGGCGTGTCCTTGTTGATATTGGAGTTGGTATTTGTCTTCAGTCCCCGCTCCCGATTAGCCCTTCTGTATGCGCCGAGGAGCACAGGTTCAGGCGGATCAGGGATCGCGATTGTCTGAGCGAAGTGCAACGTAGCGAGTTCGAGCGAGACCCCGCCTGAACCGAGCACCGCAGGTTGCCCGCAGCGAAGCGGAGGGACGCAGACAGCAGGGTCGCCTTTTCTTTTGCTTACTTTTCTTTTGGCGACCCAAAAGAAAAGTGAGTAGCCGCCGGGCTACCCCCGGCCAGCAACCCTCAGCGAAGGACGCACCGTCGGAACAAGCAACGACCCGCCGTCAAGCCCCTCCAGCCAGGAGCGCCGCATTCCCTCCCGCCGCCGTCGTATTCACCGTCACAGTCTGCTCGGCACAAAAGCGATACAGGTAATGCGGCCCACCCGCTTTGGGGCCCGTACCGGACAGGCCTTCTCCGCCAAAGGGTTGCACCCCGACCACCGCACCGATCATGTTGCGGTTCACATAAATATTGCCGACGTGGGCGCTGGCCGCGAGTGCCTGTGCGCGCGAGTCGATGCGGGTCTGGATGCCGAGCGTGAGGCCGTAGCCCAGTGCGTTGATCCGCGCGATCACGGCCTCCGGCGTGGCCAGCTCGCCGCTGCCCCAGCGCACGATCTGCAGCACAGGACCGAAGATTTCGTCTTTCACTTCGGCCAGGCTGCGCACTTCAAAGGCTGCGGGGGGGATGGCATTTGCTATCGAATCAGGAGCTGCTTGCGCCCGTTCTGCATGGCTTACAAGCACTTTTGACGTTGAATTCAGGCGCTGAAGATGCTTCTGGATGTTGTCAAAGGCTTCGCGGTCGATCACCGGGCCGACATCCGTCGCCAGGTCGGCCGTCTCGCCCACGACCAGCTCCTGCGCGGCACCCTTGATCATCTCGATCACGTGCTCAGCGATGCCCTCGTGCACACACAGCAGGCGCAGCGCCGAGCAGCGCTGGCCGGCGGAGCGGAACGCGCTCTGCACCACCGCGTCGGCCACCTGCTCAGGCAAGGCGGTGCTGTCCACCAGCATGGCGTTGATGCCGCCGGTCTCGGCGATCAGCGGGACGATGGGGCCGTCTTTGGCGGCCAGCGCGCGGTTGATGATCTTGGCGACCTGGGTGGAGCCGGTAAACACCACGCCGGCCACCTGCGGTGCCGCCACCAGCGCGGCGCCCACGGTGTCGCCGGGGCCGTGCGCCAGCTGCAGCGCGCCTTCGGGCACGCCGGCCTGGTGCAGCAACTTCACAGCCTCCCAGGCCACGCCGGGGGTTTGCTCGGCGGGCTTGGCCATTACAGCGTTGCCGGTGGCCAGTGCCGCCGCAACCTGGCCGGTGAAGATGGCCAGCGGGAAATTCCAGGGGCTGATGCAGACCCAGACACCGCGCGCCGACAGGCGCAGCTCGTTGGTTTCACCTGTGGGGCCGGGCAGCGCGACCGGCTGCATGATGCGTTCGGCCTCGCCCGCGTAATAGCGCAGGAAGTCCACCGCCTCGCGCAGTTCAGACACCGCATCGCCCCAGGTCTTGAAGGCCTCTTTCACCAGCAATGCGCAGAACTTCGGCATCTGCTGCTCCATCGCGGCAGCAGCACGGCGCAGGATGGCGGCACGCTCGGCAACGGGCACTTTGCTCCACTTTTGATAGCTGCTTGCGCCCGTCGCTATTGCGCTGGCGGCCGATTTTGCATCAAATTCCGGCACCACGGGAACCTGCGTGGTCGCCAGCGCGGCCAGCAGCGGTGCGCGCATGCTTTGTACCGTCAGGTCCAGCCCCAGACTGTTGGGTCGGGCCGGGCCGTACAGCGCGGGTGGCAGCGGCAGCGAAGATTCGGGCTCCAGCCGCAGCGGCGAAGTCAGCAGCTCGCCCATGCCCACCGACTCGTCGGCGAGCTGGTGCACAAACGAAGAGTTGGCGCCGTTCTCAAGCAGGCGGCGCACCAGGTAAGCCAGCAAGTCGCGGTGGGCACCCACGGGCGCGTACACGCGGCAGCTGATCAGCGGGTTCTTCAGCACTTCGCGGAACACACCCTCGCCCATGCCGTGCAGGCGCTGCAGTTCGAACGGCACGGCGTTGCGCGACGCCATCTGCAAGATCGCGGCGATGGTGGCGGCGTTGTGGCCGGCAAACTGCGGGTAAATGGCGTCGGGCGCGGCCAGCAAAGCCTGCGCGCAGGCCAGGTAAGACACATCGGTGTGGTGCTTGTGCGTGAACACCGGGTAGTGCGGCAGGCCCATCTCCTGCGCACGCTTGATTTCCGAATCCCAGTACGCGCCCTTGACCAGGCGGCACATCAGGCGCAGCTTGTATTTGCGGGCAATGGCGGCGATGTGCTCGATCAGCTCCAGCGCGCGGGTCTGGTAGGCCTGCATGGCCAGGCCAAAGCCCTGCCACTGTGGGTGGTGCTTTGCCACCAGGGCGGCCAGGGCCTCAAACACGTCCAGCGAAAGTTCGAGCCTGTCGACCTCTTCGGCGTCAACGGTGAGGTTGATATTGGCCCGGGCCGACAGCTCGCACAGCCCCCAGACGCGCGGCACCAGCTCGGCCATTACGCGTTCGCGCTGGGCGTCTTCGTAGCGCGGATGCAGCGCGCTGAGCTTGATGGATATACCGTCGTTTTGCTCGGTAGCGCCCGCTGGACGAGCGCCAGCAGCTATTGATTCGATAGCGTTTGTGTAACTGGCGAGATAGCGCAACGCGTCGGCATCGGTACGCGCACCCTCGCCCAGCATGTCGTAACTGAAGCGCAAATTGGGGATTTTCTTCCGGGAATCGTCGGCCTCGTTCATGGCGTCGCCGATCGTCTGGCCCAGCACAAACTGCCGGCCCAGCAGTTGCACGGCGCGCAAGGTCGCGGCTACCACGGTGCGCGCGCCCAGCTTGCTCATGATGTTGGGCTGCCCGCCTTCGGGCAGGAACATCTTGGACATGGCGATCGCCGAGGCCGACAGGCGGGCCATCACACCATCGCCGGCGCTGTCGAAATCGGCCCGGCCGAGCTGGTCGGCCGTCAGGGCAATCGCGGTTTCGGCGTCCGGCACACGCAACAAAGCTTCGGCCAGCCGCATCAGGGCCAGGCCTTCTGCGCTGGAAATCGGGTATTCCTTGAGCAGGCTTTCCATGGCCCAGAACGGCGGCGGGTTGTCACGCACGGCCTGCACCCAGGGCTGGGCGGAGTGTGCCGCCGCCGCCCAGTCAAGCGCGCCGGCGAGGCGCTGCAGGTGCGCGGCCACGATGCCGGCTTCGGGGCGGTACGGAAAGGGTAGGCGCGGAGATGCGGGCTTCAGGTGGTTCATGGAGGTTTTCACGGTAAATGGCGGTTATTCAGTCAATACGATGATGTTCTGTTGAATTCAGCAGAATTTCCCGCTAAATTTACGAAATTGACCGAATAATTCACTACATATGTTTGAAGCCTCACCCGAAATTGACCGCATTGACCTGAAAATCCTGAATGTCCTGCAGCAGGACGGCCGGATTTCCAACCTCAAGCTCGCCGAGAGCGTGGCGCTGTCGCCCACGGCAGTGCTGGCCCGCGTGCAGCGTTTGAGCCGGGACGGCTACATCCTGGGTTACGAAGCACTGCTCAACCCCCTCAAGCTGGGCGCCGGAATGATGGTGTTTGTCGAAGTGCTGCTGGACCGCACCACGCCCAATGTGTTTGAAGCCTTCAAGGCCGCGGTGCAGGTTCACCCTGAAATTTCCGAATGCCACATGGTGGCCGGCGGCTTTGACTATCTGCTCAAAACCCGCATGGCCGACATGGTGGCCTACCGCTCTTTTGCCGGCACCGTGCTGTGGCAGCTGCCGGGCGTGCGCGAAACCCGCACCTACGCGGTGATGGAAGAGGTGAAAAATACCACCCGGCTGGCGCTGGGGGTCTAGGCCGGGCATCTGCTGCCCGCCTGAAAAGGCCGCGTTAGCGGCACTTTTCTCACGGATTCCCGCTCAAATCCAGCCGCACCCGGACTAACCGCGTTGCCAAGCCATGCGCATTGGACTACCTTGCAGTGCACATATGCAAGAAATTGCATATACAGATGGTCAAAAAACATCGCCACGAAAAAACGGAGGTCCCTGATGAAAAACAAGCCATGGTGGCGTTTGGGCGCAATGCTGGGGGTACTTGTCGCCGCCGCTGCGCAGTCGGCGGAAATCGGCGTGACGGATACCGAAATACGCGTCGGGCAATTCGCCGCCCAGACCGGCCCCGCCGCCGAGCTGGGCAAGCGCATGCAACTGGGCATATTGGCGCACTTCAATGCCGTCAACGCCGCCGGCGGAATCAATGGCCGCACCCTCAAGCTGGTTTCGCGGGATGACGGTTATGAACCTGAAAAGGCCGCTGCCGCGGTCAAGGCCCTGATCGAGGAAGACAAGGTGTTCGCGCTGATCGGCTCGGTCGGTACACCCACCACCCTGGCCGCGGTGCCGGCCATCAACGCGGCAGGCATTCCGCTGGTGGGTCCGTTCACCGGCGCACAGGGCCTGCGCGAGCCTTTCAATCGGAACCTGTTCCACGTGCGCGCCAGTTACTTTGATGAGACCGAGCGCATCGTGCAGCACCTGAGCACCGTCGGCATCACCAAAATCGCGGTCTTCTACCAGAACGACTCTTATGGCAAGGCCGGGCTGGAAGGCGTGATGCGGGCTCTGACCCGGCGCAACCTCAAGCCCGCTGCCAGCGTCACGGTCGAGCGCAACAGCGTGGATGTTGCCGCACCGCTGGCAGAAATACTCAAGGTCACGCCCGAGGCCGTGATCCAGATCAGTGCCTACAAGTCCTGCGCCGCGCTGATCAGGCAGGCACGGGCCAAGGCCTACGGCGGCCAGTTTTTCAACGTGAGTTTTGTCGGCTCAAAGGCGTTGGCCGAGGAGTTGGGCGACACCGGGGCGGGCGTGACGATTTCACAGGTGATGCCCTTCCCTTACACACCCTCATCGGCCATCGTGCGTGAGTACCAGCAACGCATGACCGAGGGCGGCCACAAGGACTTTGACTTCTCCAGCATGGAAGGTTTTCTGGTGGCCAAGGTCTTTACCGAAGGCCTGCGTCGGGCTGCGGGGAAGAACCTGACCCGTGAGAGCCTGGTGACGGCGCTGGAGTCCATGCGCGACTACAACATGGGTGGCTTCACGGTGAACTACAGCCCCCAAAGTCACGAGGGCTCCCGCTTCACCGACCTCACCATCATCGGGCGCGGCGGAAAATTCATGCGCTGACGACATCGAAACTTGCAAAACGGCCCATGCTGGCAATAATGCGGGCTCATCCCCTGTTTGCCATTCACCAGGAACACCCATGAAGCTTTCTACCCCCTTTCCAGCCACCCTTGCTGTTGTCACGCTGGTCCTGTCCGCCGGGGTTTCTGCACAGACCACCAAACCGGGCCTGTGGGAAATGACGAGCAAGATGCAGTCAAGCTCCGGCGAGATGGAAAAAGCCATGGCCAACATGGAAAAGCAGCTGGCCAGCATGTCGCCCGAGCAGCGCAAGCAGATGCAGGACATGATGGGCAAACAGGGTATGTCCATGGGGCCCGGCGCCGGCGGTGGCATGAGCATGAAGATGTGCATCACCAAGGAAATGGCCGAGCGCAACGAAATGCCCCAGCAGCAGCAAGGCGACTGCAAAACCACCCAGTCGCCGCGCAGCGGCAACACCATGAAGATTTCTTATGTGTGCACCCAACCGCCCTCCAGCGGCGAAGGTGTGATGACCTTCAACGGCGACACCGCCTACACGATGAAGATGAACACCACGACCACCGTCAAAGGCAAGCCCGAGAAGATGACCATGGATGCTGCAGGCAAATGGCTGTCGGCTGATTGCGGCAATATCAAACCCATCGCGCCACCCAAGAAGTAGTCTGATCAGAAGATCGCATGGGACGCTGTCCCAGCAGCGAATCCACAGGGCATGTCTTCACCAGCAGGGGCCGAGGAACCGGCTTTGCCGGGCCTCAGGCGCAGCGGCCCCCTCGGGGGGCAGGAAGCTACACGGAGTGAGCGACCGTGGGGGCTATCTCCCCCCAAAAATAGCGGTGCCTACGCGCACCATGGTGCTGCCCGAATGGATCGCCGCCTCCAGGTCAGCGGTCATGCCCATTGACAAGGTATCCATGGGTGCAGGCAACGCACCTGAAGCATTGATTTCGTCAAAAATGGCTTTTGTCCGCGCGTGGACAGCGCAGGCAGCTACAAAATCGATAGCTGGCTCCGGTATCGCCATCAAGCCGCGCAAGGTGAGGTGCGGCAGCTGCACAACCGCCTGCGCCAGCGCCGGGACATCCTCAGGCGCCACGCCCGACTTGTTGGCGCCGTCATCCACGTTGACCTGCAGGCAGATCTGGAGCGGCGGCAAACCGGGCGGCCGCTGCTCGCTCAGCCGCTGGGCGATTTTTAGGCGATCGACCGACTGCACCCAGTCAAAATGCTCAGCCACGAGACGGGTCTTGTTGCTCTGAACCGGGCCGATGCAATGCCACTCCAGCGCAATCGCAGCGCCCCGAGCCTCAGCGCCTTGCCAGGCGCGGAGGGTGGCAATTTTCTCTACGCCCTCGGTGATGTAGTTTTCGCCGAAGGCGCGCTGCCCATCCGACGCGGCGTCGATCACGGCGTCCGCACCGAAGGTTTTGGAGACCGCCAGCAGCCGCACGCTCGCCGGATTGCGCCCGGCGGCTACGCAGGCCGTGGTTATCCGGTCACGGACAAGCTGGAGATTGCGCACAATCGTGGTCATAATCGAACTGTAAACT
Organism: Polaromonas sp. P1_F4; assembly: GCF_056405675.1. Classification (NCBI taxonomy): domain Bacteria; kingdom Pseudomonadati; phylum Pseudomonadota; class Betaproteobacteria; order Burkholderiales; family Comamonadaceae; genus Polaromonas; species Polaromonas sp. P1_F4. The sequence continues at coordinate 88,626 of NZ_JBFUBP010000005.1, read as the reverse complement.
TAGTTTGAAAACCATTTTCAAAGGGTCCCGGGATGGATATCACGCAGTTGCTGGCTTTTAGCGTCAAGAACAAGGCGTCTGACTTGCATTTGTCGGCAGGCTTGCCGCCCATGATCCGGGTTCACGGCGACGTGCGGCGCATCAACATCGATCCGCTGGACCACAAGCAGGTGCATTCCATGGTGTATGACATCATGAACGACACCCAGCGCAAAACCTACGAAGAGTTCCTGGAGGTCGACTTCTCGTTCGAAATCGACGGACTGGCGCGCTTTCGCGTCAATGCCTTCAACCAGAATCGCGGCGCCGGTGCGGTGCTGCGGACCATTCCATCCAAAATCCTGACACTGGAACAGCTCAACGCCCCCAAGATTTTTGGCGACCTGGCCATGAAACCGCGGGGCATGGTGCTGGTCACCGGCCCCACCGGCTCGGGCAAATCGACCACACTGGCCGCCATGGTCAACTACCTGAACGAAAACGAGTACGGCCACATCCTGACGGTGGAAGACCCGATCGAATTCGTGCACGAATCCAAAAAATGCCTGATCAACCAGCGTGAGGTTGGCCCACACACCCTGAGCTTTAACGCCGCGCTGAAGTCGGCCCTGCGGGAAGATCCGGACGCCATCCTGGTGGGTGAAATGCGTGACCTGGAAACCATCCGGCTGGCTATGTCGGCCGCCGAAACGGGCCACCTGGTCTTCGGCACGCTGCATACTTCCAGCGCCGCGAAAACCATTGACCGGATCATCGACGTGTTTCCGGCCGAGGAAAAGGAAATGATCCGCTCCATGCTGTCCGAGTCATTGCAGGCCGTGATCTCGCAAACGTTGTGCAAAACCAAAGACGGTGCGGGCCGCGTGGCTGCACACGAAATCATGCTGGGCACCAGCGCCATCCGCAATTTGATCCGCGAGGCCAAGGTCGCCCAGATGTATTCATCCATCCAGACCGGCAACAGTGTGGGCATGCAAACGCTGGACCAGAACCTGACCGAACTGGTGAAGCGCAATGTGATTTCTGCTGCCGAAGCCCGCGGCAAGGCAAAAATCCCGGAAAACTTCCCCGGCTAGAAGCTATGGCCCCCACGCTTGTCACTTCGAGCCTACGGCGCGCTGCCCCTTTCCTTACGTACGGGGCCGCTGCGCCTGCGGCCCGGCAAAGCCGGTTGCGCGGCCCCTGCTTGATTGAAGAGAGAACCACCGTCACCGATCCTGCCGAGTTTCCGGCAACGACAGAGTTTGTTTGAAAGGAGTCGCAAATGGAACGCGACCAGGCCAGTAAATTCATCAATGATCTGCTGAAACTCATGGTCAGCCGCAATGGCAGTGACCTGTTCATCACAGGCGACTTCCCTCCGGCCATGAAAGTCGACGGCAAGGTGACCAAAGTGTCGCCGCAGCCGCTGAACGCCGGCCACACGCTCGCCCTTGCCCGTTCCATCATGAACGACAAGCAGGCCGCCGAATTCGAACGCACCAAGGAATGCAATTTCGCCATCTCGCCGCCGGGCGTGGGGCGTTTCCGGGTCAATGCATTCATCCAGCAGGGCAAGGTCGGCATGGTAATGCGGACGATTCCCGCCGTGCTGCCCACCATCGACGGGCTGGGTGTGCCCCAGGTGCTCAAGGAAGTGGTGATGAGCAAGCGCGGCCTGACCATTCTGGTGGGCTCTACCGGTTCGGGCAAGTCGACCACGCTGGCGGCCATGGTCGACTGGCGCAACGAGCAGTCGTTCGGCCACATCATCACGATCGAAGACCCGGTGGAATTTGTCCATGCGCACAAGAACTGCGTGATCACGCAACGCGAAGTGGGCCTGGACACCGACAGCTGGGAGGCAGCCCTCAAAAACACGCTGCGTCAGGCGCCCGACGTGATTTTGATGGGTGAGATCCGCGATCGCGAAACCATGGAACATGCCATCGCGTTTGCGGAAACCGGCCACCTGTGCCTGGCCACCCTGCACGCCAACAGCGCCAACCAGGCGCTGGACCGCGTGATCAACTTTTTCCCCGAAGAGCGCCGCACCCAGTTGCTGATGGACCTCTCGCTCAACCTCAAGGCCATGATTTCACAGCGGCTGGTGCCCAAGCAGGACGGCAAGGGCCGTTTTGCGGCGGTGGAGGTCATGCTCAACTCGCCGCTGATCTCCGACCTGATCTTCAAGGGCGAAGTCTCCGAAATCAAGGAGATCATGAAAAAGAGCCGCAACCTGGGCATGCAGACTTTCGACCAGGCGCTGTACGACGCCTTCGAGAGCCATTTCATCACCTACGAGGACGCCCTGCGCAACGCCGACTCGGTGAACGACCTGCGCCTGCAGATCAAGCTCAACTCGCAACGTGCCAAGTCCGTCGACCTGGCGGCCGGCACCGAAAACTTCGCTATCGTCTAAGCCGCTGAACTGCCGGCGTTGTTCCGGCCAAGGGCTGAGTTGGAAGGGCTAAAGGCCGCGAAGCAGACCTGAAGGTAATCGATCGTGGCCCGGATTTTGGGAGCCCGATGGCGTTCGGCCAGAATCACCGCATCAATAGAATAGACATCGCTCACCGTGTGCCGGGCCAGCACCGGCTTTAACCGGCCTTGCGCCACCAGCTCGCTGCCGATAACGTCGTTGATCCGGGCAATGCCGGCTCCCGCCAAGGCAAGTGAAACCACCGCAGCGCTGCTATTGACGCGCAACCGCCCCAGCACCGCGAGCGGGGTGACGACCGCGTTTTCTTCGAAGGTCCATTGATTGTGGGTAATCGAAGTGGTATTTGATATCAGGCTGTGCAATTGAAGATCTGCCGGCGCACGCGGAACGCCATGCTTCTTGAGATACACGGGTGAGGCGTACAAAGCACGCCCATGGCTTCCAAGATTACGGGCAATGGCCGTCTGCGCAGGTGCAACACCCGCCCTCACGACGATATCCATCGCCTCATCGGCCATGCTGACAAGGCGATCATCCAGATGCAGGTCCAGCTTCAATTCCGGGTGCAAGGCCCGCAGCTTGCCCAGCCGGGGAATCAGTACATATTCAGCAAGAATCTGGCTGATGCTCAAGCGCACCGTACCCACCACTGAGCAGCTTCGGCTGGCGAAGCTGTTTTGCAATTGCCTGTGTTCGGCAAGGATGCGCTGGGCATATTCGAGGAAGACCTCACCTTCGTCAGTGAGAGAGAGGCTGTGAGTGGTCCGGTGCATCAGCCGCAGGCCGCATTGAGCCTCCATGCGCGCGAGCGAACGCGACATATGGCTGGCCGCAACGTTGCGTTCCCTCGCTACTGTCGAGAGCGACTGGGCAGATGCAAGCTGCGCAAACAGCGAGAAGTCGTCAAGGCTGAGGTTTTTCATGCTTGTGCAGATTTGACACAAGCATTATGCATTCGGGGGGATTTCCAGCCGGCGCCATCTTGGGCACAGTTCACTTCGCACGGACATGTTGCGCCGTCGCTCTTCAAAGGATTTTTATGCCCATCTCCATCCAGCTATCGCAGGGACTTTTAACGCCGGCCGGCGAGCGCGAGGTTTTCTCCAGAGTTGCAGGCGCCTTGCTGCAGGTACACGGCCTCAGCGGAAACGCCTTCATGACTCCTGCAGTCATCGGGCATGTCGACATTTACCCTGAAGAGCACAGCTATGCCGGCGGCAAACCCCAGTCACTTGCGGTCATAGAGGTTAAGGTCCCTTCTGTCACCTTCCCCGATCAGTCGGTGAAAAACAACTTCGTCAAGGCGGCAACAGACATCATTGACGAGCTCAAGGCGGGGAAACATCCGAGAGAGCGCACCTTCGTCAACGTGACCTATGCGGTGGAGGGCGCCTGGGGAATTGCCGGCAAAGCCTATACCAACGCCGACCTGGGAATGGCCATTGGAGCTGCCGCGGGCTAGCAAGCGCGGGAACTCACCACTGACCCCCATTCACCTCCGTCTCTCCGCACAGCACAACAACCGATTAAACCCACAGGAAACTTCATGCCTCTCGTACGAATTGACCTTCCTGACAGCACGCCGGACGAAGAGCTTTCGGCCGTGTCGGGCCTTGTGCATCAAGCCCTGGTAGACACTTTCAATGTGCCGGGGCCGGATCGCTTCCAGACGCTCACGCGTCATACACCGCGCCAGCTCATTTGCTCCGAAGAATTCCTTGGGGTCACGCACTCCGCCCACGTGGTTTTTATTCAAATATTTTGCGCCCCCGGTCGATCGCTGGACATGAAGAAGGCGCTCTTCTCGGAAATCGGAAAACAAATCTCGTCGAATTGCAGCTTTAGTGCGGCCGACGTCATCATCAATCTGGTTGAGACGTCGCGTGAGAACTGGTCTTTTGGAAACGGCATGATGCAATTCAGTTAATAAATGGGGCAGGACTGCCTGTTTTGCATACCCCCCAACGCGCTGAGATGCGCCATGAATGTGAAGCTGCTCCTTCATGGGAAAACAGGGAGGTTCACTGGGCAAAGCGCGCAATCAAGCCATAATCATTGCTGCAAACCCCCCTTGCCCGACGGGCCTCAAGAGATTTAACTGTGTCATCAATTCACCCCAAAACCTACGAAACTTCCGATTCACGTGCTGTCGCCTTCCTGGGCCTCGGTGTCATGGGCTTCCCGATGGCCGGGCACCTGGCGCTGGCGGGCCATGACGTCACGGTCTACAACCGCAGCGCCGCCAAGGCTGCCTCCTGGACGAGCGAGTTCAAGGGCCGTGCAGCCGCCACACCGCGCGAGGCGGCTGCAGGCGCAGACGTCATTTTCTGTTGCGTGGGCAACGATGCCGACCTGCGCAGCGTGGTACTGGGTAACGATGGAGCGCTGGCCGGCATGAAACCGGGCGCTATCTTCGTGGACCACACCACGGCCTCGGCCGATGTGGCGCGTGAACTCTCCGCGGCGGCCTCCAGGATCGGCCTGCACTTCATAGATGCACCCGTCTCGGGTGGCCAGGCTGGTGCGCAAAATGGTGCGCTCACAGTGATGTGCGGCGGAGACGCCGCAGCATTTGAGGCCGCGAAACCAGTGGGCATGGCTTTTTCAAAAGCCTTCACGCTGATGGGCCCAAGCGGCGCGGGGCAACTTACCAAGATGGTCAACCAGATCTGCATTGCCGGCCTGGTACAAGGCCTGAGCGAAGCGGTGGCGTTTGGCCAGAAGGCCGGTCTGGATGTGAACCAGGTCCTGGACGTGATTGGCAAGGGCGCAGCGCAAAGCTGGCAGCTCGACAACCGCGGCAAAACCATGGTGGCCGACAAGTTTGACTTCGGGTTTGCCGTGGACTGGATGCGCAAGGACCTGGGCCTGGTACTGGACGAAGCCAAGCGCAACGGTGCGCGCCTGCCCGTGACGGCCCTGGTCGACCAGTTTTATGCCGACGTGCAGGCCATGGGCGGCCATCGCTGGGACACATCGAGCCTGATCAAGCGCCTGAAATAGAAACTGGGTCGAATCCGGAAAATCGGGTGGAAAGCAGAACGGCAATGCTGCAGAGGCCAGCACTGCCAGCCCCTAACTAACGTCAACTCCCGGCGGGTTTGGCGCCGGCGGGCGGCTCTACGGGTTTTGACGGCAGCATGCGTGCCAGCTCTTCCTCGCTGATGATTTCAAACATGCGGATGACTCTTTGCACGCCCGGGGTGGAACGGACCACTTCGGTGGCGCGATCCGCCTCGCGCTGTGTCACACGTCCCATCAGGTAGGTCGTACCACGCTCGGTCACCACCTTGAAGGCGTTCAACGACAAGTCACGGGCATCCACCAGCATCGCCTTGACACGGCCGGTGACGAGGGTGTCGGACGAGCGCTGTGTCAGGGTGGCGTTGCCCATCACGGCCAGCTCATTGACCACCGAGGTCACATTCTCCACACGCGAAACGATCTGCTCGACCAGCTGCTTGTCTTGCGCGCTGGGCACTTCACCCGTCAGCAACACCTGGCGGTTGTAACTGGTCAAGTTGACATGTACACGGTCTCCCACGTTGCTGCGAATCCGGCTGGCCGCCCGCAATTCAATGCCCTCGTCTTCCAGCTGCGCACCCGACGTGCGGCGGTCGGTGGCAACAAGCGCCCCCCCAGCCATGCCGCCTACCACCAAAGGAAAGCAGGCTGTCAGGGCACTGCCAAGCAATACCGATGTACCAATGGCCAGAGTGAGTCGTTTCAACGGGGCATATGTCATACAGAGGTCTCCTGATCGCCAAGTAACTGGGTGTCCACACCATCGCAAATGCAATGGAGGACAAGAAGGTGCACTTCCTGGATACGCGCAGTCCGCTCATGCGGCACGCAGATATGCACATCGGTTTCGCGCAGGGCATGGGTCATCTTGCCGCCCCCGCGCCCCGTCAGCGCCACCACGGTCATCTCGCGCTCATGGGCGGCTTCGATGGCGGCCAGCACATTGGCCGAATTGCCGCTGGTGCTGATGGCCAGCAATACGTCGCCGGCGCCGCCCAGGGCACGCACCTGCTTCGAGAAGATGACCGTGAAGTCATAGTCGTTGGCAATGGCGGTGAGGATGGAGCTGTCGGTCGTCAGCGCAATCGCACCCAACTCGGGCCGCTCGCGCTCATAGCGCCCCACAAACTCCGCAGCGAAGTGCTGGGCATCCGCAGCCGAGCCACCATTGCCGCAGGCCAGGACTTTGCCGCCGCTGGTGACGCTGGCCAGGATGGCCTGCACTGCGGCCGCAATCGGTTTAGACAGGACCTGTGCCGCCTGGTATTTCAGGTCGGCGCTGTCAATGAACTGCTGTTCGATACGTTGTTCAAGCATGGGGTCAATGATAGCGGGTCGGACTGCGCCGCCGGTCCCGGAGGGGTTTGCCCAAGCTGGCGATGGATGGTTACAAATTCCGCCATCCATTCCCGGCGCTCAGGACGCGTCGAAAGCCCCGGGCAGCCATTCAATGTCAGGGGCCGCCCCGTCGTCCTGCGGCCCGTTGACCAGGACCACGTCGAATCGGCAAGGCGGTGGGCTGGCGAAACGCATGAGATAGTGCCTCGCGGCAAAGATGATGCGCTGTTGCTTGGCCGGGCTGATGCTGGCGCCGGCACCGCCGTGCGAGACGCCGGTTCGCTGGCGCACTTCCACAAACACCAAGGTACCGTCGGGTGCGCGCATGACCAGGTCGATCTCGCCGCCACCGCGGCCCGGCGTCCGATAATTGGTATCGACCAGCATCAGCCCGGCCTTGGCCAGATAGGCTTGCGCGGCAGCTTCCGCAGCATCGCCCCTCGACTTGGTGGTAATCTGCCCGGGCGAGGCTTGGGCCTGAAGGGCTGTCGCTTTTGACACCGTCCCGGCAACCTGTTTTCTGGAAAACCACATTGAACGCTTCCTTCGACCTGGCTCTGGATGCGGCACGCGCCGCAGCAGGCATGCAGCATTATCCGGAAAGTGCGCTCTATGTGGTGGCGACCCCGATCGGGAACCTGGCCGACATCAGCCTGCGCGCCCTGCAAGTACTGCAACTGGTAGACGCCATAGCCTGCGAGGACAAGCGGCATTCGCAGCCCCTGCTACGGCAGTACGGAATCGACAAGCCCCTGCTGGCGGTGCACGAACACAATGAAGCAGAGGCCGCAGGCCTGGTGATTGAACGCCTGCAGCGGGGTGAGCGCGTGGCCTATATCAGCGACGCCGGCACGCCGGCCGTGAGCGATCCCGGCGCCCGCCTGGTCGCCGCCGTTCGTGCCGCTGGCCTGGCCATCATGCCCCTGCCGGGTGCCAGCAGCGTCACCGCGGTGCTCAGCGTGGCCGGGCTGAGCAGCCCGGGCGGTGACACCGGGTTCGTATTCGCCGGTTTCCTCCCGAGCAAGGCCGGCGAACGCGACCAGGCCATCCAGCAGCTGCAAACTGATACCCGGGCCATCGTGATTCTGGAAGCGCCACACCGCATCGAGGCGCTTGCGAAAGCACTGGCGGTGCTGCAAGGCCGCCTGGTCACCGTTGGCCGTGAGCTGACCAAGCAATTCGAGGAAATTGCGACCGTGCCGGCGCAGGATTTTTCCGGCTGGCTGGCTGCTGGCGCCCAGCGTACGCGCGGTGAATTTGCACTGGTACTGCATCCTTGCGCCGCTGCCGACAGCGCTGAGGATGGCACACGGGTGCTGCAGTTGTTGCTGGCGGAGTTGCCGCTCAAGACTGCTGTAAAAGTCGCGGCAGAAATCACCGGCGTGGGGCGCAACGAGCTCTATGACACCGCACTCAAGCTGAAAAAAGAATGAACCCCAACGCCGACGAACTCTGGCGCGCCCCACGCTGGACGCTTGCCGCCTTGTTGGCTGTGCTCGGGATGCTCGGGCCGTTTTCCATCGACACCTACATTCCCGCCTTTTCCGGCATGGCGCAGTCGCTGGGAGCATCACCGGTAGAAATGCAGCAAACGCTGTCGGCCTACCTGTTCGGCTTTGCTTTCATGAACCTGTTTCACGGCGCGCTGGCCGACAGTTTCGGCCGCCGGCCAGTGGTGTTGTGGGGAATCGCGCTGTTCACCCTGGCGTCGGCCGGCTGCGCGCTGTCGCAAAGCATCGGGCAACTGGTTTTTTTCCGGGCCGTACAAGGCTTGTCGACAGGTGCGGGCATTGTGGTGTCGCGCGCCGTCATACGCGACATGTACCCGCCGGCTCAGGCCCAACAGGTCATGAGCCAGGTCACCATTTATTTTGGAGTAGCCCCTGCCCTGGCGCCCATCGTCGGCGGCTGGCTTTTTGTGCATCTGGGCTGGCACAGCATCTTCTGGTTTCTGACGGGAGTGGGTGTGATCCTGTGGGCTACCAACTTCCGGTTCTTGCCCGAGACACTTCCGCCGCTGGACCGCCAGCCGTTTGAAGTCAGGCACCTGATGCGGGGCTACTGGCAGTTGGGTTCCAGCCCCCGCTTTTTATTGCTGGCGCTGGCCAGCGGCGTGCCATTCAACGGCATGTTTTTGTATGTGCTGTCAGCGCCCGCTTTTTTGGGGGAACACCTGGCACTGCAGCCTACCGAATTTTTCTGGTTTTTCATCCTGACAATCTCCGGCATCATGTCCGGCGCATGGCTGAGCGGCCGCCTGGCAGGAAAGATTGCTCCCAAACAGCAAATACGGCACGGCTTTGTCATCATGCTGGTCACTTCGGTGCTTAACCTGATTGCCAACATGCTGTTCGCCCCCCATGCTTCATGGTCCCTCTTTCCGATCGCAGTGTTTGCATTCGGCTGGGCGCTGATGGTACCGGTTGTCACGCTGCTCGTGCTGGACCTCTATCCTGAACGGCGCGGCATGGCGTCTTCCCTTCAAGCCTTCGTGGGCTCAACCGCCAACGGCATTGTTGCCGGTGTCATCGCCCCGCTCGCAATGCACTCCACCCGGACATTGGCGGCAGTCTCGCTCGGGATGATGTGCATCGGGTTGCTTGCCTGGGTGTATCTGCATCACCGGTGGCCGGATATCGGCCGATCCGCAGCACCCGACTAGCGTGTAATACGCCCTTCAACGATCATTGACTCGCATGGGAAATTCCATGCCTTGCCCGACGCGCTGCACCACGTTGTTGCCGTCCAGATAAGCCCAGAAAAACATGGGCTGGTCGCTGTCCCGCCAGCGGTAAGTCATGATGTCGCCGGACCATGACGCTACACGGTCAATCTTTGCCGGCCGGCCAAATTCGCGTTCCATATCCGAGCGCGTCCACTTGCCCGGCTGGACTCTTGAGAACTCTGCTGGCGTCAGAACCTCGCGGACGCTGATGACCCTGCCGGCGGCATCCAGATCTACCATCGTGGCGAACTGACCAAGCGGCTGGCCCGAATACTGCAGCCGGGTTCCCGCATCCAGCGGCACCACCCGGGACGGCGTTCCGCGAAGCGCGATGACGTTCTCGCGGGTCATGCCGGGCTTTATCGCTGTCAACGCGCAGCCGGCGGCACACAGCGCCGCGACAACAAGACCGGAAACTAATTTAAACGCCCTCACGGTTACTCCTGCCTGAAACTGAATTGATCACGAGACTTGGGACTCCATCGCGGCCAGAACGTTCCCCGTGACACGTGCCAACCGATCGCCCCTACGCGGGCCGAATCACGGATTGTTGCATCATGCCGCACCCACTGAAGGCGCCCGGACTGCCGCTGTCATTGTTTCTGGTACCCATGGTGCAGGGCAACGGCTCGAAGTCGGGATTCAACGGATTGGACCAGGTCCCAAGCAAACTCGCCGACTCATTTTGTACTGAGCCTGCCTGGGGCCGGGATGTTTGGTGTCCATGCACCCGTGCGCGCTCAGGCTTTGTGCTGGCGCGCAAAAATTTTGGCCAGATCCAGGAAATTCCTTTCGGCCGGCGAGTTGCTGTCTTCCCGGCTCACCAGCGTGATAGGCGCCACCAGCGCAGGCCTGGCATTGGTGATACGGCAGTACACCACGCTCTCACGGTGAAAATCCTTCATGGATGCGGGAACCACGGAAACGCCCGCGCCCGCCGCGACCAGGCTTATATTGGTCAGCATGCGCTCCACCTCCGAGGCGATCCTGAGCGTGAAGCCCGCCTGTTCGCAGGCTTCGATCAGATCCGAATACATGCCTGGCGCGCCGTGTCTGCGCACCAGAATGAACTGCTCATCAGCCAGGGATTTCAGATCAATGACCGGCATCTTGCCCTTGGCGGCGCCCGCCACCAGCGCGTGACCCACCGGCAGGATCAGCAGCATCTCCTCTTCGAGCAAGGAAAAAAAGCTCACGCCGCGCGGATGGCTTACGGGCGTGCGCAAAATCGCGACATTGACCTTGCCCCTGTCTATGCCCTCGGTCAGCTCGGCCGCATTGGCTTCCCTCAAATCCAGATGCACATCGGGATAGGCACTGCGGTAGGCCCGGATGATCCCCGGAATCAAGGGATGGGCCGCGGCCGAGCTGGTAAAGCCGATGGCCAGCGTGCCTTCAAAGCCCTGTGCGGCGCGCGCCGCGCGCGCCGATGCCTGCTCGACACTGCGGAGGATGGCCTGAGCTTCCTGCACAAATACGGCGCCCCCGGCCGTCAGCGCCGCGCCCTTGGGGTGACGGCGGAACAATTCGAAACCCAGTTCTTCCTCCAGCAGCCGGATCTGGTGGCTCAAGGGCGGCTGCTGCATGTTCAAGCGCTCGGCGGCACGCGTGAAATGCTGCTCCTCGGCAACCATCAGGAAATAGCGCAGGTGTCTCAGCTCCATGGCGTCGGCCCATCTTTTCTAAGTATTGGAGGTCTTATTTCCGGATTTTATGCATATACCCTCGCCGGCGCGTGACGCCTTCGCGTCTTTACACGCGCCGTCCATCCGCAAAAAACAACCGTATGGCGCGGCTCCCGGGCTGCGGTAGCCAAGCCGCCCGTAGACTGGGCGATAGATGATCAGAATTAGAAAAATACTTTGCCATCCCATTGCGCAGATGGCTCTCGCCTTTGCCGCCGGCATGCTGTTGGGGAATTTTTTTCCGTCAGCCGGCGCGCTGATGAAACCCCTAAGCGACGGCTTTCTACGCCTGATCGGCATGCTGATCGGCGTGCTGATCTTTTGCCTGGTGGTGTCCGGTATCGCCAGCATGCGCAACCGGCTGCAGGCCACAAAGGTGGGTGTCAAGGCCATCATCTACTTCGAGGCCATGACCTTGATCTCGCTGCTGGCGGGCATGTTGGGCGCCTTGTTGCTAACGCCCGGCAAGGGTTTCGCGCCAGATTTTGCGGCTGACGTCGCACAGCGCGCTGCGCCTGCAAAGGCCGCGGAAAGCACAACCGACTTTTTGCTCAACATCATCCCCCCGACATTTGCCAGCGCCTTCACCGGCAACAACAACCTGCAGATCCTGCTGCTGGCGCTGCTGTCGGGCATTGCACTGGCGCGCGCGGGTGAACGCGGGCACAAGCTGCTGGAGCTCATCGAAGCGGTGCAGCAAGTATGGCTCGGCATGGTCGGCATGGTCCTGAAGTTGGCCCCACTGGCTGCATTCGGTGCAGTCGCCTTCATGATTGGCCGTTACGGGATGTCCTCGGTGTTGCCACTGCTGCATTTTCTCGCCGCGATTTATCTCGTCAGCATCCTGTTTATCTTCGTGGTGATGGGCCTTCTCGCGCGCGCCGCCGGTTGCAACATCTTCCGCCTGGTCGCCTATGTCAAAGAAGAGCTGCTGCTGGTCTTCTTCACCACTTCGTCAATAGCCGCCTTGTCGAGTCTGGTCGGAAAAATGGAAAAAATGGGCTGCGCCAAACCGGTGGCGCGCTTGATGCTGCCGACCGGTTTTAGTTTCAACCTGAACGGCAGCAACATCTATATCGCCATGGCGGCGATCTTCCTGGCGCAGGTGGCGCATGTCGAGCTGGGTTTCTGGTCACTGCTGTCACTGCTGGGCATCGCGATGCTGACATCCAAGAGCGCCGCCAGCGTCGCCGGTTCGGCCTTTGTGGCCCTGACCGCGACGTTGGCCAGCCAGAACCTCATACCGATCGCGGGCATTGTCCTGTTGCTGGGCATAGAGCGGTTGATGAAATGCCGCTCCCTCACCAACATGCTCGGCAACTGCGTGGCCTGCGTCGTCGTGTGCGCCTGGGAAAAAGCCCTGGACCGCCAAGCGATGCATCAGGCCCTGTCGGGCAAGGCCTCCTCCTCGTCCGCCGTCGCCGACCAGATCTGATACAGGCGTTCGCCCAGGCATTCCGCACGGCCTTCGAACAAGGTATTCAGGCACTCGGGCCCCTCCAGCTGCCGGTACAGTGCAGCCCGTTCCGGGTAGTTGTCAGCCATGCGAACGGCGGCGGCAATGTAGCCCTCCACGCTGTCGGCGATGGCCCAGTCCGGCAGGCCCAGGCGGCGGAACAGCCCTTCGTCGATGTGTTCAAACACTTCCGGCCCTGTCTTGCACACGCCGGGCAAACCGACCGTCACGGCATCGGTAATGCCATTGGTGTTGCCGAAGGGAAAGGGGCTCAGGAACATGTCGCAGCGGCTGAAGATAGCCAGATAGTCCGGGTAGGGCTGGTGCGCGTAGATTTCCGCGTCCGGCAGATAGCGGCGTATCAACCTGCGCACCTGCGGATAGATCAGGCCGGTTGCCTGTCCGATCAGGAAATGAAAGCGGACCTGCTTGCGCGTGCCCGCGCGTATCTTCTGGCAGGCCAGCAAAAACTTCGGGTTGAGTTTCATGGTGGTCGCGGCCACGGCGATGTTGACGACGGCCGCGTCCTGCCGTTGCGGCCGTGCCAGCGAGACTTCGATGGCGGACGGGCGGTAGGGCTGCCCGTCTTTCGGCAGACGCAGCAGGGTTTCGCTGAAGCAGGCGGGATCGCCGACAAAATCGTCTTCCACGCTGATGTAATCGATACGGTCGGAATGCGTGGTGGCGGGATGGCCCAGCGCGGCCACCTGCACGGGTGCCAGGCGCTGATTGGCCGCGAACATGGTGATGGGAAACATGCCGACGCTGGGCATATAAAACACGGCGGGCCTGAGGGAGCCGGCCAGCGCGTGCAGCTGGCGCAGGCAGGCGATCATGTCATTGGGCGCGGCGAAATCAATCACCTCGTCAAACACCGCCCGGCCCAGTTCGTCGATGTTGCCGGGGTAAGCAATGGCCACCAGGCGAAAATGCCGGCGAGCGGCCTCCAAAGTCCTGGAATGCGTGCGGTAAATCGAATGCCCACCGGAGAACCACTCGAGCAGTACCAGCATGATGGGCTTGTCCGCACTTTGCGCGGCGAGCGCGGGCGCAACGCGCCCCAGGCCCAGCGCCTCGAGCTTCTTGCGAACCAGCCGGTTGATGGGGCGCTTGATCTCATGGCGGTCGGGCAGGTCGGCGTAACTGCAGTGCATGTACACGTCGTGCAGGATGCCTACCGGCAGGATGTCCAGGCTTTCGATTTCTTCGAGGTGGGCAGGCAGCCAGGCCAGCAGCGCCTCCCGCTTGGAGTGCGCAGCTGGCGAGCCGAGAAAGCGCGGCGACAGCAGGGCCGTGAACAGCGCGGCGGCCAGCTTTTTGTTCTGCCGCCACAGCAATTCCACGTCCAGCGGGATTTCCGATTCGGGGGAATACAGGATGCAGAACTTCACGAGGTCCCGTTCGCTCACGTGGAACTCCGGTGCGCCGGAGCCCAGGAAATTGAGCGACCTCAGGATATGGTCGCAATGGACAAAGGCGCTGGCGGCAAACAGCGCCGACAACCAGCGCTGGAAGTTGATGAGCTGGCCGAAGCCGCCGGGCGAGACATGGAAGGTCGGGTCGGAAAACAGGGCCGAGATGGCGCTGGTGAGGCGGGTCAGGCCGTGCGCGTCACGCTCCTGCGCACCTATAGCGGCCGACAGGCTGAGCGCGAAGTTGCCGTCCAGGTTGCCGTAGTTCCTGTCTATGAGCAGCAGCAGCTTGACCAGCTCTCGCGCAGCCGGCTCCTGCTGGCGGGAGTAGCACAGGTATTCGAAGTTCTCCAGCGAAAAAATATCGTCAGCCATGGTGCCCTTGTCGATGGCCCCGTCAGGCCGACAGCGCCAGTATCGCCGCTACCGCCGTGAAACTCACTGGACCAGCCCGGAAAAGGTGCGGTCCAGGTTGTACTGGGCACGCGCGAGCTTGTCCTGCTGCGCCTTGAGCCAGGCGGCGTCCTGCTCTAACCGGCTCTTCTCGGCCGCCAGCATCCTGACGGTCTCCGTGCGCTGCGGACCGCCCAGGCCCTTGCTGGAGGCCAGCATGTTCTGCGCGGTCAGCGACGTACGGAAGCGCTCCTGCGTCAGCGGAAATTCCGCCCGTGGGAAATCAAAGATCTTCACCGCCTCTGCATACAACTGCCTGGCGACGTCGAAGGGAATCTCGGCGGGCTTGAGCTTGTTGGCGCGGCCGTAGTTGACCAGGTCCGAGGCGAAATGGTGGCCGACCCGGAAGGGAACGTCGGCGTCGCGCTGCAGGATGTCGGCCAGCTCGGTGGTGGTGGAGTAATCGGCGTCAACTTCCTGCAGCGCGCGGTTGCGATCGATGACGAGGTGGTTCATCAGGTCAGCCAGCTTCACGAAGGCATTGGCCGTGAGGTCCAGGGTTTTCTCGACCTGGTCGCGCTTGTAGTCGGGCATGCCGGGCGTGACGTTATGCGCCTCCAGTTGGTAGGTGAAGGCGCCGCCCACCACCTCGCTGGCCTGCAGCCGCAGCACGTTGAGGGCATAAGGATTGCGCTTTTGCGGCATGATGCTGCTCGTGCCGGTAAGCCGCCCCTCCTGGATGGTGATCCAGGGAGCGGTCTGGTGGTACTGGGTGTGCATGTCCTGCGCCAGCAGGCCTATCATCAGCGCCGCGTTGCTGCACAGGCCCACCAATTCCACGCCCTGGTCGAGCGCGCCGAGCTGGGCCGCGTCGTAGGAGTTTTCCACCACGCCGTCAAAACCCAGCAGCTCCGCCAGGCGTTGACGATTCACCGGAAAACTCGAGGTACCGAGCGCGCCCGCGCCCAGCGGGCTCATATTGAGGCGCGCATAAGCCTCCTTCAGTCGCGCGCTGTCGCGCCCGAAGACCGAGGCGAAGGCCAGCAGGTAGTGCGCGTAAGTAGTGGGCTGGGCCTGCACGCCGTTGGTATAGGCCGGCACGATGGTGTCCAGGTTCTTCTCGGCCACAGCCAGTAGTTGCGCTTTCGATTGGATCATCGCATCCATTAGAACTAGCGCACGCTCGCGCTGCATCAGGCGTCGCGTGGTGGACAGGATGTCCTGGCGGCTACGGCCTGAATGCATGCGCGAACCGTCGGGGCCGGCCAACGCCAGGATCAACGGCTCATACTGCAAATAGTCACCCGGGCGCTTGGCACCCGACTGGTTGCCTTCCCTGATCACTTGTTCAATAGCCCGCGCGATTTTTTTCCCAAGCTCAGGCGGGACGATTTTTGTCTCGACCACCATCACGGTTGAGGCCTTGTTCATCTCGCCGAGGAAATGAAAGTTGTCGTGCTCGGCTTGCCCGGCCTTCTTGTCGGCGGCGACGGCCAAAGCGGACAGCGATACCAGCAACAGCAGAACCGGCACCAGCCGCCCGGCGCGGCGCGGCATTATGGAGCCAGTGAACGCCGCGGCGGACGCAGGTTCAAGGCGTTGCATCTTCTTTGCTTGCGGCGGATGCATTGAGATTGGCATTGGACGACACCACGGAAATGGTGAGCCTGTCCGTTCCGCCACTGGAGGGCGGGGATGCAGTGTCGCCGGCAAGGGGCGCCATCCAGTCGCTGCCGGCCATATCCAACTGCAGTGCGGCGGTCGCAGCGGCCGAATCGGCACTGGTCAGGCTGTTGCTCATCTTGCCGCCGAGATTGCGCAGCACGACACCGGATCCGGTGGCGGCGATCGTCGTGGCGTCCGAAGACTGGCTGAAGGGCTTCCCACTCGGCGCACTGGCGCTAATGAGCAAAACGCCGTTTTCCACCTGCAGCTTGTTGGTGCCGCCGTCTATGCGCACCCCGTAGCCGCCGCCGGAACCCGATACGCGAAGATTTCCATTACCACCCGTGCTGATGGTATTGAAGGCATTGGCGCTGCTGCCAACGATGGATAGCCCCTCGCCGGAGCCGGCTGTCGCCGCCTGGACGTCGATATCACCACTGCTCGACGTGATACTGACGCCATTGGCGGCACCCGAGGCCGCAGTGCGCAGGAGGACTGCCGGCGCAGCAGACGCCGCGCTGTTGTTGCCCGTGATCGAGAGCTTGCCCGACACCGTGGAAATGGCGGCGGAACTGGTCGCCGTCGACGGGTAGATGGTGACGCCGCTGCCATAGATCGAGCTGCCAGCCACACTCACTGAACCGACTCCAGTGGCACGTATGACATTGTTACCAGTCAGCACGCCCACCCCGTCGCCATAAACACTGCTCCCGGTGATTGCGAGCGCGCCGTTCTCGACGCTGACCAGGGCCTTTCCGCCACCATAGATGCTGACGCCATTGCCCTGGTCGGCTGCGCTACCGACCAGCGTCACGTTGCCCGAACCGGTGGTCTGGATGCGGTTGGCGACGTTCTGGATGGCGATGCCGTGGTCGAGCTCCCCGGCGTTCGGCGAGTGGAAGTTGCCGACCAGCGTGATGTTGCCGCCTTGCGAAGAGATGTTGTTGACCGAGTTGGTGCTGGATGCGCTACCGCCCAGGGAGATGGCGTCCGATGTACCTACGGAATCGCCCCGGAAGGTGATGTCGCCGCTCACGGTGGTGACATTGACGCCGTTCGCGTTGCCGGTAGAGTTCAGGAAGATGCCGTAGCCGCCGAAACTGCTCGTGCTGTTGCCGTTGACGGCAATGGCGCCGCTACCGGTCGTGATGTTGATCGCCGCGTTGGCGCCGGAGGGCGCGATGTCCACGCCGCGCCCCGAGTAGCTGGTGCCGTCCAGCGTCAGCGCGCCCGACTGCGTGCCCAGGTTGATGCTGGCGTAGGCGCCGCTGGCGTCCAGCGACACGGCCTTGAATGAGCCGGTAGTGGGGTTGACCACACTGTTGTTGGCCAGCAGCTTGAGTGCGCCGGCCGTGCTGCTGATGTTGACCTGCGAGGCGGTGGCCGCGCTGGTGCCAACGCCGGAGCTTAGCAAACCCAGCGCCGGCGTCGTGCCGCCCGAAGTGTTGCCGGCCACCGTGATGTTACCGTCCGAAAAGATGCTGATGGAAGATCCGGAACCCGTCGAGTTGAGCACCGTGCCGTAACTGCCGGTGCTGCTACCGCCGAGCGTGATGGCACCGCCCGCCGTGGCATTGAGCACCACCGCGCCGTTGCCCGAGGCCGCCAGGTAGACGCCGCGGCCGGCACCGGCAAAACCGTTGGCGTTGGCCTGCACGGTCAGGTTACCGCTGCCCACGGTGAGTTGTTGCGAGGAGGTGCTGGCTGTCGAGCAGATCAGCACGCCGAAGCCGGTCGTTGCGTTGCCGCTGATCGTCAGGTTGCCCGAGCCGCTGGCGGCCATGGTGTTGTTGGTACTGAAGATGCGCGTGCCGTTGCCGCTGCCCAGGTTGGTGCTGTCCACCGTGATGGATCCGGCGCCGCTGGTGAGGACATTGCTGCCGCCGGTGAGCACAAAGGCGTCGCCGGTCGCGCTGGCGCTGGCGACATTGGCCAGGATGGAGATGTTGCCGCCGCCAGCATTGAGCGTGGCGCCGGAGATATTCACAGCGCTGGTGCTGGAGCTTGTCGAGGTGGAGGCGCCGCGTATCGTGATGTTGCCGCCGCCCGTGCTCAGCACGGTGCCACCGGTGATTGCCACGCCCGAGGCGCTGCTCTGGTTGGTGCTGGCGTAGCCGGTCAGCGGGTTGCTGCCGCCGCTGATGGTAATGGCCCCGCCGTTGGTGGTAATGGTGCTGCCCGTCAAGGCCACCGAGCCGTTGCCGGTGTCACCGTAATTGGAGATCAGCGAAACGTTGAGGCTTTTGCCGGTGCCGTTGGAAATGGTGCGGCTGCCGATGATGATGTTGCGATGCGCCTGCAGGGTCAACGAGGCATTGCCCACACCCTTGACGTTGTCCAGCACGTTGATGTCGCCCGAGGTGCCGCCGACGGCAGAAGTCTGGACCACCACGTTGGCGCCTTCGGACAACGAGGCGTTGAGCACGGCCGAACTCAGGTTGGAGCTGGCTGCGCCGCTGGAGGTGAAGGGGGAACTCCCGGTCGCGCCGACGCTCGCCGTGCTCGTGATGTTGATGTTGTAGGGATCGATCAACCAGGTTCCGCCTTTTCCGGAGGCCGCGCTGATATCCACCGAACCCGTCGCCTCCAGGTTGTGGCCCGAGGTCTCAACCAGGCCGCCGCTGCCGGTCTGTCCGCCGCCCAGCACCGTGATGCCGCCGTGAAACTGCGTGCTGCCGGTGGACCACAGGATGACTTTGCCGCCGTCGCCGCTGCTGAGCGCGTCGGCGTTGATGCGGGCGTCTTCGCCCATGTAAGTCCCGACGGCCTGGCGCTCGGTGCCGCTGCCCTGGTAGTTGCCGCCCACCAGCACCGCGCCGCCACCGGCATCGCCGGAAGCATCGATGCGCGCGCCGTCAAATACACCGACGTACTGACCCAAAGCCTTGAAACTGCCGCCGGTTTCGCCGGCATCGCGGCCGGAGACGTCGACACGGCCGCTCAAGGCGACAATGCCTGCCTCCCCGCCGTCAAGCAGGACCGTGCCGTTTCGGCGCTGCAGGCTGGTCGCCTCGATCACGCCTTCGTTGTTGACCACATTGGACGTCAGCGCGTCGCCGGAGCGGGCCGACATGACGACCAGGCCACCGTTGGCCTTGAGCAGGCCCTGGTTCACCACGCTGGCGCCCAGCGAGGGGTCGCTGACCTGCATATTGATCAGGCCGTCGCCGTTAAAGTCCAGCGTGATATTCTTGCCGGCGCCCAGCATCACGCTGCCCAGACGGGCCGTGATGCTACCCACATTGCGCACCTGCACACCCAGCAGCGCCACGTACCCGCCGTCGGCCGCCACGATGCTGCCCTCGTTAATCACGGCGCCGCCCGCGCTGCCGGCTTCAAAGCGGTTGTTGCCGGCCATGAAGTTGCCGTCCGAGATGTTCAGCGAGCTGGCCACCAGCCCGCCAACGTTGACGGCTGAACCCTGGCCGAACAGGATGCCCGAGGGATTGATCAGATAGACCTGCCCGTTGGCATTGAGCTGGCCCATGATCTGCGAGGCATCGCTGGATGTGACGCGGTTGAGGGCCACCGACGAGGTCGAGGGCTGCGCGAAATTGACTTTGGCCGCGCTACCGATGTTGAAAGTGTTCCAGGTAGCGACCATCCGGTCGCTGCCCTGTACCACGTTCATGACGTTGCCGCTCTGGCTGATGCTGCCGCTGCCAGCTGTGACCTGACCATTGGTAGGTAAGGCGCTGGCGTCCAGCGCATATCCCCGTACCGGGTAAATGGCGCAAAGCGCTGACAGGATGGCTGCACTCAGCGGTGTCAGCGTCGGGCGGCTTTTACGTGGGAAAACCGGGGAAGAGTGGTATGTCATGCGAGCCCCTCAGAACGTGTAGTTGATACCGAAACCGATCGCGCGGATCGTGGTGCCTGCGCCTGCGCTGCCGAACACGCCGGCAACGGCGTAGTTGTAATTGGCCAGCGGTTGGTTGCGCAGCAGCACGTACTGCCCGAAAATCCTGAGCTGCTTGCTCCAGGCATAGGAGAAACCGATGGCCTGCGAGGTCGCACCCATGCCTTCGGTCGAGCAGTTCACGCCGTTGCCGGAAATCATGGTGCAGTCGCCTGCGAAGGCTTTGGCATGGCTGGCGCGCAACTGCCAGGCACCTATCTTGTGTGATACGCCGACCATGTAGGCACGGCGGCGGTAGCTGGAGAGGTCGCTTGAAGTGACGCTGGTGTTGATGACACCGGACTCGGCATAGCTCAGTTCGTCGGCGATCAGCGAAACCTTGGTATCACCGAAATCGTAGGCCACCCCGTAGCGCACGCTGTAGTCATTGGACGAGGTGCCCTGCGTGACGTGGGTGTTGGTTCCTACCCCGCGTGCATTGCGGCCCAGGCTGGCAATGCCGAAGTAGTTCACGTGCTGTTCGGCCGCAACCACTGCGGAGAAACCGCCACTCTCATACGACAGGCTGCCGCCGTAGAGGTAGCCTGTATCAACGTCCGGCGCGGCCTTCATGCCGTTGTTCGAATAAGCCAGCTTGAGCTGGAAGCCGCCCATCTTGGGCGTCCAGTAGCCGAACACGCCGGCCTGGCGGCGGTTGAAAGCGGCATCGTCGTTGTTTTCCACCGCCGCCGTGCCCACCGGGCCGGAGTTTTTAGTGATGCTGGTGGCGAAGCCCGGTGAACCGATGATGTTGTAGTGCGCCGCACTGGTGGTCGCGCCGAAGGGGTCGAAGGAAGAGGTGCTTTCCTTGAGCGGCATGTCCCAGTTGCCGTACATCGCGGTGCCAGCATCTGGATGGGCGACAGCCACGCCGGTATTACGCAGCTCTTGCCTGTGTGTCCAGTTCGGGGTCGCGTCGTCTCCGGCCGCGCCCGCGCTCAGTGACAGGCCCAGCTCCAGCTGCCACAGCGCCTTCCACTGTTCATAAATGGGGATGCCGCCACGCGCGCCCACATACGACACATTGTCGCGCGCACGCCAGAAGCCCGACATGTTGCGCCCATTGGGCGTGGCCAGCTTGCTCTGGTCGGCGGGCGCCGCAGGCGTCGCGCCTGAGCGGCTCACGTATTCGGGGATGATGCCCAGTGAGCCGTACAGCCGCATGCCGTCTTCCGCCTCCTCGAAATCCTCGCCCCGGCTGCCGCTGCTGGAGGCCAGGCCCGTGAAGGCCTGGGGTGAACCCGACACCGATAGCCACAGGCGACGCGCGCTTTTTGGTTCGCTGACTGGATTGACGCCGGGCGACACCGCGATGCTGGCATTGAACACCAGGTCCTTGTTGTAGACGTTCAGGCCCACGCCATAGCCGTAGCGGCTCGCGCGGTTTTCGCTGTTGTCCCACGGCTTCTTGTTAATGGTCACACGCCCCGCATCGGCGAACAGCGCACCTTCCACGACGGAGTTGCCGACAACACCCAGGGTCTTGCGCAGTTCCAGACGCGCCAGCATGCCCTGGTCGCCCGCGGCTTCGCCGGCAGGGTAAGCGCGCACGCCGCCGGAGCCGCCCAGGCTCATTTTCTCTGACGCGTCCAGGTTCTTGTCGGCGTACTGCGCGGTGACCAAGCCCAGCAGGGAGTAGCCGCCGCCAAGCTGCTGCAGGCGGCTGAACGACAGGTTGAGCTTTTTGTAGTCGCCTGCCGCATTGGCCGTGAAGCGGTCCAGTGCTGCGTCGTTGGGCGTTTCTTTTTTCAGATGACCCATACCCAAACGCGCGTTCCAGCTGTTGTTCGCCGACGCGCCTGTCCAGTCGTCACGCCAGTCGCCAGACAGGCCCGCACTCATCAGGTTGGCAGACTTTTCAACGGTCGTGCCGCCAGTCGTGTCCTGGAAATGTCGGTATTCCGTCGCCAGCGACAGATTCATGTTGGCGCGCCGGCTGCGCAGCAACGCCGCGTTGAGAAACAGCGTGCTCACGCGGGCTTCACCTCTGGCTTCTACTTCCTTGAGGTTTTTGCCGATGTTGTATTGCAGACCCGCAAAATTCGCGCCTACCGACAGCCCTGTCGTGCCGAGGGGCTGCACATAACCAACGCCTGCAATGCGCAGGCCTTCAAAAGTTTGCTGCGTATTCAGGCTGAAGCTTTCGCCCATGCCCAGTGCGTCGTTGAGGCTCAGGTTGGCGGACAGGCGATTGGCACCGGTGTAATAGCTGCCACCGTTGTCGATGCTCACGCGCGAGGTGATCGCCCCCATCTCGCTGACCTTGACGATGACGTCGGTGGCGCCCGGTTCTGCCGAAGGCCGCAACACAGCCTTGACCGTCACACCGGCGATGTCAGAGAGCCGCAGCAGCGTGTTTTCGAGGTCGCTTTCCTGGATCACCTCGCCCGGCTGTAGTCCCGCGAGATGTCGGCCTATCAGGTCCGGGTCCAGGCGCACGTTGGCATCGGGCTCGGCCACCACCCGGCCGATGACGCCTTCACGGATGCCGAGGGCAACCACACCGCCTTGTATTTCCTGTGCGGGGAGATAGGCGCGCGCTACCAGGTAGCCCCGGGTGCGATAGTAGGCCGTGATTTTGGCGGCGGCTTTGCCCAGCCCGGCGAAGTCCAGCTCGCGGCCGACAAACTCCTGCAGTTGGGCTTGCAGCTCGGATGCCGGCAGAGACCGGTTGCCGCTCAGTACAAAACCCGTGACCTGGATGCCCGTTCCGCCGGCGGGGGGGCTCTGGCCCTCATCACTGCCTTCCACCTCTTTTTCGATGCGCGCAGGACGCTGCACCGCCGCCGGCGGGCCGGCATTTTCCGTTGGCGAGAGCTGTTGCCGGTTCGCGTCGAAAAGAGTACCGGCGCTGGGCGGCGTCTGCGCATGGACGGCAAAAGGTGCGGCGGCCAGCATTGCGCAGATCTGCGATGCGAGGATTTTTCGCCGTGGTGCGGCAAGGCGTGAGGGTTCCATCATGGTTTTCGTCTTCTGTCTTGGTGTTGTATCCGCGCGTCTCTGTGCTTCTTCTTTTTTTCTTGTTGTGCTCGTTCGGCTTGTCTCTGTTTGTCCCGGCTATTCGCTATTCGCTAGTTGCCGGCGGCATGGAAAATTTTTGCAGCAACCCCGCGGGACTCAAAAATTTCGGCCGCTTCGTGGCCCGCGTCCGGCACCACCATGACCGCACGCGTCACGGGTGTCTGCC
This sequence comes from Polaromonas sp. P1_F4, assembly GCF_056405675.1. Classification (NCBI taxonomy): domain Bacteria; kingdom Pseudomonadati; phylum Pseudomonadota; class Betaproteobacteria; order Burkholderiales; family Comamonadaceae; genus Polaromonas; species Polaromonas sp. P1_F4. The sequence continues at coordinate 65,421 of NZ_JBFUBP010000005.1, read as the reverse complement.
ATTTCTGGGCTAAAAACTGTTCGTAGCGCATGTAATTCCTGTGCCGATTCAGCCGGTCCGTGCCCTGCATGGCGGCCCCGCAGGATTTGTCGAGTGACTCGTAGGCTGGGTCGTTGTCCTGCGCGCCCACCAGGTAGAGGACCTCGCGCGCCGCATAGCGCTTGAACAACTGTTCGCCGTCCAGGCCCTGCCCATAGGGAACCATGTTGCCCAGGCCGTAGCGGAAGTTGTTGTAACCGGGGCAGAGGATGCTGTTCACAGGCTTGAAGCTCCCACCCTCCGGACGGCTGTCATCCAGGTACAAATAGGAAGACGGGCTGGAGACCACATACCGCACGCGGATGCCCGACTTGCGCAACCCCTCCTCGCTGTTGTTGAGCACGGCATAGCGCTGCATTAGCTGCCCACCGGCCGAGTGGCCGATGAAAACGATTTCCTTAAGTACGGGAAAACGCTTGCCCGCGCTCAGGTAGCGGGCGATATCGTCCAGCACGCCGCAGGAATTGATAGCCTCCTTGCCCCGGGAAGGCTGGCACTGCATCCAGTTGCCACCGCGCCAAAGCGGGATATTGCCGTCAGGCGAAGTGTCTGATGCCGTCAGGAAGTGGGGCACCAGCAGCAACGTGCTTGATGCGTCCAGCCGCGCGGCTTCCAGCAAGCCCAGGCCCACGCCAAAATAACGGTCGGCATCGCGCTGCACGCCATGTACAAAAATGACCGCACGCTTGATCCCGGCGTCCGGCTGGCGCAAGTCAATGTTGGAATAGACCGCAAAGGGATAAGCGGTGCCCGCGGCTTCCAGGTCAATTACCTGCTCCCTGGGCGGTTCGCCGGCGGCTTTATCAGCTGCAGCGAAAAGACGCGCGCCAAAGAAAGCCAGGCCCATTGCCACCACCAGTTGTAACCACCTGTTTCGAGCACGTGTCATACCTGTATCTCGCTTTGTCAAAAATGCAGACATCGAAAGGCTTGACGCGTTGTGCTCGAATGCCGGGCGCTCCCGGCGTAAGCACTACAAATGGATCACAAATCCAGCGTTTCCCTTCACGGCCTTTTTTTAGGAGATCCACCGGAAAGATCAGTTGTAATAACTTGCAACTTACGGTGTTGTTGGCGATTCTAGGAAGACAACCGTTACCTGTAAAATATCTTGATTCTGGTACGTCAATACTTTAAAAGTATCTTATGAGCAAGAATCCAGCAGCGAGGATCTGCGCGACACATAACAACGGACGTTGGCCACTGGATTGATACCGGGTAGGCATCGGTTCCACGCAAATTCGGCGTGGACGTATCTCGACTCCACCGCTGGAATGCGGTCTGGCGCTAACCCCGTGCGCTCTAAGGGGTTAGCCGCTGAGCGTGCGTTTTTTGACGGAAGGTCCCAAGGCGCCATTGCCTCGCGGATCAGCGCGACGTGCGGATGATGACCTTGCCGCGCGCATGACCGCCGGCCACCTGCTCAAGCGCCGCGCGGGCGTCATCCAGCGGATGGATTGTGTCGAGGATCACCTGGAGCCGTTTGTCGTCGAAGCGCTTGAGAATCAGCGTCAATGCCGCGGCATCCCCGCTGAAGAATGCGAAGACGCCGTGGATATCTCCACGCGACTGTATCGTGTGATCGACGATCGACACCACCGTCCCGCCCGGCCTTGTCACTCGCCACGACCGTTCGAGGGTCTCCCTGTTGAATTGCACTGACCCGAGTTTTCCATCGAATCTTGACCCACACTCTTTGCGAGCAGAAGGTGCTCACCATATGGATAAGTTCTTGGTTTTCTCCTTTTTAGGCTGAGTCTGTGTGGATCTGCCTCAAAGTGCGCCGCTGTTTCCGCGATTTTGTTGCCTCGATTACCAGCCAGGTGGCCAGCTTCTCGGCGTAGGGATCGAGCTTGCTGGAGCTGACCCGCCTTGGGTACTTGGGCTCGCTCTCTTCCGACCGCAGGTGCTTCTTTATTGTGTTGCGAGCCAGGCCTGTACGCCTTGAGATCTCGCGGATGGACAACAAGGCATGCGATAGAAAGACAATGATTGGTGCGGCTGGCGGGGATCGAACCCACGACCCTTGGCTTCGGAGGCCAATACTCTATCCACTGAGCTACAGCCGCAACGCTGGAAACGGTTCGCGCCGGAATTCGCGGCCGAGGGCGCGAAGTCAGGGCAATTTGCACTGCGCGGGCGCTTCACGCCGCACAACGTTTCCGATTCTACCAGCCGGTAACGACTCTCCTCGGCCTCTGCAAGCCCCCAGTTATAATGTGAGGTTGCTGAGCAAGCGCTGCCCAAGAGCGCCATATCACCACGCGATAGCCCCCCGATTCTTAGTTTTTTGAGGACGCCATGAGCGCAAACGACCACACCACGGCCCACGAAGAAGCCCATACTGGCCCCATCAAGACGCCCCAGCAACTGCTGGCTGCGGTTTTTTTCTCTTTTGTCGTTCCTGTTTTCGCCATCATCGGCCTGGTGTATTACGTCGCTTCGGCCAACAAGCCAGCTGCGGGTGCGGACGAAGGCGCCAAGGCCGTTGCGCAGCGCATCCAGAAAATCGGCGCAGTTGAAATCCGTGACGCCAACCGTCCGCTGAAGTCCGGCGAAGAGGTCTACAAGGCGCAGTGCGTGGCTTGCCATGGCACGGGTGCAGCCGGTGCGCCGAAGTTTGGCGATACGGGTGCCTGGGCAGCCCGTATCAAGACCGGTTTTGACGCGCTCTGGCACTCGGCCCTCAAGGGCAAGGGCGCCATGGGAGCCCAGGGCGGCGGTGATTTTGAAGACGTCGAAATTGGCCGTGCAGTGGTTTACATGACGGCTGCCGCAGGCGGCAAGTTTGCAGAGCCAGCCGCCCCGGCAGCTGCCGCCGCTACGGCACCTGCAGCCGCAGCCGCCGCCGCACCGTCGGCAGATGTGGTCGCCGCGCTCGCTGCAGCCAACAAGACGGCAGCGCCGGCAGCCGGTGCAACACCGGCTGCTGCCGGTGGTGCCGCACCTGCGCTGTACGGCCAGGTCTGCGCGGCCTGCCACGTGGCCGGCGTTGCCAATGCACCCAAGCTGGGAGACAAGGCCGCATGGGCTCCCCGGATTTCCACAGGTGTCGAGGCTCTGACGGCCAGCGTTGTCAAAGGCAAGGGTGCCATGCCACCCAAGGGCGGCTCGGCCGCCCCCGATGGCGAAATCAAGGCCGTGGTGCAGTACATGGTCAATGCGTCCAAGTAAACACAGCAAGGAAATCCAGCCCAAAAAAAGCCGGTCAATGACCGGCTTTTTTAATGGAATCTTGATGAGAAATTCAAAGGGAAATGGGTTGGAGCCCAAGCATGACAGGCGCAAGCAGCTACTTTTTTTGTAGCAATTGAGGGCTTCGCACATAGCCGAACAGGCGCGACAAATTGCTGGCCAGGACTTCCTCGGGCACCCACAGGCCCTGCTCTATCGCGTCAGCCGCATGCGTCATGTCCTGGGTATGAACGAGGCCAAAACCCAGGTCGGTTTCCAGGTAGACCCTGCCGGATTCGTCCGCGATGCAGCGCTGCGGCCGCGCCGTTTGGCCGGAATGGGCCGTGACCTCAAACATAGGTGCGGGGGCGACGCGCCAGATCAGCGGCGTCGCTTCGAGCTCCACATACACGCGCTGTGGCCCATTCTGGAAGAACCACTGGCCGGCAGCGTCGCTTTCATAATTCCGCTGAATGAAATCGATCAGCTTGTCGTGCCTGAGCAGCGATCCCTTGCTGGCCGCATGGCGCGCGGCATCCAGGCCAGGTGCGCCACCAAAAGGCCCGGCGGCCTGGGCCCTCTCATCACGCATGTACCAGTTGCCACGTGCGTCCAGTCCCAGCCAGCCGTAGCAGTCGGGAACATTGGGCCATTTGGCAATGGCCTGCCTGACGATGTCATCCATACCGCTATTTTGCGCTGCACACGGCAGGTGCGATGTGGGCAGGGTTATGGGTAAGCATCAAAGATGCGCAGCCAGGAAACCGGTAACCGCCTCCGGCATGACACGCACATGGCCGGGAAATGGTGGCGAAGGAAACCCGACATGCCCGCCCTGCGCCGGCTGCCAAAGCGTGACACGGCTGCCGGCCTCTGCGGCTTGCGGCAGGCTGCCGGCCGGCACAAAGGGATCGTTCAACGCGTTCAGGGCCAGCGCCGGCACGGCAATGCTGCGCAAATGCGGCTTGGCAGAGGCACGCAGCCAGTAGTCATCCGCATCCTTGAACCCATGGACAGGCGCAGTGAATACATTGTCGAAAGCGTACAAGTCGCGCGCGGCCAGTAATCGGTCGCGGTCAAAAAGGCCTGGGTGCTGCTCCAGTTTTTTCAGCGCCTTCGGCACCATGGTTCTCAGGAACATGCGGGTGTAGACCTGCCGGTTGAACCCTCGGCCAATGGCCCAGCCACTGGCCGTCAGGTCCAGCGGCGAACAGACGGACGCAATGCCGCTAACCACCTGGCGGGCCTCTGCGCCGAGCTCGCCGGCCCAGCGCATCAACGCATTGCCGCCCAATGAAATGCCCACGGCAACGACCGGCCCGGGATGGGCCTGCGCAAAGCGCCGCAGTATCCAGTCGATCTCTGCAAAATCTCCTGAGTGATAGGCCCGCGGCGCCAGGTTCAATTCACCGGAACACCCCCGGAAGTGTGGAATGGCGCAGCCCCAGCCGCGCTCGCGGGCCACATCGGCAAGCGCTTCGGCGTAGTGGCTGGCAGATGACCCCTCAAGCCCATGAAATACCACCAGGAGTGGCACTTCCTTGCGCGCGTCCTTGCGTCTCACCTCGATGGATTCGCTTCCGGCCGGAGAACCCGCCAAAAGCCCCGACGAAGGCTCGTTTCCATCAAGCATCCAGTCAACGTCGACAAAGTCGTTATCGGGGGTATCCCAGCGCTCGCGGCGAAATATGGGCGCGCGGCCCAGGTAACGGCGTGACCGCAGCGCAGCCCAGATGGTTTGCAAATTGCCGCCCGGCAGCCACCAGGGTGCTGCGTATTTCATCGCAGGCCCTTCAGTGCAGGACGGTCGGTGTTTCCGACACTTCCTGCATTTCTCGCGGCGTGCCGGGACTGGCATGGTGTGCCACCATGCGCCAGCCTTGCGCACCCTTGTGATACACATTGGTGGCAATCACGTAGGCATGCCGTGGCCCTTCATCGGTCAGCACTTCGATGCGTTCCAGCACGCTGTGCACGCAGGCGCTCATGGTCTCGACCTTTCGCACCTTGATGGCCTGGGCATTGATGGTGCCATTGGCAAACATGGCGTCGAAAGTGGCGCGTATGGCCGCCGGGCCTACCAGCCGGGCGCCACCCGGGTGCACACAGACGATGTCGTCGTCATCGCCCCAGCAGGCCATGAGCTTTTCGATGTCGCCGCTTTGCAGCGCCTCATAAAAAGCCGCCTCGATGTCATCGGCGTTGCCGCTGCTGGCGGGCGGGACTTTGGGTTTGGGCATGGGAAGGCGTCAGTCCGGCTTGGCGTTGGGTGGTGAATTCTGCTCGGGATTGAGCCTTGCAGCAAGCCACGAGCGTACGACACCTTGCATGCTGTTGTCTTGCGGCCCGGCGCGCCGGCCGTTTTCGCCGCTCTGGTTAGCCTGCCAAAGCTGCTCGGGCGCGACCACATGGGTGCCCGGCGGCAAAACCTGCAGCGCGGCGTCGATAAATTCCGCCAGCTTGGCGGGGCGCACCGGCTGCTCGGCCGCGGGAATCATGAACCTGAGGGTCGACAGCATCCATGACGCCGTCTTCTCGAAAAAATTGGCGCCCGCAATACCTTCGGTCTTGCGCGCCGATCGCACCAACAACACGCGTTCAAAACCCAGCGAAGCCACTGCTTGCTCATCGAGGTCGGCCAGTCCGCGCTTGAGGGCATCGGGTAAACGCCCCGAAGCGTGGGGCACCACTACAACCAGTGTCTGTGCGCCACAGCGTTTCAACCAGCGGGCCAGCGCCGGCAGTTGTCCCGGCGCCGGCGTCCATAGCGTGCGCTCACGCCCATAAAAAAGCCGTGGCGGTTCAAACATGACCAGACCGGTATGAACCGGTTGAGGCCGTGCGGGCCATGCCTCGATCACTGAAGCATCACCTGCCAGCACAATCCCCACACCGGCCATCCCGGTGGTCATGGTTTCAGTAGCCAGCACCTCGGTGTGCGCATAACGGCCGCTGCCGACAAGGCGGCGCAGCACTTCATTGCCCAGCACGCCCGTGGCGCCGGCAATCATCAGGCGCGGTTTTGCAGCCGCCGGCGCCAGGGGCCGCAGGCTGGCCTGCAGAGCCTGCAATGGCTGCACGGAGCTGGGGGAATGAGACGCCATCGGCATTCGACTATGTTAGTGTTGCAGCTTGCATTTTTCGAAAGACATCACCATGAAATCCCGCTTTTTAAACCTGATTCTGGTCAGCATGCTGGGCCTTTTCCTCACGGGTTGCGGCTACAACGACTTTCAGCGCCTCGACGAACAAACCAAATCGGCCTGGTCTGAAGTGCTGAACCAGTACCAGCGCCGTGCCGACCTGGTGCCCAACATTGTGGCCACGGTCAAGGGCGAGGCCGCTTTTGAACAGGACACCCTGACCAAGGTGATTGAAGCACGCGCCAAGGCCACCTCCATCCAGGTGACGCCGGAAACATTGAACAACCCCGCTGCCTTCCAGAAATTCCAGGCAGCGCAAGGCGAGCTGGGCAGCGCGCTGAGCCGCCTGATGGTGGTCAGTGAACGTTACCCCGACCTCAAGGCCAACCAGGGCTTTCGCGACCTGCGTGTGCAGCTGGAAGGCACCGAAAACCGCATCACGGTAGCACGCAACCGCTATATTCAGGCTGTGCAGGAGTACAACGTGCTGACACGCAGTTTTCCCAGCAACCTGACGGCCATGATGTTCAGCTACAACGTCAAACCCAACTTCACCGTGGCCAATGAGGCGCAGATTTCCGCGCCACCGGTGGTGGACTTCACCAAGAAATAAGTTTCTGCAGAACTTGCCGTGCAGCAACTAGCGGGTCGGATATTGGGCAGCAGCCTCCTCCGCTGGATGGCGGGATTGTTGCTGGCCGTGTGGCTGCCCCTTGCGGCATGGGCGCAAGGCGTTCAGCCGGTGCCGGCACTCACGGCGCATGTCATGGACAGCACCGGTACGCTGGATGCCACGCAACGCGCGGCATTGGAAGCCAAGCTCGCTGCGTTTGAACAGAGCCGCGGCGCACAGGTGGTGGTGCTCATCGTGCCCAGCACCCAACCCGAAGACATTGCCGCCTATGCACAACGTGTAGGCGACACCTGGAAGATCGGGCGCAAGAGCGTAGGCGACGGGCTGTTGCTGGTCGTGGCCAAGAACGACCGCAAGGTCCGTATCGAAACCACCAAGGCGCTGGAAGGCGCCATTCCGGACCTCGCGGCGCGCCAGGTGATCGACACCACCATCACCCCGCGCTTCAAACAGGGCGACTTTTCCGGTGGACTGAATGCCGCGGCCGACCAAATCATGGCGCTGATCAGCGGCGAAAAACTCCCGGAGCCAGAGCAGAAAAGTTCTTCGGGCACAGCTGACAGCGGCTTTGAGTGGACCGACCTCGCGGTGTTCCTGTTTTTTGCTGTTCCGATTGGTGGGCGCCTGGCCGCCGGCCTGCTGGGCCGCAAGCTGGGTTCCATCGCCACCGGCGGCGCCGTCGGCGTGCTGGCCTGGGTGTTCACCAGCAGCCTGATCGTGGCCGGCCTGGCAACTGTGGCGGGCATGGTGTTTGCGCTGATTGCCAGTCTGGGCGCCTTGGGTCGTGGCGGCCGCTCTTCGGGCGGCTGGACCACTGGCGGCTTTGGCGGCAGCAGCGGAGGGAGCTGGGGCGGAGGCAGCAGCAGCGGCGGCGGATTCAGCAGCGGCGGTGGCGGTGATTTCGGCGGCGGCGGCGCATCAGGGGACTGGTAGGCACATGCTCAACAAACTCAAGACCATCCTCAAGCACCTCTGGCTGGATGCCTCCGACGCCCAGCGCGCGATTGCACCCGACATGCTCAACCGGCTCGCCAGCCGGGTGGCGGCCAGCGAGCGGCGGCACAGCGGCGAAATACGGATATGCGTGGAGGCCTCGTTGCCCATGAGCTACCTGTGGCGGCTGGGCAACCACCAGTCCATCGGCCAGCTCACGCGCCAGCGCGCCCTCACGATGTTTGGCAAGCTGCGGGTGTGGGACACCGAACACAACAACGGCGTGCTGATTTATTTACTGCTGGCCGAGCACGCCATTGAAATCGTGGCGGACCGCGGCGTGGCGCGCCATGTGAATCAGGCGCAGTGGCAGGCCATGGTAGCGCGCATGGCCCAGGCGTTCAGGGAGAACCGGTACGAGGACGGATTGACACAGGCACTGGAAGAAACCTCGGCACTGCTGATGGCGCACTTTGCCATCGATGGCACGCAGGGCGACGCACCCAACAATCCCAACGAACTGCCCGACGCGCCCTGGCTGCAATAGCCGGTTGGCAGGTATCGCAGGCCGGGCGCCGATAACGGCACGTCAGGGCGCCAGAACCACGACCAACACAAAGAGGGCGACTGCCGCGAGCACAACCCGCGTCAGCCAGGCCTTGCGCACGCGCCTGGCCCGACGCTCGGGCGACGCTTCCTCTCCCCATATCAGGCTGTCTAAAAGACTGTCCATTTCGCACCTCGTTGCTGGCTTGAACCCGTCACAACGATAAGGGAGCAGCCCGGGCCATGACTGTCATTTAGCGTGTCCAGTTGTTACCTTGCCAGCTCGGGCCAGGCTATTTTTTCGACAAACGCTCCCTATTTGATAGCTGCTTGCGCTCGCCCTGTATGGGCTGGAGGCCTTTTTCCCTGAATAGCGGAAGCACGCCCGGTTTCCGCATGGCGCGATGGGAACGTCGCGCCGCAGCCACTCATGGCTGCGGGAAGTTAGTTCATGGACGTCCACTTCTGCTCACTGCGCGCCGATTGCACGACCTTCTCGATAAACCAAACGCCGCGCCCTCCGTCCTCGACCCACGGATGGTCGGCGTCCAGCGGATCAGCCGTTCGCCCGCGTACGCGTGCGGATATCGGCCGCCCCAAGGTAAACATCCGTAAAGGCTTCAATGGAGGATTCGGGTGGCCGGGCGGCTGGCCCGCTGCACCGAGGGGCATAAAACAAGCATCTTCGTCATTTTCAGGAATGACTGTGAGCGCTTCGCCAACTGCATGAGCGGCCAAACTGATTCGAATTTCTCCAAATCGAAGCGCCCAGAAAAAAACCGGCCCTTTGGCCGGTTTTTCCTGAAGCATGGAAGCTTATTACTTTTTCTGGCGGTATTTGCGCAAAGCGGCAATCTGGGCGGCCATGACGGCGAGCTCGGACTGGGCCATGGCAATATCGATATCGCTTTTTGCGTTTTTCAACGCTTCTTCAGCAGCAGCCTTGGCTTCCATCGCCTTGGCTTCGTCCAGGTCTTTGCCGCGAATCGCGGTGTCGGACAGCACGGTGACACAGTTCGGTTGCACTTCGAGCAAGCCGCCGGCCACGAACACGAACTCTTCGCTGCCATCGGCCTTTTCGATGCGCACGGCACCCGGCTTGATACGGGTGATCAGCGGGGTGTGGCGCGGGTAAATGCCCAGCTCGCCGGCCTCGCCGGGCAAGGCGACAAAGTGCGCTTCACCGGAGAAGATGGACTCTTCCGCGGAGACCACGTCGACGTGAATGGTGGTTGACATAAACGCTCCTTATTGGAAAAAAGTTGCAGGGCCTGAGCCCTTAGACCTTCTTCGCCTTCTCGAAAGCTTCGTCAATCGTGCCGACCATGTAGAACGCCTGTTCCGGCAGGTGATCGCACTCGCCGGCCACAATCATCTTGAAGCCGCGAATGGTTTCAGCCAGGCTGACGTACTTGCCGGGAGAGCCGGTGAACACTTCAGCAACGTGGAAAGGCTGCGACAGGAAACGCTGGATCTTGCGGGCGCGGGCCACGGCCAGCTTGTCTTCAGGGGCCAGTTCGTCCATGCCCAGAATCGCGATGATGTCGCGCAGTTCTTTGTAGCGCTGCAGCGTGCCTTGCACAGCACGGGCCGTGGCGTAGTGGTCTTCGCCCACAACGTTCGGGTCGAGCTGGCGGCTGGTCGAGTCAAGCGGATCCACAGCGGGGTAGATACCCAGCGAAGCGATGTCACGCGAAAGCACCACGGTGGAGTCCAGGTGGGCAAAGGTCGTGGCAGGAGACGGATCGGTCAAGTCATCCGCAGGAACGTAAACGGCCTGGATGGAAGTGATGGAGCCGACCTTGGTGGAGGTAATACGCTCTTGCAGGCGGCCCATTTCTTCGGCCAGCGTAGGCTGGTAACCCACGGCGGAAGGCATACGGCCCAACAGTGCGGACACTTCGGTACCGGCCAGCGTGTAGCGGTAGATGTTGTCCACGAAGAACAGCACGTCGCGGCCTTCGTCACGGAAGGATTCGGCGATGGTCAGGCCGGTCAACGCCACGCGCAGACGGTTTCCTGGGGGCTCATTCATCTGGCCGTAGACCATGGCCACTTTGGATTCGCCGAGGTTCTCGAGGTTCACAACGCCGGAGTCGGCCATCTCGTGGTAGAAGTCATTGCCTTCGCGGGTACGTTCACCCACACCGGCAAACACGGACAGACCCGAGTGCGCCTTGGCGATGTTGTTGATGAGTTCCATCATGTTCACGGTCTTGCCGACACCGGCGCCGCCGAACAGGCCCACCTTGCCGCCCTTGGCGAACGGGCAAACCAGGTCAATCACCTTGATACCGGTTTCCAACAGTTCCTGCGATGGCGACAGTTCGTCGTAGGCAGGCGCCTTGCGGTGAATCGGTGCGGTCAGGGTCTGATCCACTGGCCCACGTTCGTCGATGGGCGCGCCCAGCACGTCCATGATGCGGCCCAGCGTGGCTTTGCCCACGGGAACGGTGATGTTGGCGCCGGTGTTGTAAACCATGTTGCCGCGGCGCAGGCCGTCGGAGGTACCCAGCGCGATGGTGCGCACGATGCCGTCACCCAGCTGCTGCTGGACTTCCAGCGTCAGCGCGGAGCCTTCCATTTTCAGCGCGTCATAGATCTTGGGCATCTGGTCGCGCGCGAATTCCACGTCAACCACCGCACCAATACACTGAACAATCTTGCCTTGAGCTTGAGCCATGATTGAATCCTCTTTCGTTTCTTTAAATCTTTAAATCGGGTGTGGCGGCCTAAACCACGATCAGACCGCTGCAGCACCGGCAACGATTTCCGAAAGTTCTTTCGTGATCGCCGCTTGACGCGTTTTGTTGTAAATCAGCTTGAGTTCGCCGATCACGCTGCCGGCGTTGTCCGTTGCGGCCTTCATGGCCACCATGCGGGCAGACTGCTCGGACGCCATGTTCTCGGCAACGGCCTGGTACACCAGCGCTTCCACATAACGGATCAGCAGATCGTCGATGACGGTCTGTGCGTCAGGCTCGTAAATGTAGTCCCAGCCATGCTGGTCCTTGTCGGCCTGCAGGTGCGCAGCCGTCAGGGGCAACAGTTGCTCAACCACAGGCTCCTGGCGCATGGTGTTGATGAACTTGGTGTAGCACAGGTACACCGAATTGATCTTGCCTTCGCTGTATGCGTCGAGCAAAACCTTCACGGGACCGATCAGCTTTTCCAGGTGCGGCTTGTCGCCCAGTTGCGTCGCATGCGACACCACCTTGGCACCGACCCGGTTCAGAAAACCGAGGCCCTTGTTACCGATGGCCACAGCCTTCGCATCATGGCCGGCGGCCTGCACTTCCTTGAGCTTTGAGGTCACGGCGCGCAGCACGTTGGTGTTCATGCCGCCGCACAAGCCCTTGTCGGTCGTCACCACGATGAACCCGGTGGCCTTGGCGTCGTTGGACTCCATGAACGCATGGGTGTATTCGGGATTGGCCTGACTCAGGTTGGCGGTAATGTTGCGGATCTTGTCGCTGTAAGGACGGGCAGCGCGCATCCGTTCCTGCGCCTTGCGCATCTTGGAGGCGGCCACCATCTCCATGGCCTTGGTGATCTTCTTGGTGTTTTCCACCGATTTGATCTTGCCGCGTATTTCCTTGCCTGCTGCCATATGGATTCCTAAGGGGTTCCTGAGGGTTGCTTAATTACTTGCTTGACGATGAGGTCAGGCGAGATCAGGCAAACGACTTCTTGAACTCGGCCACAGCCGCGTTCAGTTCAGCCTCAGCATCCTTGTCCATGGCCTTGTTGGCTTCGAGCTTGGCCATCAGGGCCGCGTTCTTGTCCTTCAGGAAGGCATGCAGGCCGTGCTCGAAAGCCAGGACCTTCTTGACTTCGATGTCGTCCATGAAGCCCTTGTTCACTGCGAACAGCGTAGCGGCCATGTTGGAGATGGACAAAGGCGAGTACTGGGCCTGCTTGAGCAGCTCAGTCACGCGGGCACCGCGGTCCAGCTGCTTGCGGGTGGCTTCGTCCAAGTCGGAAGCAAACTGCGCGAAGGCAGCCAGTTCACGGTACTGGGCCAGGTCGGTACGGATACCGCCGGACAGGTTCTTGATCAGCTTGGTCTGGGCAGCGCCGCCGACGCGGGACACCGAGATACCGGCGTTAATGGCGGGACGAATACCGGCATTGAACAGGCTGGTTTCCAGGAAAATCTGGCCGTCGGTGATCGAGATCACGTTGGTTGGCACGAAAGCGGACACGTCGCCGGCCTGCGTTTCAATAATCGGCAGTGCGGTCAGCGAACCAGTCTTGCCCTTGACGGCGCCCTTGGTGAAGTCTTCAACGTATTTTTCGTTCACGCGAGCTGCGCGCTCGAGCAGACGGCTGTGCAGATAAAACACGTCGCCGGGGTAGGCTTCGCGTCCTGGCGGACGGCGCAGCAGCAGCGAGACCTGGCGGTAAGCCACGGCCTGCTTGGACAAATCGTCATACACGATCAGCGCGTCTTCGCCGCGGTCGCGGAAGTATTCACCCATGGTGCAGCCAGAGTAGGCGCTCACATATTGCATGGCGGCCGATTCGGAAGCGGAAGCTGCCACGACGATGGTGTACTCCATCGCGCCGGCTTGCTCGAGCGAGCGCACCACGTTCTTGATCGACGAAGCCTTCTGGCCAATCGCGACGTAGACGCAGGAAACGCCTTTGCCCTTTTGGTTGATGATGGCGTCGATGGCCACGGCCGTCTTGCCGGTCTGGCGGTCGCCGATGATCAGTTCGCGCTGGCCGCGGCCGACGGGCACCATGGAGTCGATGGACTTCAGGCCGGTCTGCAGGGGCTGGTCAACGGATTTACGGGCGATCACGCCGGGCGCAACCTTTTCAATCACGTCGGTGAATTTGGCATTGATCGGGCCTTTGCCGTCAATCGGCTGGCCCAGTGCGTTGACCACACGGCCAAGCAGCTCAGGACCCACAGGCACTTCCAGAATACGGCCCGTGCACTTCACGGTGTCGCCTTCGGCGATGTGCTCGTACTCGCCCAGAATCACGGAGCCGACGGAGTCGCGCTCAAGATTCAGCGCCAGGCCATAAGTAGGCGTGCCGTCGGCGGTTGCGGGGAATTCCAGCATTTCGCCCTGCATCACATCGGACAGGCCGTGGATACGGACGATACCGTCGGTCACAGACACCACGGTGCCCTGGTTGCGGACATCGGCACTGGCTGTCAGGCCTTCGATGCGGCTCTTGATCAGTTCAGAAATTTCTGCGGGATTGAGTTGCATGACTCTTTCCTTCTTTCTATGTTGTTGGCTAAAAACCGGGGCGCGCCTGAGCGCAAGCTCAGGAAATCAGCGCCACTTTCATTTGCTCTAAACGGGCTTTGACCGAGGTGTCCAGCACCTCGTCACCCACCACGACACGTACGCCACCGATCAGCGCCGGCTCAAGCTCGACCGAAAGGTTGAGCTTGCGGCCAAACCGCTTCTCCAGCGTTGTTGCCAAATCGGCCAATGCGGCGCCTTCCAGCGGGAATGCGCTGTAAACGGTGGCGTCCGAAGAACCACTTTGCGCATTTTTCAGTGCGCGAAACTGTGCGGCGATTTCCGGCAGGACGCTAATGCGGCCGTTCTCGATCACGGTTCGCAGGAAGTTCCTGGCGGCTTCCGGCAGCTTCGTTTTGGCCACCCCGGAAACTACGTCAAACGTCTGGTTTACCGTCACGCTGGGGTTGCCCGCAAATTGCTGCAACTGCACGTTGGCGGCAATGGCTGCGAGCTCATCGAGCCAGACGGCAGTGCCGCCCAGGTCGGAACCAGAGGCCTTGAACAACGCTTCAGCGTAGGGACGGGCAATGGTGGCTAGTTCGGCCATGTTTTACGCTCGCTTAAAGTTCGGTCTTCAGGCGACCCAGCAAGTCAGCATGCACACCGGCATTGACTTCCTTGCGCAGAATCTGCTCTGCACCCTTGACGGCCAGTGCGGCAACCTGCTCACGCAGGGTCTCGCGGGCCTTGACGGTTTGCTGCTCGGCTTCAACCTTGGCGGCGGCAATGATCTTGCTGCCCTCTTCGGTTGCGCGGGCTTTAGCCTCTTCAATCAGGGCCTGGGCGCGGCGCTCGGCTTCCGCCAGGCGCACTGCCGATTCGTTGCGCGATTTGGCCAGTTCTTCTTCCACGCGCTTGTTGGCAACGGAGAGTTCAGACTTGGCTTTATCGGCAGCGGCAAGGCCGTCGGCGATCTTCCGGGCACGTTCGTCGAGCGCAGCTGCAATTGGTGGCCACACGAATTTCATCGTGAACAGCACCAGAATCGCAAACACGACGAGCTGCGCAAAGAATGTGGAGTTAATACTCACAGCGGCACCTCTGTAGGTTGTCTAGAAAGGCGTGCGATTTACTTCAACACAAACGGGTTGGCAAATGCGAACAGCATGGCAATACCCACACCGATCAGGAAAGCAGCATCGATCAGACCGGCCAGCAGGAACATCTTGGTCTGCAGTTCGTTCATCAGCTCAGGCTGGCGTGCAGCGGCTTCGAGGTATTTGCTGCCCATGATGCCGATGCCGATACATGCGCCGACAGCGCCCAGGCCAATGATCAGGCCAGCGGCCAAAGCGACAAAACCGAGTACGTGTTCCATTTAATGCTCCTATGGATTTAACTAACTAACAAAAATAAAAAAAGAAAGCGGAAACCAGAAAACCAGGGGAAACTGATTCGTGAGAATCAGTGATGGTCGTGGGCCTGCCCCACATAGACCAGCGTCAACATCATGAAAATAAACGCCTGCAGCGCAACGATCAGGATGTGGAAGATTGCCCAGCCCGTGCCCGCGAGCACATGGCCGATGAAGAGGAACACACCGGTTGCGGAGCCGAAGCCCACTGCACCCATCAGCGCGATCAGCATGAACAGCAGTTCGCCCGCGTACATGTTGCCGAAAAGCCGGAGGCCGTGAGATACGGTCTTGGCGGCAAATTCGATCATCTGCATCAGGAAGTTGACGGGATACAAAAACCATTTGTCGCCGAACGGGGCCGAGAACAGCTCATGCACCCAGCCGCCAAAACCCTTGATCTTGACGTTGTAATACAGGCAAACCAGCAGCACGCCGCAGGACATGCCCAGCGTGGCCGAGAGGTCGGCTGTGGGAACCACGCGGAAGTTGTGAATGCTGTGATCGAGGCCGGTCACAGCAAAAATTGTGTGAAACAGGTCGACAGGCAGGAAGTCCATGGAGTTCATCAGGAAAATCCAGATGAATACGGTGAGCGCCAGTGGGCCGACGGCTTTGCGCGATTCGGCGTTTTTAACGATGCCCTTGGCCTGGCTGTCCACCATTTCGAGCAGGATTTCAACAGCCGCCTGCAGGCGGCCGGGAACGCCGGCGTGCACGCTTTTGGCCACACGCCACATCACGAACATACCGATCACACCCAGAGTGACGGCCCAGAAAATCGTGTCGAAATTGACAACGGAAAAGTCGACGATGCCTGTCTGTTTGTGGTTTTGCAGATGGACCAGGTGGTGACCAATGTACTCACCAGCGGTCAAAGCGTTTCCGGAAGATTCAGCCATTTACGAACTCTTTTCAACTCTTGAAAATGGATTACGCCAACTTTTTCGGCCGGGACTGGAACCAAAGCACCAGCCAGACCACCTTCATTGTCACTACAAGGCCAACCAGCATTGCCGGCCAGCTCAAATCCGAAACCATTCGGGGAGCAGCGAACAACATCGCTACCGTCAGGCCAATCTTGACCATTTCCCACAAAAAAAATCCAGCCACCGCAGCGCCCGGATTCATTGAAGACATCTTGCTGGTCAGGCCGCGCGCAAACAACGTACCCGGGATGACCACCGCCAGCGCACCATAAAGGGCGGACCAGCCTGCACTTTGCCTTCCGGTCAATCCCCAGGCGGCCAGCGCCACCACAAGACCCACCACACTTTGCCCTGCCAATACCACCCAAGGGGAAACCGAGGGGTCCGTTTCACGAAGCTTTTGGGCCTCTTCACGCGTCAAGGGCTTGAAACCCTCATCGCCAGTCTCCATCTCTTCCGTGACACTACGCCCTGTAACACCCGCGTTTCCCGGGTTTGTCGCTGACTTTGCCGAATTTGCCATTTTGGTCGTCACAAATTACGGAAAAGTTACAGGGCAGTTATCAGCAAAGCCCTTGATTATACGTAGAAACCCCTGCGTATCCGACAAAACCCCCGGCTTGCCTATGAATTAGGGGCGATTCGCATCATTTGGGTGCGGCTCGCAGCGGGTGGTTCACAATTGTCCGGCGACTACGGCGCGCCGACCCTCCTACGTAGTTGCACGTGATGCTCCACGATGGCCCAAGCCCCGCATCCATCACCTTCCACCCACCGAAAGAAGCCATGCCCGCCCTGATGAAATTCCTGCACATTGCCGCCGCCATTGCCTGGCTGGGCGGGGTGGTCTTCATGCTGTTTGCCTTGCGGCCTGCCGTCGCCGAACAGCTGGCGCCACCCCAACGCCTGCCGCTCATCGCAAAGGTCATGCAGCGATTTTTCGCTCTGGTCTGGGTCACCATCGGCGTCCTGCTGGTGACAGGCCTGGCCATGCTGCTGGCCGTGGGCATGAAAACCGCCCCCCTGGGCTGGCACCTGATGTTCGGCATCGGCCTCCTGATGTTCGCGCTGTTCGGACATCTGTATTTCGGCCCTTTCCGGCGCCTGAAGCTCGCTGTCAGCGCGTCCGACTGGCCCGAGGGTGGGCGCCGCGTCGGGCAGATCGCCACCCTGGCCATGGTCAACCTGGTGCTGGGCGCGCTGGCGATCGCCGCCGTTATCTTTGTTGCCTGATGCCGGAGCGAACCGGCCATCTTGAACACCGCCTGCCATGAGCGCCCCTAAAAAGAAGGCGCCGCAACACCGGCACTGGACGGACCGGCTGAAAGCATCCGTGCCGACACGTGAAGTCCTGGCCCAAAACCGGTGGCTCAAACCGGTGGCCCACCGGCTGCTGGAGCCGCAGCTGTGGCGGCTGCAGCACGAGGCCGTGGCGCGCGGTGTGGCCATCGGCATATTCTGGGCATTTGCACTGCCATTTGCACAAACCGTGGCGGCCGCCGCCCACAGCGTCTGGTGGCGCGCCAATATTCCGGTGGCCGCCGGCATCACCTTCATTACCAACCCCTTCACCGTCGGCTTCTGGCTCTGGCTGGCCTATCAGGTGGGCGATCTGCTGCTGGACGCACCGCCGCCCATCCGCATCTCGGAAGGCGCAGGCATCGTGGCGTGGGCAGCCTCCTTCGGCGGGCCTGCCATCCTGGGCATGGGCATCTTTGCCGTGCTGGGCTCGATTACCGGTTACCTGCTGGTCAAGCTGGGCTGGCGCGTTCGCATCTGGTTCAAACGCCGCCGCCGGCAAACGGCCAGACGTTAGACAATCCGGTACAGGCCGTCCACCAGCAGCCGTTCCAACGCACTTTCATTTCCTTTTCAAACCGATCCATGACAACGCTTCCCGCCAGCCCCCTTCCCGACACCCCCTGCTACCTCAACGGCGAATTCACCCCGCTGCGCGATGCCAAAATCAGCGTGATGGACCGCGGTTTCATCTTCGGCGACGGCATCTATGAAGTGGTGCCGGCGTATGCAGGCAAGCCGTTTCGCTTCGACCAGCACATGGCGCGGCTGGAACGCAGCCTCACCGAGCTGCGCATCCCCAACCCGCTGACCCGTGCCGGGTGGCTGGAAATTGCTCTTAAATTGATAGCTGCCTGCGCACAATCCACGGGCGCCCCAGCCGAAAAAGGCAATCAACTGGTATATATCCAGATCACCCGCGGCGTGGCCATGCGCGACCACCCCATGCTGCCGGGCCTGACGCCCACCGTGTTCGTGATGTGCAACCCGATGAAGCTGCCCAGCGACCAGGCGCGCGAAAACGGCGTGGCCTGCGTCACCGCCGACGACTTCCGCTGGGAAAAAGCCCACATCAAAAGCACCAGCCTGCTGGGCGCGGTGTTTTCACGCCAGATCAGCGTCGACGCCGGTGCTGTGGAAACCGTGATGTTCCGCGGCGACTACCTGAGCGAAGCCGCTTCCAGCAATGTCTGGATCGTCAAGGACGGCAAAGTCATGGGGCCACCCCGGGACAACCTGGTGCTCGAAGGCATCCGCTTTGGCCTGATCGAAGAGATGTGCCGCGCGGCAGGCATTCCTTTTGAGCTGCGCCGCATCACCCGCGCCGAAGTGCTGGCAGCGGACGAGCTGCTGCTCTCGTCGGCCACCAAGGAGGTTCTGCCCATCACCCTGCTGGACGGCCAGGCGGTCGGCCACGGAGTGGAAAAAGGCAAACCTGGCCCCATTTATGCAAAGCTGTACGCCCAATACCAGCGTGCCAAAGCGGCCTGAAAGGACCCATTGCCATGACGACTTCCCCCAACATCCCCAAAATCATCGGTGTTCCCGGCACGGAGCCCTCGCGCCAGGAATCGCTGATCGAATATCCCTCGCAGTTCCCGATCAAGGTGATGGGTGAAAAGGTCGACGGCATGGTGGCAGCCATCACGTCCATCGCGCACCAGTTCGACCCGGCCTTCGACGCCTCCACCATCGAGCTGCGTGAAAGCAAGGGCGGCAAATACCTGGGCGTCACCATCACTGTCACAGCCACCAGCCGCGAGCAACTTGATGAGCTCTACCGCACGCTGTCGACGCACCCGATGGTCAAGGTCGTGCTCTAAACAGGATCCGGGATAAGCGCATATGCAGGCTGAAACACGCCACCTGGGCCGGGTTGATTACCTGCCCACCTATGAAGCCATGCAGGCCAACATGCTGCCCCCACGCTCCGCCGCTGCGCGGGTCGCTGCCCCCCGAGGGGGCTGGCCTTGCTTGGGGCGGCCCGGCGCGGCGGCCGTTCTACTATGTTGACGCGCAACCTGGGCCGGGTTGATTACCTGCCCACCTATGAAGCCATGCAGGCCTTCACGGCGGCGCGCAACCTCGGTTTTTCAAGAGAAAACGGGCTGCAACCCAATCAGGACGAGCGCGACCAGCTATGGATTTGTGAGCATCCACCGGTTTACACCCAAGGGCTGGCGGGAAAGAGCGACCATGTTTTGAACCCCGGCAGCATCCCGGTGGTGCAGACCAACCGCGGCGGCCAGGTGACTTATCACGGCCCCGGCCAGGTGGTGGCCTACCCGCTCATTGACCTGAAGCGCGCCGGCTATTACGTCAAGGAATACGTCTACCGCATCGAGGAATCCGTCATCAAGACCCTGGCGCATTTCGGCGTCACCGGGCACCGGGTGGCCGGCTCGCCCGGCATTTATGTGCGACTGGACGACCCGGCTTCCCACGCCGCCCTGACCGGCCCGATGCACCCTGCCGACCCTTTTCGCGGCCTGGGCAAGATCGCCGCTTTGGGCATCAAAGTCAGCCGGAATTGCACCTACCACGGGGTCGCGCTCAATGTGGCGATGGACCTGGAACCCTTCTCGCGGATCAACCCCTGCGGGTACGTGGGGCTCAAAACCACAGACCTTTCTACAATCGGGGTATCGGCAAGCTGGCAGGAAGCCGCGGATGTGCTGGGCCGCAAGCTCGTCACCTACCTGGCGCCCTGAGCACATTCCTTCAAAGAAATACACCATGAGCACCCCAGAAACCGTCAATCCTGTTGTTCGCGACATCCAGAGCCAGGAAGACTACAACCCGCTGGCCAAGCAAAAAGCCGCGGCCAAGCTGTCGCGCATCCCCGTCAAGGTGGTGCAGGGCGAAATGCTCAAAAAGCCCGACTGGATCCGCGTCAAGGCCGGCAGCCCGACCACGCGCTTTTACGAGATCAAGCAGATCCTGCGCGAGAACAAGCTCAACACGGTGTGCGAAGAAGCCAGCTGCCCCAACATCGGCGAGTGTTTCGGCAAGGGCACGGCCACCTTCATGATCATGGGCGACAAGTGCACGCGCCGCTGCCCGTTCTGCGATGTGGGCCATGGCCGGCCCGACCCGCTGGACGTCAACGAGCCGCTGAACCTGGCCAAAACCATCGCAGCGCTCAAGCTCAAATACGTGGTGATCACCAGCGTGGACCGCGATGACCTGCGCGACGGCGGCAGCGGCCACTTTGTCGAATGCATCCAGAAGATCCGCGAACTCTCGCCAGCCACCACCATTGAAATCCTGGTGCCCGACTTCCGCGGCCGCGACGACCGCGCGCTTGAAATCCTCAAGGCCGCGCCGCCCGACGTGATGAACCACAACCTCGAAACCGCGCCGCGCCTTTACAAAGAAGCGCGTCCCGGCAGCGACTACAACTTCAGCCTCAACCTGCTCAAGAAGTTCAAGGCCCTGCACCCCGACGTGCCGACCAAGAGCGGCATCATGGTGGGCCTGGGCGAAACCGACGAGGAAATTTTGCAGGTGATGCACGACATGCGCGCGCACAACATCGACATGCTGACCATCGGCCAGTATCTGGCGCCTTCGACCAGCCACCTGCCGGTGCGCCGCTATGTGCACCCCGACACCTTCAAGATGTTTGAAGAAGAAGCCTACAAGATGGGCTTTACGCATGCGGCCGTGGGCGCCATGGTGCGCAGCAGTTACCACGCCGACCAGCAGGCCCACGCGGCAGGCGTGGCCGACAAGGCGGACGCGGCCATCGCCGCTCTTTAATCCCCGCAACATGACCCTGCCGCAAGGCTCCCTGTCGCTGCGCCACTACGGCGCGTCGCACGGCAGCCATGCGCATGAGCACTTCCAGGTACTGCTGGGGCTGAGTGGTGTGCTGGAACTGGAAGTACGCGGGCGCGGGCGGCGCATTGCCGCCGGCCAGGGCTGCGTGATCACACCCGGCGACAGGCATGACTTCGAATCACGTGATAGCAGCCGCTGCCTGGTGCTGGACACCACGCACGCGGACTGGGCTCGTTGCGCAGCGGACCCCGCCAAAACCGGGCAAGCGCTGGCACTGGCCCATTACCTGGCCGAAGCACTGCAGCGGCCGGGCAGCCTCGCGCAACTCCACGGTCCGGCGCTGCTGCTGGAAGCCTGGCAACCCACAACACCTGCATCAATGCCCTTGCGCCATGCGCGGCCCATCCACTGGGAACAGCTGGCCACCTGGACACAGCAGCGCCTGCATGAACCACTGAGCGTCGCGCAGCTGGCCGCGCAGGTGTTCTTAAGCCCAACGCAGTTTGCCGCGCGCTGCCGGCGCGAGACCGGCATCAGTGTGATGCAGTGGCTGCGCCGGCAACGCCTGGCACTGGCCGTGCAATTGCGCAGCCGCGGCATGAGCGTGGCCGACACCGCGCTGCACTGCGGCTACCAGTCGCCCTCAGCCCTGACGGCCGCGATGCGGCGCGCCGGGCCGGGCAGCGCCTGACCTTTACGGATTTTCAATAGCGGCTCGGATCGTTCGGCCGGCGGTCGTAGCGGTTACGCACGCCATCGCCGTCGCGGTCACCCCGGTAGCCGGGGCCGTAGCCCGGCGCAGGGGCGGGCACGACACGGTATTGCGGTCCGTTGTCATAAGCCACCGGGTAAGCCACGCAACCCGACAGGGCCGCCATGCCGGCCAGGGCCAGCAAGAGGATGGAAAGCTTTTTCATGAGTGTCTCCTTGGGTTTCATGCGATTTCGGTGAAATCTGCCAGACCATTGCAACCCAGGCCGGTGCCGGCAAGGTGTCTGCGGCACCCCTCGCACGTGAAGCTGGTTACCGGATGTAGGCCTGCGCGTAGGACATACGCCTGAATCCCTGAAACCGTCGTTGCGCGACAACAAAGCGTTGCCCTGCGACGACGCGCCCGGCGCGCGCCCCTATGCTTGCCGCCATGCCAGCCAATCTGTACGCACTGGGCGCCATCGCCCTCTGGACCCTGCTTGCCTCGCTCGGGGTCTCGCTCAAACACGTTCCGCCCTTTCTGCTCACCGGCGTTGCGCTGCTGACCGGCAGCCTGCTGGCCCTGCCTTTTGTGCTGCGGGACCGCACGCAATGGAAGATTCCCACCGCCACGCTGGCGCTCGGCGTGTACGGCCTCTTCGGCTATCACTTCCTGCTTTTCATCGCGCTGCGGTATGCACCGGCGGTCGAGGCCAACCTGGTGAACTACCTCTGGCCGCTTTTTATCGTGGTGCTGGCGCCGCTGTTTCTTCGTGGCGTGCAGCTGCGCGCTGTGCATGTGGCTGCGGGCCTGCTGGGATTTGCCGGCGCCGCCATTGCCATATTGGGCGCGGGCGGTGGCGGTGCGGCTTCCGCGGCAGGCTGGTCATGGGGTTACCTGCCGGCGCTGGGCTCGGCCTTTATCTGGGCCAGCTACTCGCTGCTGACAAAACGCGTGCCGACCTTTCCTACCGCAGCCATCGGCCTCTTCGGCCTGGTCTCAGGCGTGCTCTCGCTGCTGTGCCATTGGGCGCTGGAGCCTGCCGCCACGCTGTCGGTGCAAGACTGGCTATTGCTGGCGGTGCTGGGCGCAGGGCCGCTGGGCGCGGCGTTCTTTCTCTGGGACAAGGCCCTGAAGCTGGGCGACGCGCAGCAGATCGGCATCCTCAGCTACCTCACGCCGCTGGGCTCGACTGCGCTGCTGATGGGGGTGAGCGGCCGCGCGCTGAGCTGGAGCATCGCCCTGGCGGCGGTGATGATCATCGGCGCTGCGCTGCTGGGAACAAGGGTCAAATAGGCCCGCAGCCCTTTAAGAACGGGCGCGAGCAGCTCCTGATTCAATAGCAGACCACAGCACGCACACGGCCAGGCCCGGCTCCGCATTGCGCACCTGCAGCTCGGCGCCATGTGCTTCGGCCACCAGCCGGCACAAGTACATGCCCAGTCCCACACCGCCCGTTGCGCGCTGGCGTGCGCCGTCGGTCCGGTAAAAGGGCTCGGTCAAATGTGCCAGTTGCGCGGCGTCCACGCCCGGGCCGAAGTCGCGCACTTCCAGCATCACGCCGCCGCCCGCCGGCTGCAGCGACACCTGCGGCGGCCTCCCGGCGCCGCTGCTGTAACGCAGTGCGTTGTCCATCAGGTTGCGCACCAGCAGGCGCACGCGCATGCGGTCCAGCGCCAGCGGCGCAAGGCCGGCCGCCAGGTCCAGCACCATCTCCGACGCACCCGGCACCTCGGAAGCGGTCTCGCGCACCAGCGCCGCCAGATCCACCGGCTCGCGCTGCAGCGCGGCGTGCGGGCTGGCCAGGCGCTCGCTTTCGAGCAGGTCGCTGATCAGGTCGCGCATCTCGCCCAGGTCGCGCAGCAGCGCCTCGCGTTCGCGCTCGCCGGCACCGGTGCCCTCGGGCGTGGTGGGCAACAGCTCGGCATTGAGCCGCGCACGTGTCAGCGGGGAACGGAGCTCATGGCTCAGCGCCAGCAGCAAGGCACGTTTGGCGTTCAGCATGCCTTCAATATCGTGCGCCATGGTGTTGATGCGCCCGGCCAGGTCGCCGAGTTCGTCGCGGCGGCGCAGGGGAATTGGCGTTGCGAACTCGCCGCGGCCAAAGCGCTCGGCGCCTGCGCGGATGTCGTCCAGCGGGCGCAGCAGGCGCCGCACATAGGCATAGGCGCCCACGAGCAAGCCCAACAGCAGCGCCAGCGTGATCCAGCCAAACACCCCATGTGGCGCCGTCTGCCAGGGCGCGGTGCCCGGGCCAAAAATCACGCGGTGGCCGTCGGCCGTGGTCCGGCTCAGCCAGTCTTTGGCGCGGGCGTCAAACACCTTGCGGTCGGGCCTGTCGGGATGCGACTGCCAGTTGACCTGCGGCCCCTCGATGCGGATGGAAATCGGCAGCCGTGCGGCCAGCGCCTGGGCGCGGCCCACATCGGGCGGCGAACCGAGGTCGGCCACCAGCCGGTCCATGTAGTCGCTGATCAGCGGCTTGGCCGCGTCGCGCCAGCCCGTTGAAAACGCCCGCTGCATGCCGCTCATGAACACCGCGCCCATTGCCAGCGCCAGCAGCAGGAACACGGTGATCAGCCGCAGCCGCAGCGAATGCTTCCAGCGATGGCGCCAGCGCTCGGGGCGTGAGCGTTCGCGGGCCCGGCAGTCCCGGCGTGTTTTCCACCGCCTCATGGCGTACCCGCCTTGCCGGCGGCAAGCGCATAGCCCGCGTTGCGCAGCGTCTTGATGCAGTCCAGCGGCTCCAGTTTTTTGCGCAGCCGGCTCACCACGATGTCGACGGCGCGCGTGTACAGCTCGGCCTCATGGCCGCGCAGGCGGTTGAGGATGTCGTCTCGGTTGAAGACCTTGCCGGGCTCGGCCGCCAGCAGGGCCAGCAATTCAAACTCGGTGCCGGTCAGCTCGACCTTTTCACCCAGGCGAAGCACCTCGCGCGTTTCAACGTCGATCACCAGCCCCTGGAACACATGGCGCTGGGTGGCCGCAGCCGGTGCGCTGCGCTGGCGCCGCAAAATGGTCTGCAGGCGCGCCACCAGTTCGCGCGGCTCAAAGGGCTTGGGCAGGTAGTCGTCGGCACCCAGCTCCAGCCCGACCACGCGGTCCATCACGTCGCCGCGGGCCGTCAGCATCACGATGGGGATGTCGCTTTCCTTGCGGATCTCGCGGCACAGGGCAAAACCGTCCATCTCGGGCAGCATGACGTCCAGGATGGCCGCGTCATACGCGCCGGCGCGCAGCATGGCCAGGCCTTCACCGGGGCGCAGCGCGCTTTCGAGCACAAAGTCAAAACGGGCAAAGTAGGCGGCCAGCGGCGCAGCCAGGTGCTCGTCGTCGTCGATCAGCAGGATATGGGGCATAGGATTGGCTACATTCGCTTCGGAAAATTCGCATCGACCTGGAGTTGCTCCTGAAAAAACATCAATGCATCGCGGTTCACATTGTCATGCACAGCAGCCCGATTGACGCCTTGTGGATCCGTGCACAGAGCGGGCGCGACGCCGCGCATCTCCGACGTGCACGGCGCGAGAAACACGAAGTGGTCGGCAGCGGGGATCTCGGTATATCGGGCCAATGAGGGAAGCAGTTCCTTCACTTTGATCGCGTTCTCCCTGGCCGGGAGCACGGAATCGGCGCCGGCCGCGTACAGATTCACCGGCCTCGAGACCTGCGACAGGCTTTCGCGGTCAAAGAAGGCTCCCGGCGGGCTCATGACGAACGCGGCGCGGATGCGGTCGTCGGTCTTCGCGATCAGCGGGGGAGACGACAGGGAAACCTTTCCGCCACCGGCACATAGAACACTTGCCGGCAAGGCTTTGCAATAGGCACTCAGCAGCTCGAACTTCGGTTTGGCACCTACCAGCAAGAGGGCCGAATAGCCGCCTGCCGAAAAGCCCGCGACGCCCACCCGCCGGGAATCGATCAGGCCCGCAGAGGCCGGAGTCTGCAACAGGAAATCCAGCAGTGCGGACAGTTGCAGCGCTCTTCCTATCAGCACCCGATCGGTGCCGACCCCGCTGCTGTCGCGAAAATTGTCGCCCGGATGCTCGATTGCGGCCACCACGTAGCCATGACGCGCGAGGAATGTCGCAGTATCGTGGTGACTGAACCGGCCGGCACCATTGCCGTGCGAGAGCAGCACCAGAGGATGGTGCACACCCATCGGCGCCGCATCCTTCACGGCAGACACAACGACAGCCCCCATCCGGGCTGTTTCAGACGTAGGTGCTGCCGGATAGAACACCGCCGCCTGCATCGGTTGCTGCGTGACAGGATCGGGAAGCTGAATCAAACGAAAGCCGGCGCCACCGGAAAGTTCAGTGGCGTCCACCACGCCGGCGATCGACGCCAAAGCAACGAACAGGCTGCAAGCCAGCGATTTCAGCATCGGGTTCCTTTGAAGCGGAGAAAGGCGCTATTCACCACGGATCTTTGGGCCCGATGCGCCCCAGATGGGTGTGCCCGAACCCCGTACCGTACTTGAGCCCGTAACCCAGCAGGCGGTCAAAGCCGATATGCGCGCACCAGACCAGGCCACCCGCCACCAGCATGGGGGCCGCACCCAACACCCCGGCCGCCAGCAGGCCGACGGCGCCCAGGTAGGAATGCATGGCGTTATAGGCTGCAGCCCCCACACGCGGCCCGGCCAGGTAAGCCAGGAAAGACAGGTCGGGCAGCAGAAATAGCGCCGCAAACCAGCCCCACCCCGCGCCGAACTGGGCGTAGGCCGCCGCAGCGGCGGCCACTACCACCAGCCCTTCGGCGCGCAGCATCAGGCGCACCCCGCCGTTGGCGCTGCCCGGGGCAGCCACCTTGGCGATGCGGCGCACAGCGGTTGCCGCCGTTCGGCCTGCCGGGAAGAAAAGTGCCTCAGCCACGGTAGCCCCAGCGGCGGCCGCGCTCCATGAAGTCGCGCACTTTTTGCTGTTGCTCAGGTTTGAGGTTGTCAAAGAAGTCCGCCGCTGCGGCGATCACTTCCGGGCTGCCGGACTGGATCGCGGCGGTTTTTTCCTCGATCAGCTTTTTGGCGCCGGCCTGGTCCAGCTTGTTGCCGGCAAAGAGGCCGCGAACGGCTTCCCGTGGCTCACTGCTGCCGCGCAGGGCCGCGCGCTGTGCCTGCAGCTTGTCGGCCAGCACGGCGAGTTTTTGCTTTTGCGCAGCGTCCAGGTCCAGGCGCGAGCCGATTTTTTCGACCATGCGGGCGCGCGCCTCAGGGGAGCCGGCATCGCCGCGCCAGCCATGGCCGCCGTGCGAGCACGCACCCAGGCTGCCGACGATGAGCGCCCCGCCGAAAAGGCCGAGCAGGATTTTTTTAACGTGATGTTTCATGAGGAGCCTCGAAGAAGAAGTGAAGGTTCCTCATGGTGCCCGCGGGAGGCCCCGGGCTGTTTGCAGCGCGGTTGCGGCGTGTTTCGCTTTGTTTCAGCCGCCCTGAATGGGCAGATGGGCTAAATTTAGCAATGTTTTCGGGCTCCAGCCCAATCAAGACGGGCGCAAGCAGCTATGTTTTTAATAGCAATGACAGCCCGACAGCCCTCAACCTTGCAGCATCGTCGCCGGCTCTTCGCAGGCCAGCACCTGTTCGGCCCAGGGCTGCAGCTTGGCGGCATCGGCGCGCAGGATTTGCTGCTTGACCGCGAGGATCTGCGACGGGTGCATGGAAAAGCTGCGCAAACCCATGCCCAGCAGCAGGCGCGTCATGGTGACGTCGCCGGCCATCTCGCCGCAAACGCTGACACCCTTGCCCTGCGCGTTGCATTCGTTGATGGTGTCGGCAATCAGCCGCAGCACGGCCGGGTGGCAGGGGTTGTACAGATGCGAAACCGCCTCGTCGGCGCGGTCGATGGCCAGCGTGTACTGGATCAGGTCGTTGGTACCGATGGACAGGAAGTCGAAGTACTTCAGGAACAGCTTGAGCGTCAGCGCCGCGGCCGGGATTTCGATCATCGCGCCCAGCCGCACCGGCCCGTACGGAACGCCCTTGTTGTCGAGCAACGCGCGTGCGCGGTCGATCAGCGCCATGGTCTGGCGGATTTCACTGCCATGCGCCAGCATGGGCACCAGCAGGTTGACCTTGCCATGCGCGGCCGCGCGCAAAATGGCACGCAGCTGCGTCAAAAACATCGGCGGGTCGGCCAGGCTCCAGCGAATCGCGCGCAGGCCCAGCGCCGGGTTGAGGTGGGTGTCCTGCGCCTTGTGGCGATCCAGTTGCTTGTCGGAGCCGATGTCCACAGTGCGGATGGTGACGGGCAGGCCGTGCATGCCTTCAATCGCCTTGCGGTAGGCCTGGTATTGCTCTTCCTCGTCGGGCAGCTTGCCGCTGCGGCCCATGAAAAGGAATTCACTGCGAAACAGCCCGACGCCGACAGCACCCGCAGCCACCGCGCCCACCGTGTCTTCGGGCATTTCAATGTTGGCCAGCAGATCGACTTTCTGCCCGTCGATGGTCAGCGCGGCCGTGTGCTTGAGCCGGTTCAGGCGCTGGCGTTCCAGCTCGCCCTGACGCTGCTTGAAGCCGTATTCGGCCAGGATGATGGGCGACGGGTCGACGATCAACACCCCGGCCTCGCCGTCGATGATGACCCAGTCGTCCTGCTTGATCAGCTGGCTGGCACTGCGCGCCCCGACCACCGCCGGGATGTCCATGCTGCGCGCCACGATGGCGGTGTGCGAGGTCTTGCCGCCCACGTCGGTGGCAAAGCCGGCAAAGAGGCTCTGCTTGAACTGCAGCATGTCGGCCGGGGAAATGTCATGCGCAATCAGCACCAGCGGCACGTCCGTCGTGTCGTCCAGCAACAGATCCTGCTGCGACTGCTTGCGGCTGGCACCGGCCTGGGCCGCGGGCTGCACCGGCGACGCCACGCCCTTCATGTGGCGCAGGATGCGCTCGACCACCTGCTCGAGGTCGGCCTTACGTTCGCGCAGGTACTCGTCTTCCATGTCGTCGAACTGGCGCGCAATGATTTCGTACTGCGTGGTCAACGCCCACTCAGCGTTGTAGTGGCGGTCGACGATCCAGTGTTTCACGCCGCTGATCAGCTGCTCGTCCTGCAGCAGCATCAGGTGCACGTCGAGCAGCGCAGCCAGCTCGTGCGGCGCGTCCTTGGGCAGGTCCTGCTGCAGGCGCGTGATTTCCTCCATCACCGCATTGCGCGACACCCTGACCCGCGTGATCTCGTCCGCCGTCTTGGCATCGTCCACGAAATAGTGCGCCACGTCGGCGCGGCTGGAGGCCACCAGCACGGCACGGCCGATAGCAATGCCGCGCGAGACCGCCAGGCCGTGGACTGAAAAAGTCATGCAACAACTCCCTGCACGACGGTATCTTCGAGCCAGTCCGAGACGTGGAACCGGCTTTGCCGGGCCGCAGGCGGGGCGGCCCCCTCGGGGGGCAGCGTATTACACGAAGTGAAAAGCGTGGGGGCCATTCATTCCCCTTCGCCGAACTTGTCGGCGATCAAAGCGAGGATGGCGTCCATCGCGGCCTGCTCGTCGTTGCCGTTGGTCTCGACCTCCACGGTGCTGCCCAGCCCGGCCGCCAGCATCATCACGCCCATGATGCTTTTGGCGTTGACGCGGCGCTCGCCCTTGCTCATCCAGACCTCGCAGCCAAAGCTGCCGGCGAGTTTGGTGAGCTTGGCGGAGGCGCGGGCATGCAGGCCCAGCTTATTGTTGATGCTCGTGCTGGTCTTTATCATGATTTCGGCGTACCTGATTTTGCGGCGCGGTGATGGCCACCTGCATCACGCCCTGCGTGGCGCCGATCAGCGCGCGCGCTACCAGTGCATCGAGCGACTCGTGACGGTAAGACACGGTGCGCAGCAGCATGGGCAGGTTGATGCCGGTGATGAGTTTGGAATGAACGCCGTCCACCAGCTTTTGCGCCACATTGCAGGGCGTGGCGCCGAACACGTCAACCAGCACCAGGGCATGCGAGGTGCCGAGCTGCGTCAGCATGATGCGCGCCTGGGCCAGGGTTTCTTCGGGCGGCATGTTGGGCTGCACGTCCAGCGCGGAAATACCCGCTGCGTTGTCCGGAAACACATGCAACACGCATTGGCGCAAGGCAGAGGCCAAAGGAGCGTGAGCAATGATGAAAATGCCGTTCATTGCGGTGAATTATCAGCTTTCACACTGAGGAAATACCCATATGAGGCGATACAACAACACAAAAACACGGACATCGCCGCCTGAAAGCTCGCCACCCGTGCCAGGCCCATGGCGGCAAAGACGTCAATCAGCAAGCCGATTCCCCACTGCACGGTGAACACGCCGGCGAAAATCATGAGGTTGTAGGCCGAGAGCGCCCGGCCGGCGAGCGAGGCCTTGAACGCCATGCCCACCGCGGGCTGCGCCAGCCCCATGACGCTGCAACCCATGCAAAACAGCGCCCAGCCCAGCCATCCGGTGGAGGTGCCGGCCGCGATATTGACCGCCAGCACGGTGAGGCTGAAGGGCACACCCCAGGTGATCAGGCGGGTGGCGCCCCAGCCGTGCCGCGACAGCCAGGGGTTCACCATGCCCCAGCTCCAGAAGGTCACCAGCATGCAGGCGTTGATATAGAAGAGGCCGGTCGCCGCCTCCAGCGGCGTATAGCCCGCGACCCTGATCATCCAGGGGCCGGCCCACAAGGTTTGCACAGCCACCAGCCCGCCGTAATTGAAAAATGCCAATGGCGTCATCTTGCGGAAGTAGCGGCTGCGCCAGATAGGCGCGTAGCCGGCTTCCTCCGTGTGCGCGTCACTGGAGGCGGCCGGCCGCAGCGAAGGGCCGCCCCGAGCAAGGCCAGCCCCCTCGGGGGGCAGCGAACCACGCGAAGCGGGGAGCGTGGGGGCTTTTTCGTTCTTGTTGTTGAGTTGCCATGTCGGCACCACCCAGGCGAGCGCGGCCATCGACAGCAAGATCATCGCGGCCAGTATCCAGAAGAGGGGCCGCCAGCCCGTCAAGGGCATCAGCCATTGCACCGGCAGGGTAGACGCCAGCATGCCGAGTGAGCCGGTCATCAGCATCCACGAATTGGCGCGCAGCACCGTGGCCGGCTCATACCAGCGGCGGTAACCCGTGAGCGGCGCCATCAGGCAGGCGCTGACGCCCATGCCCACCAGCACGCGCGACGCCAGCAGCCAGGCAAAGCTGGTGCTCAACGAAAAGGCCAGGCAGCCCAGCACCGACAGCGCCAGAAAGCACAGGATCACGCGCTTGGGGCCATGGCGGTCCAGCCAGGTGCCCAGCGGCAGCTGCGTGGCGGCAAAGCCCAGGAAATATCCACCCGCCAGCAGGCCGAGGTCGCGCGCATGCAGCGAAAACTCCTGCGTGAGCACCGGCGCCAGCGTGGCGGTGATGGCCCGCACCAGCGCCGAGCAGAAATACGCGGCGGCAAACGCCAGGAAAACAATGGCGCCGGTTTTTGCGTCCAGCCGGCCCGGGTGGGAACTGGCAGCCGGCGCAGCGGCATTCGGGGAAGTCGGCAAGGAAGCTTCTGCGCTGGTCATGAAAGGCAAGCCACTTTATTCAAACTTGAGGCTGGAGAAAAATGTCTCGGCCACCTCGGGCGCGATGCGCGGGGCATACATCACCACCTGGAACACCTGCGCGCCCTGCGCAAAGTAAGCGGCCTGCCCGTTCACCGGTTTGCCGTCGGGGCCCTGCCCCTCGGCCTTGACCAGCGAGGCCGGCGGCAAGACGGAAGCACCGGGTAACTTGAGTGGCGACACCTGCGGCGCAAACCCGGCTTTCATGTTGGCCAGCGTAAGGCTTTGCCACTGCGCGAGCACAGGCGCCGCTTTTGACGCGTCACCGAGGTCGGCCACCGCCACCGCAAAAGTGGCGCCGCCGGCATCACAACCCAACATGCGCAAGGTAGTTGCCGGGCCACCCAGTGGAACCACCTTTTCGGCTTTGTCGGGCTTGCAGGGCAAAAGCAGCGCCAGGCGCGTGCCCTCGGGCCGAACCTCGCGCCAGTTCAGCGTGGGGCTGCAGGCCGTGAGCAAAACCAGTACTGACAGGAAAAAGGCGGCGACCGGCCGCGGCGAGAGGTGCGCAGCGCCCCCGGAAATCGTAAGCATGCCTTGGACTTTACAGGGAATCAAAAAAAGCAGCCCGTTTTGGGGCGAACCTAGGGCAAGCCGCTCCGTCCAGCCCGCTTCAGTACCGATTTTGGGTTGATACAGTCCCGGCCACGCACCAAGCTGGGCACGATGTTTGCTCATGCCCGCATGTGCAGTATGGAAAGAACTCAGGCTTTGCCATGCCATGATGCGGTCCAACAATCACAACCGTTCAATGATGATGGATTTCAAAACACACCGATTACTGGCTGCTCTGCTGCTATGTGCTGCAAACCCTGTCTGGGCTTTGGAGCTGCAGAATCAAAACTTTAGCGACGACGAAATTTTCTCGGCTGTCGTTAACCGGTTTAAAAAGCCGCTTCAACACCGGTTCAACCCTGCCGCCACGGGCGAGCGAAAACCCCTGCTAGTGCTGGGACCTGCGCTGAAATTCGGCAAAAAAATCCAGTCCCAAACATTTACCCACGTGACGCAGCAAGAGCTGGTGGCGGAGCAACAGGCGGTTTTTATATTGGTAGAGAAAGCGCGCCCGAATCCCGAGCGGACCGAACTCTATGTTGATTACGACATACCGAGCAATGCGTCTTTCGGCGTGCTGAAGGTTTATCCCAAAGATGGTGTGCTGGTCGTTGAAAGCCTTGACAGCTTTCGATCATCTTCGGGCGCCAGAGCCACTTACGGCAAGCTCTACAAGGGCGTGGCTTGCCAGGACAACACCGAAATGGCGTATCGCTGGAACTACTACGAACGCAACGCCTCAGGCGGGCGTTGCCCTGACAAGATGTTTACCGAATTTACGGATTACGGCGGTTAACCGAACTACGCCATGCCCTCGCCTGCACACCTTCCCGGCACCAATCAGCCCGTCTGGCGCGACAAACTATCGCAGCTGCTCGAGTCCACCGGCGAGGGCATCTTCGGCATCGACATGGACGGCCGCTGCACTTTCATCAACCGTGCCGGCGCCGAGCAATTGGGCTATGCCCCCGCCGACGTGCTGGGCCACAACATGCATGAGCTGGCGCACCATTCCCATGCCGGCGGCGCGCACTACCCCGAGCACCTCTGCCCCATCTTTAACGCCTTTCGCAAGGCGCTGCCCTGCCGCATCGACACAGAGTTCTTCTGGCGCAAGGACGGCAGTGCGTTTGCGGTCGAATATTCGTCGCACCCCATCGTCGAAGGTGGCGTGGTACAGGGCGCGGTGGTGACCTTTGTCGACATCTCTGCGCGCCGCCAGGCCGAGGACGCACTGCGCCAGGCGCATGCGGTGCTGGAGCAACGCGTGAGCGAACGCACCCAGGCCTTGTCTGAAGCGCTGCAACACCTGCGCGAGCTCACCGCCTACACCCACACTGTGCGCGAGGAAGAACGCACGCGCATCGCGCGCGAGGTACATGACGAGCTGGGCAGTCTGCTGGTGGCGCTGAAGATGGATGTGGGCTGGCTCGACAAACGCCTGGGCGAACAGCAACAACGCGAACCCGGCGACGCGCAGGCCATGCGCGACACCATGCGCAGCAAATGCCAGAACATGGGCCGGCTGATTGAAAACGCGGTCGACAACGTGGGCCGCATCATCACCGACCTGCGCCCCAGCATCCTGGACCACCAGGGCCTGTGGGCGGCGCTGGACTGGCAGGCGCATGAGTTTGTGCAGTCGGCCGAGCTGGCCCTGGACTGGCAGATGGACGTGGCCGACGCCGCACCGCTGCCCGAGCCTTCGGCGATTGCCGTCTTTCGCATCTTCCAGGAAATGCTCAGCAACGTGGGCCGCCATGCAGCCGCCAGTCGTGTAGCTATCACCATACGGGCCACGGCCAAAGACATCAGCATCGCCGTGCAGGACAACGGCCGCGGCGCCGAAGCCGCCGCCTTTGAAGCAGCCAATGCTTACGGCGTGATGGGCATGCGGGAGCGCGCACGCCACCTGGGCGGCAGCCTGGAGATCACCAGCCAGGTCGGCCATGGCTCTCTCTTTCACCTTCGGATTCAATTATGAGCACCCTCAAAATCCTGATCGGCGACGACCACCGCATCGTGCGCGAGGGCCTGAAGCAGGTGCTGGCCGACGCGTCCGACATCGAAGTGGTGGCCGAAGCGGAAACCGGCCCCGACATCCTGCGGCGGGTCGACGCTTTGGGCGGCGACAAAGGCCTGAGCGCGGTGCTGCTGGACATCGCCCTGCCCGACCGCGACGGCCTGGATGTGCTGCAGGCCCTGAAAAAAAGCTGGCCGCGCCTGCCGGTGCTGATGCTCAGCACCTACCCCGAAAAGCAATACGCGGTGCGCTGCATCAAGCTGGGTGCGGCCGGTTACCTCAACAAAAGCGCGAATCCCGACGACATGATTGCCGCGGTGCGCAAGGTGGCGGCTGGTGGCATGTACGTTTCAGCCGCCACGGCCGAAGCGCTGGCCAGCGCAGTCGGTGGCAACGGCGGGCGCAGCGGCGCTGAAGCCCTGTCGCACCGCGAACACCAGGTCTTCCGCCTGCTCACGGCCGGCAAGTCCGTCGGCGAGATCGGCACGCAACTGGGCCTGGCGTCCAACACCGTCAGCACCTACCGGCTGCGCATTCTTGAAAAAACCGGCGCCAAAAATGACGTGGAACTGGCGCTGTACGCCGAACGCCACGCAAAAACATCTGCCAGCTCCTGACGGCGCAATTGGCGCGGCCTTGTCCTACGGCCGCTTGGGTGCCCGCTGATTAAAAAGCACCCACCAGCGCTGCATGCTGGTTGCAGACGGCGCCGCCGGCTCAACCCAAGGAGTATTTCAATGACAACCGTCACCGACGTGATGACCCGCAATGTGCGAACCCTGGCCTCCACTGACACAGTGGCTTCGGCCGCGAAAGCGATGGACGAACTCGACGTGGGCGTGATCCCCGTGTGCGAGGGCGACAAACTGCTGGGCGTCGTGACCGACCGCGACATCGTCGTGCGCGCCGTGGCGCAGGGCCTGGACGGTGACACGCCGCTGAGCAAGGTGATGAGCAAAGACGTGCGCACCGCCCGCGAAAGCGACGACCTGGACACGGTGCTCGCCGAGATGGCTACCAGCCAGATACGCCGCCTGCCGGTGCTTGATGCCTCGGATGGCCTGGTCGGCATCATTTCGATTGGCGACATCGCGGTCAAGGGGCAGGACGAAGAAGACGTTGGCCAGTCGCTGGGCGAAATCTCCTCACCGGCGTGATCGCCCCCACCGCAGGGTACCGGGCGGTGCCCTGCGCGGATTTGGTGCGGTGACGGCAACGCCGCGCCGCTGTGCGCAGGCGCGAAGCTGCTGAAGGTTCAAAAAAACCATTAAACGCCTGCGCCGGCGCACAAAAAGGCAGCATGCCGACTCCGCTGCGCCGGTTTTTGTAGTGAGTGCCCTACACACTGTCATGGCATCCACAGCGAAATGCGGCACCTGCCGCGCTTTCGCCCCAATTGGCCAAAATTGGCCCGCCGCTTGCAAGACAGCCGCATCTTCCAAAGAAAGGTGTGCGCCATGTCTGACCTCTTTTCTCCCTACGACGCCGACCAGCCCCTGATGCTCAAATGCAGCTGCGGCAGGGACCACAGCGCGGCCGATCACCATGCCGCCAATGCGTCTGCCGCCAGCCCGCAAGCGCTCTCGCACAGCTTCATGGAAGCCAGCCTGGTGAAGGCGCTGTTCCCGGTTGACAGCGTGCGCCGCAACTTCCTGCGCGCGGTGGGCGCCAACACGGCGCGCGCTGCTATTGCCTCGGTGCTACCGCTCGGCGCGCTGGAGGCCATGGCGCAAGACCGCGTGCCCCTGGAAAAGAAGGATCTGAAGATCGGCTTTATCGCCATCACCTGCGCCAGCCCGCTCATCATGGCCGACCCGCTGGGCTTTTACAAAAAAGAAGGCCTGAACGTCCAGCTCAACAAGACCGCCGGCTGGGCGCTGATACGCGACAAGATGATCAACAGGGAGCATGACGCCTCCCACTTCCTGTCACCCATGCCGCTGGCAATGACCATGGGCCTCGGTTCCAACCAGGTCAACATGAATGTGGCCAGCATCCAGAACACCAATGGCCAGGCCATCACGCTGCATGTGAAGCACAAGGCGAATCGCGACCCGAAGAACTGGAAAGGCTTCAAGTTCGCGATTCCGTTCGAGTACAGCATGCACAACTTTTTGCTGCGCTACTACCTGGCCGAGAACGGCCTGAACCCCGACACCGACGTGCAGCTGCGGGTGGTGCCGCCGCCCGAGATGGTGGCCAACCTGCGCGCCGGCAATATCGACGGCTTCCTCGGCCCCGATCCTTTCAATCAGCGCGCGGTGTACGACGAGGTCGGTTTCATCCACATCCTCTCCAAGGAAATCTGGGACGGCCACCCCTGCTGCGCCTTTGGCGTCAGCGACGAGTTCATCCAGAAGAACCCCAACACCTTTGCCGCGCTGTACCGCGCGGTGCTGGGTGCCTCCTTCATGGCCAGCCAGCCCAAAGACCGCGACCTGATCGCCAAGGTGATCGCGCCTACGCAATACCTCAATCAGCCCGAGGCCGTGCTGCAGCAGGTGTTGACCGGAAAATTCGCCGACGGCCTGGGCAATATCCGCAACGTGCCGGACCGCGCCAACTTCGACCCGGTGCCGTGGCAGAGCATGGCGGTGTGGATGCTCACGCAGATGAAGCGCTGGGGTTATGTGAAGGGTGAGGTTAACTACAAACAGATCGCCGAAAAGGTCTTCATGCTGACCGACGCCAAGAAGCAGATGGCGCTGGCCGGCTTCAAGCCGCCTGAAGGCGCTTACAAGAAGTTCAAGGTCATGGGCAAGGAGTTTGATCCGGCCAAGCCTGACGATTACGTGAAGAGCTTCGCCATCAACAAATTATGAGCCCCCACGGTCACTCACTTCGTGTTGCCTGCGGCCTTTCCCTGCCCCTTTCATCACAAAAGGGGCCGCTGCGCCTGCGGCCGGGCAAAGCCGGTTCCGCGGCCCCGGCTTGGTTTTCCTTGGCGACCCAAGCCCGCTCACCTCTTGTCTCGCCATGAAATCTTTAAATTTGAAGGCGGGACTCGTCTCGCTGCTTATCTTTTTCGCCTTTCTGGGCATCTGGTACGTGGCCACGCTGCCCGCATCCGGTACGCCGGCAGCCAGCACGGCGGGCCTGAGCGCCGAACAGATCGAGTACCAGAAGATGATGGGCAAGGACCCGGGCAACACCAAGACCACCGGCTTCCCCACGCTGGGCCAGATGGGCACAGCCATCTGGAAGCAGGTGTCCGACCCGCTGTATGACAACGGCCCCAACGACAAGGGCATCCTGATCCAGCTCGGCCATTCGCTGGCGCGTGTAGGCCTGGGCTTCTTGCTGGCGTGCGCAATCGCCGTGCCGCTGGGTTTTGTGATCGGCATGTCGCCGCTGCTGCGCCGGGCATTTGACCCTTTCATCCAGGTGCTTAAACCGATTTCGCCGCTGGCGTGGATGCCGCTGGCGCTCTACACCATCAAGGATTCATCCATCTCGGGCATTTTTGTGATCTTCATCTGCTCGGTCTGGCCCATGCTGATCAACACCGCCTTCGGCGTGGCTTCAGTCAAACGTGAATGGCTCAACGTGGCCAGCACGCTGGAAGTGAGTCCCCTGCGCAAGGCCTTCCAGGTGATCCTGCCGGCGGCGGCACCCACCATCCTGACCGGCATGCGCATCTCCATGGGCATTGCCTGGCTGGTGATTGTGGCGGCCGAGATGCTGGTAGGCGGCACCGGCATCGGCTACTTCGTCTGGAACGAGTGGAACAACCTCTCACTCACCAACGTGATCTTCGCCATCCTGGTCATCGGCATCGTCGGCATGCTGCTGGACCTGGCCTTCGCTCAGCTGCAGAAGGCGGTGACCTATGTGGAGTGACACGGCCACACGCACTCACACAGCACGCCCCCAAACGAAAGAACACATGCAGGGATTTCTCAAGATCGAAGGGCTCAGCAAAGACTTCAGCACCACCCTGCCCGCCCGGCCGGTGTTTGCCGATGTGTCTTTCAGCATCAGCAAGGGCGAGTTCGTCTGCATCATCGGCCACTCGGGCTGCGGGAAGACCACCATCCTCAATGTGCTGGCCGGACTCGACGGCGCCACCGCCGGCCACATCTTCATGGAAAACCGCGAGATCGGCGGCCCCAGCCTGGAGCGCGGCGTGGTGTTCCAGAGCCATGCACTCATGCCCTGGCTCACCGTGCGCAAGAACATCGCGTTTGCGGTGGTGTCACGCTGGGCCGATTGGACTTCGACACAAGTCAATGCGCATGTGGAAAAGTTCGTCGCCATGGTCGGCCTTTCAGCCGCCATCGACAAAAAGCCGTCGCAACTCTCAGGCGGCATGAAGCAACGCGTAGGCATTGCCCGCGCCTTTGCCATCCAGCCCAAGATGTTGCTGCTGGACGAACCCTTTGGCGCGCTGGACGCACTCACACGCGGCACCATCCAGGACGAGCTGATGGCCATCGTGCGCGAGACCCAGCAAACCGTCTTCATGATCACCCACGATGTGGACGAAGCCATCCTGCTGGCCGACCGCATCCTCTTGATGAGCAATGGCACCGACAACGAAGGCGTCTACGCACCAGGCCGCATCGCCGAAGAAGTCATCAACCCATTGCCACGAGAACGCACGCGCGCCGGCCTCCACCACCTGCCCGGCTACTACGAGCTACGCAACCACATCGTCGATTTCCTGGTCACCCGCGCCAAGGCGCATTGACCGCCCGTTTCACTTTCACTTCACCCAAACCATCTCAAACACAGGAGCAAAGAAACCATGAACCGCAACGACATCACCGAAAAAATCATCACCGTCAAAGTCAGCAAAGGTATCACCTGGGAATCCGTCGCCAAAAAAGTCGGCCTCAGCAAAGAGTGGGTCACCGCCGGCTGCCTGGGCCAAATGACCTTTGACGCCAAACAGGCCAAAGTCATCGGCAAGATTTTTGGCCTGACGGCTGAAGAACAAAAATGGCTGCAAGTCGTGCCCTACAAAGGCTCACTGCCAACGCCCGTGCCCACCGACCCGCTGATCTACCGCTGGTATGAAATCGTCAGCGTCTACGGCACCACGATCAAGGAACTGATCCACGAAGAATTCGGCGACGGCATCATGAGCGCCATCGACTTCAGCATGGACATCGTGCGGCAGCCTGACCCCAAAGGGGATCGGGTGAATGTGGTGTTGTCGGGGAAGTTCTTGCCGTACAAGACTTATTGAGCCGACGGCGTGTGGCTCGTCGTTTAAGTCGCGCTTACGCCAGAAAAGTCAGATAAACAAAGACAACGGCGGCAACGGTGCAAGCCAGGACCACTGCCGCAACAACCTTGAGAAGACTTGAAAGGCGTTGCCACCCGTCACAAATCTGATCAAAGGTCAAACCCGTGGCCAGCTGAATGACGAAGTAAGGGATGAAATAGAGCGGTATGGCCTGCAACCCGCGCCCGCGTCCGGGTCGCAAGTAACCTGCATCCACCAGCCAGGCGACGGGTTTGAGCAGCGCAACATAGATGCACCCGACGATCACCAGAACGAGGATCGCAAAGACTCTTGGAGACAAGGGTTTCAAAGATTTCACGGGATGGTTCGCTGTTAAAGCTTCGTAGGATCGCCAAACGTCTTGTTGAGTCGCACCGCCTCTCTGACGAGACGTCGCGACAAGGCCGCGTTGACCTCATCACCCTCGTGAAACTCTCTCGTCGCCATTTCGTACTTGCCGCCGGGTTTGAGCAGCGGGTCCATCTCGCGAAGGCGCTGCCCACGCCAGAAACCGAACAACGCGCGGTTTTCTTCTGCTCGGATCAGCAGCGCCGGCCCGTTCGACAGATAGACCAGATGACCCCACTTGATGACTTCTTCCAAAGCGGCGCCACCCAGGACAGCTGCCCGTAGTTGCTCAACCGTCGCACGATGCCAGCCGGACAAGGCCGCGACGTATGCATCAGGGCTCGTGGCCGGGGTGGTCTTCTTCATCATGAAAAGTGTTCCCTGCTTGTGGCGATCTTCTCGACTGTCGTGTTGATCCGATTCAGGCAAATCGCTTTCTGAGATACCGATCAATTGAGTTGAGAATTTTGAAGCGATTGCGTTTAAGCGTGGCGAACGTGGGAATTCGCCCGATTATTCTTGATAGGCGCCAGTCATTCATGAGCATTCTTCGCAACAGGACCTTGTTGCCGGCAACATGCGCTCGAATCACTACAAGTTGCTCGGTGTTCCAGGACCAAAGAATGCCTTCCGCAACTTTGATTTGGATGTGAGCGGCCTCTGGCCAAGTGAGAGACGTTGCAATCTTTCCGCACTTCCCACATGCGCCGCGACCAACTATTGAGCCGCAGATTTCACCTTTAAGAACTGTATAACCGCCGCTCTCAGGGTTGTATGGGTAGGCGGGAACAGGGTCGGGATTGAACAGGTAAGGCGCTTCACACTGATCGCACGTCGCTTCAATGACAGATGGGCGCTCATATGTCCAGTAACGGCTCTCGACGGGATTCCAGAAACGCCGGATCGAGCGATGAAGTGGATAGAACGGCGGCATTTCACGCATGACGAGGTCTGACTTTTTGATGGATCTCGCAGCACCGCCAGCCAACATCGGCCAGTGCGAAATAACCCGGCTTGGATTTCTGAAATTCTAGCGAAGCGACAGCCTACATTAACCGGCCAAAATGCACTAGATCGCTCGAGCTTCAAAGTTATCGAGCCACTGTTTATTTTGTACCCATGCAACTCGCTCAGGCCTTGACCGGATGCTCCTGAAACTGTTTGGCGGCATCACAAATCTCATACCACGCCGGTTTATTGGCAACAAACTCGTGAAACATGTTGCGGACCTCGGGGTCGTCATCCAGGCTGTTGGCCGCAACCGGAAAGGAGTCCTGCTGCGATTCCACTTCACCGAGCGCCGTACCGCACTTCTGGCAGAAGCACCTCGCGTACTTGAACGGCGGTTCCGGCTCATAACGGGATACCAACTCGCGGCCTCGAATCCAGTGAAAAGCGTTCTTTTTGACAAAAACAAAAGTGCTCGCACCTACTTTCCTGCAGCGGGAGCAATGACACGTGCCCATCATGCTCGGAACCTCTGACAACTCAAACTGAATGGCGCCGCAGCAGCAGCTTCCTTTGATCATCTTTCTTTCTCCCTTATTGTTTACGTCAGGACGATACTGTACAAACATACAGGCACAACATCAAGAGGAGCGTGAGTGAATGGGGGCCGATAGCGCCAAGAGCTAAAGGCAAAATGCCCTCATGAACTCTTTAGACGGCATCCGCATCCTCGACCTCTCCCGCGTGCTCGCGGGCCCCTGGTGTACCCAGACACTGGCTGACCTGGGCGCTGACGTCATCAAGATTGAGCGGCCCGGTACGGGCGATGACACGCGGACCTGGGGGCCGCCGTTTTTGAAGGACGCGCGGGGGGCGGACACTGAAGCTGCCTACTACCTGGGCACGAACCGCAACAAGCGTTCCGTGACCTGCGACATTGCGCAGCCTGCGGGCCAGGCACTGATGCGGGAGCTGGCTGCGCATTGCGATGTGTTTGTGGAGAACTTCAAAGTAGGCGACATGGCACGCTATGGGCTTGATTACGCCTCGTTGAAAGCCATCAACCCGCGCCTCGTGTATTGCTCGGTCACGGGCTTTGGGCAGAACGGGCCTTATGCGGACCGTGCGGGGTATGACTACGCAATTCAGGGCATGGGCGGGCTGATGAGTGTGACCGGTGAGCGCGACGACCTGGGCGGCGGGCCGCAGAAGGTGGGTGTGGCGGTGGCCGACCTGATGACGGGCATGTATGCGACGGTGGCGATACTGGCCGCGTTGCGCCATGCCGAGAAAACCGGTGAAGGCCAGCAGGTGGATATGGCGCTGCTGGATACCCAAGTGGCGATGCTGGCCAATCTGGGCGCCAACTACCTGGTGAGCGGCAAGGCGCCTGGCCGGGCGGGCAATGCGCACCAGAACATCGTGCCTTACCAGGTGTTTGAAGTAGCGCCCGCGGCTGACGGCAGCAAGGACCATTTGATCCTCGCGGTGGGCAATGACTCGCAGTATGCGAAGTTCTGCGCGGTGGCCAACATTCCGGAGCTGGCGACCAACCCGCTTTTTGCCACCAACCGCAACCGCGTGCTCAACCGTGGCCAGTTGGTGCCGATCCTGGAAGCGGTGATGAAAACGCGCAGCAAAGCCGACTGGCTGGGTGCGCTGGAGGCGGCGAAGGTGCCGTGCGGTGCGATCAACAGCCTGGCTGAGGTGTTTGCCGACCCGCAGATCGAGGCGCGCAAGATGGTGACGGAGTGGAAGCACCCGGTGAAGGATGATTTGAAGCTGGTCTCCAGCCCGATCCGTATGAGTGCGACGCCGGTGCGCACCGACCTGCCGCCGCCGCTGCTGGGCCAGCACACGGACGAAGTGCTGCGCGAGGTGCTGAACTATTCAGCCGCCCAGTTGTCTGAACTGAAGAGTGGCAAGACCATTTGATACAGCAAGCTTCAACAAAAAGGTGACGCGATGAAACACAATTTTGTTCTGGTGCACGGCGCGTGGCATGGCGGCTGGTGCTGGCGGCGGGTGGCGCAGGCGCTGCAGCTGGACCACCACAAAGTCTTCACGCCGACGCTGACCGGCCTGGGCGAACGCGCCCATTTGCTCTCACCCACGATCAACCTGGACACGCACATCAACGACGTGATCAACCTGATCGAAGCGGAAGAGCTGCACGAGGTGACGCTCGCGGTGCATTCCTATGCCGGCATGATCGGCACGGCCGTCACTGACCGCATGCCCGACCGCATCAAGCACCTGGTGTATGTGGATGCGGTGGTGCCCAAGCCCGGCGAGAGCTGGAGCAGCACGCAGGCCAGCGCCACGCAGCAGCAGCGCATGGCGGCGGCGCAAGCTTCACCCAGCTTCAGCTTTCCGGCGCCCGACCCGGAGGTGTTCGGCCTGCACGATGCCGACCGTGAATGGGTCAAGCGCCGGCAGACGCCGCACCCCGGCAACACCTACCAGGCGCCGCTGGACTTTGACGTGAAACGCGTGGCGGCCGTGCCGCGCACTTTCGTCAGCTGCACGCAGCCGGCGCTGGCCACCATCGAACCCAGCCGCCTGCGCGTGAAAGACCCGAAATTCTGGGACGGTGCATGGCTGCCGAATTCGCGCGTGGTGGAGATCAAGACCGGCCATGACCCCATGATCACCGAACCGGCTGCGCTGACGAAGATTTTGCTGGAAAGCGCTGAATGAGCCCGGTGGGCCGCCGCCAGTTCACCGCCGCTTTGGTAGGCGGCCTGGCCTTGCCCGGGCTTGCGCTGGCCAAAGACACGGCCTTGCCTGTGCCCGCGTCCTTGCCCGTGGCGGCGGGGTTTGCCATCCAGAAAAATGAACCCCTTGTGCTGCTGATCAGCCTGCCCGGCTGCCCCTTTTGCGAACTGGTGCGGCGCAACTACCTGCTGCCAGCGCAGCGTGACGGCAGCCTGCAGGCCTGGCAGCTCAACATCAGCGACCGCGTCACGCCGCTGGCTGGCTTCGACGGCAAGTGGACGACAGCCGCAGCCCAGGTTGCTGCATGGAAAGCGGGCTTCACGCCCACCGTGCTGTTTCTGGGCCCGGCCGGGCAGGAGCTGGCGGAACGGCTGGTTGGCCTGGCGTCTACCGACTTTTATGGCGCTTACCTGGAAGAGCGGCTGGCACAGGCGCGCAAAGCTGTGCTGGCGCTCAGGTAAATGAAATGCAGATCGCCCCATTCGCAGCCGTG
Source organism: Polaromonas sp. P1_F4 (assembly GCF_056405675.1). Taxonomy (NCBI): domain Bacteria; kingdom Pseudomonadati; phylum Pseudomonadota; class Betaproteobacteria; order Burkholderiales; family Comamonadaceae; genus Polaromonas; species Polaromonas sp. P1_F4. Next base: position 21,781 of record NZ_JBFUBP010000005.1, on the reverse strand, counting down.
GGGATTTCTGGTTGCTATTGTTTTAGTAGCTGCTCGCGCCCGTCTTTATTGGGCTGAAGGCCTTTTTCATGCTCAAAATGCCCTAAAAGTGGCCTCACAAACGATTCTGGCGTGCCGCGCAGCGTTTTTCGCCCCTGTACAACAACCCACCAGCCACGCCCCGCATGACTGACCAGGAATCGCTGCTTGCCGCTATCCACGAGGAAGTGGTCTTGCAGGCCTACGACCCGGCCTGGCCCCTGCAGTTTGTGGCTGAGCGGGACCGCCTGCGTGCGCTCTCCCCCCAGCTGCCGGCCCGCCTGATCGACATCCAGCACATCGGCAGCACGGCCGTGCCCGACCTGGCGGCCAAACCGGTGATTGACATGCTGGCCGGTGTGGAATCAATCGCGGCGGCTGAAGCGCTTCTGGCGCCGCTGTGCGCCAACGGTTACACGACCTCCGCTGAATTCAACGCCTCGTTGACTGACCGTAAATGGCTGATGCGCTGGGCAGAAGGGCGGCGCACCCATCATCTGCACCTGGTGGTTCACGGCGGTGAGGTGTGGGCGCAGCGCCTGCGTTTTCGCGACGCCCTGCGTTCGGACCCGGCGCTGGCGGCGCGCTATGCCGCGCTCAAGGCGGAACTGGCGGCCAGGCACCCGGGTGACCGCGAGGCCTATACCGATGCCAAAGCCGCGTTTGTGAAGGCGGCGAGCGAAGGCTGAGCCGCCCTGCTTCCTACTATTAAGCGCCTGAATCAACCCGCTAGACCTGTACTGAACGCCCTATTCACGCTTGGAAAAACAGGCTTCGGTGGTAAATTCAAACCCGTTCAAGCAGGAGAGCGCTGCCCCCCAAGGCAGCCACCGAAGGCGCAAACTTCCATAATCGCTCAGGTCCCGTACTGCCCGGAACACACAGCCGTCTGGAGAGACGCCGCACGCAAGGTGCAGCGCACCGAAGGAGCAAAGCCGAAGCTTGTCATCGACATAAAAGCAGCGGCTGAATCTCTCAGGTAACAAGGACAGTGGAAGCGGCCGCAAGCATGTGATGGCTTGGCGGTTGCCACGATTCTTCCGATTCAACAGCAACCCCTGGCACGGCGCTTGCGCTACTGCAATGTTCTGCTTGAATGAAAAGGAACTGCCATGAAAGTCATGGTTTTGGGTGCGGGTGTCACGGGTATCACCACGGCCTGGTATTTGTCGCAGCGGGGGCACGAAGTCACGGTGGTCGAACGGCGCGGCGCGGCCGCGATGGAAACCAGCTTTGCCAACGGCGGGCAAATATCGGTAAGCCACGCAGAGCCTTGGGCCAACCCGGGTGCGCCGCTGAAAGTGCTGCAGTGGCTGGCTCGTGAAGATGCGCCGCTGCTTTTCAGGCTGCGCGCCGATGTGAACCAGTGGCTGTGGGGGCTGGAGTTCTTGCGCAACTGCACGCCCGCGCGCACGGCACAAAACATCAAGCAGATCGTGAACCTGGGCATGTACAGCCGCGGCGCGCTGCAAAAGCTGCGTGCCGAACTGGGCCTGCTGTACAACGCGCAGACCAAAGGCATCCTGCACTTCTACACCAGCCAGGCCGAGTACGACGCCGCGCAGGAGCCCGCGCGCATCATGCGCGAGCACGGCTGCGAGCTGGACATGAAAACCGCCGATGAGTGCGCGGCGATTGAACCCGCACTGGCGCAATGCCGCGGCAGCATCGTCGGCGGCAGCATGACCCCCAGCGATGAATCAGGTGACGCGCACGCGTTTACCGCCGCGCTGGCTGCGCGCTGCGAACAAGCCGGTGTGAAATTTTTGTACAACACGACCGTGCTGGGCCTGGACGCTGCGCAAGGACAACTGAACGGCGTGCAGGTGGCCATGGGCAGCGGCGAGGCCGGGGGCCGGGTCGAAATGCTGAAAGCCGATGCGTATGTGATGTGCCTGGGCGCTTTCAGCGCGCAGTGGGCCAGGGTGCTGGGGCAAAGCCTGCGCATCTACCCGGCCAAGGGTTATTCGGTCACCTTGCCCGTCATCAACGAAGCCGCTTCTTACCAGGTGAGCCTGACGGACGACGAGTACAAGCTGGTGTTTTCACGTTTTGGCAACCGCCTGCGCATTGCTGGCACGGCAGAGCTCAATGGCTACAACACCGAGCTGAACCTGGTGCGCTGCAATGCCATCGTGCGCCGCGTGAAGCAGCTCTTTCCCGAGATGACGGATGGCGAAGGCGCGCAGTTCTGGACGGGCTTGCGCCCGGCCACGCCGAGCAACGTGCCTTACATCGGCAAGAGCAAAGCTTCCAACGTCTTCCTGAACACCGGCCATGGCACGCTGGGCTGGACGCATGCGTGCGGCTCGGGCGCGGCGATTGCCGACATCGTGAGCGGTCGCGTGCCGGAGGTCGACTTTGCCTTTACCGGGATGCCGGCGCCGGGGCGTGTGATGGCCTTGCCGGGGATGGTGAAGGCCTGAGCAAGGCCTGAAAAGGGGGTCTGCAGCACGGCGTCCTGCAGCAGGTGGGCGGAAACGGTAATATCGCCCTCCGTTCATCAGCTGCTTGCCGCCATGACATCACCCGCCACCACGCCCCCCGACGGTCTTCCCACCTACAGGCTCCTTACCGGCCCGGATGACGCGAGCTTTTGCCGTCGGGTGAGTGAAGTGCTTGCCATGGGTTACGAGCTTTACGGCTCGCCGGCGGCGACCTTCAATGGCGAGAACGTGATCGTGGCGCAGGCGGTGCTGTGGCCTTCGCTGCGGAAGGCAGGCTGATGCACGTCGACCAGCCCCTGAACCCTGCAACGCTTCAGGCCATGGCGGATTTTCCGCGCCAGCTGGAACGGTTTTTTGAGGCTGTTCCTGAAAGCCACCGGAATTGGACGCCACCGTCGTGGGAAGGCATTCCCAGCGAACACTTCACCGCCATTGCGCAGGTCTGCCACGTCAGGGATATCGAGATCGACGGGTACCACGTGCGGTTTCAGCGCACCTTGTCAGAAACCAGGCCCGTGCTGGAATCACTGGACGGCTACGTGCTGGAGAAAGAACGCAGCTACGCCACGGCTGATGTGCGGAAGGTCCTTGCGGAGTTCAGGCAGGCACGTACCCAAACCCTGGAAACGCTGTCGGGCCTTGCGCCACAGCAACTGGACCGCACGGCGCAATTCGAGGGCTACGGCGCGCTCACACTGCGCAGCCTGGTGCACTACCTGTGCAGCCACGACCAACAGCACCTGGCCGGCCTGCAATGGCTGCTCGGGAAAATCGACGCATCCCTCATCGCCTGAACCGGCCGCCGCCCAGGCCTTCTCGGCCTCACAGCGCATTTTTTCAATGGAAAAACAACACCCTCCGGAGGAGATACCGCCATTTATGTCACGAAGGTACTCATTGGAATGTAACAAAAAGTTGGTTTTGATACACCTTCATGCACACTAATTGTGTTGGGGGTGCTGTTTGTGCGGCCAGAGGCACACAAAACAGCACTCCTGCGTATCGTTTCATAGACAACTGGAGGAGTGATCACATGAAGTTTTATTTACGCCATGCAGCAATACTGGCCAGCGCCGCTTGCGCCCTGGGTTCAGCAACAGCCCAGACCGACGAGGCGAAGCCTGCACGCAAGGCGAAAGCCGCGGCGGCTGCCCCCGCGCCCGAAAAATATTCCGGCCCTCGCGAAAAAATGGTCGTGGCCATGCCCAAAACCTACGGCAAGAGCGAAACCATGGCCTTGTGGGGCGACTACTTCAGCCACCTGTCACGCTGCGGAAACATCGACCTGCAAAACGCGCAAGGCGAATCGATGGACAAGACCAGCAACATCGACATCCTCGGTGAAAAAGAGCTGATTGAAGGCATCTCGACCGGCAAGGTCCAGCTGGCACAGGTCAACCCCGGCCTGGCGGCGCAGTTGGTCACCGCCGGCCAGCCCGCACCATATGGCGTGCCAGGCAACAAGGCCACGGGCCTGCGCAACTCCTACAAGCTGATTCTGATCACCCGCATCGACAGCCCGTACAAGGAACCGAAAGACCTGATCGGCAAGAAGATCGCGCACACCACGCCGACTTCCAACTCGGGTAACCTGGCGCCGCGCGCGCTGTTCCCTGCGCTGGGCCTGACGCCTGAAAAGGATTACGAAGTGGTGTTCTCCAACGGGCATGAGCGCTCCGTCACGGGTGTGATGCACGGCTTCTTCCCGGCTGCGGCCGTGGCCAGCGACTTGTACCAGCGCATGGTCGTCAAGGGCGACGTCAAAGGCTCCAGCATCCGCACGATCTGGGAAAGCCCGCCCTTCATGACGGAGACCTGGACCATGAGCAAGGACGTTTCGCCCGAACTGCAGGCACGCGTGAAGAAATGCTCGTTCAGCTACAACTTCTCGCCCACACTGAAAAAGCAGCTGCCCGGCAACGACACTTTCCTGCCCATCAACTTTGATCGCGACTTCGCGACGGTGATGCAGGTCTATCGCGCCAGTCAAAAGAAGTAGAGCCCCCACGCTCCCCCACTTCGTGTGGGTCGCTGCCCCCCGAGGGGGCCGCCCGCCTGTGGCCCGGCAAAGCCGGTTCCACGGCTCGAGCTGGCCTGAAGATTCTGTGAGTACGCCAGTGATGGAGGTATTTCACCAGCAGGGGCCGCGGGACTGGCTTTGCCAGACCGCAGGCGCCGCCCCCTGGAAGGGGGGAACAGGCTACACGCAGTGAGCCTGGACGGGGGTGAGCTAGGCACTCAGAGGTGGGTGAACCGTTCCCCAGAGGCTTTCATCGAGCACCCGCTGCAGGGTTCGAATCAGTTCTTCGTTGGAGGTGTGTGCCTTGACCAGCACAGCTTCGGCGCGCTGGCTTTGCTTTGACTCCACATCGTGCGCAGAAAACACGACCACTGGCGGCACGATGTCCAGCGCTTCAATGGTGTCCAGCAGCCCCCAGCCCGAGCCGTCTTTCAGTGTCAGGTCAAGCAGCACCAGGTCGTAACGGCGGCGCGCCAGCTGGTCGCGTGCCTCGCGCAGCGTGGCGGCAAATTCAAAGGTGGCAAAGTCCTGGGCAATGGCCGCGGCAATGCGCTGGATATCGAGGTCGTCTTCGACGTGCAGAATGCGCGGCCGGCCTTCAGCCATGTTGCCGATGGCACGGTGCAAACTGAGGATCAGCAGGTTTTCGTCGATGGGTTTTTCCAGCCATGTTGAAACCGCCAGCGGCTGGGTATTGAATTCGAGTTCGCCTTCTTCGGCGTTGGCCGAGACCACCACGATCGGCAGGTCTTTCGTTGCCTCTTCGCGGCGCAGTGCACGGATCAGGCTGATGCCGTCCTGGTCGGGCAGGTTCAAGTCGACCGTCATGGCAGCGTAGGGCATCAGCATGACTTGCTCCAGCGCCTGCCCTGCGCTATGCACCATGTCCGAATCAAAGCCGCCTTTATCAAGCATCAGGTTGATCAGGCGGGCAATGTCAGGATCGTCCTCGCAGACCAGGATGAGCGGCCTGTTCGCCACGCCGGACCTGATGCTGGTTTCAATCGGCGCCGGCACCGCCTCGGGCAGCTCAAAGAAGAAAACGGTTCCGACGCCGGTTTCCGTCGTGAACCCGATTTGGCCGCCCATCCTCTCCACGATGGCGCGCGAAATATTCAGGCCCAGGCCCGTACCACCCATTTTTCGGGTGTCCGATGTGTCGGCCTGCGAGAATTTCTGAAAGATGCGCTTTCGGAACTCTTCGGGAATGCCGGGGCCGCTGTCGGCGACTTCCACCCGGACCCTGCCGTTCTTGCACAGCAGCCGGACTTCCACGCGAGACTGGGCCGGCGCGAATTTCACGGCGTTGGACAACAGGTTGGTAATGACCTGGGTCAGCCTGTCGCTGTCGACGCTGACCCTTACCGCCTCCGCCGGGGCGTCCAGAACCAGCTTGACGTTGTGCTGGCCTGCGAAGCCTTCGTTGGCTGTCAGGGCTTGCGCCAGCAAAGGCTGCAGCTCCATCTGCTGGAAGTCAAAACGCATTTTCCCGGATTCGATTTTTTCGCTGTCAAGAATGTCGTTGATGAGCCTGATGAGCCGTTCGCAATTGTTGGTGGCGATGCCGACCAGGTTTTTGGCCATGGCCGGCAGCTCCCCGGCCACGCCGCCCGCGATCAAGCCCAGTGAGCCGCGAATGGAAGTCAGCGGGGTGCGCAACTCATGACTGACGGTAGAGACAAACTCACTCTTCATGCGGTCAATGCGCTTGAGTTCGGTCACGTCGGTACCCAGCGAGAAAAAGCCGACGACCTTGCCTTCGTCCTCGTTTTCGCCGTAGCGTGGAAAGTACTGCATGACGTAGTCGCGCAGCTGGCCGGCTGACGTGGCCTGCGTGCGGTCGTATTGCGCCGCGTAACCAGCGAGCGCCTCTTCAATCTTGCCCCGCTCTTTTTCGTGAAGCTCGTCACCCATCAGCTCGCGCATGGTCTTGCCGTGGATCTGGCCGTGCTCCAGGCCAAGAACTTCCTCGTAGGCAAGGTTATGGAACTGAAAGCGCTGTTCGGCATCGATATAGGCAATCAAGGCAGGCACGCTGTCCGTGATCTGGCGCAGTTGCGATTCGCTGTCATGCAAGGCGTGGGTGCGCTCCTGCACGGCTTCCTCCAGGCCGCTCATCTGCGCTGCCGCCTGCTGCGCCAGCTCCCATTTGGTGGTCAGCATTCTTGCCAGCTGGCTGACCTCAACCGGGTCGAACGGTTTTTTGAGAATCAAAAGCCGGTCCCGGGCTTCCAGCCGCGCGAACACGTCTTCCCAGGCGTGGTCGGAGTAGGCAGTGCATATGACGATCTGTACCTGCGGATCTACACGCCAGAGCCGTTCGATGGTCTCCACACCATCCCAGCCCGGCGGCATGCGCATGTCCACAAAGGCCATGGCATAGGGCCGCCCAGCTTGAATGGACGCCTCGACCTTGTCCAGACCTTCACGTCCCTGGTAGGCCGAGTCCAGCTCAAAGCCATCATCGGACACCGGTGCGGCGTCGCCAAACAACAGGGCTTCGGCATCATCCAGGTCATGCGCAACCGGCCTGGACGCAAGAATTTTCCGGAAGTCTTCGTGGATGGACGGCATGTCGTCGATCAGCAAAATGCGCCGGTTCTGCAGTTGAGTCATGGCTGGCTCCTGTGTTTTTTCGCATCAGCCGGGCTTTCATCGGGCGAGTGTTGCCGCACAGGCGATGGTATGGTGAAGAAGAATGTGGCGCCCTGCCCCACCGCGCCTTCGGCCCAGATGCGACCGCCGTGACGGGAAATGATCCGGTGAGCGCTTGCCAGCCCGATTCCCATTCCTGCAAACTCGCCCGGCGAATGCAGGCGCTGGAAGGTACCGAACAATTTGTCTGCATAGGTCATGTCAAACCCGGCGCCGTTATCACGGACGAAATAAATCGTACTTTCGTTGTCGGGGTGCTGCGCCCCAACCCAGATCTCGGGGGCAGTGGCATGGGCGGTGAACTTCCATGCGTTGGAAATAAGGTTTTCCATTACCTGGCACAGCAACGCGGAGTCACCCACAGCGGTAAGGTTGGGCGTTATGTGGACTTTCACATCCCGCGCGGTATTGCGTTTCTGGCAGTCACCGCGCACGCGCTCGGCTATTGCCGTGAGGTCGACTGTCTCGATCTTCAGGTTGGTACGGGACACCTGGGCCAGCAGCAGAAGGCCATCCGTGAGCTCACCCATTTGCCTGACTCCCTCGCGTATCCGGCTCAGGTAATGCCTCGCGCGTTCCGCCGCATCACCGCTGACGGCCTTTTGCAGCAAATGGCTGAAGCCGTCAATCGAGTTCAGGGGAGAGCGCAAGTCATGCGCGAGCGAATACGAGAAGGCTTCGAGTTCCTTGTTGGACTGGCGCAAAGCCGCTTCGGTTGCCCTGAGATCCTGCACGGTATCTTCCAGGCTGCTCACCTGTGCTGCCGCGCGCCGCGCCAGCTCCCATTTGGCGGTCAGTGTTCTCGCGAGCTGGCTGACTTCGATCATGTCGAATGGCTTTTTGAGCACCAGCAGGCGGTCCTGCACGTCCAGCCGCGCCAGCACATTTTCCCAGGGATGGTCGGAGTAGGCTGTGCAGATCACGATCTGCACATGCGGATCAACACCCCAAAGCCGCTCGATGGTCTCCACCCCGTCCCAGCCCGGCGGCATGCGCATGTCCACAAAAGCCATGGCATAGGGCCGCCCGGCCCGGATGGATTCCTCCACCATTGCCACACCTTCGGCGCCCTGATAAGCGGAGTCCAGTTCAAAATCACCGTAGGAAATCTGCGTGACCTCACCAAACAATTCGGTTTCGGCAACGTCCAGATCACGCGCCACCGGTTTCGCCGCGAGGATTTTGCGAAAGTCCTCATGAATCGACAGCATGTCGTCGATCAGCAGGATGCGCTGGTTCTGTAGCTGCGTCATGATTTGGTCTGCGCGATATCCATTGGCAGCTCCAGTGTGAAGGTGGCCCCCAGACCCGGCCCGTCGCTGTGAGCGGAAAGTGTCCCGCCCATCTGGCTGACCGCCAGCGCGCAACTGTGCAAACCAAAGCCGTGGCCTGTTTTGCGCGTCGTAAATCCGTGCGAGAAAATCCGCGTGAGGTTTTCCGCCGGTATCCCCTCTCCCTTATCCATGACAGAGACCCGCAAGGTCGACTCGCCAACAGGCTCCACCCGCAATGTGATCTGGTGCGATGCGGCCGACATACCCGCCATGGCATTTTTGGCGTTGCTGATCAGGTTCACGAGAATCTGCAGCACCCGGGAACGGTCCAGCAGTGCTTCTGGCATCTGCGCGAACTCCTTCACCACAGTGACCCCGTGGCGCGCCAGAGAGACACCGTTCATTCGCAGGGCGTCCTCCACCAGGTCACAGATCTGCACCGGTTCAACAATGCTGCTTCCGCCTGCGTGCGACTGCTGGGTGGCGACGACGTCCTTGATGTGGTCGATGCTTCTGGTGAGGAGTTCCAGCTCCTTGAGCATGCCCTGCTGCTCCTGCACCAGGGTCTGGGAGATTCCATTCAAATAGCCGGGCAGTATCTTGCCCTTCTCGTCATGAACCAGAAAATGGGCCAGGTCCCCGGCATGCTCGTTCATCAGCTGCACGCCCCGGGAAAGCCCCTGCACCCTGGATTTGTGCAAGGTGCTGCCGATGAGGTCGGCCGAGACGTTGACGCTGTTGAGGATGTTGCCCACGTTATGCAGCACATTGGTGGCGATCTCTGCCATGCCCGCCTGGCGCGCCGCGGTCATCAGCTCGCTTTGCGCCTGGCGCAGCTCCTGCGTCCGTTCCTGCACGCGCTGTTCGAGGTGCTCATTGGCCGCCTGGAGTTCCGTGTTGACGCGCCGGATCACGGCATGGCTGCGAAACACGTGAAGGGCTGCATACAGCAGCAGGGCCACCAGCACCGCCGAGAAAATCAGCAGGTAGCGGCCGTAGCGCTCGCCCTCCACCCCCGCGCGCTGCTGCTCGATCGTTGATGCATCGTTGGCCGCATCGAGCAATTTGGCGGTCGGTGCCGAGGAAATACCCGCGAGAAGTTCATTGACTGTTTTTTGTTCGCGCAGGATGGTCTGGACATGCGCGCGGAAGATCCCCAGCCTGTCGGCAATGCCCGGCGGAGTATGGCGCAGCTTGCCGTCAAGCCGGCCCAGTTCTTCTTCTATCTCGGCACCCTTTTCGTCGGTCGGGCTCTGGCTGTACAGCATGCTCGCGAGCAGCAGCCTGCTGACGCCAGACGAAATCTGCCGGAGCGCCAGCTCTGTGGTACCGCGGCCGGGCCCGAGCGACTGCTGGACATCTTCCGCTGCGGTGGGAAGAAAGGCCAGCGAGTTTCGCAGCACAGAGTTGTGCGACTTGAATTGCTCGATCAGGGCGGCTTTGTCCTGCACGGCGCGTTCCAGCGACGCGAGCTTGTCCACCTGCCCGGATGCATCGTGCTTGTGGGCGTGGGTGCCCGACTCGAGTTGTTCCATGAGCCGGGCCATCCCGCCCTGGTTGTCGGCCAGCGCATCGTAGTGCGTGTTGATCCCGATCCTGGACTTCAGCACATCCAGCTCCCATTGCGCGTCCAGCTGCTTCAGATGGCGCAACACGGCCATATCCTCAAAGTAGTGCGACTCGTCAAAGCTTTGGGTTTTGCTATACAGGAACACCAGGATGGACAGCAGCACGGCGGTGATTGCCGCCATAGGCGCCAGGGCAAGTTGATTCTTTTTTTTCACGGTTTGAAGTCCCGTTCGCCGGTGAGCGTATTGAGGAACTTGACGATGGACGCCTTGTCTTCTTTGGAGGCAACGCGCCCGAGCTGGTACCTGAACATGACATCGACGGCATCTTCCAGTGTCTTGGCCGAGGCATCGTGAAAATAAGGCGCCGTCAGCGCGATGTTGCGCAGGCTCGGCACCTTGAAGACGTGCTTGTCGCTTTCCACCTTGGTGACGAGGTACCGGCCAAGATCGGCCTCCGTCGGGTTGCCCCGCTTTGCGAAATAGTCGCCCATGACGCCGAACTTCTGGAACATGTTGCCGCCCACATTGACGCCCTGGTGGCAGGCAACGCACCCGTATTGCTTGAACTTGGCGTAGCCCACCTTCTCCGCGTCGGTAATGGCGTTGGCGTCGCCACGCAAATATTTGTCAAAGCGTGAGTTGGGTGTGATCAGCGTCCGCTCGAATGCCGCGATGGCGTTCTGGATATTGGCTTTGGTCACGCCGTCTTTGTAGGCGGCAGCAAACGCGCTTTTGTATTTCGCGTCGTCCGCTATCTTGCGAACCACTTCTTCCCACTTCGACCCCATTTCAATCGGGTTCAGCATGACATGGTCCACCTGGGACTCCAGCGATTCGGCGCGGCCGTTCCAGAATTGCCTGAAATTGAGCGCCGCATTGAACACCGTGGGGGCATTGACGCCGGTCAGCCCGCCGTTGAGCCCGACGGAGCGGTCACGGCCGTCACCGCCGCCCTTGGTCAGGTCATGGCAGCTGAAACAGGACACGCGGCCATTTCCGGACAGGCGTGGATCGTGAAACAGCTGCCGCCCGATTTCGGCACGGGCCGGGTCCTGCTTCAGTGTGAGGGGGATTGGCTGGATGGGCTCATTGAGCAAGGAGGCCGCGAAGGCGGCATGGGAGACGAACGTCAGCACAACCAGCAATAACTTCCGCCGCACACCAGATACCGTGACCGCCGACACCGTGGCGGCAAAAGGGGCTGGGCTGGCGCCCCTGGGGCATGGATCGGGGTGCTCGTTCATGGCTCACCTCGTGGGTTTCGTGCGGGAGTGCGAAGCGCGAATCCGTACCGGACGCAACCCCGAAGCGTGAACCGCAAGGTTGCCACCCACTGAGAAGCGGTGGCTGTCCGTCTTGATGATAAATCCATGTTTCGGCAATTGTCCGGATTTGCTGATGTTGCGGCGCTTCATGCCGGCGTCCATCCGTTGCCCCCCAGCCACGGGACGAAGCCTGCATAACCCAGCTTGGTGGCTTGAGCGGCATTCTTCACATACCGTCGGTGATCCGCAGTATCTGCAGCCGCTCCAGACCGTTCGCTGCAACCTCATCAGAGCACGTTTATCGGCGAGGCTGTTAAGGCATTTCCCGCGTGGTCATATTTACCAACCGCATGTAAGCAAATGCGTTTTTTCGGAGCCGCCGCCCCATGAAAACGCCGTCTCTGTTCCTGAACCAGATCCCGCTGCCCTGCCCTCTATGTTGCTCACTTTTTGATAGCTGCTTGCGCCCGCCCTATATGGGCTGGAAGCCAATTTCCGATGCAATATTTCAGAAAACCCGTTATTTCATGGATCCGAAGACCTTCTTGAGGATGGCGCTGCCCGTGCCTACCGGGTCTTGCCGGATCTTCTTTTCCTCCTCGCCGATGATCAGGTACAGGCCGTCCAGCGATTTGCCGGTCACGTACTGCTGGATGTTGGCGTCTTCTTTCTTGACCAGGCCAAAGCCGGCGGCCCTGCCGGCGAATTCGTTGTACTTGTTGGCCAGGCCGACTTTTTCGGTCGCCTTGGTCACCACCGGCAGGAATTTCACGCCCAGCGGGGTGCGGGTTTTCTCGGCAAAGAAACTGGTCACCGAGGTTTCGCCGCCGGTCAGGATGTTTTTCGCGTCATTCACGTTCATGGTGCGTACCGCATTGACCAGCAGGTCCTTTCCCATGGGCACGGCAGCTTCGGCGGCCCGGTTGATGGACGTCACCAGTTCATCGATCCGCTTGCCCTGGCCGAAGTTTTTTAGCAATTTCGACGCATCTTCGAGATATCCGGGCAAGGGAATGCGAACTTTTGGGTTGCCGAGGAATCCATCTGTCTTGCCCAGCAGGGCGACTGCGGCGACAGCGCCTTTCTCAAGGGCTGTTTTCAGGCCGGCGCTGGCGTCGGCATTGCTGATGCCGGACAAGTCCCCGAGCGAGAGTGCGTGGGCCTGGTGGTAAGTGGCCAATATCAGTGCGCCCAACGCGCTGACGCCGGCCTGGTTAAAATTGCGACGTAGCATGATGAGGTCCTTCCAATGAAATTGACATCCCGCCTGACAGTATGCCGCACGGCACTGGCCGGTATCTTGGCTGTGGCGGCCCTTGCCTGCCTGCCGGGATGTGGCGGCGCCGAGGCCGCGCCGGAGTCGACCTTTGTGTTGCTGGACGGCAGCAAAAAAACCACCGCAGACCTCAAAGGCAAGGTCACCCTGGTCAATTTCTGGGCCACCAGCTGCGTGACCTGTGTGGCAGAAATGCCGAAGGTCATTTCGACCTACAACAAATACCAATCCCAAGGCTACGACACGCTGGCCGTGGCCATGAGCTACGACCCACCCAGCTATGTCGTCAATTACACGCAGACGCGCCAACTACCTTTCAAGGTGGCCATCGACAACACCGGCGCAGTGGCCAAAGCATGGGGCGATGTCCAGCTCACACCCACCACTTACCTGGTCAACAAGCGTGGCGAGATCGTCAAACAGTACGTGGGCGAGCCCGACTTTGCGGCGCTGCACCAGCTGATTGAAAAGCTTCTCAAAGAGACCTGAGGCGGGCGCCCAAGAAAAGAAAAAGCCGGTTCGTTGAACCGGCTTTTTCGTTTGCCCCTTCAAGCAGAGGCCGCGGGACTGGCTTTGCCAGACCGCAGGCCTCGCCCCCTGGAGGGGGAAACAAGCTACACAAAGTGAGCTTGGATAGGGGTGAACCTATTTCCCCTGAGGGGGAGAGGAAGCTACACGAAGTGAGCTTCAACAGGGGGCTACTGGCTACGGAATGCGTCGTGGCAAGCCTTGCAACTGCCAGCCGTCGCCGTGAAAGCGGTCTTCAGGTTGTCAAGGTTGCCGGTCTTGGCCGCGGCGGCCAGCTTGGCGGTCTCTGCGACCAGCTTTTCATGGCCTTCCTTGAACTTGGCCTGTTCGGCCCAGATTTCAGGCTTGGCTTTGGTGTTGCCGCCCTTGTCGGTGCCGGGGCCAAAGGCGACCCACGGGAGCTTGGCCATCTCGGCCACAATTTCTGCGTTGTCCGCTGCAACCTTGGCGTCGAAGGGCACGCGGCCGTTGGCCATGGCGCCGACACGCCCGAAGTGCTGGCCCATGACAAACAACGCGCTCTGGCGGTATTTGATGGCATCTTCGGGTTTGGCAAACTGCGCGGAGGCCGGAGCAGCCATGGCCATCAATGTGGCGGCCGCGGCGATACAGGCAAAAGCTTTCATGGGTTTCCTCGTAGGTTTTTTCTTAAGATGGGGCAATGGCAACACACTTTGCCTGTTGCCATAGGGCTGAGTTTAGCCAGACCTGATAAGTTCCGCAGGAACTTATGCGCTACGGGAAAGCACCAAGTGGCAGCGAGGCCGTATAAAGGGCACCGTTGCATAGAACAACCAAAAAAACGAGGAGTGAGCATGTACACCAATAAAAACCTTCACAAGGTGCGCGTCTGGGATTTCCCCACGCGGTTTTTTCACTGGGCGCTGGTGGCTTGTGTGCTTGGGCTGGCCATTACCGGCACCATCGGCGGCAATGCCATGGTCTGGCATTTCCGGTTTGGCTACACCGTGCTGGCCCTGCTGCTGTTTCGCATTGTCTGGGGCCTGGTGGGTGGGCGCTGGTCTCGTTTTGGTGCGTTCATCTATGCGCCCCAAAGCGTCATCAGCTACCTCAAAGGCCAAGGGAAACCCGAGCACGGTGTCGGCCACAGCCCGATAGGCGCTGGTTCGGTGTTCGCCATGCTGGGATTTCTGGTGGCTCAGGTCGGCACGGGCCTGCTGAGCGACGACGAAATTGCCTTTGCCGGCCCGCTGACACGTTTTGTCTCCAACGCCACCGTCGGCCTGGCAACCAACTACCACAAGAACATTGGCAAGTGGGTGCTTCTGGCCCTGGTGGTATTGCACATCGCGGCCATCGTTTATTACCTGACCCGCAAGCACAACCTGGTCGGCGCCATGCTGCACGGCGACAAGGAGCTGGTGGTGCCGGCCCCGCCATCGCGGGACGACACGGTCTCGCGCCTGGCTGCGGCGCTGATCCTGGCGGTCTGCGGCGGCGTGGCTTACTGGGTGTCTACACTGGCCGCGCCTGCATTTTGATGCTTCCGGCCGGGGCGTCCCGGGCCTGCTCCCCAGTTGCAAATCACGGTAAACTGGTTGTCGACTTCTCCCCGCCGATCCGTGCAACGCCCCTCCATCCAGTTCATCACGCCCGACACGCCGGCGCAGCTGGCTGCCACGCGGCTGATTTTTCGCGAGTATGCGGAGCAGCTGGGCATTGACCTGTGCTTCCAGAACTTTGAGGCCGAACTGGCCGAACTGCCCGGTGAGTACGATGACCCTGAGGGTGCGCTGCTGCTGGCTTTGGTCGACGGCGAAGTCGCCGGCTGCTGCGCGCTGCGGGCGCTGGATTCGGTCGATTACCCGAATGCCGGGGAAATGAAGCGGCTGTATGTACGCCTGCCGTTTCGCCGCCTCGGTCTGGGCCGGCAGCTGGCGGAGGCGATTTTGGATGCGGCGCGCGTGGCGGGCTATTCCTCGGTGCTGCTGGACACGCTGGACGACATGGAATCGGCGCGCGCCCTGTATGCCGAGCTGGGATTCTCCGAGATACCGCCCTACTATCACAACCCGATCCCGGGCGCGCACTACCTCAAAGTCGATTTGTAGATAGAACAGGCTGAAGACTAATAACGCCGGGCGCAAGCAGCTATGTTATTGATAGCAGTTAACTGACCGACGTCAATCCACCATCACCAGCAGAGCACAAAAAAAGCCGCTGACAAAGAGGCAGCGGCTTTGACAGACCCGTAAGGGCCGGGGGGCAGCGTGATCAGCCTTTGGCTTGCGCCAGCAGCGTGGCGGCATCGCTGACTTCAAACTTGCCAGGGCCTTCAACATTCAGGCTGGCGACCTTGCCATCCTTGACCAGCATGGAGTAGCGGTTGCTGCGCAGGCCCATGCCGCGCGCCGTGAGGTCCAGCGTCAGGCCGGTGGCCTTGGCGAACTCTGCACTGCCATCGGCGAGCATACGCACCTTGTCGCCGGTCTTCTGGTCGCGTGCCCAGGCGCCCATGACAAACGCATCGTTCACGCTCAGGCACCAGACCTCGTCAACACCTGCGGCCTTCAGTTCCCCGAACTTCTCTACGTAGCCGGGCACGTGCTTGGCCGAGCAGGTCGGCGTGAACGCGCCAGGAAGTGCGAACAGCGCAATGGTCTTGCCGGCAGTGGCCTTGGCCACGTCGACCGGGTTGGGACCAATGCTGCAGCCATTGCCTTCAACTTCAGAAAATTCCATCAGCGTGGTGGCCGGAAGGGTGTCGCCTACTTTGATCATGGTGTGCTCCTCAAGAATGGATGGGTTGTGAATGAAGTGGGGAAATCAAACCCGAAGTGTAGTGCGGCGGCGGCAAGCGTGTGCTCACTGTGCAAAAGGCGGCGCGCACGTGAAGGTCATACTTCGAAAGCCCGGAGGGACGGCGGCACACCAGCGGCATCGCAGAAAGCACAAACAAAAACGGCCCACCGAAGTGAGCCGTTTTTTGAGCGTGACCGGAGTCAGCCTTAAGTTGAACTCAAGACCTAAACGACCGCAGCCTTTTCAACCAGACGGGTCACAACCCAGTTCTTGGTCTTGGAGATCGGGCGGCTTTCGGTGATCTCGATCACGTCACCCGTGTGGTACTCGCCTTTTTCGTCATGGGCGTGGTACTTGCTGGACAGCGATACGATCTTGCCGTACAGCTCATGCTTCACACGACGCTCAACCAGAACCGTGACGGTCTTGGCGCGCTTGTCGCTGACCACCTTGCCGATCAAGGTGCGCTTGAGGGATTTTTTAGCTTCCGTCATTTTTTGGCTCCTTGCTTGACGATGGTTTCGGCCAGGATAGTCTTGGCGCGAGCGATGCTGCGACGCGTGGAACGCAGCGTGGAAAGGTTGGTCAGTTGCTGCGTGGCTTTTTGCATGCGCAGGCCAAAGTGGGCTTTTTGCAGCTCTTTGACTTCGGTTTTCAGGCCGGCAACGTCTTTTTGGCGCAGTTCAGTAGATTTGGTCATTGTCATTTCCCCTTACTGGCCAATCATGCGGCTGACGAAGGTGGTGCGCAGCGGCAGCTTGGCGGATGCCAGGCGGAACGCTTCGCGGGCCAGCTCTTCAGGCACACCAACGATTTCAAAGACGATCTTGCCGGGCTGGATTTCAGCCACGTAGTACTCTGGGTTACCTTTACCGTTACCCATACGCACTTCAGCAGGCTTTTGGGAAATCGGTTTGTCCGGGAAGACACGGATCCAGATACGGCCGCCACGTTTGACGTGACGGGAAATCGCACGGCGTGCGGCTTCAATTTGACGGGCCGTCAGACGGCCACGGTCAGTGCATTTGAGACCGAAGTCACCGAACGCAACCGAGGAACCCCGGGTTGCGATGCCGGTGTTACGGCCTTTTTGCTCTTTGCGGTATTTTCTGCGAGCGGGTTGCAGCATTTTGATTCTCCGTTAATAGACCGATTACTCGGTCTTGGCACCGTCAGCTGCTGCAGCTGGCGCGGCTTTACGGACGCGCTTAACGGTGGTTTTCGGGGCTTCGCTACCAGGAGTAGCTTCAGCCGGCTTGTCGCTTCCATCTACCGGAGCGGTGTTGGTCGCACCGCGTGGTGCACGGGCACCGCGTGGAGCAGGACGGTCGGAACCAGGGCGATCGCCAGGACGGGCATCACGGCGTGGGCCGCGCGGCTTGCGTTCTTCGTCGGCCGGTGTTTCCGCCATCTTGGCGCCTGGCGCATCGTTGCGGCCCAGCGTATCGCCCTTGTAGACCCAGACCTTGACGCCGATCACACCATAGGTGGTCTTGGCTTCAGAGGTGCCGTAGTCGATGTCGGCGCGCAGGGTGTGAAGAGGCACGCGACCTTCGCGGTACCACTCGCAACGAGCGATTTCAATGCCGTTGAGGCGGCCGGACGACATGATCTTGATGCCCAGGGCACCCAGACGCATGGCGTTTTGCATGGCGCGCTTCATCGCACGGCGGAACATGATGCGTTTTTCAAGCTGCTGGGTGATGCTGTCAGCGATGAGCTTGGCATCAATTTCAGGCTTGCGAACTTCTTCGATGTTCACGGCGACCGGCACGCCCAGCTGGCGGCTCAGTTCTTTCTTGAGGTTCTCGATATCCTCGCCTTTTTTGCCGATCACGACGCCCGGACGTGCCGAGAAAATCGTGATGCGGGCATTCTTGGCGGGGCGCTCGATCAGAACGCGCGAAACCGCAGCATTCTTGAGCTTGGCCTTCAGGTACTCGCGAACCTTGATGTCTTCAGCCAGCATGCCGGCGAAATCACGGTTGCTTGCGTACCAGCGGCTAGACCAGTTGCGGCTAACTGCAAGGCGAAACCCGGTTGGGTTGATTTTTTGTCCCATATCCTGCTGCCTTTAGTTGCCAACGACCACGTACACATGGCACGTGGGCTTGCTGATGCTGTTGCCGCGGCCTTTTGCGCGCGCGGAGAAACGCTTGAGCGTGGCACCTTGTTCGACGTAGATGGTTTTCACCTTCAGCTCGTCGATGTCGGCGCCATCGTTGTGTTCAGCGTTGGCGATGGCGGACTCCACAACCTTCTTGATGATTCCAGCAGCTTTTTTCTGCGTGAAATTCAGGATGTTGAGGGCTTGATCCACTTTCTTGCCGCGGATCAGGTCAGCGACCAGACGGCCCTTGTCGACCGACAGACGAACGCCCCGGAGGGTTGCACGTGTTTCCATGGTCTTTTCCTTACTTTCTCACAACTTTTTTATCAGCCGGATGACCTTTGAAAGTCCGGGTGAGTGCGAACTCGCCCAGCTTGTGGCCAACCATTTGATCGGTGATGTAGACAGGTACGTGCTGCTTGCCGTTGTGAACGGCGATGGTCAGGCCGATGAACTCGGGCAGGATCATGGAGCGACGCGACCAGGTCTTGATCGGCTTTTTGTCCTTGTTGGTAACGGCCTTGTCGGCTTTTGCTACCAAATGATGGTCGACAAACGGACCTTTTTTGAGTGAACGTGTCATGGGTTAGCCTTACTTCTTGCGACGCGAAACAATCATCACTTGCGTGCGCTTGTTGTTGCGGGTGCGGTAGCCCTTGGTCAGGTTACCCCATGGATCGACAGGATGACGGCCTTCGCCGGTCTTGCCTTCGCCACCGCCGTGCGGGTGGTCAACCGGGTTCATCACCACACCGCGAACGGTCGGGCGAATACCCATCCAGCGCTTCACACCGGCCTTGCCGAGACGGCGCAGGCTGTGTTCTTCGTTGGCGACTTCACCAATGGTGGCGCGGCATTCGATGTGGATCTTGCGAACTTCACCGGAGCGCATACGCACCTGGGCGTAGGTACCTTCGCGGGCCAACAAGGTTGCAGAGGTGCCGGCGGAACGGGCGATTTGCGCGCCCTTGCCGATTTGCATCTCGATGCAATGGATCGTCGAACCGACAGGAATATTGCGAATCGGCAGGGTGTTGCCGACGCGAATCGGCGCTTCCGAGCCGCTGATCAGCGTGGCGCCGACTTCAAGGCCGCGGGGGGCGATGATATAGGTGCGTTCGCCGTCGGCGTAGCAGAGCAGCGCAATGTGGGCCGTGCGGTTGGGGTCGTACTCGATACGTTCGACCTTGGCCGGAATGGCATCCTTGTTGCGCTTGAAGTCGACCACACGGTAGTGATGCTTGTGACCACCGCCTTTGTGGCGAACCGTGATGTGCCCATTGTTGTTACGGCCGGACTTCTGGAATTGTGGCTCCAGCAGCGGCGCGTAAGGCTCACCCTTGTGCAGGTGATCCCGGGAGATCTTCACCATCCCGCGCATGCCGGGAGAGGTGGGTTTCATTTTAATGACAGCCATTACGCAGACTCCCCACCGAGGTTGAGTTCTTGACCTGGCTTGAGCGTCACGTAGGCCTTGCGAATGTTGTCGCGGCGGCCCACAGATTTGCCAAAGCGCTTGGTCTTGCCTTTGATGTTCAGGACGGCAACCGACTGGACGTCCACCTTGAACATCAGCTGCACAGCAGCCTTGATTTCAAATTTGGTTGCGTCCTGCAGCACCTTGAAGGTCACGGCATTGGTCTTGTCCGCAATCATCGTCGCCTTTTCAGACACGATGGGAGCGACCAGAACCTGCATCAGGCGGCCTTCGTCGAATTTCAGTTTTGGAGAAGATGGGTTACGGGCGCTCATGCGAACATCTCCTTGAGTTGGTCCATGGCAGCCTTGGTGACCAGAACCTTCTTGTAATGAACCAGCGACACCGGATCGGCGTAACGGGGCTCAACCACGAGGATGTTCACCAGGTTGCGGGAAGCCAGGTACAGGTTTTCATCAACCACATCAGCGATGACCAGCACCGAGTTGAGGTTCATGGCCTTGAACTTGTCAGCCAGGACTTTCGTCTTGGGTGAATCCACAGCCAGCGAATCAACCACAGCCAGGCGGCCTTCGCGCGCCAGTTGCGAGAAGATGGACGCCATGCCGGCGCGATACATCTTCTTGTTGATCTTCTGCGTGAAGTTTTCATCAGGCATGTTCGGGAAGATACGACCGCCGCCGCGCCACAGCGGCGAAGACGTCATACCAGCACGAGCACGACCAGTACCCTTTTGTTTAAAAGGCTTCTTGGTCGAGTGACGAACCTGCTCACGGTCCTTCTGGGCCCGGGTACCCTGGCGGGCGTTGGCCTGGAAGGCCACGACCACCTGGTGAATCAGGCTTTCGTTGTATTCGCGACCAAACACGGTATCAGGCACGTCCACTTTGGACGAAGCCAGACCTTGGTCATTCAGGAGTTCGACCTGCATCAGTTCGCTCCTTTAGCAGCGGTGGTGGGCTTGGCCTTGATCGCGGCGCGAACCGTGACAAAACCGCCTTTGGAACCAGGCACAGCGCCGCGAATCATCAGCAGCTGACGGGCCTCGTCGATGCGCACGATGTTCAGGTTTTGCGTGGTCACGGTGACGTCACCCAGGTGGCCCGTCATGCGTTTACCAGGAAACACGCGACCGGGATCCTGCGCCATACCGATAGAGCCGGGAACGTTGTGCGAACGGCTGTTACCGTGCGACGCGCGCTGCGAGCTCATGTTGTGGCGCTTGATGGTGCCGGCGTAGCCTTTACCAATGGAGGTGCCCTGCACGTCCACCAGCTGGCCCACGGCAAACACGTCGGCTGCGGGCACAACAGTACCGGCAGCGTATTTGCCTGCGACGTCAGCCGTCACGCGGAATTCTTTCAGGATTTCACCAGCTTCAACGCCTGCTTTCGCAAGGTGGCCGGCGGCCGGCTTGGTCACGCGCGATGCTTTGCGCGCGCCAAATGCCACTTGAAGGGCATCGTAGCCGTCATTTGCTTCGGTTTTAACCTGGGTCACGCGGTTGTTCGATACATCCACCACGGTAACAGGAACTGTGTCCCCATCATCCGTAAACAGACGCATCATGCCAACTTTGCGGCCCAGCAACCCGAGGGAGTTGCTCAGACTCATGATGTGTTCTTTCGTAACTTTCACCGCTGCGACTTCAATTGGCCACAGACGTTTTGATGTGAAAGACAGTTAATAAAACCACCCAATCCATAGAAGCAAGAAGCCAATATGTAAAGGACAGCCCAAGAGTATAGCCCAGGCGGCCAAAAATGGCAAACCCGGGCTAAAACCTGTCGATTTGGGGGCCGGCTTGTGGCCGAAACCCCGATTTTTTGCTTACTGCAGCTTGATTTCGACGTCCACGCCGGCAGGCAGGTCGAGCTTCATCAGGGCGTCCACGGTTTTGTCCGTAGGGTCCACGATGTCCATCAGACGCTGGTGCGTGCGGATTTCCAGCTGGTCGCGGCTCGTCTTGTTGACGTGGGGCGAACGCAGGATGTCAAAACGCTTCATGCGCGTTGGCAGGGGCACAGGGCCCTTGACAATCGCACCGGTGCGCTTGGCAGTGTCAACGATTTCAGCTGCCGACTGGTCGATCAGCTTGTAATCAAACGCCTTCAGGCGAATGCGGATTTTTTGCTTGGTGGCCATGGTAATTCCTTATGGTTTGCGGAAATTACGCAATGATTTTGGCAACGACGCCGGCGCCGACGGTCTTGCCGCCTTCGCGGATGGCAAAGCGCAGGCCTTCTTCCATGGCGATCGGGTTGATCAGCTTGACGGTGATCGACACGTTATCGCCTGGCATGACCATTTCCTTGCCTTCTGGCAACTCGATCGCTCCGGTCACGTCCGTCGTACGGAAGTAGAACTGGGGGCGGTAGTTGTTGAAGAAGGGCGTGTGGCGGCCGCCTTCGTCCTT